>NZ_JBIATP010000012.1:0-201619 GCF_042891915.1 Streptomyces sp. NPDC001848 | reverse complement strand
GTCGGAGGCCGGCGCAGCCGCTCGAAGCTTGTGAGGCGCCCGAGGCGCCGAGCCCGCGAGAGCGGCGTCGAGGAGAGGCCGGGGGCAAGGCGAAGCTGGCCGAGTACGGGATCACGGCGGCGCCGGACCCGCTGGGCTGACGCCGTCCGGACCCACGACCGCCGGTCGGAGGCCGGCGCAGCCGCTCGAAGCTTGTGAGGCGCCCGAGGCGCCGAGCCCGCGAGAGCGGCGTCGAGGAGAGGCCGGGGGCAAGGCGAAGCCGGCCGAGTACGGGATCACGGCGGCGCCGGACCCGCTGGCCTGACGCCGGTCAAGGAACGGTTCCTTGGGCTTATCGATCACCCCGATGGGGCAGACTTTCGCGATTCGTCTTTCCGGGTGCGCTGACGTAGACTGACTCGTCGGCTCTTGTGCACCCGCATGTCCGCATGCACGCGTAAGGCGCACCAGGAGTCGATCAAGGTAGTCGATTCGAAGGGCGAAGCGTGGCCAAGAAGCAAGGTGCCATCGAGATCGAGGGCACTGTCGTCGAGTCTCTTCCGAACGCCATGTTCAAGGTCGAGCTCCAGAACGGCCACCAGGTCCTGGCACACATCAGCGGCAAGATGCGTATGCACTACATCCGCATCCTCCCTGACGACCGGGTCGTGGTGGAGTTGTCTCCGTACGACCTGACGCGTGGCCGGATCGTCTACCGGTACAAGTAGATCTTGCCCACGTCCCGCGTGAGCGGGGCCGCCGGCAACTGACCCGGAGAACCTCACATCCCATGAAGGTCAAGCCGAGCGTCAAGAAGATCTGCGACAAGTGCAGGGTGATCCGCCGTCACGGCCGGGTCATGGTCATCTGCGAGAACCCGCGCCACAAGCAGCGCCAGGGCTGACGCACGAACGACCGCACCCTCTGCACCGCTATCGCAGAGTTTCGCGCGACGCGAGCTGAATATGTTCATACGCAGGGCCCAAGCCGTCGAGGCGGCTTGACACCCCCGGTTCGGAGGCCGGGGACCCAGTTCGTACCTGACACGGCGGCTGGGAACCGGTTCTGTGGAAGACCTCCGAAGATCACCAGGAGCCATTGAATGGCACGCGTTTCCGGTGTCGACATCCCGCGCGAAAAGCGCGTGGAGATCGCCCTCACCTACGTGTTCGGCATCGGCCGGACCCTCTCGAAGCAGACGCTGGCTGCCACCGGTGTGGACCCGAACACCCGTGTTCGCGACCTCACCGAGGAGCAACTGGTCGCGATCCGCGAGTACGTCGACAACAACATCAAGACCGAGGGTGACCTCCGTCGCGAGATCCAGGCCGACATCCGCCGCAAGGTCGAGATCGGCACCTACCAGGGTCTGCGTCACCGCCGTGGTCTGCCCGTCCGTGGCCAGCGCACCAGCACCAACGCCCGTACCCGCAAGGGCCCGCGTCGCGCCATCGCCGGCAAGAAGAAGCCGGGCAAGAAGTAGTCCGCAGCGGACACCTGTCCACGGTCTTCGCTGTAGGACCGACCACCTCCCGTAGGAGTTAAAGGATGCCCCCCAAGGGACGTCAGGGCGCTGCCAAGAAGGTGCGCCGCAAGGAAAAGAAGAACGTCGCTCACGGCCACGCGCACATCAAGAGCACGTTCAACAACACCATCGTTTCGATCACCGACCCGTCCGGCAACGTGATCTCCTGGGCCTCCGCCGGCCACGTCGGCTTCAAGGGCTCCCGGAAGTCCACGCCGTTCGCCGCGCAGATGGCCGCCGAGTCGGCCGCCCGCCGCGCCCAGGAGCACGGCATGCGCAAGGTCGACGTGTTCGTCAAGGGCCCGGGCTCCGGTCGTGAGACCGCGATCCGCTCCCTGCAGGCCACGGGCCTCGAGGTCGGCTCCATCCAGGACGTCACCCCGACCCCGCACAACGGCTGCCGCCCGCCGAAGCGCCGCCGCGTCTGAGGCAGGGCCCGGCTTCGAGGATTCGGGCGGTACGGTCCCGTTCCGGGCCGTACCGCCCGTACCCTTGCAGTACCCGCACCCCTCCGGGTGCGGTGTGGTCGGGCGTCATATAGCGGGCGCCCCCGACTGAAGGATCTGATCCACACATGCTGATCGCTCAGCGTCCCTCGTTGACCGAAGAGGTCGTCGACGAGTTCCGCTCCCGGTTCGTGATCGAGCCGCTGGAGCCGGGCTTCGGCTACACCCTCGGCAACTCCCTCCGCCGTACGCTCCTGTCGTCGATCCCCGGCGCTGCTGTCACCAGCATCCGCATCGACGGCGTCCTGCACGAGTTCACCACCGTGCCGGGCGTCAAGGAGGACGTCACCGACCTGATCCTCAACATCAAGCAGCTGGTCGTCTCCTCGGAGCACGACGAGCCGGTCGTGATGTACCTGCGCAAGCAGGGCCCGGGTCTGGTCACCGCCGCCGACATCGCGCCCCCGGCCGGTGTCGAGGTGCACAACCCCGACCTGGTCCTCGCCACGCTCAACGGCAAGGGCAAGCTGGAGATGGAGCTCACGGTCGAGCGTGGCCGTGGTTACGTCTCCGCCGTGCAGAACAAGCAGGTGGGCCAGGAGATCGGCCGTATCCCGGTCGACTCGATCTACAGCCCCGTGCTGAAGGTCACGTACAAGGTCGAGGCCACCCGTGTCGAGCAGCGCACCGACTTCGACAAGCTGATCGTCGACGTCGAGACCAAGCAGGCCATGCGTCCGCGGGACGCCATGGCGTCGGCCGGCAAGACCCTGGTCGAGCTGTTCGGTCTGGCCCGCGAGCTGAACATCGACGCCGAGGGCATCGACATGGGCCCGTCCCCGACGGACGCTGCGCTCGCTGCGGACCTGGCCCTTCCGATCGAGGAGCTGGAGCTCACCGTTCGGTCGTACAACTGCCTCAAGCGTGAGGGCATCCACTCCGTGGGTGAGCTCGTCGCCCGCTCCGAGGCCGACCTCCTCGACATCCGCAACTTCGGTGCGAAGTCGATCGACGAGGTCAAGGCGAAGCTGGCCGGCATGGGCCTGGCGCTCAAGGACAGCCCGCCTGGATTCGACCCGACCGCGGCTGCGGACGCCTTTGGTGCGGACGACGACGCGGACGCCGGGTTCGTCGAGACCGAGCAGTACTGAGCGCTCCGCGAGGAGGCCGTACTGTGTCTGCGGGCCGGTTGTGGCTGGTCGCGCAGTTCCCCGCGCCCCTATGGGGCGCGGGTCTCCGACAGGCGACCGCCTGCTCGGATACTGACTCCGGTACCTGACACGGCCGGGGCAGACACACAGGAGAAGAACCATGCCGAAGCCCACCAAGGGTGCCCGTCTGGGCGGCAGTGCCGCGCACGAGAAGCACATCCTCGCCAACCTCGCGAGGTCGCTGTTCGAGCACGGCCGTATCACCACCACCGAGGCGAAGGCCCGCCGCCTGCGCCCGTACGCCGAGCGTCTGATCACCAAGGCGAAGAAGGGCGACCTTCACAACCGCCGCCAGGTGCTCCAGGTCATCACGGACAAGAGCGTCGTCCACACGCTCTTCACCGAGATCGGCCCGCGCTACGAGAACCGTCCGGGTGGTTACACCCGCATCACCAAGATCGGTAACCGCCGTGGCGACAACGCGCCCATGGCCGTCATCGAGCTGGTCGAGGCGCTGACGGTGCAGCAGAAGGCGGTCGGCGAGGCCGAGGCGGCGACCAAGCGTGCCGTCAAGGAGTCCGAGGCCAAGGCTGAGGAGACGAAGGCCGACGAGACCACCGAGGCGCCGGCCGAGGAGGCCGCTGCCGAGGAGTCGAAGGACGCCTGAGGTTCCACCTCGCGCTGAGCGGGTCCGCCCTTGCCGGGCGGGCCCGCTTTCGCGTACCTGAGAGGATGCCCACGTGAGTGACGAAGTACAGCCCGGTTACGTCCGCATCCGCCTCGACCTGTCCTACGACGGCACCGACTTCCACGGCTGGGCCAAGCAGGCCGGCGGCAGGCGGACCGTCCAGGGGGAGATCGAGGACGCCCTGCGTACCGTCACCCGCTCCGCGGAGACCTACGAGCTGACCGTCGCCGGGCGGACCGACGCCGGGGTGCACGCCCGGGGGCAGGTCGCCCATGTCGACCTGCCGCTGCAGGTGTGGGGCGAACACCGTGGGAAGCTGCTCAAGCGGCTCGCAGGACGGCTGCCGAGGGACGTCAGGGTGTGGGCCCTGCGGGAAGCTCCCAGCGGCTTCAACGCCCGCTTCTCGGCGATCTGGCGCCGCTACGCCTACCGGGTCACCGACAACCCGGGAGGTGTCGATCCGCTGCTGCGCCACCACGTCCTGTGGCACGACTGGCCCCTGGACGTCGACGCCATGAACGAGGCGGCCCGCGGGCTGCTGGGGGAGCACGACTTCGCGGCCTACTGCAAGAAGAGGGAAGGCGCGACCACCATCCGCACGCTGCAGGAGCTGAGCCTGGTGCGCGGAGCGGACGGGATCATCACCGCCACGGTCCGCGCGGACGCCTTCTGCCACAACATGGTGCGTTCGCTCATCGGCGCCCTGCTCTTCGTCGGCGACGGCCACCGCCCGCCCGACTGGCCCGCCAAGGTGCTGGCCGCCGGGGTGCGGGACTCCGCGGTGCACGTCGTACGACCGCACGGGCTGACCCTGGAGGAGGTCGGCTACCCGGCGGACGAACTGCTCGCCGAGCGGAACCGGGCGGCGCGCAACAAGCGGTCGCTGCCCGGCACGGCAGGGTGCGACGCCTGTTAGGTCGACCACTGCCGCGGAAGCGCGGTGGCCGGGGCGCGGCCCCGGCTACCGGTTCGCCGCCGCCGACGCCTGTGCCTCGCCGCGGCGGCGGATCTGGCGGAACGCGAACTCGGCCAGGTCGTCGCCGGCCTGGAAGACCTTGACGTCCTTGGTCGTCACGTCCTTGCCGTTGGTGAACCCGGCGATCGTGAAGTACGCGTAGCGGCCGTAGGAGTTGGTGGTCGAGCGGCAGATGGTCGTACGGCAGAACGGCGGCACGCCCTTGCCGGTCAGCGAGGTGAGGATGCTCTTGGCGTCCGCCTCCTGCCTGGCCTTCGTGGCCTTGGCCGCGGTGTCGAACAGGGCGACGCCGACCGTGACCGCGACGCCGTCCTTGCTGTAGGTGGCGCGGATGAGGCGGGTGCAGTCGTTCTTGCTGAGCACCGCGGGCAGGGTGCCCTGGACGGCCGACGCGCAGTTCGTGGTGGAGGCGGTGGGACCCTTCTTGTAGACGTTCGTGCCCATGGTCAGCTGGGTGCCGGGGAACAGCGTGTCCGCGCTGATGGGGGCCGTGTCCTTCTTGGCGCTGGATATGAAGTCCATCGGGTTCAGCGGCGGCGGGGCCGAGGTCGGCGCGAAGGACGGGGCGGCGTCGGCGCTCGCACTGGGGATGTTCGCGGTGCTGGGCAGGGCACTGGCCGGCCTGTTGGAGGCCTCGCTGCCGCCGTTCGCGGACACCACCGCCACGGCTACGGCGGCACCGACCCCGACCGTGGCCAGGGCACCGCCGACGATCATCAGCAGCCGGCGGCGCCTGTTGCGGGCCTCCGAGGCCTCGGCGAGCGCGGCCCAGTCCGGCGAACCGCTCTGACTGCCCCACTGGGGTTGCTGGGAACTCGGTTTCCAGGGATCCCACTGGGGCTCCCCCTGCCCATAACTCATGCGGCGCATCTTAGACGGGCCACGGGCACGCTTGTTCCCGTTCGGTAACCCCTACAGCAACGGCACAGTCACCGGCTCCGGGGCGCCGTCGCGGCGACGTCCCCGTTTTGACCCTTCTCATGGGCGCCGTTATCCTGGCTGTTCGTTGTGTGTATTGGCTTGCTCATTCTCACGTGAGGGGCCCTTACACCGGTCCACCGGGCCGATGACCAGCGACCAGCACGCGGCTTGCGTCACCGCTGTGCGGTCAGGGCTGTCGTGATCGTCTTCGGTGACCTTGTCAGGAACCTCACTGAAGAAGCGAAGGCTACGAACCGTGCGTACGTACAGCCCCAAGCCCGGCGATGTGACGCGTCAGTGGCACGTCATTGACGCGCAGGACGTCGTCCTGGGCCGTCTCGCCTCCACCGCTGCCACGCTCCTGCGCGGCAAGCACAAGCCCATCTACGCGCCCCACGTGGACGCGGGTGACTTCGTCATCATCATCAACGCGGACAAGGTCCACCTGTCCGGTAACAAGCGGACCCAGAAGATGGCGTACCGCCACTCCGGCTACCCGGGTGGTCTGCGCTCGGTCCGCTACGACGACCTGCTGGCGAACAACCCCGAGAAGGCCATCGAGAAGGCCGTCAAGGGCATGCTCCCCAAGAACTCCCTGGGCCGTCAGATGCTCTCGAAGCTGAAGGTCTACAAGGGTGACCAGCACCCGCACGCTGCCCAGCAGCCGGTGCCGTTCGAGATCACCCAGGTCGCGCAGTAAGTCCGGCCACCCCCTAAGACTGAAGAGAATCTGAGGAGAATCGTGGCCGAGACCACTGCCGAGCAGCCGCTCGAAGAGCTTGACATCGACAGCTACACCACCGAGACCGAGGTCCCGCTGGAGGGTGAGTACACCTCCGAGTCCCTCGCCTCCCGCTTCGGTGAGCCCCAGCCGGCCGCCGGCCTGGGCCGCCGCAAGAACGCCATCGCCCGCGTCCGGATCGTCCCGGGCACCGGCAAGTGGAAGATCAACGGGCGCACGCTCGAGGACTACTTCCCGAACAAGGTGCACCAGCAGGAGGTCAACGAGCCCTTCAAGGTGCTCGAGCTCGAGGGCCGCTACGACGTCATCGCCCGTATCGCGGGTGGCGGCGTCTCCGGTCAGGCCGGTGCGCTCCGTCTCGGTGTCGCCCGCGCCCTGAACGAGGCGGACGTCGACAACAACCGCGGCCCGCTGAAGAAGGCCGGCTTCCTGCGTCGCGACGACCGTGCGGTTGAGCGCAAGAAGGCCGGTCTGAAGAAGGCCCGCAAGGCTCCGCAGTACAGCAAGCGCTAGTCGCGTCCGCTGGTCACAGCGGGCGACCCCCTGCCTGCTGTGCGCATGCACGCATCGCCCCGGCGGCACGTTCCGTGCCGCCGGGGCGGTTCGTTTAACGGGGGACGGTGCTTATCACCGGCTTTTGGAGCTTATGGAGCAATCCCGACAGTCCTGGCGGGGGCTCCGGGGAAGCCATACAGGACAGGGCCGCGGTACGGGGGTCGACGGGACGTGTGACAGCGGGACCGTGTCGGCGGGATCGCGTCGACGGTATTACGTCGGCTGGACGTACGTATTCCGCTCCTGTCCGGTCACTCGGCATGAGCCGCACATTCGCAGCAAGTTCGGAGGACACCACAGTGGGACGACTCTTCGGCACGGACGGCGTGCGCGGTGTCGCCAACGCGGATCTCACGGCCGAGATGGCGCTCGGCCTGTCCGTCGCGGCGGCGCACGTACTGGCCGAGGCGGGCACGTTCGAGGGCCACAAGCCGAAGGCGGTGGTCGGACGGGACCCGCGCGCGTCCGGGGAGTTCCTGGAAGCCGCCGTGGTCGCCGGTCTCGCGAGCGCGGGCGTGGACGTGCTGCGGGTCGGCGTGCTGCCCACCCCGGCCGTCGCGTACCTGACGGGCGCGCTCGGTGCGGACCTCGGCGTGATGCTCTCCGCCAGCCACAACGCCATGCCCGACAACGGCGTCAAGTTCTTCGCCCGCGGCGGCCACAAGCTCGCCGACGACCTGGAGGACAAGATCGAGGCCGTGTACGAGGAGCACCGCACCGGCGCCCCCTGGGACCGGCCCACCGGGGCCGGGGTCGGCCGTGTGACGTCGTACCGCGAGGGCTTCGACCAGTACGTGGCCCATCTCCTGGGCGTCCTGCCGAACCGTCTGGACGGACTCAAGATCGTCCTCGACGAGGCGCACGGCGCCGCCTCCCGGGTCTCGCCCGAGGCGTTCGCCCGCGCGGGCGCCGAGATCGTCACCATCGGCGCGGAGCCGGACGGCCTCAACATCAACGACGGCTGCGGCTCCACCCACCTGGACAAGCTCAAGGCGGCCGTCGTCGAGCACGGCGCCGACTTCGGCATCGCGCACGACGGCGACGCCGACCGCTGCCTCGCCGTGGACCACACCGGCGAGGAGGTGGACGGCGACCAGATCCTCGCCGTGCTCGCGCTGGCGATGCGGGAACGTTCGGCGCTGCGCTCCGACACCGTCGTCGCGACGGTCATGTCCAACCTGGGCTTCAAGCTGGCCATGGAGCGCGAGGGCATCCAGCTGGTGCAGACCGCGGTCGGCGACCGGTACGTGCTGGAGGAGATGAAGGAGAAGGGCTACGCGCTCGGCGGCGAGCAGTCCGGCCACGTCATCATCCTCGACCACGCCACCACCGGTGACGGCACGCTGACCGGTCTGATGCTGGCCGCTCGGGTCGCCGAGACCGGCCGTACGCTGCGCGAGCTGGCCTCCGTGATGGAGCGGCTGCCGCAGGTGCTGGTGAACGTGCCGGACGTGGACAGGTCCCGGGTCGGCTCGTCCCCGGACCTGGCCGCCGCCGTGACCGAGGCGGAGCGGGAGCTGGGCGCGACCGGGCGGGTGCTGCTGCGGCCGTCGGGCACCGAGCCCCTGGTACGGGTCATGGTCGAGGCCGCGGACATCGACCAGGCGCGGTCGGTGGCCGGGCGGCTGGCCGATGCGGTGAAGTCGGCGCTCGGCTAACCGGTTTTCGTGGCACGCTCGCGCTGCCTCGCCCAGAACCACTTCTGGGCCAGCGGGGTGGGCGTGCCGGCGAGCACGATGCCGAGCAGGTTCAGCAGGAGCTGAACCGTCGAGCCGGCCGTCTGCCGGGTGTCCCCGTAGGCCAGTGCCACGGCCGCGTCGGCGGCGGCCGGGACGGTCGTCACGGAGACGGCGACGCCGACGAGGGCACCGGACTTGGCCGACGTCAGCGAGAGCGTGCCGGCCGCTCCGGCGAGCACGGCCACGACGAACGAGAACGCGTCGGGGGCGTAGACGAAGCTGGTGTTGGGCCGCGCGCCCTCCAGCTTCCCCCTGCGGAACAGGCCGACCGCGTCCATGAAGAGACTGAAGCCGACCGTCACCGCCATCGCCAGCGCGAAGCCACCGCGTCCGCGCCCTCGCCCGGCGCCTCCGCCTCGGCTTTCTCCGCGCTTGGACAGCGACAGGTCGATGGTCTCGACCGCGATGGACCCGGTGCTTTCGAGGCCCAATTCCTGGAGTGCGCTGAGGAGTTCGTCCGCGGCCTCCCGTGCGACGTCGCACAGCACGACGTCCCCGGCCGGGTTGCGGGCGGCACCCGGTATGACGACGAGGTGCGTGGTGCCGACCGTCCTTTCGATCAGACGCACCACCTCCGCCGTCCGCTCGGCCGGGTGATCAGGCGCAGATGCGACATGCCCGCAGGGTAGCCGTCACAGTTTCCGCAGGCTCAGCCGCTGCACCTTGTGGTCCGGGCCCTTGCGCAGCACCAGGGTGGCGCGCCCGCGGGTGGGGGCGATGTTCTCCACCAGGTTCGGTTTGTTGATGGTGCGCCACATCGTGCGGGCGTAGTCGAGGGCCTCCTCCTCGGCGACCTGGGTGTACTTGCGGAAGTACGAGGACGGGTCCTGGAAGGCGGTGTCGCGCAGCTTGCGGAACCGGTTGAGGTACCACTGCTCGATGTCCTCGGTGCGGGCGTCGACGTACACGCTGAAGTCGAAGTAGTCCGCGAGACCGACCCGGGTGCGGCCGTCCTTGCCGGGCAGGGCGGGCTGCAGGACGTTCAGGCCCTCGACGATCAGGATGTCCGGGCGACGCACGGTGAGCTTCCGGCCCGGGACGATGTCGTAGATCAGGTGGGAGTAGACGGGCGCGGTGACCTCGTCCTTGCCGGCCTTGATGTCGGCGACGAAACGGGTGAGCGCGCGGCGGTCGTACGACTCGGGGAAGCCCTTGCGCGACATCAGGCCCCGGGCCCGCAGTTCCTTGGTGGGCAGCAGGAAGCCGTCAGTGGTCACCAGTTCGACGCGTGGGTGTTCCGGCCAGCGGGAGAGGAGGGCTTGGAGGAGACGGGACACGGTGGACTTCCCGACGGCGACGGAGCCGGCCACCCCTATCACGAACGGGGTGCCGGCCTGGGAGCCCTGCTCCCCGAGGAAGGTGTTCAGGGCGCCGCGCAGGCCGTCCGTGGCCTTCACGTACAGGTTGAGCAGCCGGGACAGCGGCAGATAGATGTCCCGTACCTCGTCGAGGTCGATGACGTCACCGAGACCGCGCAGCTTCTCGACCTCCTCGGCGGTCAGCGGCAGCGGCGTCTTGTCGCGCAGCGCACTCCACTCGGCACGGGTGAGGTCCACGTAGGGAGTCGCCTCCGGCCTGGGCCGGTGGGCGCTCCGGGGCATCGAGGAGACCGGAGAGATCACAGTCCATTGTTAACGGAGTTTGAACGGGGTGGGGGGTGGGCTGCGTCACGTGGGCGCAGGGCACGCTCAAGGGCCCGCACTCTCGGCGTGCGGGCCCCGTGTCGGGGACTCCGAGGCTCCGGATGAAGATCACGTCCGCGTCACGGCGTCGCCGTGCGTCGCACCGCCCTCGCCGCGTCGGCCGCCGCCCTCGCTCTCCTCGCCACCGCCTGCGGCGGCTCCGGCGACAGCGACAGCGACGGCAGGGCCGGCGACAGCAAGTCCGCCCAGGCGGACAAGACGGCCTCCGCCGCTCCCGCCAAGGCGCTGGGCGCCGCCGGGTTGGAGAGGGCCGCGCTCACGCAGGCGGACGTCACGAGCGGGAAGCTCGTCACCAAGGTGCCGGCGAAGGACGACATCGCGAGGACAAGGCGAAGACGGACGACGCGGCCTGCACGCCGCTCGCCCACCTCCAGGTCGGCTCCTACGTCGGCAAGCCCTCGGCCACCGTGAAGCGGCAGTGGACGGGTGAGGCGAAGAAGCCCACCGCGGGAAGGAGTGCCGAGGACGCCATCCTCGCAGCCCTCGACCGGGCCAAGGTCGTGATCACGCTGGCCTCCTACGAGGACGGCGGCGCGGCGAAGGCCTTCGCCGACCTGAAGACGGCCGCGACGAAGTGCGCCGGCGGCTTCGCCTTCACCGTCGGGAGCGACAAGACCAAGGTCGGCAAGGTCACCGTCACCGCCGCGCCGCAGGGCGCCGACGAGGCGCCGGCCCTGACCAGCCTGGTGGACGCGATGAGGGCATCAAGGCCCCGGTGAAGGGCGTCGTCGTCCGCAAGGGCGCCACCCTCGCGTACTTCCCGGCCATCGACCTCGCCTCGCCCGCCACGGGCAAGGACTTCGACTTCCCCACGGAGATCGTCGACGCCCAGCTCGCCAAGCTCGGCTGAGCCGTCGCGGGAACCAGCCCACCGGGGGCGTTCGTACCCCGGTGGGAATTTCCGATTTCGGGCACGCGCAGGCAGGTATCGGCCGCCGTCGGACCGTAGGCTGCGGATCATGTGCGGAATCGTGGGTTACGTGGGATCGCAGTCGGCACTCGACGTCGTCATGGCCGGGCTGAAGCGGCTGGAGTACCGGGGCTACGACTCGGCGGGTGTCGCCGTGCTCGCGGACGGCGGACTGGCCGCCGCGAAGAAGGCCGGGAAGCTGGTCAACCTGGAGAAGGAACTGGTCGACCGGCCGCTGCCGACCGGCACAACGGGCATCGGGCACACCCGGTGGGCCACCCACGGCGCCCCGAACGACCCGAACGCGCATCCGCACCTCGACAACGCGGGCCGCGTCGCCGTCGTCCACAACGGGATCATCGAGAACTTCGCGCTGCTGCGCGCCGAGCTGGAGGAGCGGGGACACACCCTCGCCTCCGAGACGGACACCGAGGTCGTCGCCCACCTGCTCGCCGAGGAGTTCTCCGCGACCGCGGACCTCGCGGAGTCGATGCGGCTCGTGTGCAGGCGGCTGGAGGGCGCGTTCACGCTGGTCGCGGTGCACGCCGACGAGCCGGACGTGGTCGTCGGCGCACGCCGCAACTCGCCCCTCGTGGTCGGCGTCGGCGAAGGCGAGGCCTTCCTCGCCTCCGACGTGGCCGCGTTCATCGCCCACACCCGCTCCGCGATCGAGCTGGGCCAGGACCAGGTGGTGGAACTGCGCCGCGACGGCGTGACGGTCACCGGCTTCGACGGTCGGCCCGCCGACGTGCACTCGTACCACGTCGACTGGGACGCCTCGGCCGCCGAGAAGGGCGGCTACGACTACTTCATGCTCAAGGAGATCGCCGAGCAGCCCAAGGCCGTCGCCGACACGCTCCTCGGCCGTATCGACGCCTCCGGCTCACTGCGCCTGGACGAACTGCGGATCTCGCCCGCCGAACTGCGCGAGGTCGACAAGGTCGTGATCGTGGCCTGCGGGACCGCCTTCCACGCCGGGCTGATCGCCAAGTACGCCATCGAGCACTGGACGCGGATCCCCTGCGAGGTCGAACTGGCCAGTGAGTTCCGCTACCGCGACCCCATCCTGGACCCGCGGACCCTGGTCATCGCCATCTCCCAGTCCGGCGAGACCATGGACACCCTGATGGCCCTGCGCCACGCCCGCGAGCAGGGCTCCAAGGTGCTGGCGATCTGCAACACCAACGGCTCGACGATTCCGCGGGAGTCGGACGCGGTCCTGTACACGCATGCGGGGCCGGAGGTCGCGGTCGCGTCCACGAAGGCGTTCCTGACGCAGCTCGTGGCCTGCTACCTGGTGGCCCTGTACCTGGGCCAGGTACGCGGCACCAAGTGGGGCGACGAGATCCAGGACGTCATCCGCGACCTGTCGAGGATCTCCGACGAGGTCGAGCGGGTCCTGGAGACCATGGAGCCGGTACGGCGGCTGGCGCGCTCCCTCGCCGACAAGAACACGGTGCTGTTCCTGGGCCGGCACGTCGGCTACCCGGTCGCCCTGGAAGGCGCCCTCAAGCTCAAGGAACTGGCGTACATGCACGCCGAGGGCTTCGCCGCGGGGGAGCTGAAGCACGGGCCGATCGCGCTGATCGAGGAGGACCTGCCGGTGGTCGTGGTGGTGCCCTCGCCACGCGGACGCTCGGTCCTGCACGACAAGATCGTCTCCAACATCCAGGAGATCCGGGCGCGGGGTGCGCGCACGATCGTGATCGCGGAGGAGGGCGACGAGGCGGTCGTCCCGTACGCCGACCACCTGATCAGCATCCCGGCGACACCGACCCTGCTCCAGCCGCTGGTCGCGACCGTGCCGTTGCAGGTCTTCGCCTGCGAGCTGGCGACAGCCCGGGGCAACGAGGTGGACCAGCCGCGGAACCTGGCGAAGTCGGTGACGGTGGAGTAGATCGCGTGGGCGCCACCCCGGATCCGGGTGCCGGACCGGGGTGGCAGGGCCCCTGGTCAGCCGCGGGCGAGCCGCGCGCGGCGGTAGGCCCGGTGGGTGTAGCGGATCAGCACCGCGGCCGGCAGGACCGCGCGGGCGAGGATGCTCCACGCCGGATGCTCCTCGTCGGACAGGCGGACGACGGCGAACAGCAGCCCCAGCCCGAACACCACGTCCAACGCCACCATGAGGACCAGCCCGACGGGCCACCGCCGCGGCGCCGCCTTCCTGCCGTCACCGCCCCGGGCCGTCCGCACGGTGGTCTCCCGGGTCTCCCGCTTGCGCGGCTGCGGGATCTGTCCCGGATCACGGGCCGGCAGGGGGACGACCGCGGCGGCGGGGACGGCCGCGTCCAGTGCCGCGATCCGCTCGGCCGTGACGTCCTGGAACAGGGTCGGTTCGACGGCGACCCGGAAGCCGTCCAGGCCGGTCAGGACGCGGGCCCCGTCAAGGCGGGTGGTCATCGCGGCGCAGGCGTCGTACCGCACGGTGACCGGGCCGCCCGGCAGCAGCAGGCTCACGCCCTCGGTGCCGATGACGAGCGTGACACCGTCGTCCTCCAGTGACGGATGCCGGGTACCGGTGACCGCGGACGACGAGTACTGCGGGGCGGGCGTGAAGCCGGCCCAGTCGGCGCCCCGGGTGGGCACCTGCAGCAGGCCGTCGTCCCAGGCCGCGCGGGCGACCTCGCGCAGGTCCGCGACCGTGACCGCCGCCAACTCGGCCTTGAGCTGCTCGGGGGAGAGGATCCGGTGGCCGAGCAGCAGGCTGAGCGCGTACGACGGCAGCAGCGCGGCGCCGAGGTCGGGAGTCTCGTACTGCTTGAGCATCTTGCCGCGTGCGGAGTCCAGTTCGGCCTGCTCGATACGGCCCGCACACAGGCGGGCGAACGTGTCGACGAACCCGCCGACGACCGCAGCCTGCTTCCGGGGCAACGCGTCGGCGTACGCGGTGAGGGTGGCGAAGTCGGCGTCACGCGGGGTGTAGTCGGCCTCCGCCGTGTACGAGTAGCCGCCCTCCTGGCGCAGGTCCCGGAACAGGGCGCGGCCCAGGACGTCGGCGAAGACGGCGGCCGGGGTGGAGCGGCGCAGTACGGCGTTGAAGACGACGTGGCCGTCGTCGCCGCGGATGTAGGCGGGTGTGACGGGCAGCGCGCTGGACGCGGCCGGAGCCGGGATGCGCCGGCCGGCGGGCAGGGTGAGGTCCAGGCCGTCCGGTACGCGGTCGCTGGTGATCCACAGCACGGCGTTGTCCCGGGTGAAGCGGGTCTCGGCCCAGTTGCGTACCTGCTCGGCCGTCAGCCCCCAGGTGCCGAGTTCCTCGTAGCTGGACAGTCCGTGGCCCTGGGCGCCGTAACGCCACAGCGGCATCTGGGAGTTGACGCCGCTCGGGCGGCTCGCGGCCTCCGTGCGGAGGATCTCCTTCTCCGTCTCCAGACGGTCCAGCGGCAGGTCGCGCAGGGCCGCGCAGACGTCGTTGAGGTAGGCGACGACCTCGTCCTCGCCGCCGGTGACGTGGAAGAGGGTGTACGTGTTCGCCGTGGCGCCGTTGTAGTGGCCGTCGGACATGCCCAGGCGGTGCAGGGCGAGGTGTTCGACGAGGTGGGTGACGCCGGACGTGGCCAGGGTCTCGTCGGCACGCCCCACCCGGAAGAAGAGACCGGCGGTGATGTCGCCGGCGCGCGGGGCGTACAGCACGGGGATGCCCTGGACGGTGGTGTGGGCGACCAGGCCGTCGAGGGCGGCGAGTCCGGTGAGGTCCGCGGTCTCGGGTCTCATGGTCGCGTCGTGCGTGGTCATCTGTCCGTCTCCCCCTCAGAGCGTCGCCAGCGCGGCCGTGCGGTACTTCGCGAACCGGCTCTTCCAGTCGCCCAGGTACTGCCACGAGGACCTGGAGGCCGTGTTGCCCAGGGCGGCGAAGTGCCGGGCGGCGTCCTCGAGGTGGCCGCCGAGCGAGAACGCCAGGGCGAAGGCGCTGTGCCCGGTGATCCAGTGCCAGCCCGGGCGGTAGTCCGGGTGCAGCACGGACACCTGGGCGGCGTGGCGCAGGTCGTCGCGGACGGGCAGGCCGCGCATGTAGGCCGCGGCCTCGCTCCCGTCCAGCTCCAGCCAGTGTTCGATGTGGGCCTCGGCGACCAGGACCCCGGCGTGCGAGCCGTCCGGCGCGGCGCTCGCGCACTCCTGGGCGAAGCCGTGCGAGGCCTCCCACGACCCGCCCCACTTGGGGCACAGCTGCTGCAGCAACTGCGACTGCGCACGGAAGTGGTGCGGATGATGGGCCGACAGCCGGTCGTAGCGGCGCCGGGCCTCGGACTGCCCCAGCTCCAGCCCCCGAGCCGTCAGCAGCCGGGCGCTCCAGGCGGGGGCGTACCCGGGCTGCTCCGCGCACACCTCGATCAGCAGCTGCTCGGCCTTGCGCAGCCAGGCGTGGAACTGGTCGAACTGCTCCCGCGAGACGTGCTTGGCACGGGCGGCGCTGCGGATGCCCCAGCCGATGCGGATGTACCGCTCGGCGAGCAGTGTGGCCGGCAGCGGGTTGCCGGGCAGGGCCGCCGCGGCCTTCTCCAGGTACTCCTCGGTCCCGTCGATGTCGGCGAGGGCACCGACGGCGAAGGAGACCTTGTCGACGGAGTCGAGCCCGGTGAAGAAGTCCTGGGTGGCCGCCCAGTCACCGGCCCGCGCGGCGGCACGCAGCGGGGCGAGCTCGGGCAGCGCGTCGAACGGGTCGGTCACCGGCTCCAACGCCGTACTGGTACTGCTCATGCGTCCGCCCCCCTGGCGACTCCGGATGCGCTCGACTGCGCGGCGCGCCGACTGTTCCTTTAGGGCGCGTGTTCGAGCCTGCGCAGGCTAGCAGGCAGCTGTGACGTGAGGGGACTCGGTTTTGAGGGCTTCGACGAAGGTGGTGAAGGCGGCGGTGGGGAAGGAGAGGGTGGCTCGGGTCGGGGTTTTGGAGTCGCGGACGGCAACGCGAGTGGGGACGGTTGCGACCTCTACGCAGTCGTTGCCATCGCCGAAGCCTGAGTAAGAGGATTTCTGCCAGTTGTCGGAGGTGGTCATGGCAAGCCTCACATCTCCCTTGCCAAACGGCGAATGAGATCCCGTGACTTGCCAGTGTCAAGGGACGCGGACTCCAACCATTGGAAGAGTGTCCGAAAGCCCTCCAGCTCGGCCTCCGAGTGGATGTACTCGGCTCCGATCGGCGAGTCACAGACAATCGTGTCGAGTTTAGGGACAGTGGCGCCCGCGTACGCCATGCCGCTCAGGGCACCGGCGAATCCCTCCAGATCGAAGGGAATGACGCGCACGGTGATGTGCTCGGCTTCGGACAGCTCCAGGATCTGAGTCAGCTGCGCCTGTGACGCAGCGCTGTCGCTGGCTCGGATACGCAGGGCTGCCTCGTGGCTCACGGCCCTGTACGGGATCGGGTTGGGGCCTTGGATAGTGACCTTCCGTTGCATGCGGTGATCGACACGCAACTCAACCTCGTCTTCACTCGGTTCTGGGACCCGGTAGGAGAAGACGGCGCGAGCGTAGTCCGCGGTCTGAAGCCCGGTCGCGTGATCCTGCAAGGATCGTGCGCTGGGGACTACTCGCTGACGACCTGTCGTAGGGAGCCGGGGGAGCAGGTTCACCCGGACGCCCGTAATGCGTGTCGCCCTCACCCGGCGACGGTCCACCGGCCGAACTGCGACACATCCGGGAAATGTGTCGCACCTGCGGGGATCAACCACCTGCCCCGTGACCGCTCCGCAGGAGGGGTCCCGCCGTGGGGGATCCCGCGGAACACGCCGCGCTCCTGTCGCCCTCTCAGCCGATGGTGACGACACGCGCCCAGGGTGGCGGAGCATCCGGGACGTAGTCGGGGTTGTCCTCGTCCACGGCGCGGGCGGGGCGGGGGAAGAGGCCGACGACGGTGCGGCAGGGTGGCTGCGCGGAAGGCCACGGCGTCTGGCCGTCCGTCAGGGCGACGATCACGTCCGGGCGGGGCCGGGAGCGGAGGGCCCGGGCGAAACCGGAGCGCAGATCCGTTCCCCCACCGCCGACCAGTTCGATGTTCTCGGCGCGGCAGAGCGGCACGGCGACCCCGGCCGCCGCGTCGCAGGAGATCACCGAGACCAGGTCGCGCCGCCCGCCCACCGCCCGTGAGATCGCCGCCACCTCCAGCAGCGCGCTGCCCAGCTCCGCGTCGCTCACCGACCCGGAGGTGTCGATCACGACGCAGACCCGGGGCGGCGTGCGGCGCAGGCTCGGCAGCAGTACCCCCGGGACGGCGGCCGAGCGCCGGGACGGACGCCGGTAGCTGTGGTTCTCGCCCACTCCCGGCGCACCCGCCGCCGAGCGGACCGCCGCTCCCAGCAACTGCCGCCACGGCTGTGGCGGATGGAACGCCTCGACCGCCCATCGGCGCCACCCCTCGGGCGCGTCGCCCGGTCGGCCCTTGATCCCCTCCGCGACCCGGAAGCGGACCGCGTCCCGCTGCTGTCTGCTCAGCCCGTGTGCCCCGTCGGGTCCCAGCTCCCACGGCCGGTCCTGCCCGTCGGCACCGCTCCCGCAGTCCAGCCAGGCCAGGTCCGCGGCGAGCCCGGACATCGACGCCGTCCGCAGGTACTCCTCCATCAGCAGCCCGTCGGGCAGCCGCAAGAGCGAGGGCAGCACGGCTCCGGTAGGCAGAGGCAGACCGTCACCGTAGATGTCGTCGTTGATCTCGAAGTCGGCGGCGATGTTCCGCCGCAGCCTCCCCCAGTCTTCGGCCGCGAGGCCTTCCGTCTCGCTTCGCTCGCCCGGCCCGTGCTCCTCGTGCTCCCGCGCATACCGCTCACCACGCCCGTGGTGGTCGCGGAGGAGATGCGAGACCTCGTGCACCCAGACGCCCGCCAGCTCCTCCACCGGGGTGCGCGCCACGAAGCCGGGGGAGACGTAGCAGCGCCAGTGCGCGTCCACCGCCATCGTCGGCACCGACCGGTCCTCCACCACGTGCAGCGCGAAGAGCGCGTCGGCCAGGTAGGGACGGACCTTCACCGCGTGCAGCCGGGCGGCCAGCAGTTTGTCCATGTCCAGCGGGAGCCCGGGCCGGCCGGACGGCCCGCCGGATCCGGCCGGCGGGCTCGGCACCGTGGCCCGCACCGGACGCGGCGGCGCGGGCCGGGGCATCGGGCGCGGCAGCGGGCGCCCCTCCGGGCGCTTCGCGGCCCCCGTCATCGGCGCGCCCCCGTCGCACGCCCGGCGTCGGCCGGTGCCGTGGCCCGCCCCACCGACCGGTCCGCCCGCCGGGCGAGACCGACCACTCCGGCCAGCCGCTCCACCGCCTCCGGCACCTCCCAGTCGTCGCGCCGCAGCGCGGCCAGCGTCGTCGCGGGGGCGACCAGCAGGTCCGGGGCGCCGGTCTCCAGCGCCCGGACCAGCACCGCCCAGCCCGCCTCCCACCGCTCCCGCTCCGGCCGTGCCCCGACGGCAGCCACCACCGCCTCCAGGGCCGCCTGACGCAGATCACCCCGCGCGGGCAGCTCGGCGGACGCCGGATCGGCCAGCAGCGACTCCGGGTCCGGCAGGTCCATCCGGTCGAGATGGGCGAGGAGTTCGAGCCCCGGCCCGTCCCCCACCGCCCCCCGCACCAGCAGCGCCAGCACCTCCCGGGAGACGGAGGCCGCCGTGCCGAAGGCCAGCAGGGTCAACGCGGCCTCCCAGCTCCGGGGCGAGGGCCAGGCACCGCCGCGCCGTGTCTCGTCGCCCGGCAGCCGGTGGATCAGCGTCGGCCGGGCTTTCAGGAAGCCGCAGACCGCGCGCCGGGCGAAGGCCACTGCCTCCGCCAGCCGCTCCGGCGCCAGCGGGGGCAGCTCGGCCCGGGGCCAGACCCCGCCCAGCCCGCGTACCACCACCTCCCGGTCGTGCACCCAGTGCAGGTGCACGAAGCGGTTGGCCAGCGGCGGGCTCAGCTCCCATCCGTCCGCCGCCGACGCGCGCGGATTGGCGGCGGCCACGATCCGCACCCCCGGCGGCAGGCGCAGCGCACCGACCCTCCGCTCAAGGACCACTCGGAGCAGTGCGGCCTGGACGGCCGGTGTGGCGGTGGAGAGTTCGTCGAGGAAGAGCAGCCCCCGCCCGGCCCGTACGAGTTCCACGGCCCACTGCGGCGGCGCCATCGGCACCCCCTGCCTCGCCGGGTCGTCGCCCACGATGGGCAGCCCCGAGAAGTCGGACGGCTCGTGGACGCTGGCGATCACGGTCGTCAGCGGCAGGTCGAGGGAGGTGGCGAGCTGCGTCAGGGCCGCGGTCTTGCCGATGCCCGGCTCGCCCCAGAGGAGCACGGGCAGGTCGGCCGCGACGGCCAGGGTGAGCGCTTCGAGCTGCTCGTCGGGGCGCGGTTCGGTGGTGGTCGTCCGCAGGAGGGCCAGAAGGTCGTCGGCGAGGGCGAGTTGTGCGCCGGTTCCGGATGCGTCGGCGGGGGTGGGTGAGGGCATGCCGGCGGCCGGGGGTCGGGCGGGCAGGACGGTGCTGGAGGTCATGGGCATCACCTTGGGTCGGACAAGGGAACGGGAGGTCCCGTCCCGGATGTCGTGGGAGCGCGCGGCGCGCATTGCGCAATGGGGGAGCGGGAGGTGGGCGGGGGCAGCCGGTCAGCGGGCCAGTCCGGTGCGGGGCCGGGCCCGGCTGCTCCGCTTGCGGCGCGTTTCGGGAGGCGTACGACGCTCGATCCGGGGGCGGTGGCCCGCCTCCGTGCGCCCTGTGCCCGAGGCGTCCCCGCCACCGACGGCACCGGGGTGCACGCTGACCAGGCCCGAGCGGAACAGCCCGTGGTCGATGCGGCGGGCCACGGCCGACTCCAGTTCCTCCCGGAGTGGCCCCTCGCGCAGGACCGCACCCGGACCGAGCAACCCTTCGACCACGGCAAGCGCCCCGACGGCGTCACCGTGGTTGAGCCGCTCCCGAACCGCAGGCAGTGCCTCCGGGCTGCGATGCACGGCGTCGATCGCCCGCAGGCACGGCAGCGCCGGCCCGCCGAGCGCCACCAGCAGCTCTTCGCGGCGCAGTTGGGCCGGATCGTGGTCGACCGCCGTCAGCACTCCGTTCCGCAGCGCGATCCGATGGACCTCGCCCCGGCATTCCACCCGGTGTGGATCGCCGGGCTCGAAGGCGCGATCGGCCACCGGTGCTGAGCCGGGCGCCCCCAGTGCTGCGGCGACGAGCGGATGCAGCCGCTCGGCCGCCGTCAGCCCGGCCCTCAGCAGCTCCAGATCCGGAAGGACCCGGGCCGCCGCTTCCGGTAGCACCGGGAGCGCCGCCACTTCTTGCGGCGGCAAGACCTCCCGAAGCGGCCGGAACGTCGGGGCATGGCTGTCGTCGGGGGCGACGAGTTCGAGTACGGCACGCCTCCGGGGACCGAGCCGCACGGTGAAGGCCCCGCGGGGACGCCCCTGGGACCGCAACAGCAACTCCGCCTCTGCGGCCCAACTCGCCACAGCCCACGTGGAATCGTTGACGGCGGGCAGGTCCGACCACTCCAGCAGGCCGGGCCGCTCAGGCGGGCCCGGTGGCGCCGGCAGGAACGGCGGCCCGGGTGCGTGGGGCCGGTCCGGCGGAGCCATGGACGGGGCCCCGGCCGCCGCTCCGCACCGCCGCGCCAGTTCGCCGCTCCGCGCGGAGTCCCAGAGATGGCGGTGCAAGTCGAGCCGGAAACGCCGGTCGGGATGCGGGTGCGGGTGCTGATGTGAAGGCGGACGCGGATGGTGCGTGGTGGTGCCGTCCCCAGACCCCTCCCACAGGGCCAGGGACATCCACTGTCCGGCGTCCGCCCAGGTCGGCGGCGTGCGTACCACCAGCTGCAAGGGTGTGGTGCCGGAACTCCGGTAATGGGCCAGGGAGACGGTGAGTCCGGGCCGGAGCCGCCCGTCGGGGGCGATCCGGGGCATGTGCCAGCGCAGCAGATCCGGTGCAAGCCGACGCAGATCCGCACGGAGGCGGGTGAGGAGATCGGTGCCGTGGCGGTCGCGCACGGCGCGCAGATCGAGATCGACGTGAATCCGGGCGGCGGCGCACGCCCCCGCCCAGTCACCCACCGCACGCCGTGCGGTCGCGGCCTCGATCATGGACGGTGGCACGGCGTACTCACGTACGCGCTGCCACATCAGCAGGCGGGACGGAATCGTGTGCGCGATGTGATGTGCCATCAGCACTCACCTTGCGCGAACGATTCCCCCAATCCGTACGAGGAGAAGTTCTTCATCCCGAGCATCATAAGCACGGCGGTGCGCGCCGTGCCCCCCGGTTTCCGGACTCCCGGTGTGGTCAGCAACGTGCCGACGCGGTCCGGCGTGGAGGGGCCGGAGGGGCTCATATGCCATATTGCGGACACATCTCCGACGAGAGGCGTGTCATGAAGTTCGCAGTCATCGGCGGTACCGGCCTGATCGGGTCACAGGTCGTCAGGGACCTGAACGCCGCCGGGCACGAGGCGGTGCCGCACTCGCACTCCACCGGAGTCGACGTCATCAGCGGCCAGGGACTGGACGGGGCGGTGGACGGGGCCGACGTCGTCGTCAACCTGACGAACTCGCCGACCTTCGACGAAGCCTCCCTGTCCTTCTTCCAGACCTCCATGGACAACCTTCTGGCCGCGGCCCGCAAGGGCGGTGTCGGCCACTTCGTCATCCTCTCGATCGTCGGTGTGGACCAGGTGCCGGAGCTGGACTACTACCGGGCCAAGGCGCTCCAGGAGAACATCCTCGCGGCCGGGTCGATCCCCTACTCGATCGTCCGGGCGACGCAGTTCATGGAGTTCATGGACGCCGTCATGTCCTGGACCGCGGAGGACGACGCCGTCCGGCTGCCCGCCACGCCGATCCAGCCGATCGCCTCGAAGGACGTGGCCGCAGCGGTGGCGGAGGTGGCCGCGGGCGCCCCGCTGAACGGCATTCGCAACATCGCCGGCCCCGAGATCTTCACTCTGGACGAGCTGGGCCGGATCACCCTGTCCCACAAGGGCGACAACCGCACCGTCGTCACCGACCCGACCGCCGGCATGTTCGCCGTCGTCAAGGGCGACGTTCTCACCGACAGGGACGCCCACCTCGCCCCCACCCGCTACGCCGACTGGCTCTCCTGACCCGGTCGAGCCCCGTTGGCCCCGCGGATCGCAGCGAACCGGTACCTGCGAAACACCTGCCGCGGCACTAGGTGTCGAACGTGTCCAGACCCCTGCCCACGAGGCGGGCCGCGCGGTGGACGTCGGCGGTGACGGCCCGCCGGAGTCGCTCGGGAGTGCGGGCGGTCCTCAGCCGCATGCCGATGCTGCGGAACTGGACCGCCCACAGGCCGATGAGCGAGGTCGCCGCGATCTGCGGTTCGGGGTCGAGCGGGGCCCGGCCGGTGCGCCGGGCGAGGGCCTCGGCCGCCGCGGCGATGAGCCTCTCCGTGGTGGCGCGCTGGTGGGCGACGAGGGAGGGGGTGGACCTGAGGAGGGCCCCGAAGCGCCGGAACATGTCGGCGGCCAGATCGGTGTCCTCCTGGGCGGCGAGCCAGGAGCACACCGCGGCGAGTTCGCCGGACAGAATGGACAGGGCCGCCTCGACGGGCGGCACGGTGGGATCGGCCAGGGCGGGAAGAGCCGCCAGCGTGCTCTCCCAGCGATCCAGGACCAGCGCTTCCTTGGTCGGGAAGTAGTTGAAGACCGTCTTCTCCGACACGCCGCACGCCGCGGCGATCTCGGACACCCGGACCGCGTCGAAGCCGCGCTCCAGGAACATCTCCGTCGCCGTCTCGGAGAGCCGGCGCCGCATCTCGCGCTTCTTGCGCTCCCTCAAGCCCTCGCCCACAGGCGCCTGGTCCCTGGAGCCGCCGAACATCGACCAGTCCACCGCACCCGTCGTCATGGCCCAAGGCTATGACAGCTCCCCAGAAAATTCTGCTACTGTATTTTTTCAGTCACAGAAGATTGAGGAGCCGCCGTGAGCGAGATCAGGATCGTCCGCGACTACCCGCACGCTCCCGAGAAGGTCTGGCGCGCCCTGACCGATCCGGAGCTGATCCCGAGGTGGACCGTGACGGGCGCGGGTGCGCACGCCGTGGGGTTCGCTCCGGTGGTCGGCACCCGGTTCCAGTTCCGGGCCAGGCCCAAGCCCGGCTGGAACGGCATCGTCGACTGCGTCGTGCTGGAGGTGCAGGAGCCCCGCCTGCTGCGCTACTCCTGGATCGGCGGGGACGGCGAAGGGGACACCACGGAGGTCGTCTACCGGATCGATCCCCGCGAGGGCGGCACCCGTTTCACGTACGAGCACACCGGTTTCACCGGCGTCGGCGGAGCGCTCATGGCGCGGCTGCTGGGGCGCATACGGCGCAGGATGCTCACCACCGGGCTGCCTGCCGTGCTGGGCAGCCTGGAAAGTCTCGACGAAGAAGGCCGGGCGCACTGAGCCCCCGGTCCGTGCATGCAGAAAAAGGCGGGCCCGGCCACCCTGTTCCGTCAGGGTGGCCGGACCTGCCCCGATCGCCGCTCAGTGCCGGAAAACGTCCTTGGCCTTCTCCTTGGCCTGACGGGCGTCTCCGCGAGCCTGCTCCATGCGGCCCTCGGCCTCCACGCGCTCGTTGCCGACGGCGCGGCCCGCGGTCTCCTTGACCTTGCCCTTCGCCTGCTCGGTCTTGGCCTGTGCCTTCTGGTTCTCGGCCATGGCTGTCACCATCCCTACGTCGTCACGGCGTTCGGTGGTGTTCGGATTGCCTTTGTTCCGGCGGTCAAACGCCCCGGTAATTCACTGCGCCATGAACCAAGATGTGCGGCGAACCGATCAGAATTCCACCGACGCCCTTGAAAAAAACCTGGATTTCCGGATGCGTGTCCAGGCGTCGACGGGGAACCCGCTCGGCCGGAGGTTGATGAACATGGTTCCCCTGCTTCTGGTTCTTCTTCTGGCCCTGGTCCTTTTCGGTGCGGGCTTCGCCTTGAAGGCGCTGTGGTGGCTTGCCGTCATCGTGCTCGCCGTGTGGCTGCTGGGGTTCGTCGTCCGCCCGGCGGGTGGCGGTCGGCGGGGTCGCTGGTACCGCTGGTAGCGGTGCGTCTCGACGCGCCTGTGGGGCCCCGGTCGCATCCGGGGCCCTTTCGCGGGTCCGGGCATCCGTGGCCCGTCGGGCGCCGGATGCGTCAAACGGAACCGGCGCCTCCAAACCGGCGCCCGGCCTCGGCCGCCGTTCGACGAGAGGTCTGCAGGGGCCGCATAGGGTGCGGGCATGAGCATCATCGGAGTCGGTATCGACGTCGCCGAGATCGACCGCTTCCGGGCCGCGCTGGAACGCACCCCCGGGCTGGCCGAACGGCTCTTCCTGGAGCGGGAGTTGCTGCTGCCCGGCGGTGAGCGGCGCGGGATCGCCTCGCTGGCCGCGCGGTTCGCGGCGAAGGAGGCGGTGGCCAAGGCGCTCGGCGCGCCGGGCGGGCTGCACTGGACCGACGCCGAGGTGTACGTCGAGGACAGCGGGCAGCCACGGCTGCGGGTGACGGGCACGGTCGCGGCCCGCGCCGCCGAACTCGGCGTTCAGTTCTGGCACGTGTCGCTCAGCCATGACGCGGGTGTGGCGTCGGCGGTGGTCGTCGCTGAGGGATAGTGCCTCCGTCATGGTCTCGGCACCGTGGGGGACACTCGGCCGTATGCGTACTGCGTACAGCGTGGAGACGGTGAGGACGGCCGAGCGTGCGCTCATGGCCCGGCTTCCGGAGGGGGCGCTCATGCAGCGCGCCGCCGCCGGACTGGCCGCGGCCTGCGCCCAGTTGCTGGGGCGGGTGTACGGCAGCCGGGTGGTGCTGCTGGTCGGCAGCGGGGACAACGGCGGCGACGCCCTGTACGCCGGGGCGCGGCTCGCCCGGCGCGGGGCGGGGGTCACGGCACTGCTGCTGGCGCCGGAGCGGACCCACAAGGGTGGGCTCGCGGCCCTGCGGAGGGTGGGTGGCACGGTCCCGGAGGACCTTTCCGCGGCCGAGGAGGCGATGCGGGCCGCCGACCTCGTCATCGACGGGATCGTGGGCATCGGCGGCAAGGGCGGGCTCAGGCCCGACGCCGCACGGCTCGCCGCGCTCGCCGACGCCTCGCGTGCGCTCGTCGTCGCCGTGGACCTGCCCAGTGGTGTGGAGGCCGACAGCGGTCAGGTGCGGGGGGACGCCGTACGGGCGGATCTCACCGTGACCTTCGGTACCCACAAGCCGGCGCTGCTCATCGATCCGGCGCGGGAGTACGCCGGTTCCGTACGGCTCGTCGACATCGGGCTCGAACTGCCCGAGGACGCCGAGCTCGAGGCGTTGCAGCACGCGGACGTGGCCGCGCTGCTGCCGGTGCCGCGGGCCGAGAGCGACAAGTACCGGCGGGGCGTCGTCGGTATCGCCGCCGGGTCCGCGCGCTATCCCGGAGCGGCCGTGCTCGCCGTCGCGGGGGCGCTGCGGGGCGGCGCCGGGGCCGTGCGGTATGTGGGCCCGGCCGGGAGCGCGGTGATCGCCCGCTTCCCGGAGACGCTGGTCTCCGACCGGGGGCCCGCCAAGGCCGGGCGGGTGCAGGCCTGGGTGGTGGGTCCCGGCGCGGGTGACGACGCGGCGACCGTGGCCGAGGTGCTGGAGGCGGACGTACCCGTCCTCGTCGACGCGGACGGGCTCAGGCTGGCCGACCGGGACGCCGTACGCGCCCGTACCGCGCCGACGCTGATGACCCCGCACGCGGGCGAGGCCGCCGCGCTGCTCGGCGTGGCGCGCGAGGAGGTCGAGGGCGCACGGCTCGCGGCCGTACGGGAGTTGGCGGCGCGCTACGGGGCGACCGTCCTCCTCAAGGGGTCCACCACGCTGGTGGCGGACCCCGACGGCGGACCGGTGCGTGTGAACGCCACCGGCACGCCGTGGCTGGCGACCGCGGGCAGCGGAGACGTGCTGTCGGGCCTCGCGGGGTCGCTTCTCGCGGCCGGGCTCACGGCCCGGGACGCGGCGAGCGTGGCGGCCTACCTGCACGGCCTGGCGGGCCGCTACGCGGCGGACGGCGCGCCGGCCGGGGCTCATGACGTGGCCGGGGCGATTCCGGAGGCCTGGCGGGACGTGCGGGGCTGAGCGGGTGGGGGCTCCGGCGGCCGGAAGATACTCACCGGTACCGGCATCCCCGTGCCGTCCGACCCCTCTGAGACACTGGGGCGCGATGGAAGGTATCGAGACAGCACCCCTGCGTGCCCGCGCCGAGATCGACCTCGCGGCCCTGCGGGCGAACGTGCGTGCCCTGCGCGGCCTCGCGCCCGGCGCGGCCCTGATGGCGGTCGTGAAGTCGGACGCGTACGGCCACGGGGCCGTGCCGTGCGCCCGCGCGGCCCTGGAAGCCGGCGCCGAGTGGCTCGGCACGGCCACGCCCGAGGAGGCCCTCGCCCTGCGCGAGGCAGGACTGCCGGGCCGCGTCCTGTGCTGGCTCTGGACCCCCGGCGGTCCCTGGCAGCGTGCCGTCGAGGCCGACATCGACGTGTCCGTCAGCGACCTGTGGGCCCTCGACGAGGTGCGCGAGGCGGCCGCCGCCGCAGGCGTGCCCGCCCGGGTCCACCTGAAGGCCGACACCGGCCTGGGCCGCAACGGCTGCCAGCCCGACGACTGGCCGGAACTCGTCGCAGAGGCCCTGCGCGCCCAGGCCGACGGTCTGGTCACCGTGGTCGGCCTGTGGTCCCACTTCGCCTGCGCCGACGAACCCGGCCACCCTTCGATCCAGGCCCAACTGGACCGCTTCCGCGAGATGGTGGCGCACGCCGAGCAGCAGGGCGTGCGCCCCGAGGTGCGGCACATCGCCAACTCGCCCGCCACGCTGACCCTGCCCGAGGCGCACTTCGACCTCGTGCGCACCGGCATCGCGCTGTACGGCATCTCACCGAGCCCCGAACTCGGCACCCCCGCCGACTTCGGACTGCGCCCGGTGATGACCCTCAAGGCGTCGCTCGCCCTGGTCAAGCAGGTCCCCGGCGGCCACGGCGTCAGCTACGGCCACCGGTACACCACGCCCGGTGCCACCACCCTCGGCCTGGTCCCGGTCGGCTACGCGGACGGCATCCCGCGCCACGCCTCCGGTACGGGACCGGTCCTGGTCGACGGCAAGCTGCGCACCGTCGCGGGCCGGATCGCCATGGACCAGTTCGTCGTGGACCTGGGCGGCGACGAGCCCCCGCCCGGCACCGAGGCGGTCCTCTTCGGCCCCGGCGACCGGGGCGAACCCACCGCCGAGGACTGGGCGCAGGCGGCCGGAACCATCG
Organism: Streptomyces sp. NPDC001848; assembly: GCF_042891915.1. Classification (NCBI taxonomy): domain Bacteria; kingdom Bacillati; phylum Actinomycetota; class Actinomycetes; order Kitasatosporales; family Streptomycetaceae; genus Streptomyces; species Streptomyces sp. NPDC001848. The sequence continues at coordinate 174,108 of NZ_JBIATP010000012.1, read as the reverse complement.
CTTACGAAATCGTGACCCGGATCGGAACCCGCGTCCCGCGCGTCTACGTAAAGGTGAACGCGGAACAAGATGGGTAATCCACTCGGGTGAGCCGGGGCAGACGTAGGGCTGAACGGGGACCCCGGTAAGAAGGAGCGGGACGTGAGCGAGAGCAGTGCGGAGACGGCGGGGGCCGTCGCGGGCGCGACCGCCGCTGCCGCCGGCAACTGGCGTCTCGCCGGTCTCGCCGGCGCCGCGATAGGCGTGGTCGCGGCGGGTGCCGCGGCCGGTGTCGCGATCGAGCGGATGACGGTCGGCCGCGGCATGCGCAGGAAGGCCCGGCTGGCCCTGGACTCGGCGGGGCCGTACGGCACCCTCCGCGGCGCCCCCGGCAAGGCGTACGCGGACGACGGCACCGAGCTGTACTACGAGGTCGACGACATCGAGCCGGAGAAGATCCCGGCGCAGCGCCGCCGCCGGCTCTTCGGACGCAAGGCCCCGGCCCCGGTCACCGTCGTCTTCAGCCACGGCTACTGCCTCAACCAGGACTCCTGGCACTTCCAGCGGGCAGCGCTGCGCGGCGTCGTCCGCACCGTGCACTGGGACCAGCGCAGCCACGGGCGCTCGGGGCGGGGCATGGCCCAGGCCGACGGCACACCGGTCTCCATAGACCAGCTCGGGCGCGACCTCAAGGCCGTGATCGACGCGGCCGTGCCCGAGGGACCGATCCTGCTCGTCGGCCACTCCATGGGCGGCATGACGGTCATGGCCCTCGCCGACCAGTACCCCGAACTGATCCGCGACCGGGTCGTCGGTGTCGCCCTCGTCGGCACGTCCTCGGGGCGGCTCGGCGAGGTCAACTTCGGACTGCCCGTCGCGGGCGTCAACGCGATACGCCGCATCCTGCCCGGAGTGCTCAGAGCGCTCGGGCAGCAGGCCGAGCTGGTGGAGAAGGGGCGCAGGGCCACCGCCGACCTGTTCGCGGGGATCATCAAGCGGTACTCGTTCGCGTCCCGGGACATCGATCCGGCCGTCGCCCGGTTCGCCGAGCGGATGATCGAGAGCACGCCGATCGACGTGGTCGCCGAGTTCTACCCGGCCTTCACCGACCACGACAAGACGAAGGCGCTCGCCCACTTCGCCGAGCTTCCGGTGCTCGTCCTGGCCGGCGTGCAGGACCTCGTCACCCCCAGCGAGCACAGCGAGGCGATCGCCGACCTGCTGCCGGACGCCGAACTGGTGCTCGTGCCGGACGCCGGGCACCTGGTGATGCTGGAGCACCCCGAGGTCGTCACCGACCGCCTCGCCGACCTCCTGATGCGCTCGGGAGCGGTCCCCGCAGGGGCTACCGTGGGGGGCTATGGAAGCACCAGCACCGCACAGCCCGGCTGAGGCCCCCGCGCCGGGCGTCACCGTCGAGCTCACCGTCACCTCCCCCGAACAGATGCAGGAACTGGGGCGCCGACTGGCCAAGCTGCTGCGCGCCGGCGATCTCGTACTGCTGAACGGCGAGCTGGGCGCCGGCAAGACCACGCTGACCCGCGGGCTCGGCGAGGGCATGGGGGTGCGGGGAGCGGTCACCTCGCCGACGTTCGTGATCGCCCGCGTGCACCCCTCCCTCGGGGACGGCCCGCCGCTGGTCCACGTGGACGCCTACCGCCTGGGCGGCGGCCTGGAGGAGATGGAGGACCTCGACCTCGACGTCTCGCTGCCGGAGTCGGTGGTCGTCGTGGAGTGGGGCGAGGGCAAGGTCGAGGAGCTGACGGAGGACCGCCTGCACGTGACGATCCACCGGGCGGTCGGCGACACGACGGACGAGGTGCGGCACGTCACCCTGGCGGGCCTCGGGTGGCGCTGGGCTCAGGTGGACCTGGCCGCGTTGTCCGCCTGAACCGGGGCGCCCCCTCCGAGGGGCGCGCCGGGGGTGGAGCAATATTCCGACAACGCGTCGGCAAGCTGTTGCGCTGCGGGCATCCCTCGTGGTCACATGGATGGCGAGACCTGAGTTAGGTGTACCTAACCGTGCCGCCCCCGCGACACCAGGAGGCGTCCATGCCGGCCACGGAACGAGACGAGTGCCAGCCGCGCGTGGTGCCCGCAGCGGGCGGCGGTCTGTCGATGAAGGACCTGCTCGCGTCGTGCGCCGCGGCCGAGGCCGTATCCACTCCGCCGAGGGACCCCGCACCCGACGAGCCCCAGCCGGCTCCCGTGACCGAGGAGCGGCGCAGGGTCGCGTAGGGCGGGCTTTCGCCGCTCGACGCCGCAGCCCGGCCGCTCGCCGAGGCCGCCGCTACGTGACGACCGCTACTTGACGACGACGACCTTCTGGTTGAACGTCGCGAACTCCCACATCGCCGTGCCGTCCGCACGCCCCTCGCGGATCCCGCCCAGCTTCTTCGACGCGTCCGGCTTCGGCGTCGAGCCGTCCACGGCCGCGCTGAAGCCGAACACCACGCCGTCGCTCACCGCGAACCGCACGATGTGTTCCACCTGCTTGCCGTCCGAACCCGTCCCGGCCGCGGTCCGGGACGTCACCGTGTACGTGCCCGGGGCCGGGTCCACCGTCCCCGGCATCACGGTGAAGGTGCGCTCCACCTTGTTGTCCGTGCCGACCAGCCACACCCGGTCGTCGCCGAGCGAGTACACCACCCGCTCCCCGGTGCCGGAGCCAGCGGGCACCGCCGCCGCGTTCGCCTTGTCCTGCGGGGCCTTCGGCGCAGCGGCCCCCGGCGACTTCTTCACCTGCGGCTTGCCCAGCGTGTCGGGCACGTGCGCCGACGCCTGGTAGGCGAGGAAACCGACCGCGGCGACGGCCGCCGCGGTGAGCCCGGCCACGAATCCCGAGCTGCTCCTAGCCACCCTTGCCCACCTCTCGACCCCGCGGACGTACTTCCGTCGGACACTTTTGCTGTGACGGTAGCAGCAGCCGCGGTGCGGACCGGCCCGGCCGTGCGACGGGCGCGGGCGCCGTACGCTGTTTGCGTGCTCTTGCTCGCTCTGGATACCGCCACCCCCGCCGTGACCGTCGCCCTGCACGACGGGACGTCCGTCGTCGCCTCGACGAGCCAGGTCGACGCGCGCCGGCACGGGGAACTGCTGCTGCCCGCCGTCGACCGGATCCTCGCCGAGGCGGGCACCCGGCTCGACGCCGTCACCGGCGTGGTCGTCGGCGTGGGCCCCGGCCCGTACACCGGGCTGCGGGTCGGCCTGATGACCGCCGACACCTTCGGACTCGCGCTCGGCGTGCCCGTGTACGGCCTGTGCACCCTCGACGGCCTCGCGTACGCCTCCGATCTCACCGTGCCCTTCGTGGTCGCCACGGACGCCCGCCGCAAGGAGGTCTACTGGGCGCGCTACGACGACGCGCGCACCCGTGTCACCGAGCCCGCCGTCGACCGGCCCGCCGAGATCGCCGAGAAGGTCGCGGGCCTGCCGGCCGTCGGCGCCGGCGCACTGCTGTACCCGGACACCTTCCCGGACGTCCACGAGCCCGAGCACGTCTCGGCCGCGGCCCTCGCCTCCCTGGCCGCCGAGAAGCTCGCCAAGGGCGAGGAACTGCCCGCGCCGCGTCCGCTGTACCTGCGCCGCCCCGACGCACAGGTGCCCAAGAGCTACAAGGTGGTCACGCCCAAGTGACCACGCCCGTGACACGGCCGCAGACGCCCCGGCTGCGCGAGATGCGCTGGTGGGACATCGACCCCGTGCTGGAGCTGGAGAAGGACCTCTTCCCGGAGGACGCCTGGTCGCGGGGCATGTTCTGGTCCGAACTCGCGCACTCCCGGGGCCCGGAGGCGACCCGTCGGTACATCGTGGCCGTCGAGGGCGACCGCATCGTCGGCTACGCGGGGCTGGCCGCCCAGGGCGACCTGGGCGACATCCAGACCATCGCCGTCGCCCGTGAGCGCTGGGGCACCGGCCTCGGCGGACGGCTGCTGACCGAGCTGCTGCGGGCCGCGACGGCGTTCGAGTGCGCCGAGGTGATGCTCGAGTGCCGGGTCGACAACGTACGCGCGCAGAAGCTGTACGAACGCTTCGGCTTCGAGGCCATCGGGTTCCGGCGCGGCTACTACCAGCCCGGGAACGTGGACGCCCTGGTGATGCGCCTGACCACCACGCCCGACGGCGACTTCGCCCCGGGCTCCCCATCAGTACGAGGAACCGAGATCAATGGCTGACCAACCCCTGGTCCTGGGGATCGAGACGTCCTGCGACGAGACCGGCGTCGGCATCGTCCACGGCACCACCCTCCTCGCGGACGCCGTCGCCTCCAGCGTCGACGAACACGCGCGCTACGGCGGGGTCGTCCCCGAGGTGGCGTCGCGCGCCCATCTGGAAGCGATGGTGCCGACCATCGAGCGCGCGCTGAAGGACGCGGGAGTCTCCGCGAAGGACCTCGACGGCATCGCGGTCACCGCTGGGCCCGGACTGGCCGGCGCCCTGCTGGTCGGCGTGTCGGCGGCGAAGGCGTACGCGTACGCGCTGGGCAAGCCGCTGTACGGCGTCAACCACCTGGCCTCGCACATCTGCGTGGACCAGCTGGAGCACGGCGCGCTGCCGGAGCCGACGATGGCGCTGCTGGTGAGCGGCGGCCACTCCTCGCTGCTGCTGTCCACGGACATCACCTCGGACGTACGGCCGATGGGGTCGACGATCGACGACGCGGCGGGCGAGGCCTTCGACAAGATCGCTCGGGTGCTGAACCTCGGCTTCCCGGGCGGCCCGGTCATCGACCGGTACGCCAAGGAGGGCGACCCGGACGCGATCGCGTTCCCGCGGGGTCTGACCGGTCCGCGCGACCCCGCCTACGACTTCTCCTTCTCCGGTCTGAAGACGGCGGTGGCCCGCTGGATCGAGGCCAAGCGCGCGGCGGGGGAGGAGGTCCCGGTCCGTGACGTGGCCGCGTCCTTCCAGGAGGCGGTGGTGGACGTGCTGACCCGCAAGGCGGTGCGGGCCTGCAAGGACCAGGGCGTCGACCATCTGATGATCGGCGGCGGCGTCGCGGCCAACTCCCGGCTGCGCGCCCTGGCCCAGGAGCGGTGCGAGGCGGCCGGCATCCGCCTGCGCGTCCCCCGCCCCAAGCTGTGCACGGACAACGGCGCGATGGTCGCCGCGCTGGGCGCGGAGATGGTCGCCCGGGGCCGTGCGGCGTCGTCCTGGGACCTGTCGGCGGACTCGTCGCTTCCGGTGACGGACCCGCATGTGCCGGGCAACCCGCACGACCACGACCACGTGCACGAGGTGAGCAAGGAGAACCTCTACTCGTGACGGTCGCACTGATGTGGGAGGCCCGGGCGGCCGCCGGCCGGGGCGAGGAACTGCTGGCCTGGGCCCGCGTCCAGGAGCTGACGCCCCCGCCCCTGCGCCGCGAGACCTTCCGGGCCCCGCAGGACCGCGTCCTCGTCATCACCTGGTGGGACGCGGACTACGCCGCCGACCTCCCGGAACTGCCCGAACCGGACGGGGAGTTGGTCACCCGGGCGGTGCATCGGTGGCGGTTCGAGTCGGTGTCCGCGGTGACGCCGGCTGAGGACGCGGTGACGTCGGGCTGAGGACGCCGGATGAAAGTGAGATTTTCCGAAGAATGACGGCTCGGTGCCTCTGCTCGTCATAATTCGGACTTACGTTCCTCTGTGTGACTTCAGCTGACGAGCAGGGGGGTGGCCGTCGACGGCCACGTCTGATGAAGGTCGTCGGTGCCGTGGCAGCCTGCGGCATCGTCCTCACGGCCGCCGGGGCGGCCTGGGCGTACTGGCACCTCAACCACAACATCAAGAGCGTCGACATCGACCGCGCGCTCGGCACCGACCGCCCGGCGCGCCCGACACCCTCGGCCTCCGCGTCCGCCGCACCGCTGCCGGGCGGCCCGCTGAACATCCTTGTCCTGGGCTCCGATTCGCGCAGTGGCAGGCAGAACGCCGCCCTCGGTGGGGGCGACGTCTCGGGGGCCCGTTCGGACACGGCGATGGTGGTGCACATCGACGCGGGCCGCACGAAGGCCACGGTGGTCAGCATCCCGCGCGACACCCTCGTCACCCGGCCGTCGTGCCCTTCGGCGTCGGGGGGCAGGACGGCGGTGGCGTACGGGGCGATGTTCAACACCGCCTACGAACTGGGCGGACCGGTCTGCGCGGTCAAGACGGTCGAGTCGATCACACGGATCCGTATGGACCACTTTCTGGAGATCGACTTCTCCGGGTTCGCCAAGCTGGTGGACGCCCTCGGCGGGGTCACGGTGACGACGGACCAGGACATCGACGACGACAAGAGCCACCTGCAGCTGAAAGCGGGCACCCACCACCTCGACGGCACCCAGGCCCTGGGCCTGGCCCGCACCCGGTACGGCATAGGCGACGGCAGCGACCTGGGCCGCATAGCGCTCCAGCAGAAACTGGTGAAGGCGCTGCTGGACCAGCTGGCCTCGACGAACCTGCTCACCGACCCCGCGGAGCTGTACCGGGTCGCGGACGCGGTCACCGGCAGCCTGACCACGGACACGGGCCTGGACTCGCTGCCGGAGCTGACGCGTCTGGGCGCGAGCCTGAAGGGTCTGACGTCGAAGAACGTGACAACGGTGATGATGCCGGTGGTGCCCGCCCCCTCGGACGCCAACCGGGTGGTGGCGAAGGAACCGGCGGCGAGCGAGTTGTGGACTTCCCTGCGCTGAGGACGGTCCCGAAAATTTCTCGAGAAAATCCGTGGGCCGTGTCGATCCGCGGCGCGCTCGTTCGACGTAAGGGGTGAGAGGCCGGGAGCAGCCCGGCCGTCGTACCGAGGAGTCACCATGCCGCGTTACCTGTCGATCGTGCGCGTCGACGAGACCACCGCGCCCGCGGAGGGCCCGAGCCCCGAACTGATGCAGCGGATGGGCGAGCTGATCGAGGAGATCACCAAGGCCGGGGTCATGCTCGACACCGCCGGGCTCACGCCGGCCGCCCAGGGCGCCCGGGTGCGCTGGGAGGGCGGGCAGCTCTCCGTCACGGACGGCCCGTTCACCGAGTCCAAGGAGGTCATCGGCGGCTACGCGCTCATGCAGTGCAAGGACAGGGCCGAGGCGATCGAGTGGGCCAAGCGGTTCGTGAAGGTGCACGAGGAGTACTGGACGATCACCTGTGAGGTCCGGGAGATCGCCGAGGCGTGAGTGCCGTTTTGCGTCCGCCGGCCGGGGGTGTTGCATGGTGGGCTGTGGAACAGCAGCCCACCGCCCCCGGCGGCCCGGTCGGCGCCATCGAGACCGTCTTCCGGATGGAGTCACCGCGTCTCATCGCCGGTGTCGCCCGGATCGTGCGCGACGTCGGGATCGCCGAGGAGCTGGCGCAGGACGCCCTGGTCGCCGCCCTGGAGCAGTGGCCACGGGAGGGGGTGCCGGACAGTCCCGGTGCCTGGCTCATGGCCACCGCCAGGCGACGCGCGATCGACCTCGTACGCCGCCGGGAGCGGTACGCGCGCAAGCTGGAGGAGGTCGGGCGGGACCTTGAGGCGGCGCCGTACCACGTGGACGTGCCCTCCGACCCGGACGACATCGACGACGACCTGCTGCGGCTCGTGTTCACCGCCTGCCACCCCGTGTTGTCCGCCGAGTCCCGCATCGCGCTCACCCTGCGGCTGCTCGGTGGACTGACCACCGCCGAGATCGCTCGCGCGTTCCTGGTGCCGGAGGCCACCGTCGCGCAGCGCATCGTCCGCGCGAAACGGACGCTCGCGACGAAGGGCGTCGCCTTCGAGGTGCCGTACGGACCCGAGCGGGAGGCCCGGCTCGGGTCCGTGCTCGAGGTCATCTACCTGGTCTTCAACGAGGGGTACGCGGCCACGGCCGGCGACGACCTGCTGCGCCCCGCCCTGTGCGAGGACGCCCTGCGGCTGGCCCGGGTGCTGGCCGAGCTGATGCCCAAGGAGCCCGAGGTGCACGGGCTGGCCGCGCTGCTGGAGTTCCAGGCCTCCCGCACGGCGGCCCGCACCGGGCCGGACGGCGGGCCCGTCCTGCTGAAGGACCAGAACCGGGCGCGCTGGAACCGCCTGCTCATCACCCGCGGCGTCACCGCCCTGGGCCGCGCCGACGCGGCCTCCCCCAAGCTCTCGGCTTCGCTCGAGCAGGGGGCACCCCCATCGCGGGTCCCCGGCCCGTACGTCCTGCAGGCCGCGATCGCCGCCTGCCACGCGCTCGCGCACACCTACGAGGAGACGGACTGGGCGCGTATCGCCACCCTGTACGGTCTGCTGGCCGCCCGCTCCCCGTCACCGGTCGTCGAACTGAACCGCGCGGTCGCCGTCTCCATGGCGGAGGGGCCGGGCCCGGCCCTGGAGATCGTCGACCGGCTGGCCGCCGAACCCGCCCTGCACGGCTACCACTTGCTGCCGAGCGTCCGCGGCGACCTGCTGGCCCGGCTCGGGCGCATGGAGGAGGCCCGTGAGGAGTTCGTCCGGGCCGCGGGCCTCGCCCGCAACGAACGGGAGCGTGAGCTGCTCACGGCGCGCGCGGAGGACTGTCGTTAGACGTCGTTAGACGGGGTGCCCGAGCAGCATGGTGGGTGCCCCGGCGACCCGGGTCAGGAACACGGTCACCGCGTTCGGGCCGTGCGGCTTGGGCAGGACCTTGCGGCGCAGTTCCTCGGGTTCGACGGCCGAGCCGCGCTTCTTCACGGTCAGGATCCCGACCTCCCGCTCCCGCAGCAGCGCCTTCAGCCTCTTCACGTTGAAGGGGAGCCGGTCGGTGATCTCGTACGCGGTGGCGTACGGGGAGTCGCGGCGGTCGTCCGCCGTCACATAGGCGATCGTCCCGTCGATCAGGCCGCCGTCCACGTCCTCGGCCACCTCCGCCACCAGGTGCGCGCGGATGACGGCGCCGTCGGGTTCGTAGAGGTAGCGGCCGAGCGGGCGCACAGGCGGGTCCGGCAGGCCGCGACCGCGCAGCACGCGCGGTCCGGGCAGCAGCGTGGCCCGTACCTCGCCCGGGCGCGTGCCGAACCACAGCACCGCCTCCTTCACGTCCCCGCCGTCCGAGATCCACTCGGCCTCCGCCGCGTCCGGCACCGCCTCGTGCGGGATGCCCGGCGCCACCTTCAGGGCCGCGTGCGGGGCCTTCAGAGCCGTGGCCACCGCCCAGGACAGCGGCGGTGAATACGCCTCCGGGTCGAAGATGCGCCCGCCCGTCACCCGGCCACCACCCCTCACCGACGCGCTTCGCGCGGCCCCTCCTGGCCTGCCGCCGCGTCGCGCGGGGTCGACGAAGACGGCGTCGTAGGAGGACACCTCCACCTCGGTGACGTCGGCCTCGCGCACCTCGATCAGGGCGGCGAGGCCCAGCGCGTCGGCGTTCGCGCGCGCCACGGCCGCCGTCAGCGGGTCGCGGTCCACGGCCAGGACGCGGATGCCGGCCCGGGCGAGCGCGATCGCGTCGCCGCCCACGCCGCAGCACAGGTCGGCGACGGAGGTCACTCCGAGGGCCCGGAAGCGCTCGGCGCGGTGGGTGGCGACCGTCGCCCTGGTGGACTGCTCGACGCCGTTCGGGGTGAAGAACATCCGCTGCGCGTCGCCCGCGCCGAACTTCGCCGCCGCCCGCTCGCGCAGCCGTGCCTGCGTGAGAGCGGCGGAGACCAGCTCGGCGGGGTGCTCGCGGCGCAGCCGGGTGGCGACGGCCAACTCCCGCGCCGGGTCGGTGCCGCGCACCTCGTCCAGGAGGGCGCGGCCCTCGGGGGTGAGCAGGGAGGCGAAGGAGAGGTCGTTCACCCGGCCATTGTCGGCCAGTCGGTGGATGGCGTGCGCCGGGTCGCGGTGTCGGCCCGCCGTGACCGCCGGTGGCTGGAAGGATCCGGCACCATGCGGCTCGTAGGACAAGATGACAAAAAGTGCGCAAAATGCGCAGCTGGGCGTGCGCCGCGCTTGACGGGTCCTGGATCGACGGTCGCGGCTCGCGCGGTTCTCGCTGTCCTGGTCGCCACCGCCCTCGCCGTCGGGTGCACCGGCAGCGAAGAGGTGCGCGGCGCGCACGGCCCGCAGGAGCCCCGCAAGCCGCCGGCAGCGCGCGCCCTCGACGAGTACGCCACCAAGTTGAGCGCCGCGTACGCCCGGCGCGTGGCTGCCGCAAAGCACTGGGGGCTGGAGAAGGTGCCACTGGTCGCGCCTCCGCCGCCGGAGAAGAAGCCGGTGATCACCTTCCGCAAGGGGTTCGAGGTGCAGGACGGCGACGAGCTGCCGCCGATCTTCACGACCATCCCCACCAAGGACAGGGTCGTCTTCCTCACCATCGACGACGGCGACGAGAAGGACCCGGCGTTCCTGCGGATGATGAGCGACCTGAAGATCCCCTACACGGCGTTCCTCAGCGACTACCTGATCAAGGACGACTACGGGTACTTCCGGAAGATGCGCGACCGGGGCGTCACGCTCAACAACCACACGCTGCACCACCCCTACCTGCCGGGGCTGTCGTACGAGGAGCAGCGGCAGGAGATCTGCGGCATGCAGGACGTGATGGAGGAACAGTTCGGCAGGCGCCCCACGGTCTTCCGGCCCCCGTTCGGCAACTACAACCGGGACACCCTGCGCGCCGCGAAGTCCTGCGGCATCAGGTACGCGCCGATCTGGGACGAGGAGGTCTACGTCGACCACTGGGAGTACCGCGAGTGGGACCGCAGCCTGCACCCCGGGGACATCGTGCTGACGCACTTCCGCGGCCGGTCGGACTGGAACGGCACGATGCCCGACGTGATCCGCAGGTTCCTGAAGAAGGTGACCGACGAGGGGTACGCGGTGGCACGCCTGGAGGACTACCTGTGAGGGCACGGCGGCTGCGCGCACTGCTGGCGGCGATCCTGGTCACCGCGGTCCTGGCCGGAGCGGCCGGCTGCGCCCAGTCGGTCGACCCCATCGAGCGGCTGGGCAGGAAGGCGGCGCAGCGGGTACGCAGGTCGCACGGGCCGCACGACGGGGCCTATCGCCACTGGGGGCTCACGGACCCGCTCGCGCCCGCGCCCCGGCCGGCCCGCCCCCTGCCGCGGCACGTGGACCCGGAGGACGAGGGGCTGCCGGAGGTCCTCGACCGCGTCCCCACCCACGACAGGGTCGTCTTCCTCACCTACGACGAGGGCGCCGAGCGGGACCCCCGGTTCGTCGACATGGTCCGTGACCTGCGGCTGCCCATCAGTGTGTTCCTCACGGACAGCGCCGTCGGACCCGGGTACACGCGCATCGCCCGACTGCGGGCGGCAGGGGCGACCATCCAGGACCACACCCCGGACCACGCCGGACTGCGCGGCCGGCCCTACGCGGAGCAGCGGGCCCAGATCTGCGCCGGGCGGGACCGTCTGCGCTCCCGCCTGGGCCGACGGCCGCCGCTGCTGCGCCCGCCCTACGGCCGCTACGACCGGACGACCCTCCGCGCCGCGGCGGACTGCGGGATCAAGGCCCTGATCCTGTGGCGCCCGACGCACCCCTACGGAAGGTCCACCCCCTTCCACCCGGGTGACATCCTCCGCCCCCACGAACCGGGCCGCCCCCTGACCTCCCTGACCACGGAAACGACCCGCGTCCTGCGCCGCCTGCAGTCGAGGGGCTTCACGGTGGCCCGCTTGGAGGACTACCTCTGACCGGGGGCACCGGGAGGCGAAACCAGACTGTCCGGGGGTCCCCCTGCTCGAAGAGCCTGGGGGAGTTTGAGGACGAGGCCGTCAGGCCGACAAGGGGTCTGGGGGCGCAGCCCCCCGGGGCGGTCACCCCCACCCCGGGTGAACACCAACCGGAGGGCAACCGAACTCCACGGCGCGCGCCGCCCGCATTGGCACTCCGCTTGACCGAGTGCTAATCGCGGTCATAGTCTCGGCTCTGGCACTCGCCATCGGAGAGTGCCAACAAAGCGACGGGCAGGTCCGGCACCCGCGACGACGGATCGACCTGGTCGCCACCTCAGACAGTTAACCCCGTGAGATCTCCGAAGGGGGAGGTCGGATCGTGACGACCGCCAGCTCCAAGGTTGCCATCAAGCCGCTCGAGGACCGCATCGTGGTCCAGCCGCTGGACGCCGAGCAGACCACGGCCTCTGGCCTGGTCATTCCGGACACCGCCAAGGAGAAGCCCCAGGAGGGCGTCGTCCTGGCCGTGGGCCCGGGCCGCTTCGAGGACGGCAACCGCCTTCCGCTCGACGTCAAGGTCGGCGACGTCGTGCTCTACAGCAAGTACGGCGGCACCGAGGTGAAGTACAACAACGAGGAGTACCTCGTTCTCTCGGCCCGCGACGTGCTCGCGATCATCGAGAAGTAAGTCACCTCAGCATTCCTGCTGTGAGCTGCGCCCCTGGCCCCCGCGACCGATAAGAGAAGCCGGGCGCCCGGGGCGCGGTTTCGTTAACCAAGATTTCCGAGAGGGCTCCCGCTGCCATGGCGAAGATCCTGAAGTTCGACGAGGACGCCCGTCGCGCCCTCGAGCGCGGCGTCAACAAGCTGGCCGACACGGTCAAGGTGACGATCGGTCCCAAGGGCCGCAACGTCGTCATCGACAAGAAGTTCGGCGCCCCCACCATCACCAACGACGGCGTCACCATCGCCCGTGAGGTGGAGATCGAGGACCCGTACGAGAACCTCGGCGCCCAGCTGGTCAAGGAGGTGGCGACCAAGACCAACGACATCGCGGGTGACGGCACCACCACCGCCACCGTGCTCGCCCAGGCGCTGGTGCGCGAGGGCCTGAGGAACGTCGCCGCGGGTGCCTCCCCGGCCGCCCTGAAGAAGGGCATCGACGCCGCCGTCAAGGCCGTCTCCGACGACCTGCTGGCCACCGCCCGCCCGATCGACGAGAAGTCCGACATCGCCGCCGTCGCCGCCCTGTCCGCCCAGGACCAGCAGGTCGGCGAGCTGATCGCCGAGGCGATGGACAAGGTCGGCAAGGACGGTGTCATCACCGTCGAGGAGTCCAACACCTTCGGTCTGGAGCTGGACTTCACCGAGGGCATGGCCTTCGACAAGGGCTACCTGTCCCCGTACTTCGTGACGGACCAGGAGCGCATGGAGGCCGTCCTCGACGACCCGTACATCCTCATCAACCAGGGCAAGATCTCCGCCATCGCGGACCTGCTGCCGCTGCTGGAGAAGGTCATCCAGGCCGGCTCCTCCAAGCCGCTGCTGATCATCGCCGAGGACGTCGAGGGCGAGGCCCTGTCCACCCTGGTCGTCAACAAGATCCGCGGCACCTTCAACGCGGTCGCCGTCAAGGCCCCCGGCTTCGGTGACCGCCGCAAGGCGATGCTGCAGGACATGGCGGTCCTCACCGGCGCCACGGTCGTCTCCGAGGAGGTCGGCCTCAAGCTCGACCAGGTCGGCCTGGACGTGCTGGGCTCCGCCCGCCGCGTCACCGTCACCAAGGACGACACCACGATCGTCGACGGCGCCGGCAAGTCCGAGGACGTCGCGGGCCGCGTCGCCCAGATCAAGGCGGAGATCGAGACCACGGACTCCGACTGGGACCGCGAGAAGCTCCAGGAGCGCCTCGCGAAGCTGGCCGGCGGTGTGTGCGTGATCAAGGTCGGCGCCGCGACCGAGGTGGAGCTGAAGGAGAAGAAGCACCGCCTGGAGGACGCCATCTCCGCGACCCGCGCCGCGGTCGAGGAGGGCATCGTCTCCGGCGGTGGCTCCGCCCTCGTCCACGCCTCCAAGGTGCTGGCCGACGGCCTCGGCAAGGAGGGCGACGAGGCCACCGGTGTCGCCATCGTGCGCCGCGCGGTCGTCGAGCCGCTGCGCTGGATCGCCGAGAACGCGGGCCTGGAGGGCTACGTCATCGCCTCCAAGGTCGCCGAGCTGGAGAAGGGCAACGGCTACAACGCCGCCACCGGCGAGTACGGCGACCTGATCAAGGCCGGCGTCATCGACCCGGTCAAGGTCACCCGCTCCGCCCTGGAGAACGCCGCCTCCATCGCCTCCCTGCTTCTGACGACCGAGACCCTGGTCGTCGAGAAGAAGGAAGAGGAGGAGCCCGCCGCGGCCGGCCACGGCCACGGTCACGCCCACTGACGCACGTCGCACGTCGCGGAAGGCCCGGCGCCCCGAGGGGTGCCGGGCCTTCCCGCTGCCCCGGCGGGCTACCGCTCCAGCTCGTCCAGCGCGCCCAGCTGCTCCATCAGCCCCAGCTGGTCGTGCTGCCACCAGGTCTCGGCGATCTTCGCGTCCTCCCCGAAGCGGAAGAGGGTCATCCCGGTCATGGTGACCTTCCGTCCGGTGGACGGGATCCCCAGGAACTCGCCCTTGTGCGTCGCGTTCCAGGTCCACCGCGCGCACACCCGGTCGCCCTGCTCGATCAGGTCATCGATGGTGAAGGTGAAGTCGAAGGCGTCCCGCCACATCCGGTACTCGCGCCGGATGGCGTCCAGGCCGATGGTGTCCTGCGGGTTGACGGGGTCGTGGCTGTGGCAGCTCTCCGCGATCAGATCGTTGAGCGGAGGCAGTTCGCCCGCCGTCGCCAGGGTGTCGAACAGTCGTCGTACCGCATCCGTGTACAACTGCTCGTCCCGCACCACCTCCAGATCGACGAAGGTGGGCATCTCGTCGCACAGGGCGACCATCTCGCGGAAGACCTGGTCGGTCTCCGGGAGGTTGGAGTTCCGCATCGCCTCCTCGTAGGAGGGGAACTCCACGATCTCGATGAAGTGCGAGGTGTCGGACCGGTCCCTGCCGATCACGTCGTGGGTCGCCGTCCGCCTGCCCCTGGTCTTCTCGACCCATCTGTCCATGATCCGGTTCATCTCGTCGAACCGGCTGGTCCTGCAGTCGATGAGCTGCACGAATGTCATGACGCCGCCTCCGGCCCCCCTGGGTCCTCCGGCAGATACGCCCCATTTTCCCACCCGAGGGGCGGCGTCACCCGTGCTACTGCGGCCCGTACCTGCGACCCGTCCGCGAGCTGATCCCTCCCAGCAGCGCGCGCGGCGTCACCTTCACCACGCCCATCAGCACCTTGTACCGCGGGTCCGGGATCGACAGCGTCTTGCCGCGGGCCAGGTCGGCGAGCGCGGCGGCGACCAGCTTGTCCGCGTCCAGCCACATCCAGTTCGGGATGTTGTCCGTGCCCATCCCGGCCCGCTGGTGGAACTCGGTGCGCACGAAGCCCGGGCACAGTGCCATCAGGCGTACGCCCGACCCGGCCAGGTCCTTCGCCGCGCCCTGCGTGAACTGCACGACCCACGCCTTCGACGCCCCGTACGTACCGCGCGGCACGAACGCCGCCACCGAGGCCACGTTGACGATCCCGCCCCGGCCGCGCTTTCGCATCGCCTCCGCCGCCGCGCTCGTCAGCCGCAGCACGGCCTCGCAGTGCACCTTGAGCATCCGCAGCTCGTCGGCCATCGACACGTCGAGGTAACGGCCCTTGTTGCCGAAGCCCGCGTTGTTCACGAGCAGGTCGACCGGGTTCCTCAGGTCGGACAGGCGCGTGGCCACCGCCTCGATGCCCTCGTCGGTGGCCAGGTCGGCCGTCAGCACCTCCGCCTCGATGCCGTGCCGGTCGTGCAGCTCGGTCGCCTGCTCCCGCAGCCGCTTGGTGTCGCGTGCCACCAGGACGAGGTCATGGCCGTCGGCGGCCAGCCGCCGTGCGAACGCGGCGCCGATGCCCGCGGTCGATCCCGTAATCAGAGCCGTTGTCATGGGCCAACGATAGTGACCCGGAGTCGGCGAGTCCGCCTGGTGGACCGGGTATTTCACCGGCTCCGCCGCCAACGGTCATATGCGCCCGGCTAGTTACGGGTCGCGTACTTGGTCGCGTACTCCCGTGCCGCCGTCGCGCTCTCCGGGTGCAGTGCGTCACCCGCCGCCAACAGACGCGGCAGCAGGTGCCGTTCCGTGGTCATCGCCCGGAACTGCAGGGCGACGGTGACGTCGTGGTCGGGCCGGTGCACGACCGAGACGGGGTCGCCGACCCGAATCTCACCCGGCTCGATCACGCGCAGATAGGCGCCCGGCGCCCCCTTCTGCGTGAACCGCTTCACCCAGCCGCGCTCGCCCAGGTGCTCCTGGAAGGTACGGCACGGAATCCGCCCGCAGGTCACCTCCAGCACCAGCTCCGCCCCGATCCGCCAGCGCTCGCCGATCCGGGCGCCGGACACGTCGAGTCCCAACGTGGTCAGGTTCTCGCCGAACGAGCCGTTCGGCAGCGACCGGCCCAGCTCGCGCTCCCAGTCGTCGAGGTCCTCGCGGGCGAACGCGTACACCGCCTGGTCGTCACCGCCGTGGTGCCGCAGGTCGCACACCGCGTCCCCGGCCAGCCCGCTCGCGCCGGTCCCCTTCGGGCCGGGCGCGGTCACCCGCACGGGCCCGTCCACCGGCCGCTTGTCGATGCCTGTCAGACCCTCCGGCTGGTCGGTGTACTCGACGGCCACGGGCCGGCCCACGTTGAGAGACAGAAGCTTCATGCCGGTACGGTACGGGACCTCGGTCAAAGCGGCGATGCATTATTCGCCTTGATGTCCAAGGTTCGCTTATGCTCGCAGCGTGATCGAGGCTCGACATCTCCGGGTGCTCCGCGCCGTGGCCGCCACCGGCTCCTTCTCGGCGGCGGGGCGCGAGCTGGGCTGCACCCAGCCCGCCGTCAGCCAGCAGATGAAGGCCCTGGAGGCGTCCGTCGGCACGCCGCTGCTGGTCCGCAGCGGCCGCGAGATGCGCCTGACGCAGGCGGGCGAGGCGCTGGTGCGGCACGCGGCGGGCATCCTGGCCGGGCTGACCGCCGCCGAGGAGGAGGTCGCCGCCATCGCGGGGCTGAGGGCAGGCCGCGTCCGGCTCGTCTCCTTCCCGAGCGGCAGCTCCACGCTGGTCCCCACCGCGCTGGCCGCGCTGCGCGCCGCGCACCCGGGCACGCGCGTCTCCCTGGAGGAGGCCGAGCCGCCGCAGTCGGTGGAGAAGCTGCGCGCCGGTGACTGCGACATCGCGCTCGCCTTCCGCTACGAGGGCGCGGAGGCGGGCGTCGAGGAGTGGGACGACCTGGTCGTACGCCACCTGCTCACCGACCGGCTCGTCGGGCTCGTCCCCGAAGCGCACCGGCTGGCGCGTGCGGAGTCGGTGGCCATCGACGAACTCGCGGGGGAACCGTGGATCGCGGGCTGCCCTCGCTGTCGGGGACAGCTCGTGCAGGTGTGTGAGAGTGCCGGCTTCACGCCACGCATCGACTTCGCGACGGACGACTACCCGGCGGTGGTCGGCCTGGTCGGCGCCGGACTCGGCGTGGCCGTCCTGCCCCAGCTCGCAGTGGAGTCCGTACGTCCGAGGGGAGTGCGCCCGGTCGCGCTGGAACCGGCGGTACGGCGGGAGATCGTCGCCCTCACGCTGCCGGACCTGGCCCAGGTGCCGGCGGTGGCGGCGACGCTGGGGGAGCTGGCGCGGGCGGCCGTGCGGTAGGGGTCCGTGGCGGCGGGTTCTCGCGGGGCGGCAGCGGTTCTCGCAGTGCGGTAGGGGTCCGTGGCGGCGGGTTCTCGCGGGGCGGCAGCGGTTCTCGCAGTGCCGTAGGGGTCCATGGCGGCGGGTTCTCGCGGGGCGGCGCGTTCGCGCCGGCCGGCAGCGGTTCTCGCAGTGCGGTGATGGTGCGCTCGGGGTGTGGAAGAACCCCCGGTATTTCCCCCTGAACGGCCCGATCCCGTGCGATGGCCCCCTCGCGGGCGGTGCCTGCCCCCTGAAACAGCCCCTCAACAGCCCCCTCGGGCGGTGTAACGCCCCAAAGCCGGGCACATGCGTGTGCCCGGGACGGAAGAAACGTTCCTTCAGTTGTTCGAGGCGGCGTGGCCGTGGCCCCCACCGGTCGTCGAGGCCGGTACGAGCCGGTTCCGCGCCCGCCCCATGAGCTCCTCGCGCTCGTCCTCGGTCAGCCCTCCCCAGACCCCGTACGGCTCGCGCACCGCCAGGGCGTGGGCCGCGCACTCGGCGCGGACGGGGCACCTCATGCAGACCTCTTTGGCCGAGTTCTCGCGAGCGCTCCGGGCCGCCCCCCGTTCACCCTCCGGATGGAAGAAGAGCGAGCTGTCGACCCCACGGCAGGCCGCATGGAGCTGCCAGTCCCACAGATCCGCGTTCGGACCGGGAAGGCGGGAGAAATCTGCCATTGCGTGTCCCCTTGTTGCCGTTCTGGGCGGATATGTGTTCTCGACCGTGCAACGACGATCTTATGAGATGAAAATATGACTCATTGCGAATCTAGCGCCAGACACCAGCTAACGGGAAGAAAAGCGGCTAAATGGGGCATAGGTTGTGATGAAAGTTGGGGGTTACGCTGCGCGTGTCTGCACCGTGTCCGTGCCCTCACGTACAGTGCCGAAGATGGCTTGCTGCACCGTAACTCTTTCGAGTGACCATCGTTGAGAGTGCGGAGGCGGTTGAAAAAACAAGCGCTCGGGCAGGCGTCCGAGGGCGTCGACCGCACAGGTGACGATTCGTACCAGCCTGGAGGCTCAAGGTGACGCGCATCAGCTGCGGAGGGCGGTCATGACATCCGTCCTCGTCTGCGACGACTCCCCGCTTGCCCGAGAGGCGCTCCGCCGCGCGGTGGCGACCGTGCCCGGTGTCGAGCGCGTGACGACGGCGGCCAACGGCGAGGAAGTCCTCCGCCGCTGGGGGGCCGACCGCTCGGACCTGATTCTGATGGACGTACGCATGCCCGGTCTGGGCGGCGTCGAGACCGTGCGGCGGCTGCTGTCCGCCGACCCCGGTGCGCGCATCATCATGCTCACCGTCGCGGAGGACCTCGACGGGGTGGCGCTCGCGGTCGCCGCCGGCGCGCGCGGCTATCTGCACAAGGACGCCTCGCGCGCGGAGCTGCGCGCGACCGTCACGCAGGCCCTCGCCGACCCGACCTGGCGGCTCGCGCCCAGGCGGCTGCGCTCGGCCGAGATGGGTGCCGCGCCCACGCTCACCGCGCGCGAGATCCAGGTGCTCGAGGGCATGAGCCACGGCCGTTCCAACGCGGAGATCGGCCGGGAGCTGTTCCTCTCCGAGGACACCGTGAAGACACACGCCCGGCGTCTGTTCAAGAAGCTCGGCGCGTCCGACCGCGCACACGCGGTGGCGCTCGGCTTCCGGTGGGGCCTGGTCCGCTAAGTGGATCATCGCGGGGGTGCGCAGATCCCCGCCTGCCGCAGGGCGGGCGGGGCACGGCGACCTCAGGGAAGCTCCTCCCTCGAGCCGCCTGGTGAAGGGGCCCGTCGGGTGCCCGCTGCTCGTTTCGCCGCGGATGCCGCATCCTTGAGGGTGTGGAGTTCCTCGGGGACGAGTCGATCGAGCGGGAGGGGAGGGCGCAGGAGATGAGTTCCGGCGCACCTGCTCATAACGCTTCGGTGCACAACTACGGACGCGGTGCCACGGACCGGACGGCGTCGAGGCACCATGGACCGATGCGCGACGACGAGACAACGCTGATCGGTGCACTCGTCCATCGCGCCGTCGACGGCGACGAGCAGGCGACCCACGACCTGCTCGCCCGCGTCCACCCCCTGGCGCTGCGCTACTGCCGTACACGACTGTCCCGGCTGCCCGGCGACGCCCGGCACTTCGTCGAGGACCTGGCCCAGGAGGTCTGCGTCGCGGTCCTCCTCGCCCTGCCGCGCTACAAGGACACCGGGCGCCCGTTCGAGGCGTTCGTCTTCGCGATCGCCGCGCACAAGGTCGCGGACCTGCAGCGAGCGGCGATGCGCCACCCCGGCTCGACGGCGGTCCCCTCGGACGAGATGCCCGAACGCCCGGACGACTCCCTGGGCCCCGAGGAGCGCGCCCTGCTCAGCAGCGACGCCGAGTGGGCCAAGAAACTCCTCGCCAACCTCCCCGAGAACCAGCGCGAGCTGCTGCTGCTCCGCATCGCGGTGGGCTTGACGGCCGAGGAGACGGGTCAGATGTTGGGAATGTCACCGGGAGCGGTGAGGGTGGCGCAGCACCGGGCGCTGAGCAGGTTGCGGGCGCTCGCCGAGCAGTAGCACGTTCTTCTCCGCCGTGACGGGGTGGACTCGACCAGCCACGACGGCGCAGTTCGGGGCTGTCGAGCCCGGCCCGGCCTGTGGGTACAGCGCCCCAGGGCTCCCGTATGTACAGGCTGAACACGGACTCCGTATGAACATACGAAGCCGGGGGCCGCCCCGGACCGTGGAATGAGAGTCCCATGCTTCCCGTTAGCATGGACATCCGCACCGTTCAAGGCCATTTGGGGAAGGTGTCATGACTGCCAACGTCGACGGAGTGCCCGAGAAATTCGCGACACTCGGGCTGACCTACGACGACGTGCTGCTGCTGCCGGGCGCATCCGAGGTGCTCCCCAACGCGGTCGACACCTCGTCCCGCATCTCCCGCAACGTCCGGGTCAACATCCCGCTGCTGTCGGCGGCGATGGACAAGGTGACCGAGTCCCGCATGGCGATCGCGATGGCCCGGCTCGGCGGCGTCGGCGTGCTGCACCGCAACCTCTCGATCGAGGACCAGGTCAACCAGGTGGACCTGGTCAAGCGGTCCGAGTCCGGCATGGTCACCGACCCCATCACGGTGCACCCGGAGGCGACCCTCGCCGAGGCGGACGCCCTGTGCGCGAAGTTCCGCATCAGCGGTGTCCCCGTCACCGACCCGGCCGGCAAGCTGCTCGGCATCGTCACCAACCGGGACATGGCCTTCGAGTCCGACCGCAGCCGTCAGGTGCGCGAGGTCATGACGCCGATGCCGCTGGTGACCGGCAAGGTCGGCATCTCCGGCGTCGAGGCCATGGAGCTGCTGCGCAAGCACAAGATCGAGAAGCTTCCGCTGGTGGACGACGCCGGCGTCCTCAAGGGCCTGATCACCGTCAAGGACTTCGTCAAGGCCGAGAAGTACCCCAACGCCGCCAAGGACGCCGAGGGCCGCCTGCTCGTCGGCGCCGCCGTGGGCGCCAGCCCCGAGGCCCTGGAGCGCGCCCAGGCGCTCGCCGAGGCCGGGGTGGACTTCCTGGTCGTCGACACCTCGCACGGCCACAACAGCAACGCCCTGAGCTGGATGTCCAAGATCAAGTCCAGCGTGTCCGTCGACGTGATCGGCGGCAACGTCGCCACCCGCGACGGCGCGCAGGCGCTGATCGACGCCGGTGTCGACGGCATCAAGGTGGGCGTGGGCCCGGGCTCCATCTGTACGACCCGTGTGGTCGCCGGCATCGGCGTCCCGCAGGTCACCGCCATCTACGAGGCCTCCCTCGCCGCCCGCCCGGCCGGCATCCCGCTGATCGGCGACGGCGGCCTGCAGTACTCCGGAGACATCGGCAAGGCGCTCGCCGCCGGCGCCGACACGGTGATGCTGGGCAGCCTCCTCGCGGGCTGCGAGGAGTCGCCCGGCGAGCTGCTCTTCATCAACGGCAAGCAGTTCAAGTCCTACCGCGGCATGGGCTCGCTCGGTGCGATGCAGTCCCGCGGCCAGGGCAAGTCGTACTCGAAGGACCGCTACTTCCAGGCGGACGTCGCCTCCGACGACAAGCTCGTGCCCGAGGGCGTCGAGGGCCAGGTGCCCTACCGCGGCCCGCTCGCCAACGTGCTGCACCAGCTCGTCGGCGGTCTGCGCCAGACCATGGGCTACGTCGGCGCCGCCACCATCGAGGAGATGGAGTCCAAGGGCCGCTTCGTCCGCATCACCTCCGCGGGCCTGAAGGAGAGCCACCCGCACGACATCCAGATGACGGTCGAGGCGCCGAACTACAGCAGCAAGTGACGCCCACGCGCGCGTGAGGCTCGATCGAGGGCGGCCCCGGAACCTCCGGGGCCGCCCTTGCCGTACCCGTCGGCGATACTGGAAGACGCTGCAACGCATCAGGGAAAGGCCACAGACGTGACTGAGATCGAGATCGGGCGCGGCAAGCGCGGCCGCCGGGCGTACGCCTTCGACGACATCGCCGTCGTCCCCAGCCGCCGTACGCGGGACCCGAAGGAGGTCTCGATCGCCTGGCAGATCGACGCCTACCGCTTCGAGCTGCCGTTCCTGGCCGCCCCCATGGACTCCGTCGTCTCCCCGGCCACCGCGATCCGCATCGGCGAGCTCGGCGGCCTCGGTGTGCTGAACCTCGAGGGCCTGTGGACGCGGTACGAGGACCCGCAGCCGCTGCTCGACGAGATCGCCGAACTGCCGGCCGAGACCGCGACCCGCCGCCTGCAGGAGATCTACGCGGCCCCGATCAAGGAGGAGCTGATCGGCGCGCGCATCAAGGAGGTGCGCGACTCGGGCGTGGTCACCGCTGCCGCGCTCTCCCCGCAGCGCACGGCGCAGTTCTCCAAGGCGGTGGTGGACGCGGGCGTGGACATCTTCGTCATCCGCGGCACGACGGTGTCGGCGGAGCACGTCTCCGGCGCGCACGAGCCGCTGAACCTGAAGCAGTTCATCTACGAGCTCGACGTCCCGGTGATCGTCGGCGGCTGCGCCACGTACACGGCGGCCCTGCACCTGATGCGCACCGGCGCGGCCGGCGTCCTGGTCGGCTTCGGCGGCGGCGCCGCGCACACCACGCGCAACGTGCTCGGCATCCAGGTCCCCATGGCGACGGCGGTCGCGGACGTGGCGGCGGCCCGCCGGGACTACATGGACGAGTCCGGCGGCCGGTACGTGCACGTGATCGCGGACGGCGGCGTCGGCTGGTCCGGCGACCTCCCGAAGGCCATCGCCTGCGGCGCCGACGCGGTGATGATGGGCTCCCCGCTGGCGCGTGCCACGGACGCCCCGGGCAAGGGCCACCACTGGGGCATGGAGGCCGTCAACGAGGAACTGCCGCGCGGCAAGAAGGTCGACCTCGGCACGGTCGGCACGATCGAGGAGGTCCTCACGGGCCCGTCGCACACGCCGGACGGCTCGATGAACTTCTTCGGGGCGCTGCGGCGGGCGATGGCGACCACCGGGTACAGCGAGCTGAAGGAGTTCCAGCGGGTCGAGGTGACGGTGGCGGACTCGCAGCACCGGCGGTAGGCGTACGGCGCGTCGAGGGCCCGGTGCATCCGTGGGGGTGCACCGGGCCCTTTCGTGCGCGCTGGGCGTTTTCCTTTGGATGGTGAGCGGCCGCCTATGAGACCTAGGGGTGGACACTTTGTGAACCATCTTGGAGCCTGCCGCAGTACCCGCTGCGGCGGGCTCCGCCTTCCGTACGGTACCGATCCGTCCGTCGACCGGCACGGCACCGGAAGAGCGGCCGCCCCTGCGAGGACCAGGGGCGGACACCTGTCACCGGATGGAGCTGCCGCCAGGCCTCGGCGGAGGACTCCGCTTCGTACGCCACCGACGCCGGACTGTCCCGCACCACCAGCGCCAGAGGCTCAAGCCCCTACGCGCCCCCTTCACAACCGATGCGCCACCCCCGTAGGCGTGGCTCCCCGCGTGTCCAGCAGCAACTGGGCCTTCACCGACAGCCCCTGCAGGTCGTACGTCCGGTGCTGCTGCAACAGCAGCGTCAGATCCGCCCCGGCCACCGCCTCGTAGAGCGAGTCCGCGCGCGGGATCGGCCGGTCGAGGACGCTCCACGCGGGGACGTACGGGTCGTGGTAGCTGACGGACGCGCCCAGTTCCATCAGCCGTAGCGCGATCTCGTGCGCGGGGGTGCCCTGCAGGTCGGCGACGTCCGGCTTGTACGTCACGCCGAGCAGCAGGACGCGCGCGCCCCGGGCCGACTTGCCGTGCTCGTTCAGGAGGGTGGCGGCGCGCTGGACGACGTACTGGGGCATGCGGCCGTTGACCTGCTGGGCCAGTTCCACCATCCGCAGGGTGCGCCCGGCCGTGCCCGACAGGTCCTGGGGGACGGCGTGGCCGCCGACGCCGGGGCCGGGGCGGAAGGCCTGGAAGCCGAACGGCTTGGTCTCCGCGCAGCGGATGACGTCCCACAGGTCGACGCCCAGGTCGTGGCAGAGCACCGCCATCTCGTTGACCAGGGCGATGTTGACCTGCCGGTAGTTCGTCTCCAGCACCTGCACGGTCTCCGCCTCGCGTGGCCCACGTGCGCGTACCACCTTGTCGGTGAGGCGCCCGTAGAAGGTGGCGGCGGACTCGGTGCAGGCGGGGGTGAGGCCGCCGATGACCTTGGGCGTGTTGGCCGCGCCGAAGTCCCGGTTGCCGGGGTCGACGCGGCTCGGCGAGTACGCGAGGTGGAAGTCGCGGCCGGCGCGCAGCCCGGAAGCCTTTTCGAGGAGCGGGCGCAGGAACCCCTCCGTGGTGCCCGGCGGCACGGGGGATTCCAGGATCACGGTGGTGTGCGGGCGCAGCCGGGCGGCGAGGGTGCGGGCGGCCGTCTCCACCTGGGTGAGGTCCGGCCCGCCGCCGGTGCCGCGCGGGACGGGGGCGCAGATGACGGCGGTGCGGACGCGGCCGAGCTCGGCGGGGTTGGTGGCCGGCCGGAAGCCGCGCGCGAGCATGCGGCGCAGTTCGGCGGCGGTGAGGGATCCGGCCTCCGGTCCCGTCTGGTACCCGAGCGTGGGGATGCCGGCCGTGACGGCGGCCTGGGCCAGGGGCAGGCCGAGATGACCGAGTCCGATGACGGCGAGATCTGCGGGCATGGCGTGGGCCGTCCTTCCCAATAGCCGAGGTGGGAGAGGTGCGCAACCGCTGTGGACAGAACGAGCGAGCGCAATGTCAGACTAGGAGTAAATATGACCGATTTGCGGTATTGACTGGTGGCGTTTCCGTGAGTGTTGTCCACAGGCTGCGGGCGCGTGGTGGCCGAAGTCGGGCATCACGGTCAGACTTTGGGCATGGGGGACACGAGCAGGGCATCGCCCGACTGACGGGTGTGGCCGGCGCGACGACGCGGGAGGCAGCGGTGAGGACAGCGGCACTGGGGCCGGCGCAGCGCGCCGAGTCACTGGCGGAAATGGCCGAGCGCGAGCTGGACGTGCTGGTGGTGGGCGGCGGTGTGGTCGGTGCGGGCGTCGCGCTGGACTCCGCCACGCGTGGTCTGTCCACCGGCCTGGTCGAGGCGCGTGACTGGGCGTCGGGCACCTCCAGCAGGTCCAGCAAGCTGATACACGGCGGCCTGCGCTATCTGGAGATGCTGGACTTCGCCCTCGTGCGCGAGGCGCTGAAGGAGCGCGGGCTGCTCCTGGAGCGCCTGGCGCCCCATCTCGTCAAGCCGGTGCCGTTCCTGTATCCGCTGCAGCACAGGGGTTGGGAGCGGCTGTACGCGGGCTCGGGTGTCGCGCTCTACGACGCGATGTCGATGGCGCGCGGCCACGGCCGGGGGCTGCCGTTGCACCGTCACCTGAGCCGCCGTCACTCCCTGGCCGTCGCCCCCTGCCTGAAAAGGGAGGCGCTGGTCGGCGCGTTGCAGTACTACGACGCGCAGATGGACGACGCCCGTTTCGTCGCCACACTGGTGCGCACGGCCGCGTGGTACGGAGCGAAGGTTGCCAACCGGGCGCGGGTGACCGGGTTCCTGCGCGAGGGGGAGCGGGTCGTCGGCGCCAGGGTGCAGGACGTGGAGGCGGGCGGGGAGTACGAGATCCGCGCCCAGCAGGTCGTCAACGCGACAGGGGTGTGGACCGACGACACCCAGGCGATGGTGGGCGAGCGGGGCCGCTTCCATGTGCGGGCCTCCAAGGGCATCCACCTGGTGGTGCCGAAGGACCGGGTGAACTCGACGACCGGCCTGATCCTGCGGACCGAGAAGTCCGTCCTGTTCGTCATACCGTGGGGCCGGCACTGGATCATCGGGACGACCGACACCGACTGGAACCTCGACAAGGCCCACCCGGCGGCCTCCAGCGCCGACATCGACTACCTGCTGGAGCACGTGAACTCCGTCCTGGCGGTGCCGCTCACCCGCGACGACGTGGAGGGCGTGTACGCGGGCCTGCGGCCCCTGCTCGCCGGGGAGTCGGACGCGACCAGCAAGCTCTCCCGGGAGCACACCGTGGCGCACCCGGTGCCCGGCCTGGTGGTCGTGGCGGGCGGCAAGTACACGACGTACCGGGTGATGGCCAAGGACGCCGTCGACGAGGCGGTCCACGCCCTGGACCGGCGGGTCGCCGACTGCGTCACCGAGGACGTCCCGCTGCTGGGCGCCGAGGGCTACCGGGCGCTGTGGAACGCGCGGGCACGCATCGCGGCCCGCACGGGACTGCACGTGGTGCGGGTGGAACACCTGCTGAACCGCTACGGCTCACTGGCGGAGGAGGTGCTCGACCTGATCGCCGATGACCCGTCACTGGGCGAACCGCTGCACGCGGCCGACGACTACCTGCGCGCCGAGGTCGTTTACGCCGCGTCGCACGAGGGCGCGCGCCACCTGGACGACGTGCTGACCCGACGGACCCGCATCTCGATCGAGACGTTCGACCGCGGCACACGTAGCGCCCGGGAGGCGGCCGAACTGATGGCGCCGGTGCTCGGCTGGGACGGCGACCAGATCGAGCGCGAGGTGGAGCACTACGAGAAGCGGGTCCAGGCGGAGCGGGAGTCCCAGCGCCAGCCCGACGACCTGACGGCGGACGCGGCGAGGCTGGGGGCGCCGGACATAGTGCCCTTGTAGGAGGGGTGCGGGCAGGGGCCTCACCGGGCCGTTCGGCCCGTCTGAAGGGACGTCAAGGTGCGATCCGAGCGCTCGTAGGGTGCGATCCGGGCCCCCGGAAGCTGCGATCCGGGCGCCCGGCGCACGCCCGGGCCGCCGCACCGCCCCCGTCCGCCGCCTTCGCGCGTGCTCCGACCGGGGGGAGCCGTCGAATCAGGGGCACCCTGGGCGTGGGGCGGTCCGCGCGTGGGGGACAATGGAGGCTCTGTCAGGGCGGGTTGCATGAGGGGACGCATGTCGGAGGCGGAGCGGGCGGGGACAACCCGTCAGGACAAGAGCGAACGTCTCCTCGCCGGGCGGTACCGGCTGGGGGACGTACTCGGCCGCGGCGGCATGGGCACGGTGTGGCGGGCCGAGGACGAGACCCTGGGGCGTACGGTCGCCGTCAAGGAGCTCCGGTTCCCGTCGAACATCGACGAGGAGGAGAAGCGCCGGCTCATCACGCGCACGCTGCGGGAGGCCAAGGCCATCGCCCGGATCCGCAACAACAGCGCGGTGACCGTCTTCGACGTGGTCCACGAGGACGACCGGCCCTGGATCGTGATGGAGCTGATCGAGGGCAAGTCGCTCGCCGAGGTCATCCGCGAGGACGGCCTGCTCGAGCCGAAGCGTGCCGCCGAGGTCGGGCTCGCGATCCTCGACGTGCTGCGGGCCGCGCACCGTGAGGGCATCCTGCACCGCGACGTGAAGCCGTCGAACGTGCTGATCGCCGAGGACGGCCGGGTCGTGCTCACCGACTTCGGCATCGCCCAGGTGGAGGGCGACCCGTCCATCACCTCCACGGGCATGCTCGTCGGCGCCCCCTCCTACATCTCGCCGGAGCGTGCCCGCGGGCACAAGCCCGGCCCCGCGGCGGACCTGTGGTCGCTCGGCGGACTGCTGTACGCGGCGGTCGAGGGCGTGCCGCCGTACGACAAGGGCTCCGCGATCGCCACGCTGACCGCGGTGATGACCGAGCCGCTGGAGGAGCCGAAGAACGCCGGACCGCTGAAGGACGTCATCTACGGGCTGCTCACCAAGGACCCGGGGCAGCGGCTGGACGACTCGGGCGCGCGGGCGATGCTCAACGAGGTCATCCACGCGCCCGACCCGGAGGAGAAGGTGCCGGCGGACGCGACGCGCGTCGTGGCGTTGCCCCCGGTGCCCAAGGAATCCACGGAGTCGAAGGAGGCCAAGGCGCCCAAGCAGAAGGGGGCGTCGGCGTCCGGGACCAAGCGGAGCGAGGAGGCCGCGGACCGGCTGCGCGGCGCCCTGCGGTCGGTGCGCAAGGCGGCGGCATCGGCGGGCGCGGCGACGGCCGGCGCCTCGACGGCCGCGCGGACCAAGGGATCCGCCCCCGCCGAGGGCGCGGTGGACGCGCGTGTGGACGCCCCCGCGACCGGGGCGTCCGGCACCGGACGCTCGGGGTCCGCCTCGGCGGACGTACGGGATCGCACGGCTGCCGTGGGATCGAACTCCGGTGCGGCGAAGCCGAGTTCGGGGTGGCCCATCGTCCCGGACCCGGACCGGCCGCCGCGGCCGGCGACCCCGCCCCGGGCGCCGCTCACCGACGTGGTGCCGAAGCGGACGCTGGTGGTCTTCGCCGTCGTCGTGGTGCTCGCGGTGCTCGGGACCGTGCTCGCACTCACCCTGTGGGGCGGGGACGACGGCTCGCAGAACGGCTCGAAGGGCACCACCGGGCGCACCGCTACCGCCGGGAGCGGCGGCACGGGCAGTGGGGGCAAGGGCAGTGGCGGCAAGGGCGCTGGCGGCGGGACGCGTTCGGACGGCGGCAGCACCGGCACCACCACGACGAACGGATCGGACCAGCAGAACGCGGCTGACAGCGCGCCCGCCGCGAGCGCCGGTGCGTCGACCTCCGGTGCGGCGGGCGGGGCCGCCGCGGTGAAGACGTACAAGGGCGGTCAGGGGTACTCGATCGGTCTGCCGGCCGGCTGGAAGTACGTGTCGTCGGACGACGCGGGCGACCGTTTCACCGGGCCGAACGGGCAGAGGCTGCTGGTCGCCTGGACCTCCACACCCAAGGACGACCCGGTGGCGGACTGGAACAGCCAGGAGCGCTCCATGGTGCGCCCCCAGTACCACCGGATCAGTATCAAGGCGGTGGACTACCGCGACTGGAACACCGCCGACTGGGAGTTCACCTACGTGGACTCGGGCACCACCTACCGGGTGATCGACCGTGGATTCGTCGTCAACTCGCACCAGGGCTACGGGCTGATGTACACGGCGAAGGCAGACGACTGGGACGGGGACCTGCGCAAGGGCACCTGGAAGACGCTGACCCAGACGTTCCAGCCGAAGTCGTGACGTAGCGCGTGTCCGGCTGACGTTCCGTCGGCTCGTGTCGTGGGCAGATATGACATCCCCGGGTTGCGGGTTGCCTCCGGCACGTATCGTGAGGGACGGATCGCGAACCGTACGCATCCGGAACGGAACGCGGGACGAACGGACTTGACCGACCGGGCGGCCGGGGGAGGCATCGTGGACGACTATGCGGGACGGGTACTCGCCGACCGCTACCGCCTGCCGCTGCCGCCCGCCGACGAGTACGAGTTCGCCGAGACCCGGGCCTTCGACACCTACAGCGGGCAGGAGGTCCTGATACGGCAGGTGCCGTTGCCCGAGGTCGTCGAGGCGGAGGTGCTCGACGCGGACGGTCTGCCCGACGGCTTCGTGGCGCGCGACGGCCGCAGCGGCGGCCCCGCCCGGACGGCGGCCACGCGCCGGCCCACCGACCCGGCCGTGCGGCGCGCCGTCGAGGCCGCGCAGGCCGCCGCGCAGATACCCGACCACCCCCGGCTCGACCAGGTCTTCGACGTGTTCGCCGAGGGCGGCTCGCTATGGATCGTGAGCGAACTCGTGGCCGCGACACCACTCGCCGCGCTGCTCGCGGAGCGGCCGCTGACGCCGTACCGCGCGGCCGAGGTCGCCTCCGACGTCCTCATGGCATTGCGCGTCCTGCACGGCCACGGCTGGGTGCACCGCAACATCACCGCTCGCACGGTGCTCGTCTGCGACGACGGCCGCGTGATACTGACCGGCCTGGCGGCCGGGGCGGCCGAGGAGGCGCTGTGCGGGTATGACCCCGTGCCGGCACGGGAGCCGGAGCCCGGCCCCGGCGCGACGGACGAGAGCCCCACGGCCCCCGTGCCCGCTCCCCGGCCCGGCGGATCCGGTGGTGGCTCATTCGGCTCCGGCAGCGGCACATTCCGATCCGGCGGCGAATCCGGCTCAGGCGGCTCGTCCGGGCCCGGCGGGACGTTGCGCGGCACGGATGCCGAGGCCGCGCGGCGCGCCGCGATCGAGGCGAGGGCGAACGGCGCCGGTCCGGGCGCGGGCGCCCGTGCCGCCGTGCCCGCCGTGGCGCCGCGCACGCTGCAGTCCGCGGAGGACGTGCGGGCGGCACGGGCCGGGGCGATCGCGGCCTATCGCGCCGGGGCCCGGGCCGCGGCACGGGTCCAGGAGGAACAGCGCGGCAGCCGCACGGCGTTGCCCGCGCCCCGCCCGGCCGGCACCGGGCCCGACACCCCACCGCAGCCGTCGTCAGGGCCGGACGGCGGCCCCGGCACCCCACCCCCGGGCAGGATCTCGGACCCGTACGGGACCGGCCGTACGACGTCCTGGCACGGCGCCGCCCCCCGACCCGTCGCCCCCACCCCCGACGCCGCACCCGGGTCTGAGGGCAACGGCAGCGGCCCGTACGAAAAAGCCGCGCTCCCGCCTTCCGCCACCCCCTGGCCCCATCGCGGCCCCGCCACCCCTCTCGCCGCCGAGCGGGCGCGCC
Source organism: Streptomyces sp. NPDC001848 (assembly GCF_042891915.1). NCBI lineage: Bacteria > Bacillati > Actinomycetota > Actinomycetes > Kitasatosporales > Streptomycetaceae > Streptomyces > Streptomyces sp. NPDC001848. The sequence continues at coordinate 143,855 of NZ_JBIATP010000012.1, read as the reverse complement.
AGGCCCGGATGGCCGTGGTCGGACCGGTCACCGAGCGATGGTCGCCCGAACAGGCCGGGCCCGTGCACGAGAACTGGCAGTTGGCACCGCCCATCGGGCCCGCGACCGACCTGTGGGCGCTGGGTGCGCTGCTGTTCCGGGTCGTCCAGGGGCACGCGCCGTACCCCGAAGAGAGCACCGCCGAGCTGGTCCAGCTGGTCTGCTCCGAGCCGCCCGCCTTCGCCGAGGAGTGCGGCCCGCTGCGTCCGGTCGTGGAGTCGTTGCTGCGTCAGGACCCGACCGAGCGACCCGATGTCGAGGAGCTGAGCGGGTGGCTGCGCTCCCTCGTGCGGTCCGCGCCCGAACCGGAGGCGGGGGCGCACGTCATCGCGGCGCCGCCCGTCGACCCCGCCCGGCTGCCCATCGTGCGGCGCCGCGGTGAGCTGGTCCGCAGGCGCCGCGCCGGGCTGCCCGCGACCACCCACGCCCGCCACAAACGGGCCAGGGACGGCCGCCCCCAGCCCCGCCGCCTCGGCCGTACCCTCCTTCTGCTCATCCTGCTCGCGCTGGCCGCGGCGATCGCGTACGCGATGGCGTTCATGCCGAAGGCCGGAACCGGCAGCGGCAGCGGCACGGCGGGCGAACGCACCGGCGCCGCGGGGGAGGCGAGCCCCGCTCCGCGGGAGTCGGACGCCGGCGGCGTGCGGCAGCCGGATCAGAGCGACTCCACCAGCCCCTCGCAACCGGCCGAGACACCGCAGACACAGGCCACCGGTGCACCGGTCGCCCAGGGGTTCACCCTGCGCAGGGACCCCGAGGGCTTCAGCGTCGCCGTGGCCGACGGCTGGGCCCGCACGCCGAAGAACGCGCAGGGCCAGGTCGTCTACTCCCAGGGCGACTTCCAGCTGATCGTCGTGCCCGGACGCGACACCGCCGGCAGGTACGGCAGCGACCCGCTGACCTACCAGCGGGAGTCGGAGCCCGAACTGCAGCCGTTCCGCGACTCGACATGGGCCACCTCCAGCGGGATGCGGCGCATCGACATCGGCGGACGGACCCTGGCCGAGGGGCAGTTCACCTGGACGAACGGCAACGGCCAGGAGCTGTTCGTCCGCAACCTGGCAATCCTCGTCGGCGGCGGCCGGTACCACGTGGTGCAGGTCCGCGGCCCGGACGCCGAACGCGACGAGGTCACCCGGCTGTTCGAACAGGCCGAGCAGACCTACCGGGTGACGAACTGACCGATTCGGTCACCCACAGTGGTCCAGCGGTCCGATTGCGCTGAGTGTGCGGTGGTTCGGTCCCACGCCGGGAAGGGAGAACCGTCACAGTGCGGTCTCCGTACGGCCCCGCCGGTTCCCTGCGCGGGGACCGCTCTTTAATGTGACCTCGTCAAGAGCATTGCGGGGAAACGTGAATCAGATGCAGGGCCTGCTCCTCGCGGGCCGCTACCGGCTCGTCGACTCGATCGGCAGCGGCGGCATGGGCCGGGTGTGGCGCGCCCACGACGAGGTGCTGCACCGGGCGGTCGCCATCAAGGAACTGACGGCCGCACTGTACGTCACGGAAAGTGACCGAGCGGTGCTGCTCGCCCGTACCCACGCCGAGGCACGGGCCGCCGCGCGCATCAACCACTCGGCCGTCGTCACGGTGCACGACGTCCTGGAGCACGACAACCGGCCGTGGATCGTCATGGAGCTGGTCGAGGGCGGCTCGCTGGCCGACGCGGTCAAGGAACGCGGCCGGGTCGAGCCCGCCGAGGCCGCGCGGATCGGGCTGTGGGTGCTGCGCGCACTGCGGGCCGCGCACTCCGCGGGCGTACTGCACCGCGACGTCAAGCCCGGCAACGTGCTGCTCGCCGCCGACGGGCGGGTGCTGCTCACCGACTTCGGGATCGCCCAGGTCGAGGGCGACACCACCATCACCCGCACCGGAGAGATCGTCGGGTCGGTCGACTACCTCGCGCCCGAACGTGTCCGCGGCCACGACCCGGGCCCGGCCTCCGATCTGTGGGCGCTCGGCGCCACGCTGTACACGGCGGTGGAGGGCAGGTCACCCTTCCGACGGACCTCGCCGCTGACCACCATGCAGGCCGTCGTCGACGAGGAGCCGGAGCCGCCGCGGTTCGCGGGCGCCCTGGAGCCGGTGATCTCGGGCCTGCTGCGCAAGGATCCGGCCGAGCGGCCCGACGGCTCCCGGCTGGAGCAGATGCTGGCCGAGGCGGCCGAGGGACGGCGGCCGAGGGCCGCACAGGAGTACGTGGCGACGGAGCACGTCGACCTGAACGGCCCCGGGGACACGACCGCGAACGTGCCGCACCCACGGCGGGAGCGCGAGGCGGAGACGGCCCGGGGCACGATGCCCCAGGCCGCCATGGCGACCGCGCCCCGGCCCCGCAGGCGGCACCGCGCCCGTACGGCCGCGCTCGTGCTCGCGCTGGCCGCGGTGCTCGGCGCGGGGGGCGCGGTGGCGTGGCAGAAGTGGGACGGGGGGAACCGGCAGGCCGGCGCGTCCGCTTCGGCCTCCGCCTCGCCGTCCCCGACGCCCAGCGCCACGGGGACGCAGGGCGCCGACGCAACCGGCGACCTTCCCGCCGGCTGGGTGCGCCGCAGCGACCCCTACGGATTCAGCCTCGCCGTGCCCTCCAAGGCCTGGAAGCGGAAGCTGTTCGACGAGGCCACCCACCAGGTCGACTACACCCCCGACGGCGGCGAGCACTTCATCCGCATCGCCGTCGACAGCTCACCCGACTTCGCGACCGCGTACGACCACCAGCTCGACCTGGAGCAGCAGCTCCATCGGCTGGTCGACTACAAGCGGATAACTCTGAAGGCGAACATCTACCGCGATCGCCCGGGCTCCCTGTGGGAGTACACCTGGACCGCGCTGGCGAAGGACTCGACGACCGCCCCCGGGCCGCGCCACGCCATCGAGGAGACGTACTTCTCCCGCGGCGGCGTCGAGTACGCCATCTACCTGTCCGGCCCGGAGGCGGACTGGAAGACGACGCGGCAGCAGTTCCAGGCGGTGCTGCGGGGGTGGCGCCCGTCCACGGACTGACGGCACCGGGCCGGGGCAGGCCGTCGTACACCGCTCGTACACCCAAGGCGTTGTGAGCCCGGTACGCCTCCTACGCCTCCTACGCCTCCTCCACCTCGTAAGCCCCGGACGGGTCGGTTGTCGGCCACCGTCGTGGCGTCGTCCCGGAGGGTCCTCGTCCGGTGCGGCATGATGGGGCGCATGGGGACCGAGGGGGAGAACGGCCGTGTCATAGCGGGGCGTTACCGGCTTCAGGAGCGGATCGGCCGTGGCGGCATGGGCGTCGTCTGGCGGGCGTCCGACGAGCTCCTCGGCCGGCAGGTGGCCGTCAAGGAGCTCGTCCTCGACCCCTCCCTGTCCGCGGAGGAGGCCCGGCTCCAGCGGGAGCGCACCCTGCGCGAGGCGAGTGCCGTCGCGCGGTTGCGGCATCCGCACATCATCGTCGTCCACGACGTCGTCGAACACGACGAACGCCCGTACATCGTGATGGAGCTGATCGACGGCGGCTCGCTCGCCCAGCGCATCGCCACCCACGGCCCGGTCGACGCACGGGAGGCCGCCCGCATCGGCATCGCGCTGCTGGGCGCGCTGCGCCGGGCGCACGACGCGGGCGTGCTGCACCGCGACCTGAAGCCCGCGAACGTCCTGATGGAGGCGGGCACCGGCCGGGTCGTCCTCACCGACTTCGGCATCGCGCAGGTCGCGGGCGCCACCACGCTCACCGAGACCGGCGCCTTCGTCGGCTCCCCCGAGTACACCGCGCCCGAGCGGATGTCCGGCGAACGGACCGGGCCCGAGTCCGACCTGTGGTCCCTCGGCGCACTGCTGTGCACGGCGCTGAGCGGCGAGTCGCCGTTCCGCCGCGACTCGTTGGGCGGCATCCTGCACGCGGTGGTCGCGGGCGAGATCCGCCCGCCCGAACAGGCCGGGCCGATCCTGCCCGTCGTCCGGGGTCTGCTCGAACGCGATCCGGGCAGGCGTCTGGACGCGGCGGAGGCGGAGCGGCTGTTGCGGGAGTTCCTGGAGACCGGGCGCACCCCGCGGTCGCCGGTGCCGTACACGCCGACGCAGCGGGACGTGCCCAGAAACGCGACGGCGCCCCCGCCGCAGGTGCCCGCGGCGCCGGGCCCCGGCAGGCAGTCCGTGCGGGGCGTGTTCGTGGCGGCCGCCCTGGTCGCGGCCATGGTGGGCGCGGGCGTCTCGGCGGCGGCGCTGCTGCTGCGCGACGGCGGCGACGACGGGCGGGCGCCGACGGGCCCCGGTCCGGCGCGCACGTCGGTGAGCTCGGGTCCGACACTCCCGTCCACGGCCCGGCCCGCGCCCACGGTGACGGTGACCCGCACGCCGGCCTCGGCGACGTCGGAGGTCACCCGCAAGGCACCGTCCGGGTACCGGTTGGTGCGGGACCCGAACGGTTTCTCGCTCGCCGTACCGGACGGGTTCACCCGCAGCCCGCAGGGCGAGCGGATCTTCTACATGTCGCCGGGAGGGATCTTCCGCCTCGGCATCAAGGTGGCGGACCCCGCGGCGGGCGGCCCCCTGGCGGTGATGCGGCGCTCGGACGCGGAGGGACCGTCCACCAACCCGGGCTACCACGACGGCCGGGTCACCGCGACGTCGCACCACGGAAACCCGGCGGCGCTCTGGGAGTTCACCTGGAACGGCTTCACGGCGGCCGAGGGCCCGCGGCACACCTACGACCTGTGCTGGGACGAGGGCGGCCGGATGTACGACGTATGGGTGTCGGCGCCGGTCGGGAAGGTCCGGGAGACGAAGGAGTACTTCGACGTGGCGGTGGACACGTTCGCGGCGGGGTGACGTCCTTCCGCGGCGCCGTGCGTCACGGGGTGTGTGACCGGAACGGACGCTCCTGGAGATCGGCGCACGGACGACCCTGGAGATCGGCGCACGGACGACCCTGGAGATCGGCGCACGACGACCCTGGAGATCGGCGCACTCCGACCCTCATCCACCCCATCCACCCCGCGCCATCGGCGTCACATCTCCGGGAGTGTCGTACAAGTCGGGTATTTCCGGCTGATCGGCGTCACGTCGAACGTGTCCGCTTCACTCAATCTCCATGGTGAAGCCATGGCCGGGTCATGTTATCTTCATGATTCTTACCGGCATTTTGCCTGCCCCTCAAGTGTGCGTAACCGGCGCGCCCTGAGCGCCGCCGACGACGCCGTGCCAGGAATCAACCGAACAGTGGGGCGTGCCCGAGTTTCTGGAGAGCGTGAGGATGGCCAGCCCCACCGTCTCGGTGATCGTCGCCGCGTACAACGCGATGCCGTATGTGACGCGTTCCATCACCTCCGTGGCCGAACAGACCATCGGCCGCGACACCCTGGAAGTCATCGCGGTCAACGACGGCTCGACCGACGGGACGGGAGAGGAGCTCGAGCGTCTGTCGGACCTGTATCCGGGAATGCTGCGGGTCATCCACCAGGAGAACTCCGGAGGCCCCTCGGCGCCCCGCAACGTCGGCCTCGACCACGCGCGCGGACGGTTCGTGTTCTTCCTGGACGCCGACGACTGGCTGGGTCCGGAGACCCTGGAACGCATGGTGGCGATGGCCGAGGAGAACGGCACCGACATCGTGCTCGGCAAGATGGTCGGTGTGAACGGACGTGGTCTTCCCGCGTCGATGTTCAAGCGCACCCAGCCCAAGACCGACGTCTTCAACTCCCGGGTCTACTGGGCCCTCAACCCGCTGAAGCTGTTCCGCCGCGAGCTGCTGGAGCGGACCGGGCTGCGCTTCCCGACCGGCCTGCCCATCGGCGAGGACCAGCCGTTCACGGCCCTGGCGTACCTGGCGGCCAAGGGCGGCATCTCCGTGATCGCCGACTACGACTGCCTGTTCTGCACCCTGCGTGAGGACGGCGGGAACACCACCTCGCGCACCAAGGGGTCGGAACCCCGCCTGCGGTTCCTCCCGTACATGATCGACCTCCTCCTGGAGAACGTGCCGCCGGGCCGCAACCGTGACCACCTGGCCCACCGCCATCTGACCATCGAGGTCCAGAACCTCATCGCCAACATCTCGCGCGAGCCGCGCGAGGAGGCGGAGAAGAGCCTCGCCCGGCTCGCCGACACCATCGCCCCGCTGTGGCACGAGGGCATGAACGAGCACCTCTCCGCGATGGCCCGGCTGCGGCTGCACCTGGTGCGGCACCGGATGCTCGACGAGACGCTCGAACTGCTCCGGTTCGAACGGCAGCTGGCCAAGAGCAAGGTGTCCACCCCGGTACACGCCGAGGGCGGTCGCGCCTACGCCCGCTACCCCTTCTTCCGTGACCCCTCCGTCGCCGTCCCGGACTCCTGCTACGACGTCACGTCCCAGCTCGGGGTGCGCCACCGCGTCACCCGGGCCGAGCTGCGCGGCACCGCCCTGCACCTGGCGGGACACGGCTACCTGCACCGCGTGGAGACACGGGACGTGACCACCGAGCTGGTGCTGCGCGAGCGGGAGAGCAAGGTGGAGTACCGGCTTCCCGTCACCCATGTCGCGACACCGGGGCTCGGCGCGGAGGAGGACGAGGGCCGCTACGTCTACGACAGGGCCGGGTTCGAGGCCGTCATCGACATCGCCACCGCCGCGGACGGTGAGCCGCTCGCCGACGGACTGTGGGACATCTCCCTCGCGATCGGGGCGCAGAGCCTCACACGCGAGGTGCGGATCGGCAACAAGCGCGCCGAGGACGTCTCCGGGGCGCCCACCACGCGCGTGGTCACCGGCGCCGGTGAGGGCCTGCGAGCCGTCACCCTCTACACCACCAAGCCGACGGGAACTTCACCCTCGACCTCGGCGAGAAGAAGCACCGCGTCTCCTCCCGCTTCACGTTCGGCACGGTGCGCTGGTCGGCCAGCGACCCTACGGAACTGGTGATCGGCGCGACCAGCGCGCTCGGGGAGCTCCCGAGCGGGACGACGACGCTCGTCCTCACCGCTGACAAGGGGAGGACCGCGGTCCTCCCCGTGCAGCGGACCCCGCAGACCGAGAGCTTCACCGCACGCGTGGACGTGCGGAACCTCACGGCCGGCCTGTGGCGCGGTGAACTCCGCATCGGGGACCGGGCGGAGTGGTCCGTGCCGCTGCCGGCGCTGCGCAAGACCCTCGGCGCGGCCAAGTGGCGCCGACGCGGACTGCCCTGGTACGCGAAGCCGGTCCGGCGGAAGGGGGACCGCTTCCTGCTGAGGGTCTCCCGGACCGACCTCATCAGGGCGGTCGCGCGCCGGGTCAAGCCCTGACGACCGGGATCCCCTTCGACAACTCGCGACCCCGCACGGTACTCATGGGACATGCGTACTGACGCGGGACGTCTGATCGACGGACGCTACCGGCTGACCGAACGCCTCGGCTCCGGCGGCATGGGCACCGTGTGGCGTGCCGTGGACGAGCTCGTGGAGCGCGACGTCGCCGTCAAGCAGCCCCATCTGCCTGGCGATCCGGACGACGAGGCGTACCAGCGCGCCGCCCACCGGCTCTACCGCGAGGCGCGTGCCGCCGCCCGCGTCGACCATCCCGCGGCCGTGTCGATCCACGACGTGGTCGTGGAGGACGGATGCCCCTGGATCGTCATGGAGCTGGTCCGGGGCGAGTCCCTGGCGGACGCGCTGCGCCGCGGGCCGCTGCCGGCCGAGGAGGCGGCGCGCATCGGGCTCGCCGTCGTCGGTGCGCTGGACGCGGCGCACCGGGTCGGCATCGTGCACCGCGACGTGAAGCCGGCCAACGTCCTGCTCGGCCCGCGCGGCCGGGTCGTCCTCACCGACTTCGGCATCGCACACGTCCAGGGCGAGGAATCCCTCACCGTCACCGGGGAGTTCGTCGGCTCCCTCGAGTTCATCGCACCCGAAAGGCTGTCCGGTCGGAGCGCCGGCCCGGCCTCCGACCTGTGGTCGCTGGGCGTGCTGCTGTACGCCGCCGTCGAAGGATCGTCCCCCTTCCGCCGTACGACGGTGGAGTCCACGCTCGCCGCGATCCTCGCCGCCGAACCTCCCGAACCCCGGCGGGCCGGGAAGCTGGGGCCGCTCATCGCACGGCTGCTGGTCAAGGAACCCGAGCGGCGGCCCGGCGCGCCGGAGGTCGGCGCGGTGCTGGAGACGGTGGCCGAGGGGTGGCCGGTGCCGGGTGCGGGAGGGGAGGCGCCGACAGCCGCTCAGGATGCCTGCGCTCTGAGGGAGTTCGCCGACGACGTCGGGACGGTACGTCTCGGGGAGGCGCCGTCGGGGCCTGTGGACGACGACCGCCCTGACAGCGACGGCGGCTCCGGCACCGCGGACGACGGCGGCTCCGGCACCATGGACGACGGCGGCCCCGCCACCATGGTCGACGGCGACCCCGGCACCGCACCGGAGGCCGCGCCGGTGGCGAATTCCAAGCGCCCCGCCCTTCTCCGCCCCGTCCCCGTCGCCGCGCTCGGCGTTCTCCTCGTGGGCGGGACCTGGCTCGGCACCGCCTACTTCGGCGCCCCCGACAGCGACGGGGTCACCGAACACACCGCCACCTACAGCTCGGCTCCGGCCGTCGCCGCCCCCAGCCCCTGGATCCCCCACCGCGAGGCGAAGCTCGACGCGATCGTCTCCGTACCGCCGGACGCCGCCCGGGACACCGCCACGGACCACACCGTGACCTACGGCGACGACACCGTCCGGCTCACCCTCACCCGCGAGACGTCCGCCCCCTCGCCGCTGAAGGCCTGGGCGCGGGAGGCCACCGCCTCCTGGCCCGGCGACGACCCCACCACGCTCTACACCCCCACGAGCTTCCACGGCGACGACGCCATGCTCACCGACACCACCTACAAGGTGGGGGACAAGCGGTACCGCGTGCTGCAGCTGCTGATCGTCACGGCCGCCCGCGAGTACTACGTGCTGCGCGTGGACATGCCGAAGGGCACCGCGGACGAAAAGCGCGGCACCACCCTCTTCAGGGGCGCCCGGGACCGGCTGAAAGTGGGCAAGGGCATGGTGGGGTCCTGACAACGCCCTGATCAGCGCATTCCCTGCCAGCGGTCACTGGCGCGGTGTGGACAGCCCGTGAAAGCGCGTTACCGACGGGTACCCAAACGCTCCGCCCCGGCATACCCTGCGCCTCATGACGGACTCGCAGGCCCCGGACAAGGCCACCGCACAGACCGGTACGGGCACGGCCGGCACCAACCCCCTCGCTCCCGCCCCCGCCGGCGCCCGCACCGCCGTCGACGTGGTGACGCCGGAGCTGGTCGCCCAGCTCACCAAGGGCGTGGTCGGCTCGGGCCGTACCGCCAACCACACGCCGTTCACCGGCGAGAAGCTGGCCGACCTGCCCGAGTCCACCCCCGAGGACGTCGCCGTCGCCTTCGACCGGGCCCGCGTCGCCCAGGCGGTCTGGGCGCAGACCCCGGTACGGCAGCGCGCCGCGGTACTGCTCCGCTTCCACGACCTGGTGCTGGAGCGGCAGGCCGAGGTCCTCGACCTGATCCAGCTGGAGACCGGCAAGGCCCGACTGCACGCGCACGAGGAGGTGCAGGCCGTCGCCGTCGCGGCCCGGCACTACGGCCGCAAGGCGCCCTCGTACCTGAGGCCGAAACGGCACACCGGCGCCGTACCGACGCTGACCAAGGTCACCGAACTGCGCCACCCGCGCGGCGTCGTCGGCCAGATCGCCCCCTGGAACTACCCACTGGAGCTGTCGGTCGGCGACGCGCTCCCCGCCTTCGCCGCGGGCAACGCCGTGGTGATGAAGCCGGACACGGAGACCTGCCTGACCGCACTGTGGGCGCGCGACCTGCTGATCGAGGCCGGACTGCCCGCCGAGGTCTTCCAGGTCGTCATCGGCGACGGCCCGGTCGTCGGCCCGGAGGTCGTCAAGCACGCCGACTACGTCTCCTTCACCGGCTCCACCCGCACCGGCCGTGAGGTCGCCCAGGGCGCCGCCGCCCGGCTGGTCGGCGTCTCCCTCGAACTCGGCGGCAAGAACGCCATGTTGGTCCTTCAGGACGCCGACATCGAGAAGGCCGCCGCGGGCGCGGTGCGGGCCTGCTTCTCCTCGGCCGGGCAACTGTGCATCTCCATAGAGCGGTTGTACGTCCACGAGTCGATCGCGGACGCCTTCCTGGAGCGGTTCGTCGCCCGCACCAAGGCCCTGCGGCTCGGCACGTCCCTCGCCTACGGCGCCGACATGGGATCGCTGGTCGGCGAGCGGCAGCTGGAAACCGTGACCCGGCATGTCGAGGAGGCCGTGGCCAAGGGGGCGAAGGTGCTGGCCGGCGGGGTGGCCCGCCCGGACGTCGGCCCGTACTTCTACGAGCCGACCATCCTCGACGGAGTCGAGGCCCCGATGGCGGTGTGCACGGAGGAGACCTTCGGCCCGGTCGTGTCGATCTACCGCTTCAAGAGCGAGGACGAGGCGATCGAGCGCGCCAACGCCACGCCGTACGGCCTGAATTCGTCGGTCTGGACGAAGGACGGACGGCGGGGGCGCGAGGTCGCGGCCCGGCTGCGCACGGGCACGGTCAACGTCAACGAGGGCTACGCGCCGGCGTACGGCAGCGTCCAGTCCCCGATGGGCGGCATGAAGGACTCCGGCCTCGGCCGCCGCCACGGCTCGGAGGGCATCCTCAAGTACACGGAGGCCCAGACGGTCGCCCAGCAGCGGCTGCTGCCGATGGCTCCGTCGCTCGGGATGGACGACGAGAAGTACGCGGCGTTCATGAGCCGGAGCCTGAAGGTGATGAAGGCGCTCCGCCTCCGCTGACCAACACCGTTCTGACCAACACCGTTCTCAACCACACCCGTTCTCGACGAGGAGAGCACGTGTCGCAGGAGAAGTCTGTCCAGGCCCGGGACGAGGACGGGTACGACTACGACGTCATCGTCGTGGGCTCGGGGTTCGGCGGATCCGTCTCCGCGCTCCGGCTGACCGAGAAGGGCTACCGTGTCGGTGTCCTGGAGGCGGGCCGCCGCTTCACCCGCGAGACACTGCCGAAGAACTCCTGGGACCTGAAGAACTACCTGTGGGCGCCCGCCCTGGGCCTGTACGGCATCCAGCGCATCCACCTGCTGGGCAACGTCATGGTCCTCGCGGGTGCCGGTGTCGGCGGCGGCTCCCTCAACTACGCCAACACCCTCTACGTACCGCCGAAGGCCTTCTTCGACGACCCGCAGTGGCGGGACATCACCGACTGGCAGGAGGAGCTGAAGCCGTACTACGACCAGGCCCGGCGCATGCTCGGCGTACGGCTCAACCCGACCATGACCCCCTCCGACGTGCACCTCAAGGCGGCCGCCGAGCGGATGGGGGTCGGGGACACCTTCCACCTGGCGCCGGTGGGCGTGTTCTTCGGCGACGGCGAGGACGCCGACGGAACGGTGAAGGCCCGGCCCGGCGAGGAGGTCCCCGACCCGTACTTCGGCGGCGCCGGCCCGGCCCGGCGCGCGTGCACCGAGTGCGGCGAGTGCATGACGGGCTGTCGGCACGGCGCGAAGAACACCCTCAACGAGAACTACCTCCACCTCGCCGAGAAGGCGGGCGCGGTGGTGCACCCGATGACGACGGTCGTGTCGGTCACGGACGACTCGCGGGGCGGATACGCCGTGGCGACCCTGCCGACGGACGACCGGCGCAAGGGCAAGGGGCGGATCTTCACGGCACGGCAGGTGGTGCTCGCGGCGGGCACCTACGGAACCCAGACCCTGCTGCACCGCATGAAGGCGAACGGCCAGCTGCCGTACCTCTCCGACCGGCTGGGCGACCTGACCCGCACCAACTCCGAGGCACTGGTGGGCGCGCAGACCGACGACCGGCGCTACCGCGCGGTGCACGGCGCGGCGAAGGTCGACTTCACGCGGGGCGTGGCGATCACGTCCTCGATCCACCCGGACGAGAACACGCACATCGAGCCCGTCCGCTACGGCAAGGGCTCCAACGCGATGGGCGGCCTGTCGATCCTCCAGGTCCCCTACGCTCAGGGCCGCTCCCGCACCCTGGCCTGGCTCGCGAACGCGGCGCGTCACCCCTGGCTGATGGTCCGCTCCCTGTCCAACCGACGCTGGTCGGAACGGACCATCATCGGCCTGGTGATGCAGTCGCTGGACAACTCCCTGACGACGTATCTGAAGCCGAAGGGCGTCGGCAAGGGGCTGCTGACGGCGCGGCAGGGCCACGGCGAGCCCAACCCGAAGCAGATCAGGGCCGCTTCCGAGGCGGCCTCCGTGCTCGCCGCCGAGATCAACGGTTTCGCGGGCAGCAACGTCGGCGAACTGATGGGCACCCCGCTGACCGCGCACTTCCTCGGCGGCTGCCCGATCGGCGCCTCCCGTGAGACGGGCGTCATCGACCCGTACCACCGGCTCTACGGCCACCCCGGCATCTCGGTGGTCGACGGAGCGGCGGTGTCGGCGAACCTGGGCGTCAACCCCTCACTGACGATCACCGCGCAGGCCGAGCGGGCGATGTCGTACTGGCCGAACAAGGGCGAGGCGGATCCGCGCCCGGCGCAGGGGGCGCCGTACGAACGGCTCAAGCCGGTGGAACCCCGTCACCCGGCGGTTCCGGCGGAGGCGTTCGGGGCGCTGCGGCTGCCGTTCCTCGGGGTGCCCTCGGTGCCGCCGAAGCAGTGAAGCAGGAGCGCCGGAGAAGTGAAGAAGGACCTGGGCCCCCCTCCGAGCCCAGGTCCTTCTCATCGATCACGAGGCGTGGACGGCGCACACGGTCCGCCCACGCCTGCGACGGTTACGCGGCGGCGTGGCCCCCGGCCTTCCGGCGCCGCACCGCGAACATCACGCCACCACCGGCGACGACGGCGACACCGCCGACGAGCGCGATGGTCGGCAGCGCGGAGGAGGAACCGGTGGAGGCGAGGGTGCCGGTGACCTTCGGCGTGCTGCTGCTCGGCTTCGTGTTCGTGACCGGGGCCTTGCCGCCCTCCTGCGGCTTGGTGCCGTCGGTGTCGGTGCCGGCGGCGACGATCTGGAACTTGTAGGAGACGTCACCGGCGCCGGTGCACTTGGCGTCGCTGTCCGAGTAGATCGTCGCGCCCAGCGAGAAGCCGGCGCCGACCGGGGCGGACGACGCCACGTTGATGCGGAGCGGGACGTTGATCTCGTAGTCGGGCTTCAGCTCGTCGGTGTAGCCGACGTAACCGACGGCGTAACCGCCCTCGTTCAGGTCCTCCCAGACCTTGCCCTCCGGGTTCCAGGCCTGCAGCTGGACCTGCTTGCTCGTGAACAAGTTGTCGCCGGCCTTGTCGGAGGAGGCTCCGGCGAAGAAGTCGAGGTCCTTGAGCGTGTGGTCCGAGTTGTTGGCCACGTCGAGCGAGAACTTGTGCCAGCCGCTGCCTGCCGCGATCTTGCCCGGCAGACCGCTGATGGTGACGTCGACCTTGGTGTCCTCGCAGACGGACGGCTCGGGCTCCGGGGACTGCGACTCCTCGGGCGAGGAAGAGGCGGGCGCCGGGCTGGAGGCGCTGCTGCTGGGCGAGGACGACTGGCTCGCGGACGCCGACGCGGAGGTGGAGTCGCTCGGGGACGCCGACTGGCTCGCGGACGCGGACGCGCTGGCGGACGACGAGTCGGACGGGGAAGCGCTGACCGACGGGGAGGACGTGTCGTCCGACGCGAACGCGGCCGGCGCCGACAGCAGCGCGAGCGGGGCTATGGCAGCCGTCGCCGCCGCGGCGGCCAGGGCACGGCGAAGCTTCATGAAGACCTCGAAGAGTCCGGTGCGCCGCTACGACGCGACGCATCTTTAGGGGGGAGGCCTCCGCGTGTGGGGCGCGGGTGTGGCCCATGATTCACGACGTGTGACCTGTGGAACCTGTGAATGGTTGCGCTTCCCTTCACAGGATTCTTATGTGGGCTGCGTCACATCTTTGTGCGGCTTGTGAAGCTCCTTTCGCTGCCCGTAGAACTGACTCCGTGTCTGATCAACGCCCCGAGGAACCCTCCGTCCCCGACGACGTCTGGGAGCGGTTCGCCCGCGACACCGAGCGGGACATCCGTGCCTCCGCGCCGAAGGAGCCGTCCGCGCGGGCCCGCCTGGTGACCGCCCGGCTCCGGGAGCAGGAGGCGCGCGGGGTGCGCCCCGAGAGCTGGCGTGCGGCTCCCGCGTCGGCGCCACGCGGTGCGGTGAAGCGTCGGCGCGGAGCGTGGACGGCGCTGGGGCTGGTGCTCGCGGTCGTCGTCGCCGTCGGGGCGATGAAGCCTTCGCTGATACCCGGCGACCCGTTCGGCGCCCGTTCCGGCAAGGACGCGGACACCGCAGCCGAGTTGCCCGCCGAGACCGCGGCCCCCACCGCGCCACCCTCCGCCGTGCCCTCGGACGCCCCCACCCTGGAACGCCCCTTCGCCGGCTCCCCGGCCGAGCGCTGGGCCGACGGAGCCGCCGGCATCGTCCTGCCGAAGGCGGAGCCGGCCGGCGTGTTCTCCCGGCAGCAGGTGGCCCACGCGTTGCAGCAGAGCAGGACACTGCTCGTGGACGCCAACCTCGATCCCGGCACGCTGCGCGGCGAGCGGCCCGCGGCCGCGCTCGCCGTGGTCGACCCGCTCCAGCCGGACGTGCTCGACCAGCTCAACACCTCGTTGCGCGCACCGGACGAGAAGCACGACCCGCTGTCGATGTTCAGCCGCTTCGACCCGAAGGAGGTCCGGGTCGTCGGAGATGCGGTCAAGACGCGCGGTCGGATGAGCTTCGAGGAAGCCGACCACGGATCCGTGGTCGTGCACGCCGACTACACCTTCGTCTATCCGCTGGTGCGGCCGGGGACCAAGGAGGTGGCCCGCACCATCGTCCGCCGCGTCCTGGAGCTGGAACTGCCCAACCCCGCGCGTTTCCGTGTCACCGCCGGGAAGCTCACCGTGCTGCGCTACGACGAGAACGCCGGCAACTCCGCCTGCGACGTCCACGACGGCTTCCTGCACCCGGAGTTCCCCTCGCAGCAGCCCACGGGTGCACCGCCGAGCGGTCCCAGCACCGACCCGTACGACCGCAGCCAGGACCTGGACCGCCACAAGAGCTGTGGGACGGTCACCCGCACCTGAGGCGAAGGGGCGTACGGAGGGGGAGCGGGGCGGGATGGCGAAGGGCCCCGCGGCGGGGGGACCCCGGCTCGGCATGGCCGAGGGGTGGGGAATCCGCGGGGCCCTTCTCCGTCAGCACCGACGTCAGGGCAGCGTCGGTGCCCGGGGAGCGGCGCCGGGGGGTTGCGCCGCTTGCCTGCGTGACCGCCGGTGCTGCGCTCCGGTGCGCGTGAGGAGCGCACGTGGTGTCGACCATTGGCAGTCGGTGGGAGGAGCGATGCTGTTGTCTTCGAGGGACCGTGTGTCTGCGAGGGGTCGTGTCTGCCAGGAGCCGTGTGTCTGCCAGGAGCCGTGTGTCTGCCAGGAGCCGTGTGGGGGCGTCGGCTCTCTGTTCCTCGCATCGTGCTGGATGGGTCACGGCCTCCGCAACCGTTTCGACCACTTCTGAACAGATTCCGCCGGTCGGCTCCGGGCGTCCCCGGAGCCGACCGTTTACTGGGTGACCGGGCTGCTGTCCCCTGCCGTCCGGTCACACTGGAGCGAGGTCCCACGACGCACGGCACGATCCGTGCGTCTCATCGCTCCAGCGGAGCCACGCGTGGTTCTTTCGGGCCCGCCCCTGGCTGGCACGGACACCGGGCTCAACGAGGTCGCCGCGGGCCCGGTCACGCGCCGTACGGGTGAGGGGGAACGCGTACGTATGTCTGCCGGACGCGGGTCCGGGCATCCGGCCTCAGATCCGGCCCCGGCACAGCTCGAGCAGCGTCATCGCGAGGGCGGTGCCCGGCTTGCCCAGCGCGTCCCGGTAGTGGCCGAGGACCTCCATCTCGCGGGAGAGGTTCACGCGTCGGCCGCCGGAGGCGATACGGGCCTCCTGGATGACGGCGGAGACGGCCATCCGCTCCTGGATGAGACCGATGATGCGGTCGTCGAGCGAGTCGATGCGTTCACGGGCGTCGCTGATGAGGTTCGCGGCGTCGGCGGTCCGGGCACCGGTCTTCTCGGTGGCTGGGGTGGCTGGGGTGGCTGGGGTGGCTGGGGTGGCTGTGGTGGCGGTGGTGGCTGGGGTGGCTGGGGTGGCGGCGGTGGCTGGGGTGGCGGCGGTGGCGGTCATGCGGGGGCTCCTCGTGGACGGGTGGGCGGTGCCCCGAAGCGACAGGTCCGGGAAACGACGGACGCCCCGGGCCTTGTCGGCCCGGGGCGCCTGGGAAGTCGCTTGTCAGTAGCTCAAGCAGCACGACCATGGCAGCCGGCGGGCCGGTTGCCATAGGTAAAGACGAAGATCGTCGTGTGGTTGAGCATGGGCCCAGTATGCCGTGGGGCAGGACGGTGTCCAAAGGGGCCCGCATGGTGAGACGAGGGGTACGGGCGGCAGGCCTGGCAGCGGCGGGACGGCACCCGTGGCCACCTCGGTAGAATCGGGTGGCACAAGGACCCGCCCAACCGCCGGAAGGCACCCCGTGTCATCAGCGACCCCCGCTGCCGCCGCTCCCGACACCGTCCTGGTCGTCGACTTCGGTGCGCAGTACGCCCAGCTCATCGCCCGTCGCGTCCGCGAGGCCCGGGTCTACAGCGAGATCGTGCCGAGCACCATGCCGGTGAAGGAGATGCTCGCCAAGAACCCTGCGGCGATCATCCTCTCCGGCGGCCCCTCGTCGGTGTACGAGGAGGGCGCCCCCCGTCTCGACCGCGAGATCTTCGAGTCCGGCGTCCCCGTCTTCGGCATGTGCTACGGCTTCCAGCTGATGGCGCAGACGCTCGGCGGCACGGTGGACAACACCGGCGCCCGCGAGTACGGCCGTACGCCGCTGCACGTCTCGAAGCCGTCCTCCACCCTCTTCGAGGGCACCCCGGCCGAGCAGTCCGTGTGGATGTCCCACGGTGACGCCTGCTCCGCCGCCCCGGAGGGCTTCACCGTCACGGCCGCCACGGACGTCGTCCCGGTGGCCGCCTTCGAGAACGACGAGAAGAAGCTGTACGGCGTCCAGTACCACCCGGAGGTCATGCACTCCACGCACGGCCAGCAGGTGCTGGAGCACTTCCTCTACCGCGGCGCGGGCCTGCAGCCGACCTGGACCACGGGCAACGTGATCGAGGAGCAGGTCGAGGCGATCCGCGAGCTGGTCGGTGACAAGCGGGCGATCTGCGGCCTGTCCGGCGGGGTGGACTCCGCCGTCGCCGCCGCCCTCGTCCAGAAGGCCATCGGCTCCCAGCTGACCTGCGTGTACGTCGACCACGGCCTGATGCGCAAGGGCGAGACCGAGCAGGTCGAGAAGGACTTCGTCGCGGCCACCGGCGTCCAGCTGAAGGTCGTCGACGCGGAGGAGCGTTTCCTCACCGCGCTCAAGGGCGTCTCCGACCCCGAGGAGAAGCGGAAGATCATCGGCCGCGAGTTCATCCGGGTCTTCGAGCAGGCCCAGGCGGAGATCATCGCGGACGAGGGTCCTGCGGTCGAGTTCCTCGTCCAGGGCACCCTCTACCCGGACGTGGTCGAGTCCGGTGGCGGCACCGGCACCGCCAACATCAAGTCGCACCACAACGTCGGCGGCCTCCCCGAGGACCTCGAGTTCAAGCTGATCGAGCCGCTGCGCAAGCTCTTCAAGGACGAGGTTCGCATGGTCGGCCAGGAGCTCGGCCTGCCGGAGGAGATCGTCCAGCGCCAGCCGTTCCCCGGCCCGGGGCTCGGCATCCGGATCGTCGGCGAGGTGACGAAGGAGCGTCTCGACCTCCTCCGCGAGGCCGACGCCATCGCCCGCGAGGAACTGACGGCGGCCAGCCTGGACCGGGACATCTGGCAGTGCCCGGTGGTCCTGCTCGCGGACGTCCGCAGCGTCGGCGTCCAGGGCGACGGCCGCACGTACGGCCACCCGATCGTGCTGCGCCCGGTGTCCTCCGAGGACGCCATGACCGCCGACTGGTCCCGGCTCCCGTACGACGTCCTGGCGAAGATCTCCACCCGGATCACCAACGAGGTCCGCGACGTCAACCGCGTGGTCCTGGACGTCACCTCGAAGCCGCCGGGCACCATCGAGTGGGAGTGAGCCCTACGCGCGCTTGAGCGTGCGCAGGGGATGCCCGGGCTGCCAGACCTGGACGACCAGGTACGTGTCGTCCTCGACGTAGGTCCGTACGACCTCCGTCAGCTCGGTGCGGAAGAGGTGGAACGGCTGTGGCGGTTCCACCTCTTTCACGTACGGGTCCTTGGTCTTCGCGTCCTCGACCTCGACGGCCCGCCCGCTGATCCGTACGTCCCCGCCGCCCATGCCGGTGCCCGGTCCCGGGTTCGCCTGGAGCGCGAAGCGGGGGTCGCGGCGCAGGTCCAGCGCCTTCAGCGAGCCGGGCATCATGCCGAGCCACAGCTCGCCGTTCAGGAAGCGGACCTCCAGACCTGTGGTGCGGGGCGAGCCGTCCCTCCGCAGCGTCGCCAGGACGTGGTGGGTGAAGGAACCGAAGCGTTCCTCGACGGTCCGGGCGAGGGCCGGTTCCGCCGTGGCGAAAGCCGCCCAGTTCGTTGACGCGCTCGTTGCCATGCGGTGAGTCTGACGTCGATACCCGACATCTTCTGTCTGGTACCGGCGGCCTTGGGCTTGAGTACAAGGCGCGCGCGGAACCACCCGCGCGGCATCTTTACCAACCAGCGCTGTCATCCTCGCCTGGTCGGCGGTACCTTCCGGCCCGTTGACGAAGTCAAGTGCCGGAGGACCCATGCACGGCCCCACTCCGCCCCCGCCCCTGCCCACCGACCAGCTGCGGTTCGCGATGCCGCCGATGCACGAGTCGGCCGAGGACGAGCGCCGGCACCGCAAGGAGCGGCTCGCGGGCGCGCTGCGGATCTTCGGGCGGCTCGGTTTCGAGGACGGGGTGTCGGGACACATCACCGCACGCGACCCGGAGTTCACGGACTGCTTCTGGGTCAACCCCTTCGGAATGCCGTTCCGGCACGTCACCGTGAGCGACCTGGTGCTCGCCAACCAGGACGGTCAGGTGATCGACGGCCGCTACCACGTGAACCAGGCCGCCTTCACCGTGCACGCCCAGGTCCACGCCGCCCGCCCCGATGTCGTCGCCGTCGCCCACTGCCACTCGGTGCACGGAAGGGCCCTCGCCGCGCTCGGCGATCTGCTGGACCCCATCACCCAGGAGTCCTGCGCCTTCTACGAGGATCACGCCGTGTACGACGCCTACACCGGCGTCGCCGTCGACGCCGAGGAGGGCCGTCGGATCGCGACCGCGCTCGGCAGCCGCAAGGCGCTCGTCCTGCGCAACCACGGGCTGCTGACCGTCGGCGACTCGGTGGACGCGGCGGCCTGGTGGTTCCTGTCCATGGAACGCTCCTGCCAGGTGCAGCTGACCGCGAAGGCCGCGGGACGCCCCGTCCTGATCGACCACCGGCAGGCGGTGGCGACCCGGGAGCAGCTCGGCGGTGACCTGGTGGCCTGGATCAACTACCAGCCCCTGTGGCAGCACATCACCCGCAGCGAACCGGACCTCCTCGGCTGACCCGCCGACGCCGCACCGCCCGCAAACGGCGGACGGGGGCGCCGACGGCCGGCGGCCGGGTCAATCGGGGGTTCGCGGTTTCACCCGCCCGGACCGGACCTGACGGACGCGGGAGGTGTTCCGTACGGCACAATTCGCTGTCGTCACACGGCAGTTGCACGGCGGGGCCGGGTGGCTCCGGTGATCGTACGTCCGGCCCGATCGGGGGCCTGGCGCGGTGTGATGTTGTGGCGCGGGAAGGCGGCAGCGGGCGTGGCGGTGCAGGAGGCGAGGCAGGGCGAGAGGCGCGGGAGCGGCCCGGGTACGCACGAGGGTGGCTGCACCTGCGGGGACTGCCCGCACGGCGCGCGCGAGGGGCACCGGCGCGCGGTCGCCGAGTTCCTGGCGATGCGAGAGGAGTTCGCGTCCGGGCGGGGGCTGCCCGCGGCGGTCGCGCACTCCGCGTCCGCGTCCCGTCAGTGGGTGTCCGACGAGCTGACCCAGTCCGCCGCGGTTGTCGCCGAGCGCGGTCGCGCGGACGCCGAGGCCTGGCTGGGCCGGCTGTGGCGGCGCACGTTGATCGCGGTGTGGGGCGCCGTCGGCGCCCTGTTGCTGGCGCAGGCGCTCACCGCGATCGGTGCCGGGTGGACCGTGGCGCGTACGGCCGGGCTGGTCGCGGCGGTGCTGGTGGGAGCGGCGCTGACCGCCGCCGGGTATCTGCACCGGGCGCGCGGCGGGGCGCTCGCGCCCGTCATCGGGGAGGACAACCGGCTGTCGACCTCCCGCGCGGTGGCCGCCGGCTGGGTGCTGTTCGTCGTGTACGCGGTGCTGGTGCTGGTCGGTGAGCTGACGGCGGCCTCGGCCGAGGGCCGGCGTGATGCGCTGATCGCCGGGCTCGGCCTCGCGCGCGGGGTGGGCGTGGTGACCGTGGTCGCCGTGGTCTGCGGGATCGCGGTTCTGGTGCGGCGGGTGGTGGGGCTGCGGGTGCTCGGCCAGCGGCTGCAGAAGGTACGTGCCGACCGGCCGCGGGCGGCGGACCTGCTCACGGACGATTCGGGGCGGGGCAGCTTCCCGGACACGCAGTATGTGATCGTCAGTGCGGTCGCCCTGGCCTTCGCGGTGGTACGGCTGGCCCGCCGCCCCGACCAGTTGCCCGATCTGCCGTGGGGGCTCGCGCTGCTGGTCCTGGTCTCGGCGGCGACCTACCTCGCCGGGAAGTACGCGGAGGGCGGACGTCCGGTGATCCTCTCGGTGGTCCGGGCGCGGGAGGCGGGGGACCTGGACGCGCCGATCCGCACGGGCGACGACATCGAGATCCGCGGCGCCGGTTTCGTGCCCCCCGGCGCCCACAAGGCGGACCGGCTGTCCCGGATGGTGGTCCGCATCGGCGCCGTGCATGTCCATGTCCCGCTGGTGCCGGTCACCGGCGGCTTCAGCAACCCGACGGACACCCTGCTCACGGTGCCGGTGCCGGCGGATGTGGAACCGGGCAGGGTCGAGGTGCAGGTGGTGACGGCGGCCGGCGTGGAGACCAACCGGGTGACCATCGACGTCACGGAGTGACCGGCCACGGTGCCACGGACCGGGCGAGCAGGCTCCGGTGCCTGGCGCCGCGACCGCCGGGTGCTGTGCCCCGTTCGGCCCAGCCGCGGTGCCCCCGGGTCCGCCGCGCCGAGCCGGGCGTCATCCCGTCGCTGCCGGGTTGATGCCCGAACTCCTGGGGCAAGGGCGGGAAAACTGTGTGCGCAGCGGTTGAGCGGTTGCCCCCTTTCGTACGTATGGTCTGTTGAGGGGCAAGGGCTGGGCACGGCGGGCGAGAGGCGGCGGCACGATGGTTCATGGCATTCGCACGGACTCCCACACCTCCTACGTCGACGAGGGCAGCACCTGGCGGGACACCGCCACCCGGTACGCCCTGCTTCCACTGCGCGTCTTCCTCGGCGTCACCTTCATCTACGCGGGCCTGGACAAACTCACCAACAGCGCCTTCATGCACGCCTCCGGCTCCGGGTCCATCGGCGAGCTGATGCACTCCGTGCGCGGCACGTCCGCGATCCCGGCCCTGGTCGACCTGGCGCTGAAGAACCCCGTCGGCTTCGGCTACGCCATCGCCTTCGGCGAACTCGCCGTCGGCATCGGCACGCTCCTCGGGCTGCTGGGCCGCCTCGCCGCACTCGGCGGCGCGCTGATCTCGCTGAGCCTGTGGCTGACCGTCAGCTGGGCATCGACCCCCTACTACTACGGCAACGACCTCGCCTACCTGATGGCCTGGATCCCGCTGGTCCTCGCGGGCACCCCGGTCCTGTCCCTCGACGCCGCCCTGCGCGCCCGACGACGGCAACGCACGGGCGGCTACCGCTGAGCTTGCAACACGCTCTAGCTAGCCCACGCTCGTCTCCTCCGGTTCGGCCTGACGGCCGGCGCGGGGCGCTCGGTGCCTGCGTATCGCGCGGGTGAGCAGGCCGGTCACGGCCGCGAGGCAGAGACCGCCGATCACGATCGGGAAGATCGCGAACCAGGGTGTCTTCCACGCCCCCTCGGCATCACCCACGTAAGCGACGCCCTCACCGGCCAGGAAGATCCCGGCCACCAGCCGGCCCGGCTGGAACTCATGACGCAGCACGGTCCACCTCCACCTGGCCCACGCCGACCTCCAGGTCGAGGCGCAGCGTGGCCGTCTTCTTCGTCCCGGCCTCGGGGGTGAGCGTCACCTGCCGATGCTTGCCCGGCTCCACGTCCACGTCCTTGGGGGAGTCACCCGGCAACCGGATGTCGCCCACACCGGTGTCGATGTTCAGTTTCACCGTCGCATCCCGAGGGACCACCACCTTCAGCCGACCCACGCCCACCTCGGCCCGGGTCGTCACCGTCTGGTTCCCGGCCGGCCTGAGACGGCTGAGATCCAGAGTGCCGACGCCGTTGCCCAGGTCGTACCTCTCCCGCACGGCGGCCACCGACGTCGGCGCCCAAGTGGTGTGTCTCCACCGGGTGCCGATGTCCCTCGGCAGGGCGGCCGAGCCGGCGAGCAGGGCCGCCGTGAGCACCGCGAGGAAAACCGAGCCCGCTCCCGTACGGCCGAGGAACGAGCTGACCGCGATGCCCAGGCCGAACGCCAACAGCGCGCACGCCAGGCCAGTCTGCAGACTCGTGCCGAGCGACCGGTCGTCCCAGGTCACAAGGGTGCCGAGACCGCCCGCGAGCAGGGCGAGGAGAAAGACCCAGCCGCCTATCCAGCGCGGCCCCCGCGGTCGCGGCCGCTGCTCGGTCCGTATGCGCTCCGCGTACGAGGAGCCGCGGGCGATGGCGACCGCCGCCGCCACATCACGGCCGGCGGTGTCGCTCGGGCCCCACAGATAGCCCGTGCCGCCCACGTGGGTGCCGTCCTTGACGATGGGGTCGCGCCACCAGGAGGGGTAGGCGGCGGGGACGGGGGGTGCCGTGGCCTCCGGCGGGGCGTCGGCCACCGCCTGCGCCGCAATGGGGTTTCCCCTGCTCGAGCGCAGCCGAGAGCTTGGGGAAGGGTCGGGGCCGGGAACGCCGCGCTGCCGCGACCAGTACCCCGCGCCGGCGAGGAGCAGGGAGAGGACGGCTGCGAAGGTCAGCACGCTGCCGTTCCTGAGCATCGACAGGAAGATTCCGCAGCCCACCAGGGCGAAGAGCACCGCGGCCAGGGCCTGACCGTCGACGCGACCGGTCAGCAGCTTGCGGATCTCGTTCTCCTCCTCGTCCTCGTAGGGCACGAGGAGCCAGACGAAGCCGTAGAAGATGAGGCCGAGGCCGCCTGCCGCCGAGAGCACCGCGAGCACGATCCGGAAGATCACCGGATCCATGTCGCACTGCCGGGCCAGGCCCGAACAGACCCCCGCCAGCATCTTGTGCCGCCGGTCACGCCGGAACCGGCCGGGCTCCTCGGCCACCGCCGCGTCGCCGGGTGTGGGGGTTCCCCCGCGTCCGGCCTCGTCCTTCCGGGCGCCGGCCTGCTCGCGCGCCGCCGCACCCGCGCGGGCACCCGGCCCCGGGGGTCCGGCCCCGCCCTCACCCGTGCCGGCGTCCTCTCCTCCGTTCTCGCGCACGGCCGCATCCTGCCGCACGCCCGGGCCCGCCTGCGTGCGCGGCTCGTCATCCGCAGCGGGCGCGGCAGGGCCGGACGCGGGCATGGCCTGCCGCGCGGCTGCGTCCCCCGCCCGGTCTCCCGGCGGCCGGGCACCCCGCTCCCCATCGGGTCCGCGCCCCGCCGTGGAGGCGTGCCCGACGCCAGGGCCGTGCCCCGCCGCGTGCTGCTGATCTGTCATGCGTCCATGGTCGCCGCCGCGGGCGCCCTGCGGCAGTCGGGACGACCCTGGCCCAACCCTGAAATCTGCCCTGACGCCGCCGGGGGGAGGTGTTCGATCACCCGGATTCGAAGATCAGGGGCGTCTAAGGGACCGACCCTGATGCCCGGCCGGTCCCGTCGTGTGACCATCGTTGGCATGCCGGACGCCGCAACGCTGCCCCTCACCGATCCGCGGCCGCCGCGCAAGCTCTACCGCAGCAGCGACGGACGCTGGCTCGGGGGCGTGGCGCGGGGGCTCGCCGGGCATCTCGGGCTGCCCGTGATCTGGGTGCGCCTCGTCTTCGTCGGCCTGTTCCTGGCACACGGCTTCGGCGCGCTGCTGTACGCCGCGTTCTGGTTCTTCGTCCCGCTCGGCGTCGGCGGCGTCGATGACCGGCGCTCCCCTTCCATGGTCGCGACCGAGACCTCACCCCACGGCCGCCGCCGACTCGTCGCCCGCAAGCCCGACCGGGGTCAGATCGTCGCCCTGCTCCTCATGGTCGTCATCGCGCTGACCTTCGTGGGCAGCATGAAGCTCGACGGCGTCGCCAAGGTGTACCTCATACCGGCCGTTCTCGTCGCCGCCGGCGTCGCCCTGGTCTGGCGCCAGGCGGACAACGCCCGGCGGGCCCGCTGGATGGAGGTCGGCAGCCGCCGCCGCACCCTCACCCTGCTGCGTGCCGCGGCCGGTGTCCTGCTGGTCACCGCCGGTGTCTCCGGCGTGTTCGTGCTGCAGGGCTCCGCCGCCCACCTCGGCTCGGTCCTGCAGGCAGCGCTCGCGGTCCTCGTCGGCATCACGCTGCTCGCCGGGCCGTACCTGGTGCGGATGACCCAGGACCTGTCCGAAGAGCGCCTGATGCGCATCCGCGCCCAGGAGCGCGCCGAGGTCGCGGCCCACGTCCACGACTCGGTGCTGCACACCCTGACCCTGATCCAGCGCAACGCGGAGAACGCGGGCGAGGTGCGCCGCCTCGCCCGCGCCCAGGAGCGCGACCTGCGCGCCTGGCTCTACAAACCGGAAGGGACCGGCAAGGACGAGGCGGAAGAGCCCGACTCCCTCGCGGAGGCGGTCCGGCGCAACGCGGCGGAGGTGGAGGACAAGCACGGGGTACCCATAGAGGTCGTCATCGTCGGCGACTGCCCCCTCGACGAACGGATAGGCGCACAGATGCAGGCCGCGCGCGAAGCGATGGTGAACGCCGCCAAGTACGGTGGCGAGGGCGGCGCCGTCCAGGTCTACGCCGAGGTCGAGGGCAAGACGGTGTTCGTGTCCGTCCGCGACCGCGGCCCCGGCTTCGACCTCGACGCGATACCCGCCGACCGCATGGGTGTCAGAGAATCGATCATCGGCCGAATGGAGCGCAACGGCGGCACGGCACGGCTGCGCGCGGTGCCGGACGGCGGCACCGAGGTCGAGCTGGAGATGGAGAGGGCGGAGACGACGTCATGAGCGACACGAACGGGGAGGCCGCGGTGTCCGGCGGAAACGCGGACCGGCGGGTGCGGGTCGTACTCGTCGACGACCACCGGATGTTCCGCACGGGAGTGCAGGCGGAGATCGGACAGACGGAACTGACCGGCGTCGAGGTCGTCGGTGAGGCGGCCGACGTCGACCAGGCGGTCGCGGTCATCACCGCCACCCGCCCCGAGGTCGTCCTCCTCGACGTCCACCTGCCGGGTGGCGGCGGGGTGGAGGTGCTGCGCCGCTGCGCCTCGCTGACGGCCGACCCCGAGCGGCCGGTGCGCTTCCTGGCGCTGTCGGTGTCGGACGCCGCCGAGGATGTGATCGGTGTGATCCGGGGCGGGGCCCGCGGCTATGTGACGAAGACGATCACCGGCTCGGACCTCGTCGACTCCATCTTCCGCGTGCAGGAGGGGGACGCCGTCTTCTCCCCGCGCCTGGCCGGCTTCGTCCTGGACGCGTTCGCCTCGACCGACGCCCCGCCCGTCGACGAGGACCTGGACCGCCTCACCCAGCGCGAACGCGAGGTCCTGCGCCTGATCGCCCGCGGCTATGCGTACAAGGAGATCGCCAAGCAACTGTTCATCTCGGTGAAGACGGTGGAGTCCCATGTCTCGGCGGTCCTGCGCAAGCTCCAGTTGTCGAACCGCCACGAACTGACCCGCTGGGCGACGGCACGCCGGCTGGTGTGAGCGCGGGCCCGTCCGGATCACACCACCCGCGTGGCCCCCGCGAACGGCATCTCGTCGATCGGTGCCAGGCGGACCGGTGCCGACGGGTTCGGGGCGTGGATCATCTGACCGTGGCCGATGTAGATCCCCACATGGCTGACCCCGGAGTAGAAGAACACCAGGTCTCCGGGGAGGAGTTCGGAGCGCGAGACGCGGCGGCCCGCGTCGATCTGGGAGTAGGTCGTCCGCGGCAGGGAGATGCCCGCCGAGCGGTACGCGGCCTGCACCAGGCCCGAGCAGTCGAAGGCGTCCGGGCCGGTCGCGCCCCAGACGTAGGGGCTGCCGAGCTTGGCGTACGCGTACGCCACCGCGGCCGCCGCCCGGGCGTCCGGGGCCTGAGCCGTCGCCGTCGCGGCCGAGACCGCACCCGATACCGCGCCCAGCGGATCGCGCCCTTCGGACCGCGACGCCCGCCCCGCGCCCCCGTCCGCCGCAAGCTGCGCCCGCTGTCCCTGCGTGAGCTGGGACAGCAGCTGTCGTGCTGCGCCCAGCTTTTCGTTGATCGTCCGCTTCTGTCGCCGTAGCTCCGCCTGCCGGGACGTCAGTGAGGCCAGCTCGACGCGTGCCGCACCGCGCAGCCGTTCGATCTCGCGCAGCTGGTCGCGTACCCGCGTCACGGCTGCCGCCTGCCGATTGTCCACCCGCTCGGCGAACGCGGCGTTGTCGAGGTACTGCCCGGGATCCGAGGACAGCAGGAGTCGCACTGCCGGGTCGAGGCCGCCGTCGCGGTACTGTGCCGCCGCCGCGGAGCCCAGTGCCTCCCGCGCGGAGTTCAGCCGGTCCGTCCGGCGGGCCGCCTCGTCCCGCAGGGCGTTCAGCCGTTTCTGCGCCTCATCCGCCTGCTCCTTGGCGCCGTCGTACTTCTCGGTGGCGGCCTCCGCCTCCTGGTACAACGTGTCGACCTTGGCCTTGACCTGGGCCGGCGAGAGCGGCGGCGCTGCATGGCCCGTGCCGTCGAAGCCGGTCGCGGTCGCCGCTCCCGCGAGGGCGATCGTGGCGGCGGTGCGGGCTGTGCCGCCGCCGAGCGAACGCTGTCTGGGCTTGCGGTGCGCTGCCACCTGGACGTCACGTCCTTTCGTACGACCGCCGGGGCCATGGGCGGTGTCACGTGTCCGGCGGCGGACCGCACAGGGGGAACGGGCCGCCGCCGGACTTCTCGGCGGTGGTACCCGACGGCCGCCCCTGGCCCGGGCGGCGATGGGGAGCCGGGCACCTGGGGGAGGACGCTAAACCCGTCCGTGATGCGATGGTGACCGGATGTGCGGAAGTGGCGTGACCGGACTGACGGTGACCGTATGTAGCCGTGATCCCCGTGCGGGGTCGCCGTCTTCACGCTCAGCGATGACCGATGCGGCGGATCCCGCGCATCGGGCCGTCGCCGAGTGCTATAGGGCGCATATATGCAGTCGGGCGGGAGGGTCGAGCGAGCGGCGTCACATCCGCAGGGGTGGTGTCAGCGGACACAAGCGGGCTGATTAGGCTCCGGCCCCATGGACGTACTCATCCACCTCTTCGTCGGCCTGCACATCGTCGGCATCGCCGCGCTCCTCGGCGGCTTCCTCACCCAGATGAAGGCGATGGGTCAGGGAACAGCACGCTTCGTGCCCGGGATGCTGCACGGCGCGCTGACCATGCTGGTCACGGGGGTGGTGCTGGTCGGTCTCAACCAGGCGGACCACCACTCGGTCAACACGATCAAGATCGGGATCAAGCTGGCCCTGCTGATCGTCATCCTCGGCCTGGTCTATGTGAAGCGGGACGAGGAGACCGTCGAGAAGCCCCTCTTCGGCCTCGTCGGCGCCGCGACGCTGGCGAACATCTTCATCGCCGTGCTCTGGACCTGACGCCGTCCACGGCGGAGTCGACGGCTCCGGCGAGGACCAGGAACCAGGCGGCCACCGCGATCCACAGCAGTACCCGGCCGAGGCCGCGCAGCCACGGCACGCCGACCGAGGAGGCGACGGACAGCGCCGCCAGCGCCGTCATCCCCATCGGGAACGCGGTCGACCAGCGCCGGACGTCGTAGTGGAGCCGAGGCCGCAGCACCTCGCCCACCGCCAGGGCGGCGTAGCAGGCCAGGGCGAGGACGAGGAGGGCGACGGTGACGCCGCGCAGGACACCGCTGTCGTCGTTGTTCCACAGGTAGAGCCCTTTGTGTGCGGCGCTCATGAGCTGCGAACCGGCCAGCGCCGAGATGGCGAGCCCTCCGGCCATGATCCAGTGGTCGCCCGGCCCGTTCACCACCTGCCGAAAGTCGAAGCAGCCCAGCCCGATCAGGTAGAACACCAGCCCGAGCCAGAAGAACACCAGCGCCGCGTGGGCGAGCCACGCCACCCCCACGGCCGCCGCGAGCAGCGCTCCCAGCACCGCGATGCCCTCCGCCGCCACGCACCCGAGGAACACCGCACCGGGCATCCGGCGCTCCCAGTTCGGCACGGTCAACGGGACCAGGCAGGCCCAGAGCACCACGGCCAGTGCGAGCAGCGCCTCGGCGAGCGCTTGCCCGTCCAGAGCGGACACTCCCGAGCCCAGCACGGTGGTCGCCGGCACCACGGTGAGCGCCGTCGGTGAACCCGCCCGGGCCCGCCACTGCGCCCGGTCCCACAGCAGTTGCAGGGCGATGTCGGCGGCGAGCGCCAGCCAGGCGGCGCCCGCCAGGATCAGGGCGATGCGGGAGAGAACCTGGGCGCCGGTCAGGTGCAGCCCGACCGACAGGACGCCGGTCGCCATCACGGCGGCCCCGGTGGCGGGCGGACGCGGCGCCCACCAGGCGCGCAGCGCGGAGGTCCCTGACATGCGCCCGATGCTAGGTACGCGGACAGGCGCTCGTACGGGGGCACGCGCGTCGAAGGCGGAAAACAACCCCACGCGCGCGTGCCCGGCAGGCGTTGGTCATGCCGGTCGCACCGCACTGCGGATGATCGACGTGCCCCCGGAGTAGATCGACTCCTCGCGGACGTACGCCCCCGGCTTCGGCGCGTGGATCATCATGCCGTTGCCGATGTAGAGGCCGACATGGCTGATGTCGTCGTAGAAGAAGATCAGATCACCGGGTCGCGCGTCGGTGAGCGGGACCGTCGTGCCCACGTTCACCTGGTCGTAGGTGGTGCGCGGCAGTGACACCCCGGCGGCCCTCCACGCGGCCTGGGTCAGGCCCGAGCAGTCGTACGAGCCGGGCCCGGTGGCGCCCCACACGTACGGCTTGCCGACCTGCGCACGGGCGAACGCCAGCGCCTCGGCGGCCTTCGTCGCGTACGCGGAGTCCGTGGAGTCCGTGGCGGAGCCCGGCGAGCCGGGCGTGGTGGTGGACGACGACTGGCGCTGTGCCGCCTGCTGGCGTGCCAGCTCCTCGGCCTGCCGCCGCGCCACCTCCTGCTTCTCCTTCTCCAGCGCAGCGAGCCGTGCCTTCTCCTGCGCGGTCAGCTCCGACAGCAGGGCACGCGCGGTGGCGAGCTTCTTCTGGACGTCCGCCTTGGCCGAACGCAGCGTCTGCTGCGAGTCGGTGAGCGACCGCAGGTTCTCGGTGGCCTCCTGCCGCTTCCTCATCGTCGCGGCCTGCGCGGTGGCGTACTCGTCGACCGCTTCCTTCTGACGGCTGGTGAGCCGGCTCATCAGCTGGGTCTGGTCGAAGTAGTCCTGCGGCGTGTCGGCCAGGAGGAAGGTGGCCGTGTCGGGGGCCGCCTCCCCGGCGCGGTACTGGGCCGCGGCGAAGGAACCCAGCCGGTCCCGTGTCTCGCCCAGCTTCTGGGCGCGTCTTGCGACGTCGTCGAGGAGCGCGGCGACGCGTCCCCGCTGCCGGTCCGCCTTCTCCTTGGCCCCGTTGTACCGTTCGGAGGCCGATTCGGCGCGGCGGTAGAGCTCGTCGACCTTCTTCTCGACGTCCTCGACGCTCGGCCTGCCGTCGGCGGAGGGCGCGGCGTCGGCGCTCTGCGGGAGCAGCGCCACGGAGGTGAGGGCCGCCGTCGCGAGGACGGGGGTGCGTATGCCGGCGAAGCGCGTGCCCGAGGGGCGCGCCTTGCGGTGCGGCGCCATGAAGGGCGTCTCCTTCCGTAGTCCGCCTACCGGGTTAGCTGTCGGGTTCGGGCTCGGTGGGGGGGTTGCGGAAGGTGTGCCCTACGGCCGTGCCCCGCAGGGCGGTTGGCCGATTCACCCCAGGTCGGGGGGCCCCGGCTCCGGTGGCCACGGGGCACCGGACTCGGCGGAGGCCGCGCGGCCCGGCGACCTTCGCCGGTGGGGGTCGTGCGGCCTGACCGGCACGGTAGCCAACTGCTGTGGCTGCTGTGAAGGTTGATGCGTGATATGCCCGATGCGTTTTCGTGACCTTCCTCGTGGCGGCGCTCTCTGGGAGCGCAGGGTGAACGGTTGATTCCGGTAGGTCGCGGTGGCTCGGGCGGTCGCCTTTCGAGGGGAGTTTCCAGGGCGGCGGCGGGTTGTCGGTGGGGCGGCCTAGACTCGGAGAGCGATGAGCAGCCTCTTTGACGACAGCTTCCTGGCGGACCTCAAGGCCACTCCGGCCCATGAGGAGGAGCCCCCGCCGCCCGATGACGATCACGCTCCGGAGCCGGTTCCGGACGATCTGTTCGGCGGGAAGTTCGACCTGCCACCGGACAGGGACGCCTATTACCGCAACGGCGCGCACCGCCCTGCCGTCGACATGGAGGCGCTGCTGGAGGGGTTGAACGAGAACCAGCGCGCGGCCGTCGTGCACGCCGGCTCCCCGCTGCTCATCGTGGCCGGCGCCGGCTCCGGCAAGACCCGTGTGCTCACCCACCGCATCGCGTACCTGCTGGCCGAGCGGGGCATCCACCCCGGGCAGATCCTCGCGATCACCTTCACCAACAAGGCCGCGGGCGAGATGAAGGAGCGCGTCGAGCAGCTCGTCGGCCCGCGCGCGAACGCGATGTGGGTGATGACGTTCCACAGCGCCTGCGTCCGCATCCTGCGCCGGGAGAGCAAGAAGCTCGGCTTCACCTCCTCCTTCTCCATCTACGACGCCGCCGACAGCAAGCGCCTGATGGCCCTCGTCTGCCGCGACCTGGACCTGGACCCCAAGCGCTTCCCGCCCAAGTCCTTCAGCGCCAAGATCTCCAACCTGAAGAACGAGCTGATCGACGAGGAGGACTTCGCCGCCCAGGCGTCCGACGGCTTCGAGAAGACCCTCGCCCAGGCGTACGCGCTCTACCAGTCCCGCCTTCGCGAGGCGAACGCGCTCGACTTCGACGACCTGATCATGACGACGGTCAACCTGCTGCGCGCCTTCCCGGACGTCGCCGAGCACTACCGCCGCCGCTTCCGCCATGTGCTCGTCGACGAGTACCAGGACACCAACCACGCCCAGTACGCCCTGGTGCGCGAGCTCGTCGGCACCTCTGAGCACCCGGCGGACGTCCCGCCCGGCGAGCACGACGTCCCGCCCGCCGAACTGTGCGTCGTCGGCGACGCCGACCAGTCGATCTACGCCTTCCGCGGCGCGACCATCCGCAACATCCTCCAGTTCGAGGAGGACTACCCGGACGCCACGACGATCCTGCTGGAGCAGAACTACCGCTCCACGCAGACCATCCTGAGCGCAGCCAACGCGGTCATCGAACGCAACGAGTCCCGCCGCCCCAAGAACCTGTGGACCAATGCGGGCGCCGGCGCCCGGATCACCGGCTATGTCGCCGACACCGAGCACGACGAGGCGCAGTTCGTCGCCGACGAGATAGACCGGCTCACGGACGCGGGCGAGGCGAAGGCGGGCGACGTCGCCGTCTTCTACCGCACCAACGCCCAGTCCCGTGTCTTCGAAGAGGTCTTCATCCGCGTCGGCCTGCCCTACAAGGTCGTCGGCGGCGTCCGCTTCTACGAGCGCAAGGAGGTCCGGGACGTCCTCGCCTACCTGCGGGTGCTGGCGAACCCGGAGGACTCCGTGCCGCTGCGGCGCATCCTGAACGTGCCCAAGCGGGGCATCGGCGAGCGCGCCGAGGCGATGATCGACGCCCTCGCCCAGCGCGAGAAGATCAGCTTCGCGCAGGCGCTGCGCCGCGTGGACGAGGCGTACGGCATGGCGGCCCGCTCCACCAACGCGGTCAAACGGTTCAACGTGCTCATGGAGGAGCTGCGCACGATCGTGGAGTCGGGCGCCGGACCGGCCACGGTCCTCGAGGCCGTCCTCGAACGCACCGGCTACCTGGCCGAGTTGCAGTCCTCGACCGACCCCCAGGACGAGACCCGGATCGAGAACCTTCAGGAACTCGCCGCTGTGGCCCTGGAGTTCGAACAGGAGCGCGGCGAGGGTGCGGAGACCGCAGGGACCGCCGCCCCTGGCACCCTGGCCGACTTCCTGGAGCAGGTCGCACTCGTCGCCGACTCCGACCAGATCCCCGACGACGAAGGGGGCGACGGCGTCATCACGCTGATGACCCTGCACACCGCGAAGGGCCTCGAGTTCCCGGTGGTGTTCCTGACGGGCATGGAGGACGGCGTCTTCCCGCACATGCGTGCGCTCGGTCAGACGAAGGAACTGGAGGAGGAGCGGCGCCTGGCGTACGTCGGCATCACCCGTGCGCGGGAGCGGCTGTACCTGACGCGGTCGGCGATGCGCAGCGCCTGGGGCCAGCCGTCGTACAACCCGCCCTCGCGGTTCCTGGAGGAGATCCCGGAGCAGCACGTGGAGTGGAAGCGGAAGGGCGGTGTCTCCGCAGCGGGGTCGTCCGGACCGCTTTCGGGGGTGGCGGCCTCGTTGTCGTCCTCCCGCTCCCGCTCGTCGGCGGCGGGCGCGAGCGGGTTCGCCACGCGCCGGGGCGGTGCGACGGAGCGGCCGGTGGTCTCGGTGGCGGTGGGCGACCGTGTCACCCATGACCAGTTCGGGCTGGGGACGGTCGTGGCTGTGAAGGGCACGGGGTCGAACGCGGAGGCGACGATCGACTTCGGGGACGAGAAGCCGAAGCGACTGCTGCTGCGGTACGCGCCGGTGGAGAAGTTGTAGCCGCGCGTCCGGGCCCTCGCTGGACGGCGGGGGCTCGCCGCGGAGCCGGTCGGTCAGGCAGCCGGTCGGCCGAGGAGCCGGTCGGTCAGGTCGGGTCGAGCCCGTGGCTCCGCAGCCACGGCAGCGGGTCTATCGCGGCGCCGCCGCTGGGTCGCACCTCGAAGTGGAGGTGCGGTCCGGTGGAGTTGCCCGAGTTGCCGGAGTACGCGATCGGCTGACCGGCCTTCACCGTCGCGCCGGAGGGGACCCGGTAGCTGGAGAGGTGGCAGTACCAGGTCTGCGTGCCGTCCTTGGCCGTCACGATCAGCATGTTGCCGTACGCGCTGTTCCACTTGGTCTGCACGGTGCCGTCGGTCGCGGCCATCACCGTCGTCCCGTACGACACCGGGAAGTCGATGCCGGTGTGCACGGACATCCAGTTGACGCCCGCCTGGCCGAAGTAGGCGCTGAGGCCTTTCTGCAGGACCGGCAGCGCGAACTTGGGGCGCAGCCGCTCCTTGAGCGCCGCCTCGGCCGCCGCCTTCTTCTGCTCGGCCACTTGCTGGGCCTTGAGGTCGATACGTTCCTGGGTGCGACTCGCCCGGTCCGCGAAGTCGTTCGCGCCCGCGGAGAGGTTCGCGAGCTGGGAGTCCAGCTTGTTGTTGGCGGCGGACGGCTTCACCGGTGTGTCAGCGGCGCTCGCCGTGGTGTCCTTGCCGTCGTCCCCGCCCACGCCGACGGTCGCCGCGGCGATCCCGGCGACCCCCATCACACACACCGACGGCACCGCGACCGTGAGCAGCGCGGACCGCCTCGCCGGGGTGCGACGCCGGGAACGGCTCGCGGCACGGGATGCGGCACGTGAGGACGGGACGGGCGTGCGCTCCTCCTGGTCGTCGACCAACGAGACGTCGCCGACCGTTCCTGACGGGACGTCGTCGTCGGTGGGTCGCTCGGACGGGAGCTGATCGAAGGTGGCGGTGGCTGCCCGGTGACCGAAGGGCTCGGCGTCGGCGAAACGCTCGGCGTCGGCGAAGGGATCGGCGTCGGTGAAGGGCTCCGGGACGACGTGTTCGAAGCTGCCGGTGGCCGCTTGTTCCGTTTCGTGTTCCGGGCTGCCCGCAGAGTTCCACTGCGTGGCGTCGTAGGCACCCGTGTCGAAGTTCTGCGTGCCCCACTCCCACTGCTGGGTGAGGACCGTCGACTGCTCCGCCTCCAGCCAGGCCTGGGCGTCCCACTGGCCGGTGGCGTCGGGGGCCGGGGCCTGTGCGGGAATCGCGGCCAGCTGCTGGTAGCCGGCCGCCCACTCCGCCGTGTCATGGGCGCCGGTGTCGAACGCGGCGTGGTGCTGGGCGGCGTACGGGTCGTAGTGCGGCGTCTGGTGCGTGCCGGTGCCGAACGTGTCGTGGCTTCCGGTGGACCACTGGCCCGTGTGGTACGAGCCGGTCCCGGCATCGTCCGGGAGGTTGCCGAAGAGGGGATCGGCCGTGAAGGCCGCGGTGGAGTCGGCGTAGGTCGTGAACTCACCGTACTGGCCACCCTGGGGGCCGTACGACGCGTACTGCGCCGAGGCGGCATCGGGGGCCGGGGCCGGGGGTGTTGCGATCCCCGACGGGTGACGGTCGTTCACCGACTTCTCTTTCGCCTCGACAACAGGGGCTGCCAGAGCAGTGCGGCGACTGTACCCGGCGGTACGCGGGCGCGACAATCTTCCGCAGGTTTCCGGCAGGCAGGAAACGGGCATTCGGCCGTGTTTCGGCGGTCACCGCACGAGGCTTTGGCGCTGCGTTCGATGAACGTTCGAAGGCGCGTGGGTGACTGGGAGCTGTCGGGCGGCTGTGCCGGTGCTGTGTCGAGCGCGGATGCCGGGTGCGGATGCCGGGTGGTGTGTGTGTCAGGCGTGGCGCGCGGCGGGGCGTCACGCCACCGTGAGGCCGCCGGTGTGGGCCACGGTCGCCGCCGGCTCCTCGAGGTCCAGCGCCTGCCGTATCCCCGCCGCGACCGCGGGGTGCACCGGCAGGGCCAGATGGCCGATGCCGCTCACCCGGATGTTCTGCGCCACCAGGTCCGGATGGTCGACACATGCCGCCTCGAGCGGATCCATCAGCGGGTCCAGGTCGCTCCAGAAGCTCACGAAGTGCGTACGGCAGCCGGGGGCCGGCTCATGCAGCTCCTCGATCAGCTCCGACCCCGGACGCATCTGGCGCACGATGGGGTGGGCGTTCGCGAGTGGGGCGACGCGGGTGCCGGAGTGGGGTGTACCGAGCGTGACGAGCCTGCGGACGCGGAGGTCGCCGCCGAGCCGCTGCACGTAGTACCGCGCGATCAGGCCGCCCAGGCTGTGCCCGACGATGTCCACCTGCCGCTGGCCGGTGCGCTCGCAGATCTCCTCCACATGCCGACCGAGCAGCTCCGCGGCCGTGCGGATGTCGCATGTCAACGGAGAGTAATTGAGCGACTCGATGTGCTGACGGCCGTGCTGGGCGAGGTTCCGCCGCAGCAGGACGAAGACCGAGCGGTTGTCGATGAAACCGTGCAGAAGGATCACCGGGGGTTTGGCCTCGGTGGGCAGCTTGGCGGTGTCCGGAGGGGGCGGGAGCGGGGCGCAGCGGCGCTCCTGGATGATTCCCGACGGATACAGGAGCAGATGTCCGGCGAGAATCGCCAGCTCCAGGGCGGTCGCCTTCAGCAGCGCGATGGAGAGTCCGGCCAGTCTGCTGGGGAACAGGCGCTGGCACAGTGGAACCAGAGGCTCTACTACCCCGGTGACCTTCATTGGCCGACCTCCCGTCGGCACGCGCGAGGACTTCCATGTCCCCCGGGTGCCCTCATGGAAAGCCGTGGCAGTGGCCTGCGGGGCAGGTGCCGCGGGTACGGCCGTGCCGCGGGTGCGGCGCGTGCGGCGCCGGTGCGCGACGGGCGCCGTTTTCGTCGTGGTGACGTGAACCCGCCCGCCTCGTGGCGTGGTGTCCCGTCCTCCTCGTACGGGTGATGCTCCCCGCTTTCGTGCCCTTGCATTCCTTTCGCCGGCGGTACCCCACCACCACGGCGCCCCGCTGGTGGGGCGGTGGTGCGGCCGCCTTGGTGCGGCTCTCCTTGCGCACGATCCCCTCGGACCACGGCGCTCGAGCCGCTGCTGCGGCGCGTGTGCCGCGGGGAGGGGGGACCCTGCGCGGCGAACGTGTCCCATTGTGTGATTTCCCCCTCGGTCACCACCGTGAAACTGCCGGTTGCGGGATGCTGGCGATAACGTTCGTTCACTTCCCGGGTCGGTACGACACGGGGCGCCGGTGCCGGCGGGGCCTGATCCGACGGTGCGAGGCGTGCCGACCGTGCGGTCCGTGTGTCCGCCGGTGCGGTGATGTGGCGGCAGGCGGTCCATCGGTACAGGGTGTGTGTAGTCGCTTCATGGAGGCAGTGATGGGTGTGGCAGCCGGTCCGATCCGCGTGGTGGTGGCCAAGCCGGGGCTCGACGGCCACGATCGCGGGGCCAAGGTGATCGCGCGGGCGCTGCGCGATGCGGGAATGGAGGTCATCTACACCGGTCTCCACCAGACGCCCGAGCAGATCGTCGACACGGCGATCCAGGAGGACGCCGACGCGATCGGACTGTCGATCCTCTCCGGGGCGCACAACACGCTGTTCGCCGCGGTGATCGCCCTGCTGAAGGAGCGTGACGCGGAGGACATCCTGGTCTTCGGCGGCGGCATCATCCCCGAGGCGGACATCCCCCCGCTGAAGGAGAAGGGCGTCGCGGAGATCTTCACGCCGGGGGCTACGACCGCGTCGATCGTCGACTGGGTACGGGCGAACGTGCGGCAGCCGGCCGAGGCGTGATACCCGGGCGGTGCCGTTCGCGCCTCCGCAGGTACGACGCCGTCTCAGGCGCGACCTGCGGAGACCGGACACGCCCGCTGCGGCGGGCTGGTCGAAGTCCGGCGCGGAGGGACGGGCGCCGGGCGGAAGGACCGACGGCTGGATGGAAGGGCCGATGGCTGGATGGAAGGACCGACGGCTGGGTGGAGCCCCGGGCTCACGCATCCCGCAGTTCCTCCACCATCGCTGCCCGTAGCCGCAGCGTCGTCGTCAGGCGCTGGAACGCCTCCGCCCAGTAGCCGCCCGCACCCGGAGAGGCGTCCTCCGGCTCGTCCGGTATCGCCGTCAGCGCATCCAGGTGGCTCGCCTCCGCCGGGTCGAGGCACCGCTCCGCCAGTCCCATCACCCCGCTGAAGCTCCACGGGTAACTTCCGGCGTCGCGTGCGATGTTGAGGGCGTCGACGACGGCACGGCCCAAGGGAGCGGCCCAGGGCACCGCGCACACCCCGAGGAGCTGGAACGCCTCCGACAGGCCGTGGGTGGCGATGAACCCGGCGACCCAGTCGGCCCGTTCCCCGGGGGTCAGCGTCGACAGCAGCTTCGCCCGCTCAGCCAGGGACACCGCCCCGGGGCCCGCGGCCTCCGGTGCGGACGGCGGACCGAGCAGGGCCCGCGACCAGGCGGCATCCCGCTGCCGTACCGCCGCCCGGCACCAGGCCCCGTGCAGTTCGCTCCGCCAGTCGTCCGCCACCGGCAGCGCCACGATCTCCTCCGGCGTAAGCCCCCCGAGCCGGACCGGCCATGTGCCGAGCGGCGCCGCCTCCACCAACTGGCCGAGCCACCACGACCGTTCGCCTCGCCCCGCCGGTGGTTTCGGCACCACCCCGTCGCGCTCCATACCGGGATCGCACTCGTGCGGCGCCTCGACCACGATCGTCGGCTCCCCCTGGGTCGGGTCGACCGCGACGCAGGCCGCCGCCCGCGTCGCCATCCGCCCGGCCAGGGCCGAATCCG
The DNA here is from genome assembly GCF_042891915.1 of Streptomyces sp. NPDC001848. Lineage (NCBI taxonomy): Bacteria > Bacillati > Actinomycetota > Actinomycetes > Kitasatosporales > Streptomycetaceae > Streptomyces > Streptomyces sp. NPDC001848. The sequence continues at coordinate 106,074 of NZ_JBIATP010000012.1, read as the reverse complement.
GCAGCGCGGACAGCAACTCCGCCGCCGTCGCCCGCACATTGCGGCTGCGGTCGGAGAGCGCCTGCTCCAGGAAGGTCTCGTCCGCGGGCTCCAGTCCCGTGCGCAACGAGTCGAGGAACATCAGGCGGTCCTCGGCCCGCTCCGTCGTCCACGTACCGGCGAGCAGGTCCCGAGCGAGGGCGGGGTGCCGTGCGCGGAGCGCGGTGAGCAGGGCCACCCGCTCGGCGAACAGGCCCTCCCGCCACAGTCGTCGGACGCGGTCCGGCTCCTGAGGCGGCGGCAGATCGGAGCCGCCGCCGGGCACGGAGCGCAGCGCGAAGCGCCACTCCGGGTTCATCCGGGCCAGCCACAGGGCGCGCGGGCCGGCGAAGGCCAGCGCCGCCGACCGCAGGTCCGTGCGGGCGCGGGCCGCGTCCAGCAGCGCCGGGAGCGTCTGCGGGGGTGGCGCGTAGCCGCGTTCGTTGGCCAGCGCCAGCCACTGCGGCAGCAGCTCCATGAGGTCGGGGGCCGTCCCCCGGCGGCCGCCACCGCCCGTGCCGGGGCGGTCGGACAGCAGCAGGGCCAGTCTGCGGGCTGCCGCGGGCGGCAGCGGTGGGCGGGGGTCCGCCGCCGCGGGCTCCGGGCGCGGTGCGGCCGGTGCGGGGCGCAGCCCGGCCCTGCGGCGGACGGTCTCCACGGCGGCCAGGTCCAGCAGTGCCGTCGGAGCCTGGGCGCCGGACGGCAGCCAGGGCGGGGTGCGCCGGTCGGTGCCCAGCAGGGCCACCGTGACAAGCTCCTCCCAGGGCACGGCGGAGGACGTGTCCGCGGGAGCGGGAGTCGCACTCATGTCAGTCCCTTCCGGGCCGGTACGGGTGGTACGGGGTGGGTGCGGGTGGGTGCGGGGTCGGTACGGAGTCGTCGGTAGGGGGTGTCGTCAGCACAGCGGGACCGCCTCTCCGGCACCCTCCGGCCAGGCGGTGAGCGGAGTGAAGCCGCGGTGGCCGCACTCGCCGAAGACCGTGACCGGGGCGCCGCCCGACAGCGCGACCAATCGCCACAGCCCCGGCCGGCCGCCCGCCGACGGCGTCAGGGGCAGCGCGGTGCCGCGGTCCGCGTCCGCCAACTGCCAGGAGCCGTCGAGCGGAGTCGGTATGACCTGGCCCAGCGTCACGGGGTACGAGTCCAGCCACGGGTCGGCCTGGAGGGCTTCCCCATAGCGCGCCGCCGCGTCCTGCGTCGTCATGCCCGGCGGTCTCGTCGCTGCCGGGGCCGGGGGCGTGAACTGCTCGCCCAGCGCCGCCCGCAGCTGCCCCGCGCCCGGGTAGGACGACACGTCGGCCTCGAAGGCCCGTCCCACCGGCAGAGCCAGCTCGGGCGCGCGTCCTGCCGCTCCATAGGAAAGGAGGAGCACCGTGCGGTCGGACTTCTCCCCGTACAGCCAGATCCGGCGTGTGGTCAGCCGGGCGTCCGAGGTGTCGTACTGCGCCAGCACCAGCCAGCGGTCACGGACGGGCGGACCGTCGGGCGAACCCGCCAGGCCGACGCGCGAGCGGACCGTCGCCGCCAGCCCCTCCGGCAGCCGCTCACGCCTCAGCCAGGCCCGGTCCAGCAGGTGCAGCAGCGCGCACTCCTCCAACAGCCGCACCGGCCAACCCGGCCCCGACGCCGGCAGCGCGCCCAACTCCCGTACCCGCCCGGCCAGTCCCGGAGCCTGCGCGTCGACCATGCGGGCCGCCGTCTCCTCCCACAGCCCGTACCCCGCCTGCTCGACCGCGGCCAGGCCGCCGCGCAGCAGATCGGCCAGGCGCTGCTCCAGCTCCGTCGCCCCCGCCGTGATCCGCTCGGCCCGTCGCTCCGCCCTGCGCCGGGCCGCCTCCGGGTCGGCGGACGCGGCCGACGGGGAGACGCCGGCCGTCCGCTTCTCCTGCGCACGCTGACGGCGTCCCTTGATCCACTGCTCCGCCCAGTCCGGCTGCCGTGCCCGCGGGACCGCGCCGTCGCCACCCGCCCAGAGCAGCAGCAGCCCCAGCGCGTGCTTGCACGGGAACTTCCGGCTCGGGCAACTGCACTTGTACGCCGGCCCGGCCGCGTCCGAGAGGTCGACGACCGTTTGATACGGCTTGCTGCCACTGCCCTCGCACAGCCCCCACACCGTCCCCTCGCCGGAACTGCCCGTCCCCGACCACGGCCCGGCCGTGCCGAGTTTGCTTCCCGCTTTGCGTGACGCCACATCAGGTGCCAGTGCCAGCACCTGGTCCGCCGTCCAGCGCTCCCCCTGCCAAGTCATGTCGTCGACGGTAGGTCCCGGCACTGACAATCGACCCCCGCGACGGCGTCTGCGCAGGTCACGACGCGTTGTCAGTGGTGTGGTGCACGGTGGGTGACAGATCCGAACCGGCCGAGCTGGAGGGGGATACGGCCATGCGTGCGTCCGTTGACCAGAAGTCCGTCGAAGCGAACGAGAGCCCGTCCGCGCCCGCGAACGGAAGCGGGGACACCAGCACCGGCGGGCCGAAGTCCGCTCCCGCACAGGACAAGGGGGCGGCGCCCACGGAAGCGCTCCGCCCGCACGCCGAGGACGCCTTCGCCCACGAACTCGCTGCGCTGGCCGCCCAGGACGACCGTCCGCGCCCGGCCCGCTGGAAGCTGTCGCCGTGGGCCGTCGCCACCTATCTGCTGGGCGGCACCCTCCCGGACGGCACGGTGATCACACCCAAGTACGTGGGCCCGCGCCGCATCGTCGAGGTCGCCGTCACCACACTCGCCACCGATCGCGCCCTGCTCCTGCTCGGCGTGCCCGGTACGGCGAAGACCTGGGTGTCCGAGCACCTGGCGGCGGCCATCAGCGGCGACTCGACCCTGCTGGTGCAGGGCACCGCCGGGACCCCGGAGGAGGCGATCCGCTACGGGTGGAACTACGCGCGGCTGCTCGCGCACGGCCCCAGCCGCGACGCCCTGGTGCCGAGTCCGGTCATGCGGGCCATGGCCGAGGGGATGACCGCCCGCGTCGAGGAACTGACCCGCATCCCGGCCGACGTCCAGGACACGCTGATCACGATCCTGTCGGAGAAGACGCTGCCGATACCGGAGCTGGGCGAAGAGGTGCAGGCCGTGCGCGGCTTCAACCTGATCGCCACGGCCAACGACCGCGACCGCGGGGTCAACGACCTGTCGAGCGCGCTGCGCCGCCGCTTCAACACGGTGGTGCTGCCGCTACCGGACAGCGTGGAGGCCGAGGTCGACATCGTCTCCCGCCGGGTGCACCAGATCGGCCGCTCGCTCGACCTGCCGGCCGCGCCCGACGGTGTCGACGAGATCCGCCGCGTGGTGACGGTCTTCCGCGAACTGCGAGGTGGGGTCACGACGGACGGCCGGACCAAGCTGAAGTCGCCCAGCGGCACCCTGTCCACCGCGGAGGCCATCTCCGTCGTCACCAACGGACTGGCGCTGGCCGCCCACTTCGGCGACGGCGTGCTACGGCCGAGCGATGTCGCCGCGGGCATCCTCGGCGCGGTCGTCCGCGACCCGGCGGCCGACCGCGTCATCTGGCAGGAGTACCTGGAAGCGGTCGTCCGCGAGCGCGACGGCTGGACCGACTTCTACCGCGCGTGCCGGGAGGTGACCGCGTGAAGGACTCCGACTCCCCGTGGACGGGGCCGCTGCTGCTCGGGGTGCGGCATCACGGGCCGGGATCCGCGCGGGCGGTGCGGGCCGCGCTGGAGGCGGCGCGACCCGAGGCCGTGCTGATCGAGGGGCCACCGGAGGCGGACGCCCTGATCCCGCTCGCGGACCACCCGGACATGCGGCCGCCGGTCGCCCTGCTCGCCCACGCCGTGGACGAGCCCGGACGGTCGGCGTTCTGGCCGCTGGCCGAGTTCTCACCGGAGTGGGTGGCGATCCGCTGGGCCCTGCGGCAGGGGGTTCCGGCCCGGTTCATCGACCTGCCGGCCACGCACACGCTGGCGTGGGGCAAGGAGGGAGCGACGGGGACCGAGACCGAGGACCCCGGCGCGGTCGGCGACTCCGACGACACCGTCCGAGTCGACCCCCTCGCCGTGCTGGCCGAGGCCGCCGGACACGACGACCCCGAGCGGTGGTGGGAGGACGTCGTCGAGCACCGGGGCGCGGGGGCGGGGGACCCGTTCGCGCCGTTCACCGTGCTCGGGGAGGCCATGGCCGCCCTGCGGGAGGAGTACGGCGCCGGCGGACACGAACGGGACGTCGTGCGGGAGGCGTACATGCGGCTCCAGGTGCGCGCGGCACAACGCGAGTTCGGGGCCGACGTGGCGGTGGTGTGCGGGGCCTGGCACGTGCCGGCGCTGCGGGAGAGGGCCTCCGTCACCGCCGACCGCGCGCTGCTGAAGGGCCTGCCCAAGGTGAAGACGGACATGACCTGGGTGCCCTGGACCCACCGGAGGCTCGCCCGGGCCGGCGGCTACGGGGCGGGCATCGACTCGCCCGGCTGGTACGGGCATCTGTTCCGCGCTCCGGACCGGCCCGTCGAGCGGTGGCTGACCAAGGTCGCGGGGCTGCTCCGCGAGGAGGACCGGATCGTGTCGTCCGCGCATGTCATCGAGGCGGTGCGGCTGGCCGAAACACTCGCCGTCCTGCGCGGGCGTCCGCTTCCGGGCCTGTCGGAGACGACCGACGCGGTGCGGGCGGTGATGTGCGAGGGCTCCGACGTGCCGCTGGCGCTGGTGCGCGACCGGGTGGTGGTCGGCGACGACATGGGGGAGGTGCCGGACTCCGCCCCCGCGGTGCCGTTGCAGCGGGACCTCGCCCGGCTGCAGAAGCGGCTCCGGATCAAACCCGAGCCGCTGGAGCGGGAGGTGGAGCTGGACCTGCGCAAGGAGACCGACGCCGAGCGCAGCCGGCTGCTGCACCGGCTGCGGCTCCTCGGGATCGGCTGGGGTGAGCCCGCGGCCTCGCGCGGCAGCACGGGGACGTTCCGGGAGACCTGGCGACTGTGCTGGGAACCGGAACTCGCGGTGCGGGTCGCCGAGGCCGGGGTGTGGGGGACCACCGTGCTCGCCGCCGCGACCGCCAGGGCCGAGGCGGACGCGACCGCCGCACAGGCCCTCGCCGACGTCACCGCGCTCGCCGAGCGGTGCCTGCTGGCCGAACTGCCGGACGCACTGCCCGTGGTGATGCGCGTCCTCGCCGACCGAGCCGCCCTCGACGCCGACGTCGGCCACCTCGCCCAGGCCCTGCCCGCCCTGGTCCGCTCCCTGCGCTACGGGGACGTGCGCGGTACGGACACCCGGGCGCTGGCGGACGTCGCGGCCGGTCTCGCCGAGCGCGTGTTCGTCGGGCTGCCACCGGCGTGCGCCGCGCTGGACGCCGAGGCGGCCGCGGAGATGCGGCGTCATGTGGACGCCGTGCACGGGGCGGTGGGGCTGCTCGGGGACGGCATCGCGGCGGACCACGGGAACATCCGGGAGCGATGGCGTGCCGTCCTGCGGGTGCTCGGCGGACGGGACACCGTTCCCGGGGTGATCCGCGGGCGGGCCGTGCGGCTGCTCCTGGACGAGGGGGAGCTGGCGCAGGACGAGGCCGCGCGGCTGATGGGGCTCGTGCTGTCGCCGGGGACGCCACCGGCGGACGCCGCCGCCTGGATCGAGGGATTCGTCGGGGGCGGCTCCGGCGGCGGGATGCTGCTCGTGCACGACGAGCGGCTGCTCGCGCTGGTGGACGCATGGCTCACCGGGGTGCCGACGGAGGCGTTCACCGACGTACTGCCGCTGCTGCGGCGGACGTTCTCGGCGTACGAGCCCGGAGTGCGGCGCACGCTCGGCGAGTTGGTGCGGCGCGGGCCGGGTGCGGGGGGAAGCGCCGCGGTCACCGGCACGGGTGTCCCCGGGTTCGGCGCCGACCTCGACGCCCGGCGGGCGGACGCCGTGGTCCCGGTGCTGCGCCTGCTGCTCGGCCTGGACGAATCCGAGGGCAGTGATGTCGACGACCTGGTGGAGGTGGCCGGATGAACACGCACACGACCGGGGTGAACGCCACCGGGGCCGACGAGCGGCTGCGGCGCTGGCGGCTGGTGCTCGGGGGAGACGCGGCGGACGGCACCGGGTACGGGCTGACCGGGCGGGACGCGGCGATGGACGGGGCGCTGACCGCGCTGTACGGGAAGGGGGAGAGGCCGCAGCAGGGGAGGGACCGTTCGGCGGGGCTCGGGGCGTCCGCGCCGTCCGTGGCGCGCTGGCTCGGCGACATCCGCACCTACTTCCCCTCCTCCGTCGTCCAGGTCATGCAGCGGGACGCCATCGACCGGCTCGGACTGTCCACGCTCCTGCTCGAACCGGAGATGCTCGAGGCGGTCGAGGCCGACGTGCACCTGGTCGGCACGCTGCTCTCACTGAACAAGGCGATGCCGGAGACCACCAAGGAGACGGCACGGGCGGTGGTGCGCAAGGTCGTCGAGGACCTGGAGAAGCGGCTCGCCACCCGCACCAGGGCCACGCTCACCGGCGCCCTCGACCGCAGCGCCCGTATCGCCCGCCCCCGCCACCGGGACATCGACTGGAACCGCACGATCGCCGCCAACCTCAAGCACTATCTGCCGGAGTACCGCACGGTGGTGCCGGAGCGGATGATCGGGTACGGGCGGGCGTCCCGGTCGGTGAAGAAGGAAGTCGTCCTCTGCATCGACCAGTCGGGATCGATGGCGGCCTCGGTGGTGTACGCGTCCGTGTTCGGGGCGGTGCTGGCGTCGATGCGGTCCATCGCCACGCGGCTCGTCGTGTTCGACACGGCCGTCGTGGACCTCACGGACCAGCTCGACGACCCGGTCGACGTCCTCTTCGGCACCCAGCTCGGCGGCGGCACGGACATCAACAGGGCGCTGGCGTACTGCCAGTCGCAGATCACCCGGCCCACGGAGACGGTGGTGGTCCTCATCAGCGACCTGTACGAGGGAGGCATCCGCGACGAGATGCTCAAGCGGGTGGCGGCGATGAAGGCGTCGGGGGTCCAGTTCGTGGCACTGCTCGCGCTCTCCGACGAAGGCGCACCCGCCTACGACCGGGAGCACGCGGCGGCGCTCGCTGCGCTCGGAGCACCGGCGTTCGCATGCACGCCCGACCTCTTCCCGGAAGTGATGGCGGCGGCGATCGAGAAGCGGCCCCTGCCCATACCGGAGACGGCCTGACGGCGACGACCGAGGAATCCCACAGCGGAACACCAGGAGCGAAAACGGGATATGACGGCCCATCGGTAACAGCGGGCTTGCGTGACCGCGGGCGTCCCGTGCGAGGATCGTCGGCACCCGGGCCGTAACCGGTGCGTGGTGTTCGCTTCGTACCGCCTGTTTCCGCCGCACGGAGGCTCTTTCCGTCTTGGTCCTGCCAGCCGCACTGCCCTTCGCCGGTGCCGCACTGCGCGTGATGCGTACGGCGGCCGGGCGGCGTGCGCTGCAGGTGACGCTGGTGTTGGGCGGGTTGTTCGCGCTGGGACTCCTGTGCGAGGGACAGGCGCACGCGGCGGACGGAACACCGATCGCCTCGGCGGCTCCGCCCGCGGCCTGGACCCAGGCCGGCACGGCGACGGCCGACTCACCGTCAGCCGGGCGCGGTTCGCCCAAGGCCACGGCCCACCAGGGACGCCGGGCGGCGTCGGCCGGGCGCGTGTCCCGCGTCGGGTTCCCCGTACCGCCCTCGGGGCCGCAGGCCGACGCGGGCGGCACAGGCGGCGCGCCGACGTCCCTCGCCCCTCCCACGACCGAGGTCGTGCGGCCGGTCGTCGACGGTCCCGTGCGGCCGGTCGTCGAGGGTCCCGTGCGGCCGGTCGTCGAGGGCCTCGTGCGACCGGTGGGCGGCACGGTCGTACGGCCTGTCGGCGTCCTCGTGCAGGCGGTGACCGAGGGGAGGGCGGACGCGTCCCGGCAGTGGCCGCCGCTGCCGTCCCTGCTCGACAGCCCCCCAAGCCTCCCCGGCCGCCCCCCTGGTCTCCCCGGCGTCCCGGTGGCTCCGGGCCTGCCGACACCCGCGGTGCACACCCTGCCCGCGCCCCAGGGGGTGGCGGAGCAGCGGGAGACCGGTGCGTACGGGCCCCGGACCGCCGGGAGCCCGGGAGTGACGCCGGTGCCGTACACGCGTCCCGCGCCCCACGACGTACGGACCGAGCACACGCACCCGCACCGGATGCCCTACGGCGACCCGAGCCGGGTGTGCGGCGACCAGCCCGCCGCCGACGCGGGCACGCCGCGCCATGGTGACGGCCACGCCGTCGTGTCGGGCCATCCGGCGCCGGTAGGGCTCGTGCCCGGCGGCACCGCGGCCGTCACCGCGGACGGGACCCGGGGCCGGCCCCGGGACATTCCCGAGTTCCCCGGTTAGGGGACGGTTAGGGCAGGTCTGCCCGCCGCCGACGCGGGCACGCCGCGCCATGGTGACGGCCACGCCGTCGTGTCGGGCCATCCGGCGCCGGTAGGGCTCGTGCCCGGCGGCACCGCGGCCGTCACCGCGGACGGGACCCGGGGCCGGCCCCGGGACATTCCCGAGTTCCCCGGTTAGGGCACGGTTAGGGCAGGTCTGCCCGCCGCCCGGGACCTCCTGACGATCCCTGGGCGGAACCGGTACCGGGACCGTCCCGACGTCCGGCGGCGCACCGATCGGCCACGCCGCGACCGGCACCCAGGGCATCGCCCGGTCCGTCACGCCCGACCACCTGGCGCAGGGCCAGTACCCCCGTACTCCGTCGTACTCCGTCTGACCCGCCGCCGTACGACGCCGGCCCGAAGCGGCGCCGTCGCACGGCGGCCGAACGACTCCGCGGGCTGACGGAGCGGACGACCGAAAGCCGTCGGTACGTCCGCCCGGAACCCCGTGGAAAGGGTCGACCGGTCCCCATTGGGGTGGGGATCAGTCGGCCTGCGCCCCTTCGGGGTTGTTCAAGGGGCCTCACCGGGTCGACCCCAGCCCGGTGAGGCCCTTCACCATTGGCACGCAGTGTCAGAGGGTCCGGCATCATGTGACAGGTATCACCGCTCAGGTGTGACCCTCGATTTATGGACGCCCCGCGAGCGGCGATAACCTGCGAGACGGACATGCCGCGCGCTCGGACACCGTGTGCGCCTCCCTTGTGACAGAGCGGACGTCACGTTGCCCTTCGCGGCACGCCCACGCATCCAACGAACCGCGAGATCACTGATAGGGACGGAAGCGCGTGGACCTGTTCGAGTACCAGGCGAGGGACCTCTTCGCCAAGCACGGTGTACCGGTGCTGGCCGGTGAAGTCATCGACACGCCTGAGGCGGCGCGCGAGATCACCGAGCGGCTGGGCGGCAAGTCGGTCGTCAAGGCGCAGGTGAAGGTCGGTGGCCGCGGCAAGGCCGGCGGTGTGAAGCTGGCCGCCACCCCGGACGAGGCGGTCGCCCGCGCGACGGACATCCTCGGCATGGACATCAAGGGCCACACGGTCCACAAGGTGATGATCGCCGAGACCGCTCCGGAGATCGTCGAGGAGTACTACGTCTCCTTCCTCCTCGACCGCGCCAACCGCACCTTCCTCTCCATCGCCTCCGTCGAGGGCGGCATGGAGATCGAGGAGGTCGCGGCCACCCGTCCCGACGCCGTCGCCAAGATCGCGATCGACGCGATCGACGGCGTGGACAAGGCCAAGGCCGAGGAGATCGTCGCCGCGGCGAAGTTCCCGGCGGAGGTCGCCGACAAGGTCGCTGACGTCCTGGTCAGCCTGTGGGAGGTCTTCATCAAGGAAGACGCCCTGCTCGTCGAGGTGAACCCGCTGGCCAAGGTCGCCTCCGGTGACGTCATCGCCCTCGACGGCAAGGTGTCGCTGGACGACAACGCCGAGTTCCGCCACCCCGAGTTCGAGGAGCTCCACGACAAGGCGGCGGCCAACCCGCTCGAGGCCGCGGCCAAGGAGAAGAACCTCAACTACGTCAAGCTCGACGGCGAGGTCGGCATCATCGGCAACGGCGCGGGTCTGGTCATGTCCACCCTCGACGTCGTCGCCTACGCCGGTGAGAAGCACAAGGGTGTCAAGCCCGCCAACTTCCTCGACATCGGCGGCGGCGCCTCCGCCGAGGTCATGGCGAACGGCCTGGAGATCATCCTCGGCGACCCGGACGTCAAGTCGGTGTTCGTGAACGTCTTCGGTGGCATCACCGCCTGTGACGCGGTCGCCAACGGCATCGTGCAGGCCCTGGAGCTCCTGGAGTCCAAGGGCGAAGAGGTCACCAAGCCGCTGGTCGTGCGTCTCGACGGCAACAACGCCGAACTGGGTCGCCAGATCCTGGACGACCGCAACCACCCGCTGGTGCAGCGTGTGGACACCATGGACGGCGCGGCCGACAAGGCCGCCGAGCTGGCTGCTGCCGCGAAGTAAGGGACGAGGTCACACACAACCATGGCTATCTTCCTCACCAAGGAATCCAAGGTCATCGTCCAGGGCATGACCGGCTCGGAGGGTCAGAAGCACACCCGCCGCATGCTGGCGTCCGGCACGAACATCGTCGGCGGCGTGAACCCGCGCAAGGCGGGCCAGACGGTCGACTTCGACGGCACCGAGGTACCGGTCTTCGGCTCCGTCAAGGAGGCCATCGAGAAGACCGGCGCCGACGTCACGGTCATCTTCGTCCCGGAGAAGTTCACCAAGGACGCGGTCGTCGAGGCCATCGACGCCGAGATCCCGCTCGCGGTCGTCATCACCGAGGGCGTCGCGGTGCACGACACGGCGTCCTTCTGGGCGTACGCCGGCAAGAAGGGCAACAAGACCCGCATCATCGGCCCGAACTGCCCCGGCCTGATCACCCCGGGCCAGTCGAACGCCGGCATCATCCCGGCCGACATCACCAAGCCGGGCCGCATCGGCCTGGTCTCGAAGTCCGGCACGCTGACGTACCAGATGATGTACGAGCTGCGTGACATCGGCTTCTCCACCTGCGTCGGCATCGGCGGTGACCCGATCATCGGCACCACCCACATCGACGCGCTGAAGGCGTTCCAGGACGACCCGGACACCGACCTGATCGTGATGATCGGTGAGATCGGCGGCGACGCCGAGGAGCGGGCCGCGGCCTTCATCAAGGAGAACGTCACCAAGCCGGTCGTCGGCTACGTCGCCGGCTTCACCGCGCCCGAGGGCAAGACCATGGGTCACGCGGGCGCCATCGTCTCCGGTTCGTCGGGCACCGCCCAGGCGAAGAAGGAGGCGCTGGAGGCCGCGGGCGTCAAGGTCGGCAAGACGCCGACGGAGACCGCGAAGCTCGCGCGGGAGATCCTGGCCGGCTGAACCCGGCCCGGCTGAACGCGTGGTGGGCCCGCACCCCTGGGGTGCGGGCCCACCGGCCTTTCCCGGCGCAGGCGCCGTGGCAGCGGGCCCAGCCGCTCAGCGGGGTTGCGGTGTCAGCCGGGCCGGTCCCTGGTGCGGGGCCGACATCAGCTTGGTGCGCAGGGCCGTCTGCGGACTGGACAGGGGGCCCTGGGCCGGGGGCGGGGGAATGTCGTGAATGGGAGTGCCCCGACCCACCGGGGGCTCGTAGTGGTTCGCGGCCGTGCGCAGGGTCAGGGTCGTCGCGCCGATGACCGCCACCGTCAGGGCGATCGCCGCATGGGTGCAGTGGCGGGTGCGGCGTTCGCCGTGGGAGCGGACCGAAGGGGCCTTGGCGGCGCGGAGGCGCTCCGAGGAGGCCAGTTCGGCGAGCCGGCGGGGCAGGACGTCCGGTGCCGCCTGGTCCGGTACGAGCCTGGCCAGCGTGGCGTGGGCGCGGAGCAGCCGGCCCGCGGTGGCCGGGGTGCTCGCCTCCGTCTCGGCCGCGACGTCCGGCAGGCCGAGGCCGAGGCCGTCGTAGAGCAGCAGGGCGCGTCGTTGGGTCGGCGGCAGCTTCAGGAGCGCGTGCAGCAGGGCGCGGTCGGCGGGCCCCGGGGGCGGCGGCTCGGGGCGTCGGTGGTGGAGGCGGAAGCGGTGCCAGGGGGAGAGCGCCCGGTCGTGTACCGCTGCCCGTACCCAGCCCGGGGGATCACGGTCCACGGCCACCTCGGGCCAGCGCTGCCAGGCCAGCTCGAAGGCACGCTCGACCGCCGCACGGGCCAGGTCGCGCCGGCCGGTGAGCAGGTACGCCTGTCGAGCGAGCGCGGGGGCGCAGTACTCGTACAGCGCGTCGAAGGACTGATGAGGCGTCAGGGTCTGCCTCACGAGGCGGCCTTCCGTACCGAAAAATACATAAGCGTATTTTTAGCGACACATCGATGCTTCGCGCGTTACGTCGGGAAAACGCGTGTCATTGGGAGCATGGCGGGGTGACTTCATGGACCGACCGTCGCACCCCGTTGCCGTCTCTGCTCGCCCGGTCGCGCGACCGGTGGCCCGGGCTGTGGGTGAGCCTGCTCAGCGGGGCCGTGGCCGCCGTGCTGGGGCTCGGTGTGTTCGCCCTGCTCGCGATCGCGCTGTGGGTCGGTGCGCCGTATCCGGACGACGGACCCGACGGCGCACTGAGGGTGGCGGCCGCCTCGTGGCTGCTGGCGCACGGCGTGGTGCTCTTCCGCACCGAGACGCTGTCCGGGGTGCCCGCACCCGTCGGCATCACGCCGCTGCTGTCGGCCGTGGTGCCGGTGTGGCTGCTGTACCGGGCGGCGCGGGACGTGACGGACGGCGAAGCCGTGGAGGGCACGAAGGCCGTGGGGGGCCCGGAGGGAGCGGAAGGACCGGAAGGACCGGAGGGCGTTGCCGCCGGGCCGGCGTGGTGCGGAGTGGCGGCGGGCTATGTCGGGGTGGGCCTGGTGGCGACCCTGTACGCCTCCGCGGGGGCGCTGCGGCCGTCGTGGGCGTGGACCCTGGTGTGCCTGCCGCTGGTGACCGTGGTGTCGGCGGGTGTGGGGGTGTGGACGACGCGTCGGTGGCCGTACGGGGCGCTGCGCGTGCTCAGCCGTGAGGAACACAAGTTGTTCCGGAGCGCCGGACGGGCGGGTCTGGCCGGGACGGCCGTGCTGGTCGGCGGGGGCGGACTGCTCGTGGGGCTGTCGCTGGTGTGGCACGGCGAGGCGGTACGGGAGTCCTTCCTCCAGGTCACGCAGGGGTGGGCAGGACGAGGAGCGGTGCTGCTGCTGGCGGTCGCGCTGGTGCCGAACGCGGCGGTCTGGGCGGCGTCGTACGCACTGGGGCCCGGGTTCCTGCTGGGGGCGGGGCATGGGATGGGGGCGTGGTCGCCGACGACGGCACCGTCGCCGCTGCCGCCGTTTCCGCTGCTGGCGGCTCTGCCCGGGAGCGGCGGCGGGCCGCTGGGCTGGGCGGTGCAGGCGGTGCCGGCGGCGGCGGGGGTGGTGGTGGGGTGGTGCCTGGCGCGCGGCGCCTGTGCCGAGCGGGAGCGCGGGTGGGACGCGGTGTGGTCCGTCACCAGGACGGTGACCGGTGTCGTGGGGGCCGCGGTGGTGTGCGGCCTGCTGCTCGGAGGGCTCGCGGAGGTGTCCGGGGGGCCGCTCGGGGTGGCGGCGTTGGCGCGGTTCGGGCCGGTGGGATGGCACGTGGGGGCAGCGGCCGCGGGATGGGTCGCCGGGGTGGGGGTGCCGGTCGGGGTGGTGGTGCGGTGGCGGTCCCTACGGGGGATGAGGAAGCGGTGGGTGGAGGACCGAGGGGCGGAGGAGCGGCGGGTCGGGGGCCGACGGGCGGAGGAGCGGTGGGGCGAGGTCCCGGTCGCCTCGGCGGTGACGTCGGTACCGGCGCCGGTGGCGTCGGAACCGGTGGAGGGAAGGGCGGACGGGGCCTGGGACGACCCGGACCTGATCCCGTACGAGGTGCTGGCGGCGGAGGTCGACCCGTTTCTGCCGGACGGTCCGGAACCGACGCCCAGCCCGCCGGAGGGTTCGTGACCGCGCGGCCCCGCCACCGGACGGGAGGAGATACGGCCGGGAAGGTCAGCCGTTCGTCCCCAGCACCCCGCGCAGATCCTTCGGCAGAAGGTCGTTGCAGGACTGCTTCGCCGTTGCCGTCAGGGCGTCGTTGACGCACGTGTAGTAGTCCCGGTAGACCAGCTGCGCCGCGAACGTGGTGGCCACCAGTGCCAGCGCCAGGGACGCCGTGACCAGGCCGCTGATCGCTGCCGTCGTCTGGGGGCGGCCCGGCGGCACAGGAGCGTTCGAGTCGGGGGTGCGGGGCTTGGAGCGCAGTGCGCTCACGCCCCAGTACAGCGACAGCGCGCCCAGCAGCAGCGCCACGTACTGCCAGCTGAACAGCGCGAAGAAGAACGCCCACATACCGCCCAGCAGTGCGTACCGGGCACGGCGCTGGGCCGGATCCGTGGGGTCCCAGCGCAGTCCCGCACCGGGGCCGCCGGGGCCGCCCGGACCCTCCGGTCCGCCCTGTCCGCCTGAGCCGCCGGGGCCGCCCGGGCGCTCGCCGAAGCGGCCGCCCGCCGCAGGGCCCGGCTGCCGGTCGCTCCACTGGCTGCCCCAGGGCGAGCGTCCGCCTTCGCCGGAGCCGCCCTGCCCCGGTCCGGGGCGGCGCGGCTGCCAGGGCCGGTCCGGTGCCCCCTCCGGCGGTGGCGCGAACGGGTTGTCGTCCGCCGGTGCCTCCTCGGGCCGCCGGCCGTCCCCGACGGATGCGCCGCCCGCGGACGGTGCTCCGTCGCTCTCCCGCGGCGGCACAGGCGAAGGGCGCCGCTCGCGCAGCAGCAGCGGAGGGAGTCGGAGACTGCGGTCCGGCATCAGGTGTGCGTCTTCCCCTTGGTGGTACGGGCGGGCGGTTCGGCCACGGAGCTCGCCGTGCGGCGGGCGCGCCCCGCGCATGCGGTGCCGCGGGCGTCCCCCTCACCCGGTCAACGTCCCGCGCAGGTGCGGCGTTCCCCCGCCTGTGACCGCTTTCCGGGCTGCTTCTTCGGGTGGCTCCTCCCCAGACGCTACCTCCCGGCCACGCCCCCGTCGCCCGGGGGCCTCCCGGTGTGCCGGTATCGTTGCTGACGGTCGGCTGCTTCGTAGACTTCCCCGTATCCCGGGGCGCGAAGCATTCGTACGACCGTACAAACGCTCTCCCGAGCGACCGCACGCACACTTCCCCGAGAAAGGGCCCCGCCGTGCCCGAGTCCGTGGCCGAGACCGTCACCGAGTCGACGGCCAAGCGCCTGGTCGTCCTGGTCTCCGGTTCCGGCACCAACCTGCAGGCGCTCCTCGACGCCATCGCCGAGGCCGGCCCCGCCGCCTACGGGGCCGAGGTCGTGGCCGTCGGCGCCGACCGCACCGGCATCGAGGGCCTCGACCGCGCCGAGCGCGCCGGGCTGCCCACCTTCGTCTGCCGGGTGAAGGACTACGAGAGCCGGGACGCGTGGGACGCCGCCCTCACCGAGGCCGTCGCCGCTCACGAACCCGACCTCGTCGTCTCCGCCGGGTTCATGAAGATCGTGGGCAAGGAGTTCCTCGCCCGGTTCGGTGGGCGGTTCGTCAACACCCACCCCGCTCTTCTGCCCAGCTTTCCCGGAGCCCACGGTGTGCGCGACGCGCTCGCGTACGGCGCCAAGGTCACCGGTTGCACCGTCCACTTCGTCGACGACGGCGTCGACACCGGGCCGATCATCGCGCAGGGCGTGGTGGAGGTCCGGGACGAGGACGACGAGAGCGCTCTGCACGAGCGCATCAAGGAAGTCGAGCGAAGACTGCTCGTCGAGGTCGTGGGGCGGATCGCCCGCAACGGCTATCGCATTGAGGGACGAAAGGTAGTTATCCAGTGACCGCCGAGAGCACCAAGCGGCCCATCCGGCGCGCGCTCGTCAGCGTCTACGACAAGACCGGGCTCGAAGAGCTCGCCCGTGGCCTGCACGAGGCGGGCGTGGAGCTCGTCTCGACCGGTTCCACCGCCGGCCGTATCGCCGCCGCCGGCGTCCCCGTCACCAAGGTCGAGGAGCTGACCGGCTTCCCCGAGTGCCTGGACGGCCGGGTCAAGACCCTGCACCCCAAGGTCCACGCGGGCATCCTCGCCGATCTGCGCCTCGAGACCCACCGGCAGCAGCTCACCGAGCTGGGCGTCGAGCCGTTCGACCTCGTCGTCGTCAACCTCTACCCGTTCCGCGAGACCGTCGCCTCCGGTGCCTCCCCCGACGAGTGCGTCGAGCAGATCGACATCGGCGGACCCTCGATGGTCCGCGCCGCAGCCAAGAACCACCCGTCGGTTGCCGTGGTGACCAGCCCCGACCGGTACGCCGACGTCCTCGCCGCGGTCCGCGACGGCGGCTTCGACCTCACCGCCCGCAAGCGGCTCGCCGCCGAAGCCTTCCAGCACACCGCCGCCTACGACGTCGCCGTGGCGTCCTGGTTCGCCTCCTCCTACGCGCCCGTCGACGACTCGGTCTTCCCCGACTTCGTCGGCGCCACCTACGAGCGCCGCAACACCCTGCGCTACGGCGAGAACCCGCACCAGCCCGCCGCCCTGTACGTGGACGGCACCGGTGGCCTGGCCGAGGCGGAGCAGCTGCACGGCAAGGAGATGTCGTACAACAACTACACGGACACGGACGCCGCGCGCCGTGCCGCGTACGACCACGACGAGCCGTGCGTCGCCATCATCAAGCACGCCAACCCCTGCGGCATCGCGATCGGCGCGGACGTCGCCGAGGCGCACCGCAAGGCGCACGCCTGCGACCCGGTCTCGGCGTACGGCGGTGTCATCGCCGTGAACCGGCCGGTGAGCCGGGAGATGGCCGAGCAGGTCGCGGACATCTTCACCGAGGTCATCGTCGCGCCGGACTACGAGGAGGGCGCGCTCGAGGCGCTCACCAAGAAGAAGAACATCCGCGTGCTGAAGGCCCCGAACGCCCCGGAGAACCCCGCCGAGATCAAGCAGATCGACGGCGGTGCCCTGCTCCAGGTCACCGACCGCCTCCAGGCCGACGGCGACGACCCGGCGAACTGGACCCTGGCGACGGGTGAGGCGCTGAGCCCGGAGGAACTGAAGGAGCTCGCCTTCGCCTGGAAGGCCTGTCGTGCCGTCAAGTCCAACGCCATCCTGCTCGCCAAGGACGGCGCCTCCGTCGGCGTGGGCATGGGCCAGGTCAACCGGGTGGACTCCTGCAAGCTCGCCGTCGAGCGGGCGGGCGAGGAGCGGGCGCGCGGCTCCTACGCCGCCTCGGACGCCTTCTTCCCGTTCCCCGACGGCCCGGAGATCCTCATCGCCGCGGGCGTCAAGGCGATCGTGCAGCCCGGCGGTTCGATCCGCGACGAGCTGGTCGTGGAGGCCGCACAGAAGGCCGGCGTGACGATGTACTTCACGGGGACGCGGCACTTCTTCCACTGAGCCGTGGCCGACCGCGAGGGGCCCGTTGGACGTAGATCAACGACCAACGGGCCCCATCGCTTGCCGAGCCGCTCGGGTCGGGAAGGCGGTCGTACGCACCAGGGCCGCGTCCGCCTCTCACGGGGAGGGGACACGGCCCTGGTGCAGAGGACGTGCGACGTCGGCCCGGGGTCAGTTCGAACGGATGACGATCGACGAGCAGACCTTGTCGGCGAACGTCTGGCGCTTGGCGTCCCAGGCCGGCCACAGCCAGCCCAGGTAGCAGGCCAGGCTGTCCAGGAAGTGGGCGAGGCGGCGGACGAAGGCCATGCCGACGCCGAGCGGCTGGCCGTCGATCTCCCGCACCAGGCGGATGCCGAGCGCCTTCTTGCCGAGGGTCTGGCCGGTGCGGCCTTCCATGATCAGCTGCCAGATGCCGACGCCGATGATGGCGAGGAAGCCGATCACCATCAGTGCGGGCGTGTTGCGTCCGAGGATGATCAGGAGGTACGGGACGGCGAACACGAGTCCGTCCACCAATGTGCCCAGGAACCGCTGACCCCAGTTGGCGTACGGGGGCTGGACCCCGTATCCCGGCTGCTGCGGGTAGCCGTAGGCGGCCTGCGGCGGCACGCCCGGTGCCTGCGGGTAGCCGTAGCCGGGCTGCTGGCCCTGCTGGGGGTAGCCGTAGCCGGGCTGCTGGCCCTGCTGGGGGTACTGCTGGCCCTGCTGGGGGTAGCCGTACCCCTGCTGGGGGTCCTGCGGCTGTCCGTAGGGGTTGTTGGGCGAGCCGAAACTCATGGCCGGTTTCCTCCGTTGACGCATGCATGCGGGGACGATGCGGATTGCCGGAGGAACGTCACGAACCGAGCGGTTTGCCCCCCGAACACGAACCGCAGAACTGTGCAGCTCATCGTTCTAGTAGTGGCGGTGATCTGTCCAGTCGCCGGAAACATGTGTTGTGCAGTCGCAATGTGCGTGATCCTCCCGGTCGGGTGGCTCCCGCCGGCGAGCCTGCGAACCGGTTCCCACCCGGATTGGAACCGGGGCCGGGTCATCCGCGAGGATGGGACCATGACCGCCCAGATTCTCGATGGCAAGGCCACCGCAGCCGCGATCAAGTCCGATCTGACCGCCCGCGTGGCGGCGCTGAGGGAGAAGGGCGTCACGCCCGGCCTCGGCACGATCCTCGTCGGCGACGACCCCGGCAGCCGCAAGTACGTCGCAGGCAAGCACCGCGACTGCGCCGAGGTCGGCATCGCGTCGATCCAGCGCGAGCTGCCCGCGACGGCCACCCAGGAGGAGATCGAGGCGGTCGTCCGCGAGCTGAACGAGGACCCGGCCTGCACCGGTTACATCGTGCAGCTGCCGCTGCCCAGGGGCATCGACGAGAACCGGATCCTGGAGCTGATGGACCCGGCCAAGGACGCGGACGGCCTGCACCCGATGAACCTCGGTCGCCTGGTCCTCAACGAGCCGGCCCCGCTGCCCTGCACCCCCAACGGCATCCTCACCCTGCTGCGCCGCTACGGCGTCGAGATCAAGGGCGCCGAGGTCGTGGTCGTCGGCCGAGGCGTGACCATCGGGCGCCCGATGCCGCTGCTGCTGACGCGGCGCAGCGAGAACGCCACGGTCACCCAGTGCCACACGGGCACCCGCGACCTCTCCGCCCACCTCAAGCGCGCCGACATCGTGATCGCCGCGGCCGGCTCGGCCCACCTGGTCCGCGCCGAGGACGTGAAGCCGGGCGCGGCCGTCCTGGACGTCGGCGTCTCGCGCAATGCCGAGGGCAAGATCGTCGGCGATGTCCACCCGGACGTGGCCGAGGTGGCCGGCTGGATCTCCCCGAACCCGGGCGGTGTCGGCCCGATGACCCGCGCGCAGCTGCTCGTCAACGTGGTCGAGGCGGCGGAGCGCGGTGTCGGCTGAGGCCAGGCCCGCGGGCGACCCCGAGAAGGGGGCCGCGGGGGAGCGGGAAACGGACGCCGAGCCGGTGGTGACGGACGCGGTCAGCGCCCCCGACGTGGACGGTGTGCCGCGGCGCGCGACCCGGCGGTTTCCGCGGGTCACCCGGGACACCGCGCGGCCCGAGGGCGGCGGCAGGGCCGCGCCCCGGGACGCTCCCGCGCCCGCCCGGCAGTGGCCGATCCTCGCCGTGCTGACCACCGTCGGCCTCGGGCTGCTGCTGACCGCGCTGGACGCGTTCCGCTTCGGCACGATCCTGATCGGCGCCGCGCTGCTGGGCGGTGCCGTGATGCGCTGGGCGCTGCCCGACGTGGGCATGCTGGCGGTCCGGTCCCGCTTCACGGACATGATCACGTACGGCGTCCTGGGCGTGGTCATCGTGCTGCTCGCGATGATGGCCCAGCCCCACCCGTGGCTGGAGATACCGTTCCTGGACGACACGCTGCACTTCACGGTCCGTACCTGAACGGTCCGTGTCCGGCCCTGCGCGGTACCCGGCGCCCGGTTCCCACCCCCGTCCGGAACCGGGCGCCGGAAAACACCTTCATGTACCTGTCGGAGCTGTACAACGCCTGGCAGTTCGCTGTGGCACGGAAGTGACCGTTCCGCTACGGTGTCCGCGCTCCGCAACGGAACCGGTTCCGCCCCTGACGTCGTCAATCGAACGGAAACACGCTTTTCGACCGGGTGACGCGGAGGGGTGAGCGATGGGCGCCTGGCAGCCGCTGCCGGACGATCTGCCGCCGGAGGTACGGCACTTCGTGGAGCAACTGCGGCTCCTGAAGGACCGCACCGGGCTCAGCCTCGTCGCCCTCGGTGCCCGCACCGCGTACAGCAAGTCCTCCTGGCAGCGCTACCTCAACGCCACCCAGCCGCCGCCCCGCCAGGCGGTCACGGCGCTGTGCCGGGTCGCGGGGCTCGAGGCGGAGGAGACCGAACGTTTCGGTGTGCGCTGGGAGCTGGCGGTGCGCGTCTGGCCCCGGCAGCCGGCCACCACGCCCGCGGCGGCCGGAGGCCCGGTCGCTGCTTCCGTCCCCCTGGGGGGTCAGGCATCGCCTCCCGTTCCCGCCGGAGGTCCGGCGTCCGCTCCCGTCGCGGGAGAGTACGAAGAGGTGCCGACGATTCCGTGGTGGGAGCGGCTCGAGGAGGAGCCCGGGGCCCGGCCCGCCGGCCGGCGGCTCCTTCTCGCCGCGGTGGTAGGCCTGCTGGCGCTGCTCGTCGTCGCCGTCGTCGGTGCCGTGACCTTCGGATGAGCGGAGTCCGCCGAGGCCCCTGTCCCTGTGCGTTCCCTGGGTCCACCGCACCGACGCGCCCACTGCGCCGAATGTGGTCTCTGAGGTCGCCGCTGTGTCCCCGTTGTGTCGATGTGTTGACAAGTTCGCGCATGGACCGCGAACCGTTCGCTCACGGCCGCTAACGTGTCCAACGGCCGCTAACGTGTCCAATCGGGACGGTCCGGGGCGTCCGGCGCGGCGAACGGCGCGTTCTGTTCGGCCGTACGAACAGGGGGTGGACACTGGTCCGGAGACCTACGGGGCGTGCGGCGGCGCCCGCCCCCCGCCCGACTGCCTCCGTGCGCCCCCACTGGGGAAGCGGAAGGCCCGGCGCGCGCGTCCGGCCTGGGTAGCCACAACGGGGACCGGCAGCGGGCACCACGCACGGGGGAACAACAGCAAGTACCGGGGCGAAGAGGGGGGAAGCGATGCCTCGCTGGAAGGCCTTGCCCGATGAACTCGACCCGCAGGTCAAGGAGTTCACCGCACAGCTGCGGCGACTCGTCGACCGCAGTGGTCTCAGCGTCTCCGCCGTGGCCGACCGTACCGGCTACAGCAAGACGTCCTGGGAGCGGTATCTCAACGGCCGGCTGCTCGCACCGAAGGGCGCCATCGTCGCGCTGGCCGAGGTGACCGGCACCCATCCCGTCCATCTGACCACCATGTGGGAGCTGGCAGAACGGGCGTGGAGCCGGGCGGAGATGCGCCACGACAGAACCATGGAGGCCATCCGGATCTCCCAGGCGCGCGCCGCGCTCGGTGAGTTCGGGGCGGCGGACGAGAACCGGGGCCGCGGCGGCAGAGCGGCCCCCAGCGCCACGGTGACCCCGGGCATCGCGGGTCCCGGGGGCGTGTCCCCGACGGTGCCGCCGCAGCCGACGCCCGAACAGACCCCGGACGCGGCGGGCGACTCCGGTGGGGCGCGCGGCGGTTCGGCGGGCGCAGGCTCGACGGGCGGCTCCAAGGGCGCCAACTCCTGGGGACTCGCCGGGTTCAAGGGGCCGTCGGGAGCCGGCCGACGCCCGGCCGTGGCGCCCGACGCCCAGGCACCGCGCACCGCATCGTCCCCCGCACAGGTGCCCGCACCGGACGTGCCCGGACCACACGGACCGGCGCCCTCCGACGCCCGTCCGGACGACGGCGGCGGTTCCGACAGGGCGCGCCGGAAGCGGCAGTTGACCATGTTCGTGGCGGGCCTCCTCGGGGCGCTCCTGGTGATCGCGGCGGCCTTCTACCTCACGGGCGGCAACGACAAGAAGGCCGCCGCCCCCAAGCCGTCCGCGACCTCGCCGAGCCCGGACGCCGATCTGCCGCCCGGCGTCAAGTGCGCCGGCGCGAGCTGTACCGGCAAGGACCCGGAGGCCATGGGCTGCGGCGGCACGCAGGCCGGCACCAGCACCAGCGTCACCGTCGGCACCACCCTCGTCGAGGTCCGCTACAGCAGGACCTGCGGCGCCGCATGGGCCCGGATCACCCAGGCGACGCAGGGCGACACGGTCGAGGTGTCCGCGGCGGGGGCCAAGAAGCAGACCGGCTCGGTCACCACCGCGGGGGACACCGACGCGTACACCCCGATGGTGGCCGTGAAGGGCGGGTCCGCGGCGAAGGCCTGTGTGACGCTGGCGTCGGGGCGGAAGGGGTGCACGAAGTAGCACGGCTGCGACAGTGAGGGGCGCGCGGAAGGGTGCCGTGCGTCCCCCGCCGAAAAGAATCACGCCACGACACGCATGAGCGTCCCGTTGTGGGGCAAGCGGACCGTACACCCCCACGGGAGTCCGGCAGCGCCGGAAGGCCGACACCCCCTTCCGGTCGGACCTCCCCCCACGGCGGCCGCCGCTCAGTCCCCCCTCATCGAGCAGGCGGCCGCCGTCTCATGAGGGTTGTGGGCCGGGCCACACGGACCCGGCCGTCCGGGATCCCGGATGCGCGATAGCCTGACGGCTGGATCTCTCTTGACGCCAAGAGATCGATCATTCTTACCCGTGATCGATCATCGCGGCGGGCGCCGGCCCCGCGCCGGTGACGGGGATCCCCCACCCCGGGGCGACGACGCCCCACCGCCAGCTGTCATACGGAGAACGCCATGACCCGCACTCCCGTGAACGTCACCGTCACCGGCGCGGCCGGCCAGATCGGCTACGCACTGCTCTTCCGCATCGCCTCCGGCCAGCTGCTCGGCGCGGACGTGCCGGTCAAGCTGCGCCTCCTGGAGATCACCCCGGCCCTGAAGGCCGCCGAGGGCACGGCCATGGAGCTGGACGACTGCGCGTTCCCGCTCCTGCAGGGCATCGACATCACGGACGACCCCAACGTGGCCTTCGACGGCACCAACGTCGCCCTCCTCGTGGGCGCCCGTCCGCGCACCAAGGGCATGGAGCGCGGCGACCTCCTCGAGGCCAACGGCGGCATCTTCAAGCCGCAGGGCAAGGCCATCAACGACCACGCCGCGGACGACGTCAAGGTCCTCGTCGTCGGCAACCCGGCCAACACCAACGCCCTGATCGCCCAGGCCGCCGCGCCGGACGTACCGGCGGAGCGCTTCACCGCGATGACCCGCCTGGACCACAACCGCGCGCTGACCCAGCTCGCGAAGAAGACCGGCACCACCGTCGCCGACATCAAGCGCCTGACGATCTGGGGCAACCACTCCGCCACCCAGTACCCGGACATCTTCCACGCCACGGTCGCCGGGAAGAACGCCGCCGAGGTCGTGAACGACGAGAAGTGGCTGGCCGAGGACTTCATCCCGACCGTCGCCAAGCGCGGCGCCGCCATCATCGAGGCCCGCGGCGCCTCGTCGGCCGCCTCCGCCGCCAACGCCGCCATCGACCACGTGTACACCTGGGTCAACGGCACCGCCGAGGGCGACTGGACCTCCATGGCCATCCCGTCGGACGGCTCCTACGGCGTCCCGGAGGGCCTGATCTCCTCCTTCCCGGTCACCACCAAGGACGGCAAGTACGAGATCGTCCAGGGCCTGGACATCAACGAGTTCTCGCGCGCCCGCATCGACGCCTCCGTCAAGGAGCTCGAGGAGGAGCGCGAGGCGGTCCGCGGCCTCGGCCTCATCTGACGTCGCCCCCCTTCGACCGGCCTTCCCGGTCACGCTCCTCGGTCCCCGGGTGGTCGCCGCCGCCCGGGGACCAGTGCGTTCTGGGGCCGACCACGGATTCCGCGAGTTCCAGGAAGGCCCTGATGGTCGCCGGCCGCAGCCGAGACATGGTGATGGAGGCGGACGGTGCGTGACAGCGGTATGTGAGCTCAACTCGGTTCTGGGGTGAAAGAGTTCACGCTCGCGAGTGCTCGCCCGAGCGAGGGGAGCTTGTCGCCGTCGGCCGTTCCCGCGGCAGGAGCTCGTCGCCGTCCGCCGTTTCCCGCGGCAGGGAGACGGCCGACCCGGCGGCCGGACGGCTCGTTGCCGCGCCCGCCCGTGGGCGGGGCCGCACCGTTCCTCCGACCTTGGGCCAAGACCCTGCCCGGCCGAAGGCCGTGGTCGCAGGAACGGTGCTTCGCCGTGGCTTCCCGGTCAGCTCCGCGGCGGCTGCGGCACCCGTGAGATGTCCACCGTCCGGCTCGCGGGCGGGGTCGTCTTCGGCACCGGCACGTTGTAGCCCGTGAAGGTCAGGCTCAGATCCGTGTCCGGGCCCTTCTGGGCCGCTCGGTAGAGGCGGTGCTCCTTGCCCGTGGTGACGTACAGCGTCGAGGTGAAGCCGTTCACCTTGAAGGACAGGGGGACCACCCGGGTGCCGTTCAGGCTCGTCGCGAGGCCCTCCTTCACGGAGGTGGGCGCGGAGACCTTCGCGACCTGCTGGAGTTCTCGCAGGTCACAGCTGCTCGCGATGCCATTCAGCAGGTTGCTGGTCGTGGTGCCGTGGATGTACCGGTTGCTGAACGTCGAGGCCAGGTCGATGCCCCGCCGTCCGGGGTACTCCGCCTTCCAGAACGCCGCGTCCGGCTTCAGCCACACGTCGGTGCCCCGTTTGACGATCTGCACGGTGCCGCCGTGTCCGCCCAGCGTCATCGTGCCGGCGCAGTTGCCGGCCCGGTCCAGGGTGAGGTCCATCGACGTCGGCAGACGGTTGCTCGACGTCGCCGTCGCGCTGCGGTCCTCGTAGCGGAGCCGCACGGATGTGGCGTTCCGCAGGCTCCGCTCCGCCTGCGCGGCCAGCTGCTGTGGGCTCTGGTTGCCTCCCGTCCTGGCGGGGACGGCGGCGCCCGCCATCGGAGAGAGCAACATCGGGGACAGCAGCGCCATCGACACGGCGCTCGTAGCGATCGCGAAGCCATGGGTTCGGGACATCACGTCACCTCCAGTGGCTCAGCGTACTTTTCACCCTTTTCGACCGCATTTTTAGTGACGCTCCGCACTTCCCGCCGCGGGGCCCGCATGCATCGACGAGTCGGGGGCATGAGCGCCTCCGGCCCCGAGTGACACCGGTGTGACACAGGGGTACCGCACAGGAACGGAAGGCAGTACCGATCATGGCCGGACAGCAGGCACGGCAGGCAGCGCAGACGATCCACGTGGCAGGGGAGTGGCGCACGGCCCTCTCCGGCGCCGTGCGAGAGGTCCTCGACCCGGCGGATGCCACGCCGTTCGCGCTGGTCGCGGAGGGTGACGAACGGGACGCCGACGCGGCGGTGGAGGCCGCGCGCCGGGCCTTCGACGACGGGCCCTGGCCGCGCACACCCGTCACGGAGCGCGCCGCGCTGCTGCACCGCGTCGCCGATCTTCTCGTACGCGATCGCGAAGAGCTGGGCCTGCTGGAGAGCCGGGACGCCGGCAAGACCGTAGCGGAGGGCCGGATCGACATCGACTGCGTCGCCGACGCCTTCCGCTACTTCGCGGACCTCGTCGCCGCCGAGGGGGCCGGTCGGGTGGTCGACGCCGGATCGCCCGACATCCACAGCGTGGTCGTACACGAACCCGTCGGCGTCTGCACGTTGATCACCCCCTGGAACTACCCGCTGCTCCAGGCCAGCTGGAAGATCGCCCCGGCTCTCGCGGCCGGCAACACCTTCGTGGTCAAGCCGAGCGAGATCACCCCGATGACGACGATCGCGCTGATCGAGCTGCTGGCCGAGGCCGGGCTGCCCGACGGTGTCGCGAACATCGTCACCGGCCCCGGGCACTCCGTCGGCGCCCGGCTCGCCGAGCACCCCGGCGTCGACCTCGTCTCCTTCACCGGCGGCCTGGTCAGCGGCACGAAGGTCGCGCAGGCCGCCGCCGCGGGTGTCAAGAAGATCGCCCTGGAGCTCGGCGGCAAGAACCCCAACGTGGTCTTCGCCGACGCCTGCGCCACCGAGGAGGGTTTCGACACCGCCGTCGACCAGGCCCTCAACGCCGCGTTCATCCACAGCGGCCAGGTCTGCTCGGCGGGCGCCCGCCTCATCGTGGAGGAGTCCGTCCGCGACCGCTTCGTCGCCGAACTCGCCCGCCGCGCCGAGCGGATCAGGCTGGGCCGCGGCACCGAGAAGGGCGTCGAGTGCGGCCCGCTCGTCTCCGAGCAGCAGCGCGCGAAGACCGAGGCGTACGTCGCCTCCGCGCTGGCGGAGGGCGCGGTGCTGCGCTGCGGCGGCAAGCGGCCCGAGCCCAGCGAGATCCGGCCCGCCACCGGCTACTTCTACGAGCCGACCGTCCTCGACCACTGCCACCGGGAGATGAAAGTCGTACGGGAGGAGGTCTTCGGGCCCGTCCTCACCGTCGAGACCTTCCGCACCGAGGAGGAGGCGGTCGCGCTCGCCAACGACACCGAGTACGGCCTCGCCGGCGCCGTGTGGACCGCCGACGCCGGCTGTGCCCGCCGCGTCGCGGGCCGGCTGCGCCACGGCACCGTCTGGATCAACGACTTCCACCCCTACCTCCCGCAGGCGGAGTGGGGCGGCTTCGGCAAGAGCGGCATCGGCCGCGAACTCGGCCCCGCAGGCCTCGCCGAGTACCGCGAGACCAAGCACGTCTACCAGAACCTCGCCCCCGAGCCGGTGCGGTGGTTCGCGGGCTGAGCCCCGCCGCACGACCGGTCTCCGCGATCGACCAGCACCCGCCCCCACATCCCTCCAGATCCCCACATGTCCCACTCCCCCCACCTCCCGTATCCCTGGAGCACGACGCCCATGCCCGAGACCACCCGCGAGTACGACTACGTCGTCATCGGCGGCGGAACCGCAGGCTCCGTCATCGCCTCCCGCCTCACCGAGAACCCGGACGTCACCGTCGCCGTCATCGAGGGCGGCCCGAGCGACGTGGGCCGCGACGACGTCCTCACCCTGCGCCGCTGGATGGGCCTGCTCGGCGGCGAACTCGACTACGACTACCCGACCACCGAACAGCCGCGCGGCAACTCCCACATCCGGCACAGCCGCGCCCGCGTCCTCGGCGGCTGCTCCTCGCACAACACCCTCATCGCCTTCAAGCCGCTGCCCTCCGACTGGGACGAGTGGGAGGCGGCCGGCGCCGAGGGCTGGGGCGCCGTCCCCATGGAGGCGTACTACGCCCGCCTGAAGAACAACGTCGTCCCGGTCGACGAGAAGGACCGGAACGCCATCGCCCGCGACTTCGTGGACGCGGCCCGGGCCGCGCTCGGCGTGCCCCGCGTCGAGGGCTTCAACAAGAAGCCGTTCACCGAGGGCGTCGGCTTCTTCGACCTCGCCTACCACCCGGAGGACAACAAGCGCTCCAGCGCGTCGGTGGCGTACCTGCACCCGGTGATGGACGAACGCCCCAACCTGACGATCCTGCTGGAGACCTGGGCGTACAAACTGGAGCTGGACGGTACCCGCGCCGAGGGCGTGCACGCGCGCACCAAGGAGGGCGAGGAGATCCTCGTGCGGTCCCGGCGCGAGGTCGTGCTGTGCGCCGGCGCCGTCGACTCCCCGCGGCTGCTGCTGCACTCCGGGATCGGCCCGAAGGCGGACCTGGAGCAGCTGGGCATCCCGGTGGTGCACGACCTGCCGGGCGTCGGCGAGAACCTGCTCGACCACCCCGAGTCGGTCATCGTGTGGGAGACGCACGGCCCGATCCCGGACAACTCCGCGATGGACTCCGACGCCGGCCTGTTCGTGCGCCGCGACCCCGAACACGCGGGCCCGGACCTGATGTTCCACTTCTACCAGATCCCCTTCACGGACAACCCGGAGCGCCTCGGCTACGAGCGGCCGGAGTTCGGCGTCTCGATGACCCCGAACATCCCCAAGCCGAAGAGCCGCGGCCGGCTGTACCTCACCAGCCCCGACCCGTCCGTCAAGCCGGCACTGGACTTCCGCTACTTCACCGACGAGGACGACTACGACGGCCGCACTCTCGTCGACGGCATCCGCATCGCCCGCGAGATCGCGAACACCGAGCCGCTGGCGGGCTGGCTGAAGCGGGAGGTGTGCCCCGGTCCGGACGTCACCGGTGACGAGGAGCTGAGCGAGTACGCCCGCAAGGTCGCCCACACCGTGTACCACCCGGCGGGCACCTGCCGCATGGGTGCCGAGACCGACGACCTCGCCGTGGTCGACCCCGAGCTGCGCATCCGCGGCCTGGACGGCATCCGCATCGCCGACGCGTCCGTCTTCCCGACCATGACCGCCGTCAACCCGATGATCGGGGTGCTGATGGTCGGGGAGAAGGCCGCCGACCTGATCGGAGGTGGTGCGTGATGAGCACCCCGGTTTCGAGCACCCCGGTTTCGAACACACCGGTCTTCTCCGTGGACGGGCTGTGGAAGGTCTTCGGGCCCAAGGCGGACCGCGTCCCCAACGACCCGGAGCTCGGCGCGCTGAGCCCCGCCGAGCTGCGCGAACGCACCGGCTGCACGGCCGCCGTACGCGATGTGAGCTTCGACGTCCGCAAGGGCGAGGTCTTCGTCGTGATGGGCCTGTCCGGCTCCGGCAAGTCGACGCTGGTGCGCTGTCTGACCCGGCTCATCGAACCGACCGCGGGCACGATCGTCATCGACGGCGAGGACGTCCGCGCCATGGACAGGTCCCGGCTGCGCGAACTGCGCCGCCACCGGGCCGCGATGGTCTTCCAGCACTTCGGCCTGCTGCCGCACCGCACCGTCCTCGACAACGTGGCATACGGCCTGGAGATCCAGGGAATCGGCAGGTCGGAGCGGCGCGAGAAGGCCGCCGAGGTCGTCGCGAAGGTCGGCCTGGAGGGCATGGAGCACCGCCGCCCCGCCCAGCTCTCGGGCGGCCAGCGGCAGCGCGTCGGGCTCGCCCGGGCGCTCGCCGTCGACCCGGAAGTGCTGCTGTTCGACGAGCCGTTCAGCGCGCTCGACCCGCTGATCCGGCGCGACATGCAGGAGGAGGTCGTCCGGCTGCACCGCGAGGAGGGCCGCACGATGGTCTTCATCACGCACGACCTCAACGAGGCCCTCAAACTGGGCGACCGCATCGCCCTGATGCGCGACGGCCGCGTGGTGCAACTGGGCAGCCCCGAGGAGATCGTGGGCTCCCCGGCCGACGACTACGTCCGCGAGTTCGTCCGCGACGTCCCCCGCGAACAGGTCATGACGGTCCGCAGCGCCATGCGCACCGCGTCCCTGGAGGAGGCGGGCAGCGGCCCGGCCGTACCGCCGGACGCCACGGTGTCCGAGGCGATCGAGGCCGTGGCCCGGGCGGGCGCCCCGGCCCGCGTCGTCGACCAGGGCCGCTGCCTGGGCCTGGTGGACTCCGACGCGCTGCTCGGCGTGGTCGCCGGGGTCGAGACGGGCCCGGAGACGCCGGCTCCGGTCGCGACGACCGAGGAGACGTCGGCCGCGACGGCTCGGGCCAGGAAGTCCGCGGCCGGGATGGCCGCCGTGGCCGCGGGCAAGCGCGCCGCCGTTGCGGCACAGGCGGGCGAGGCGGGTACCTCCGCGCGAGCCAAGTCGGGTGTGACTCAGGCCCCGGGCAAGCAGGAACCGGCGCACCGTCCCCCGCTCGGCACCGGCAAGGGGGACGCTTGATGGCCACGGTCACCGCGAGCGCCCCTCGCACGCTGCTGCCCGGCTTCCTCAAAACCCGTGCCGCCCGCAAACTCCTGGTGCTGGCGGCCATCGCCGCGGTCCTCGTGCCGTTGGCGAACTCCCGCTGGCCCGACGCCAGCTGGCCGGGCGCCCTCACCGTCGACCTGTCCAAACCCCTCACCACGGCCAGCAACTGGATCATCGACAACCGGGACAGCCACCCCCTGTTCCTCTACTTCTTCGGCTACATCAGCAACGCCGTCGTCCTCTCCGTGCGCGCCGTCTA
Organism: Streptomyces sp. NPDC001848; assembly: GCF_042891915.1. Lineage (NCBI taxonomy): Bacteria > Bacillati > Actinomycetota > Actinomycetes > Kitasatosporales > Streptomycetaceae > Streptomyces > Streptomyces sp. NPDC001848. The sequence continues at coordinate 76,417 of NZ_JBIATP010000012.1, read as the reverse complement.
TCTCGTCCTGCTCGCCGCGGGCTGGCCGGGCGTGACGATCGCGGCCGCCCTGGTCGCCTGGCGGGCGGCCGGCGTGCGCCTCGCCCTCGGCACGGCCGTGGCGTTCCTCGTCTGCGGTCTGCTCGGCATGTGGGTGGCAACCATGCAGACCCTCGCCCTCATGGTGGTCGCGGTCCTCGCCTCGGCCGTCGTCGGGGCGCTGCTCGGCCTGGGCGCAGGTCTGTCCGACCGCGTGGACCGCGCCCTGCGTCCGGTCCTGGACACCATGCAGGTGCTGCCGGCGTTCGCCTACCTGCTCCCCGTGGTCCTGGTCTTCGGCATCGGTGTCCCCGCCGCCGTCCTCGCCACGGTCGTCTACGCCGCCCCGCCGATGGCCCGCCTGACCGCCCTCGGTCTGCGCGGCGCCGACAAGGAGGTGCTGGAGGCGGTCGACTCCCTGGGCGCCACCGCGCGGCAGCGCCTGCTGACCGCCCGGATCCCGCTCGCCCGCAAGGAGCTCCTGCTCGGCCTCAACCAGACGATCATGATGGCGCTGTCCATGGCGGTCATCGCCTCGGTGATCGGCGCCGGCGGCCTCGGTGACCGCGTCTACCAGGCGCTGGCGTCGGTCGACGTGGGCGCCGCGCTGGCGGCGGGCATCCCCATCGTGCTGCTGGCCGTCGTCCTGGACCGGGTGACCGCGGCGGCGGGCGCCCGGATCGGGCAGGAGCAGCGCAGCGCCCGCCCCTGGGCCTACGCGGCCCTCGCCGCCGTCGCCGTGGCCCTGGCCGCGCGCCTGACGGGCCGCCTCGACTGGCCCGCGGGCTGGACGGTGAACATCGCCGAGCCCGTCAACCGCGCCGTCGACTGGATGACCGCCCACCTGTACTCGGGCGTCCCGGTCGTCGGCGGCACCGCCGACTGGGCGGGCCGCTTCACCACCTGGGTCCTGGACCCCGTCCGCTCCGGTCTGCAGTGGCTGCCCTGGTGGTCGGTGCTGCTGATCGTCGCCGCGTTGGCCTGGCTGATCGGCACCTGGCGCACCGCGCTGACCGCCGTCCTGGCGATGGCCGCGATCGGCGTGCTCGGCGTGTGGAAGCCGTCCCTGGACACGCTGTCGCAGGTGCTGGCGGCCGTCGCCGTCACCCTTGTCGTCGGCTTCGCGACCGGTGTCGCGGCGGCCCGCAGCGACCGCTTCGAGCGGCTGCTGCGCCCGGTCCTGGACGTCTTCCAGACGATGCCGCAGTTCGTGTACCTGATCCCGGTCGTCGCGCTGTTCGGCGTCGGCCGTGCCCCCGCCGTCGCCGCCGCCATCGTGTACGCCCTTCCGGCGGTCGTCCGGATCACCGCGCAGGGCCTGCGCCAGGTCGACCCGGCGGCGCTGGAGTCGGCCCGCTCGCTCGGCGCGACCAGCGGGCAGCAGCTGCGCCAGGTGCAGCTGCCGCTCGCCCGCCCGGCCCTGCTGCTCGCCGTCAACCAGGGCGTCGTCCTGGTCCTCGCCGTCGTCATCATCGGCGGCCTGGTCGGCGGCGGCGCGCTCGGCTACAACGTCGTCTTCGGCCTCGCCCAGGGCGACCTGGCGACCGGCCTGGTGGCCGGGGTCGCGATCGTCTGCCTCGGTCTGATGCTCGACCGGGTGACCCAGCCGACCGAGCGACGCGCGACGAAGGGAGCGTGAGATGACACCGACCCGCAGGACGGCGCTGATCGCCGCCGGAGCGGCCCTGTGCTCGCTGCTCACCGGCTGCGGCGCCGCCGACATGACCAAGCAGGCCTCGCCCTTCGCGAACGCGGGGGGCTCGAAGTCCGTGACCCTGTCCGTGCAGTCCTGGGTGGGCGCCCAGGCCAACGTGGCCGTGGCGCAGTACGTCCTGGAGCACAAGCTCGGCTACCGGGTCGACACCGTCCAGGTCGACGAGGTGCCCGCCTGGGACGCGCTCAGCCAGGGCCGGGTCGACGCCATCCTGGAGGACTGGGGCCACCCGGACCAGGAGAAGCGGTACGTCGAGGACAAGAAGACGATCACACGCGCCGGCGGCCTCGGGGTGACCGGCCACATCGGCTGGTTCGTGCCGACGTACCTGGCCGAGCAGCACCCGGACATCACCGACTGGAGGAACCTCAACAAGTACGCCTCCCTGTTCCACACGGCGGAGAGCGGCGGCAAGGGCCAGCTGATGGACGGCTCCCCGTCCTACGTCACCAACGACAAGGCGCTGGTGAAGAACCTGAAGCTGAACTACCAGGTGGTCTTCGCGGGTTCGGAGGCGGCGCAGATCACGCAGATGAGGCAGTTCGCGAAGGAGAAGAAGCCCTTCCTGACGTACTGGTACGAACCCCAGTGGCTGTTCAAGAAGGTCCCTATGACGGAGGTGAAGCTGCCGCCGTACAAGGAGGGCTGCGACGCGGACCCGGCGAAGGTCGCCTGCGCGTACCCGCACACGCCGCTGCAGAAGTACCTCAACGCAAAGTTCGCGAAGAACGGCGGCAGGGCGGCGCGGTTCCTGAAGAAGTTCAGCTGGACGACGGAGGACCAGAACGAGGTCGCCCTGATGATCGCCGACCAGAAGCTGACCCCGGACGAGGCGGCGAAGAAGTGGGTGGACAGCCACGCGTCCACGTGGAAGGCGTGGCTGTCCTGATCCCGCCGGTCTCGCAGATCCCGGCTACAGCCGCGCGGCGATCTCGCCCAGCGCCGCTGTCGCCCGCCGCTGCAGCCAGGGCCCGAAGGTGACCCGGGTGGCCCCGAGTTCCCCCAGCTCGGCGGGCGAGGGACCGTCGCCGTCGAGCTTCGCGTAGGCGTTCAGCGGTCCTTGGGTCCCGGCCCGCAGCAGGGGCAGTACGTCCGCCGGGGCGCCGATCGGGTAGACGCAGTCGGCGCCCGCGGCGACGTACGACGCGGCCCGTTCGACGGCCCGTTCCGGGTCCCCGTCGCCGCACGAGAACGTGTCGACGCGCGCGTTGAGGAACAGCCGGTCGCCGGCCGCGGCCCGCACCTCGGCGAGCCAGTCGGCGTGCTGCCGCGGGTCCTTGAGGACACCCCCGCGGGAGTCCTCCAGGTTGCACCCGACGGCACCCGCCTCAAGGAGCCGCTCCACCAGCTCCTTCGGCGCCAGGCCGTACCCGTCCTCCACGTCGGCCGACACCGGCACGTCCACGGCCCGGGTGATCCGCGCGACCGCCGCGAACATCTCGTCGGCGGGCGTCGCCCCGTCCGCGTACCCCAGGGAGGCGGCGATCCCGGCGCTGGGCGTGGCGAGCGCGGGGAACCCGGCGTCCACGAGGGCCCGCGCGCTCGCCGCGTCCCAGGGCCCGGGCAGGACGAGGGGATCGCCGGCGAGGCGTCCGTGGTGCAGGGCGCGGAAGGTGTCGACTTTGCTCACCACTCCGTGCTCCCCGCCGGAATGCGCCGGGACACCATCAGCCGGTTCCAGCTGTTGATGACGGTGATGAGGGCGAGCAGGTGGGCGAGCCGGGCCTCGTCGAAGTGCCGGGCGGCCCGCTCCCACACCTCGTCCGGCACGAAGCCGTCCGTCAGGACCGTGACCGCCTCCGTCAGCGCCAGCGCGGCCCGCTCCCGCTCGTCGAAGACCTCCTCGGCCTCCTCCCAGGCGTTCAGCAGGTCCAGCCGCGACTCGTCGACTCCGTGCTTCCGGGCGATCGCCAGATGCATGTCCAGGCAGAACGCGCAGTGGTTGAGCTGCGAGGCGCGGATCTGGACCAGTTCGGCGAGGGCGGGGTCGCCGAGACCCTTCTTCGCGGCGGCGCCCAGCGCCTGCAGCGAGGCGCGGACCCGGCCGTCCAGATACGTCGTGCGAGCCGTCACTTGTACTGGCCCGGCTGGTAGTGCCCCGGCACGGCCCGCGTCGTCACGCCGAAACGGTTCCACGCGTTGATCACCGCGATCGCGGCGATCAGCTGCGCCAGCTCTGCCTCCTCGAAGTGCTCGGCGGCCTTCTCGTAGACCTCGTCCGGTACGAAGCCGTCGGTCAGGACCGTGACCGCCTCGGTCAGCTCCAGGGCCGCCAGCTCCTGCTCGGTGTAGAAGTGCCGCGCCTCCTGCCACGCGCTGAGCTGGACGATCCGTTCCACGCTCTCGCCCGCCGCGAGCGCGTCCTTGGTGTGCATGTCGAGGCAGAACGCGCAGTGGTTGAGCTGCGAGGCGCGGATCTTCACCAACTCACGCAGCTTGGCGTCCAGACCCTGCCCGGCCGCCCCGTCGAGCCGGACCATCGCCTTGAAGACCTCGGGGGCGTGCTTGGCCCAGTCCATGCGCGGGCTGTGCTCAGGGGCGTACCGGACCGTCGTCGTGGTGTTCTCGCTCGTCGTCACACCGTCGACCCTACGCACGAAGCAGCCCAGGGGTATGGTCCATTTCCATGGCGAAAACGTGGGCCACTCTGGGCATCGACCTGCATCTGGAACCGACCGGCCCGGGCCTGCGCCGGGGCCTGACCGACGCCCTGCGCGAAGCGGTCCGCACCGGCCGCCTGGCGCCCGGCACCCGGCTGCCGTCCTCCCGCACGCTCGCCGCCGACCTGGGCATCGCCCGCAACACCGTCGCCGACGCCTACGCCGACCTCGTCGCCGAGGGCTGGCTCACCGCACGCCAGGGCTCGGGCACCCGGGTGGCGGAGCGTGCGGCGGTGACCGGGCCGCCCGAACGGCCCGTCCCGCACCCCCCGCCGGAGCGCGCCCGCCTCGCCCACGACCTGACGCCGGGCACCCCCGACCTCGCCTCGTTCCCGCGCACCGCATGGCTCAAGGCCGCCCGCCGCGCCCTCGCCGCCGCGCCGAACGACGCCCTCGGCTACGGCGACCCCCAGGGCCGGGTGGAGCTGCGCACCGCGCTCGCCGGCTATCTCTCCCGGGTCCGGGGCGTGCGGGCGGACCCGGAGCGGATCGTGGTCTGCTCCGGCTTCGCACACGGCCTGAAGCTCCTCGGCGAGGTGCTGCGGGACCGCGGGGCGGGCTCGGTGGCCGTGGAGTCGTACGGCCTGTTCGTGCACTGGAACATCCTTCGGCGGGCCGGGCTGCGCACGGTACCGCTGCCGTTCGACGGCCTGGGCACGCGGACGGAGGACCTGACCGGCGTACCGGCGGTGCTGCTGAACCCCGCGCACCAGTTCCCCCTCGGCGGCGCCCTGCGCCCGCAGCGCCGGGCCGCGGTGGTCGACTGGGCCCGCCGCACCGGTGGCCTCGTCCTGGAGGACGACTACGACGGCGAGTTCCGCTACGACCGCCAGCCCGTGGGCGCGCTGCAGGACCTCGACCCGGACCACGTGGTCTACCTGGGCACGGCCAGCAAGTCCCTCGCCCCCGGACTGCGCCTGGGCTGGATGGTCCTGCCCGCGTCCCTGCTCCCGGAGGTGCTGGCCGCGCAGCGGGCCGGCGGCTGGGCCACCGGTGTGCTGGAGCAGCTGACCCTCGCGGAGTTCCTCACCTCGGGCGCCTACGACCGGCACGTCCGCGCCGCCCGGCTGCGCTACCGCCGCCGCCGCGACGCCCTGGTCACCGCACTGGCGTCCCGGGCGCCCGCGGTACGGGTCCGCGGTATCGCGGCCGGCCTGCACGCGGTGCTGGAACTGCCCCCGGGCACGGAGGCGTCGGTGGTCAGGGCGGCCGCCTGGCAGGGCCTGTCGGTGCAGGGCCTGTCGGCCTTCCGTCACCCGTCCGCCGCCACACCGCCACTGGACGCCCTGGTCGTCGGCTACGGAACACCGCCGGACCACGGGTGGTCGGGGGCGCTGGAGGCGCTGTGCCGGGTACTGCCGTGACCGTCGGTGGCGTCGTCACGCCTCGCGAACCGGCGCCTCCCCGAACCGCGCCAGTGCCAGCGCCCCCGCCACCGCCACCGCGAACCCCAGGACCGCCAGCCAGCTCAGCCCCTCCCGCGTACGGTCGCCCAGCCACACCACGCCCACCGCCGCCGGGCCCACCGTCTCACCGACGACCATGCCCGCCGTCGCCACCGTCACCGACCCCCGCTCCAGCGCCGTCGTCAGCAGCAGGAACGCCGCCCCGCCGCCCACCACGAGCGCATACGTCGCCGGATTGGTGAGCAACGCCCACGGCGTCAGCGAGTCGATCAACCGCACCGCCACCTCGACCACCCCGAACCCGAACCCGGCGCCCAGCCCCAGCACCAGCGAACGCCCCCGCCCCGGCAGCCGCCCCCCGGCCAGCCCGAGCAGCAGCACGCACACCGCCGCCGCCAGCATCGCGTACCTCAGCGCCGCGGACCCGCCCCGGTCACCCTCCGCCCCGGACGCCAGCCCCAGCATGGCGAGCCCGGCGCACACCACCGCCACCGCGCCCCACTCGCTCCCGGTCAGCCGCACCCGCAGCAGCCGTGCCGCGACCACCGCCGTCACCGCGAGGCTGGACGCGAGCGCCGCCCCCACCGCGTAGATCGGGATCGACCGCAGGGCCGCGATCTGGAACAGGAATCCCAGCCCGTCCAGCCCCAGCCCCGCCAGATACCGCCACTGCCGCAGCGCGCGCAACAGCAGCGCCGCGTCCCCGCCCCCGCCCGTGCCCGCCTCACGCGCCGCGACCGCCTGCAACACCGTCGCCGTACCGAAACAGACCGCCGCACCCAGCGCGCACACCATTCCAAAGAGCACGAAGCGACTGTAGGGGACATCCGAAGGCCAGGGGCAGGCGCGGCCGCGGCAGCGGCGCCCTCTTGTCTGATCGACGCACAGTCTCACCGACAGCTCAACGAATTCTCACCCGACGGGGGATCAACGAACATGGCGGACACTCGCCGACACCTGCGCTCGGGCACCATCGTCCTCGGCGGTTCGGCAGCGGTCACGGCAAGTCCGGCGGCTGAGCCGCCGTGCAACGCCGGACGACCGGCCCCCGCCCCGGCCGGCAGCAGACCGTGGAGGCGCAGGGCCTGATCCACCCCTCACCCTCCCCCAGTCTCGGCTCCGCTCGACCGGGGGGACCCCCATCCCGGACGACTCCCTGCGCCCCCACTGGGACGAGAGCGCCTACTACGGATGCCGAGGCCGCCGCCTCACGGCACGGAGTCAGGCGGGGCACCTGTGAGCCGGGCATGAGCAGGGCATCGGACATCCCGCCAGGGGCTCAGACGCCGAGCACCGCTCGCAGCTGGGCCAGCCCCCAGTCCAGGTCCTCCTCGCCGATCACGAGCGGCGGAGCGATACGGATGGTGGACCCGTGGGTGTCCTTCACCAGCACACCCCGGTCCATGAGCTTCTCCGAGATCTCCCGCCCGGTCCCGTACCGCGGGTGGATGTCCACGCCCGCCCACAGCCCCCGCCCCCGCACTCCCGTCACCCGCCCCGTGCCGGCCAGCGCGCCCAGCTGCCGGTGCAGATGCCCGCCCAGTTCCGCGGACCGCGCCTGGTACTCCCCGGACCTGAGGATCGCGATCACCTCCAGCGCCACCGCACACGCCAGCGGGTTCCCACCGAACGTCGACCCGTGCTCGCCCGGCCGGAACACCCCGAGCACCTCGGCGCTCGACACCACCGCCGACACCGGCAGGATGCCGCCGCCGAGCGCCTTGCCGAGGAGATACGCGTCCGGTACGACACCCTCGTGCTCGCAGGCGAAGGTGCGCCCGGTGCGGCCGAGCCCCGACTGGATCTCGTCGGCGAGGAAGAGCACGTTCCGCTCACGGGTCAGCGCCCGCACCCCCGGCAGGTAACCGGCCGGCGGTACCACCACCCCCGCCTCGCCCTGGATCGGCTCCAGCAGCACCGCCACCGTGTTCTCGGTCAGCGCCGCACGCATCGCGCTCAGGTCGCCGTACGGCACGATCTCGAACCCGGGTGTGTACGGTCCGAAGTCCGCCCGCGCCTGCGGATCCGTCGAGAAGCTGATGATCGTCGTCGTACGGCCGTGGAAGTTGCCCCCCGCGACCACGATCTTCGCCATCTCCGCGGGCACGCCCTTGACCCGGTACCCCCACTTGCGGGCCGTCTTCACCGCGCTCTCCACCGCCTCGGCGCCGGTGTTCATCGGCAGCACCATCTCCATGCCGCACAGCTCGGCCAACTGTGTGCAGAACGCGGCGAACCGGTCGTGGTGGAAGGCCCGCGACGTCAGCGTCACCCGTTCCAGCTGCGCCCTGGCCGCGTCGATCAGCCGCCGGTTGCGGTGCCCGAAGTTGAGCGCCGAGTAGCCGGCCAGCAGGTCCAGGTACCGGCGTCCCTCGACGTCGGTCATCCAGGCCCCGTCCGCTGTGGCCACCACGACCGGGAGCGGGTGGTAGGTGGGCGCTCCGTGCGCCTCGGCCGCCGCGACGAGGGCGTCGGTGGTGCTCACGAGGGCTCCCCCTTCCGGCCGCGGGCGGACGTGTGCCCCCTGCCCATCGTCGCTCGCATGATGGACACGGGAACAGACCGCGCCGAGACGCCCGGTAGGCTGACGGCGGGCCGTGACTGGCGCGCTGGGATGGGACCGACCATCGGGGAGCGGCCCCAGCGGGAAAGAGTGCCGTGCGCCTGGGCCGTACCGTGAACGCCGAACGCCGCCCGTCCGGAGGTCCTGATGTCCGAGAACCCTGCGCCTCTCTCCACCGAGTCCACCGCCTTCCGCGCCGCCCTCGACGTGATCCGCGCGGTCGAGCCCCGGGTCGCCGACGCCATCGGCCAGGAGGTCGCCGACCAGCGCGAGATGCTCAAGCTGATCGCCTCCGAGAACTACGCCTCCCCGGCCACCCTGCTGGCGATGGGCAACTGGTTCAGCGACAAGTACGCCGAGGGCACGGTCGGCCGCCGCTTCTACGCCGGCTGCCGCAACGTGGACACCGTCGAGTCGCTGGCCGCCGAGCACGCGCGCGAGCTCTTCGGCGCCCGCCACGCCTACGTCCAGCCGCACTCCGGCATCGACGCCAACCTGGTCGCCTTCTGGGCCGTCCTCGCCCAGCGCGTCGAGACCCCGGCCCTGGAGAAGGCGGGCGTCCGCCAGGTCAACGAGCTCTCCGAGGAGGACTGGGCCGAGCTGCGCCGCGCCTTCGGCAACCAGCGCATGCTCGGCATGTCCCTGGACGCGGGCGGCCACCTCACCCACGGCTTCCGCCCGAACATCTCCGGCAAGATGTTCGACCAGCGCTCCTACGGCACCGACCCGGCCACCGGCCTCATCGACTACGACGCCCTGCGCGCCCAGGCCCGCGAGTTCAAGCCGCTGATCATCGTCGCCGGCTACTCCGCCTACCCGCGCCTGGTCAACTTCCGGATCATGCGGGAGATCGCCGACGAGGTCGGCGCCACGCTCATGGTCGACATGGCGCACTTCGCGGGTCTGGTCGCGGGCAAGGTCCTCACCGGCGACTTCGACCCAATCCCGCACGCCCAGATCGTGACCACCACCACCCACAAGTCGCTGCGCGGCCCGCGCGGCGGCATGGTCCTGTGCGACGACTCCCTCAAGGACCAGGTCGACCGCGGCTGCCCGATGGTCCTCGGCGGACCACTGCCGCATGTGATGGCCGCGAAGGCGGTGGCGCTCGCCGAGGCCCGGCAGCCCGCCTTCCAGGACTACGCCCAGCGGATCGTGGACAACTCCCGGGCGCTGGCCGAGGGCCTGATGCGTCGCGGTGCCACGCTGGTGACCGGCGGCACCGACAACCACCTGAACCTGATCGACGTGGCCACCTCCTACGGCCTCACCGGCCGCCAGGCCGAGGCCGCACTGCTGGAGTCGGGCATCGTCACCAACCGCAACGCCATCCCGGCCGACCCGAACGGCGCCTGGTACACCTCCGGCATCCGCATCGGCACCCCCGCGCTCACCACCCGTGGCCTCGGCACCGCGGAGATGGACGAGGTCGCGGGCCTGATCGACCGGGTCCTCACCACCACCGAGCCGGGCACCACCAAGTCCGGCGCCCCGTCCAAGGCGGCCCACGTCCTGGACGAGAAGGTCGCTCAGGAGATCGCCCAGCGGGCGACGGACCTGGTGGCGGGCTTCCCGCTGTACCCGGAGATCGACCTGGGCTGACCGCCGCCGGTCACCCGAGCTCGCCGAGATCGATGAGCTCCTGCCGCGGCGGCTCGGCCACCCCCCGAGCCGCCGCGCGCCGCCGTACGGCCAACGTGCCACCGGCACCGAGCGCCAGCCCCGCCCCGAGCCCGACGGCCGCCCAGCGCAGGTCGTCCGGGAGACCGCCACCGGGCGCGGCGGGCGCAGCCCCGAAGAGCCCGTCCCGCTCCAGCTGCTCGAAGACGTCCTTCGGCACCCGCCGCCACCGGACGTCGTCGTCGGTCACGTCCGGCGCCGGATCCGACCGCACCCAGGCCACCCCGTCCTCGGCCAGGAACACCTGGTCCTGCCGCTCGATGGCCACGTCGCCCCCGGGTGCCCGCCGCGTGTACGGCCAGCCCCCGATGCCGGTCAGCGCCCACACCACCGTGGCCCGTGCCCGCGGATACCGCCCCCGCTGCCACGCCTGCGGGACCCGATCGGTCCGCGTCTCCGTCGGCGCCAGCAACTGCCACAGCAGCGCGAACCGCCGCTCGCCCGACCGTAACGTCGTGGTACGGCCCGAATCGCCCGCCACGACCAGCGCCAGATCGGGTATGTCCCTGCTCATGGCCCGTGCCGGCACCGCCGCGCCCAGCACCGTCATCGCGGCCACGACCGTTGTCACCAGCGCCGCCACCAGCCCGCCGAGCCCGCGCATGCGACCCCCCTGAGTTGTCACGTCCTTTGTTACACCGTCGCAGAAAGATCGGATCACACCTGTTCCCGGCCGGTTCCGGCCCGGCCCCCCGAACCTGAGAGAATGGTGGACATGGCCTCTGACAGTCCTCGCGTGCTCTCCGGTATCCAGCCCACCGCGGGCTCGTTCCACCTCGGCAACTACCTCGGCGCCGTGCGCCAGTGGGTGGCCCTGCAGGAGACCCACGACGCGTTCTACATGGTCGTCGACCTGCACGCGATCACCGTCCCGCAGGACCCGAAGGACCTGCGCGCCAACACCCGCCTGGCCGCCGCCCAGCTGCTCGCGGCCGGGCTCGACCCGGAGCGGTGCACGCTCTTCGTCCAGAGCCATGTCCCCGAGCACGCCCAGCTCGCCTGGATCATGAACTGCCTCACCGGCTTCGGCGAGGCGAGCCGCATGACCCAGTTCAAGGACAAGTCCGCCAAGCAGGGCGCCGACCGCGCGAGCGTCGGCCTGTTCACGTACCCGATCCTCCAGGTCGCCGACATCCTGCTCTACCAGGCGAACGAGGTCCCGGTCGGCGAGGACCAGCGCCAGCACGTCGAGCTGACCCGCGACCTCGCCACGCGCTTCAACGGCCGCTTCGGCGAGACCTTCACGATCCCGAAGCCGTACATCCTCAAGGAGACGGCGAAAATCTACGACCTGCAGGACCCGTCGATCAAGATGAGCAAGTCGGCGTCCACGCCGAAGGGCCTGATCAACCTGCTGGACGAGCCGAAGACCACCGCGAAGAAGGTCAAGAGCGCGGTCACGGACACGGACACCGTGATCCGCTACGACGCGGAGCACAAGCCGGGCGTCAGCAATCTGCTGACGATCTACTCCACCCTCACCGGGACCTCGATCGCGGACCTCGAGCAGAAGTACGAGGGCAAGGGCTACGGCGCGCTCAAGACGGACCTCGCCGAGGTCATGGTCGAGTTCGTGACGCCCTTCCGGGAGCGCACCCAGCAGTACCTGGACGACCCCGAGTCCCTCGACTCGATCCTGGCCAAGGGTGCGGAGAAGGCCCGAGCGGTCGCCGCGGAGACGCTGGCGCAGGCCTACGACAAGGTGGGCTTCCTGCCCGCCAAGCACTGACGGCCGGCACCGGCGCGTACCGGCGCAGGGGCGCGCCACGGCCAAGAGCGCTGTACATCACTGCGGTTGCGCCTGCCCACAGGGCGGTCGTGGCCGTACAGTCGATAGCCGGACGGCTGTGCACGAATCCGACACGACGACCGACACGACGACAGGGAGACGACGTGGGGACCGTAACGATCGGTGTGTCGATCGCGGTCCCGGAGCCTCACGGCAGCGAGCTCCAGGAGCTGCGCGCGGGCTTCGGCGACGCCGCGGCGCGTTGCATTCCCACGCACGTCACCCTGTTGCCGCCGACGGAGGTGGACTCCGCGGAGCTGCCCGCGATCGAGGCGCACCTCGTCGCCGTCGCGGCGGCCGGGCGCCCCTTCCCGATGCGGCTGGCCGGCACGGGCACGTTCCGGCCCCTGTCGCCGGTGGTGTACGTGAAGGTCGTCGAGGGCGCCGAGGAGTGCGCCAGGCTGCAGCGGCAGGTCCGGGACCCCTCCGGGCCGGTCGCGCGCGAACTGCAGTTCCCGTACCACCCGCATGTCACGGTGGCGCACGGCATCGACGACGCGGCGATGGACCGGGCGTACGAGGAACTGGCGGACTACGGGGCCGAGTGGCCCTGCACGGGCTTCGCGCTGTACGAGCAGGGCCCGGACGGCGTCTGGCGCAAGCTGCGGGAGTTCCCCTTCGGCAGCGCGGTGGTACCGCCGCAGGCGGCCGCCCCGGCTGAGAACGCCCTGCCGACCCTCTAGGGCGCCGGTCCGTGAGGAAACGGGCATAACCTCGATGTCTCTCCTCTGTGCTTCTCCTCTCTCTGCTTCTTCTCTGTGCTTCTTTCTCCGCGCGGCCCCTCACTGAAGCGGGCAATGCGGGGAAACCGGAAACAGACCGCACTACCGGGGTAACCGGATTACCGGGGTACCGGGGTAGGGAGCGGGTTACGAGGGGAGGGTCGGATCATGGACTGGCTGAAGAGACTCCCCGGCATCGGGCCACTGGTCACGCGCCTGATGACCACGCACGCCTGGCGCTCGTACGAACGCCTGGACCGCGTGAAGTGGACCCGGCTCGCCGCCGCGATGACGTTCGTCAGCTTCGTGGCGCTCTTCCCGCTGCTCACCGTCGCCGCCGCGATCGGCGCCGGGACGCTCAGCCAGGCGCAGCAGAACACCCTGCAGAAGAAGGTCGCCGCGCAGTTCCCGGGCATCTCCGGCCAGCTCGACATCCACGGCCTGGTGCAGAACGCCGGTACCGTCGGCGTGATCGCCGGGGCCGTGCTGCTGTTCACCGGCATCGGCTGGGTGGGCCAGATGCGGGACTGCCTGCGCGCGGTGTGGGAGCTGCCGGACGACACCGCGAACCCCGTGGTGCGCACGCTCAAGGACGGCCTGGTGCTGGTCGGCCTCGGCGGCGCGGTCGTCGTCACCCTCGGCACGTCCACCGTCGCCACCGCCCTCGTCGACTGGATGGCCGGCGAGCTCGGCCTCGACCGGAACGGCTGGGGCAGTCTCCTGCTGCGGATCGCCGCCTTCGCCGTCTCCGTCCTCGCCGACTTCCTGGTCCTGCTCTACGTCCTCACGCTGTTGCCCGGCGTGGAGCCGGGGCGGCGCCGGCTGCTCGTCGCCGCCCTGATCGGCGCGGTCGGCTTCGAACTGCTCAAGCTGCTGCTCAGCGGCTACATCCAGGGCGTCGCCGGAAAGAGCATGTACGGCGCCTTCGGGGTGCCGGTCGCGCTCCTGCTGTGGATCAACTTCACCTCCAAGCTCGTGCTGTTCTGCGCCGCCTGGACGGCGACGCCGAGCAAGGAGGCGGATGCGGAACAGGTCAGGGACGCGTCCGACGACGTACCAGGTCGGGCAGCGGCCAGCGGCGGTTCACCAGGAACGCCCCCGCACCCAGCAGCACCAGAAGGCCGGCCGTGAGGGCGAGCGCCACGCCGATCCCGCCGGTGCCGCCCTGCCGTACCGAGGCGGCCACCGGCTTGCCGGGCCGTCCGGCCGCGGCGGGAGACGGCGTTCCGCTGGGGCCCGTGCCCGTGGCCGCGCTCTTCGGCGCGACCAGCTCACCGACCGGCGTCACCTTGCCGGCCGCGCCGAAGCCCCAGTCGAGCAGCCGGGCGGCCTCCTTGTAGACCTCGTTGTGCTCGTGCTTCTCCGGGTTCATGACCGTGACGAGCAGCACCTTGCCGTTGCGCTCCGCGACCCCCGTGAAGGTCGCGCCCGCATTGGTGGTGTTGCCGTTCTTCACGCCGGCGATGCCCCGGTACGGAGTCATGTCGTAGTCACCGGCCAGCAGCCGGTTGGTGTTCTGGATCTCGAACGACCCGCGGGACTTCTTGCCGCCCTTCTGAGTGGTCTCACCCGGGAACGTGGCCCGCACCGTCGAGCAGTACTCCCGGAAGTCCTTCTTCTGCAGTCCGGAGCGGGCGATCAAGGTGAGGTCGTACGCCGACGACACCTGCCCCGGGGCATCGTAGCCGTCCGGGCTGACCACGTGCGTGTCGAGCGCCTGCAGTTCCTCGGCGTGCGCCTGCATGTCCTGCACGGTCTGCGGGACACCGCCGTTCATCGCCGACAGCGCGTGCACGGCGTCGTTGCCGGAGCGCAGGAACACGCCGAGCCACAGGTCGTGGACGGTGTAGGTCTCGCCCTCCTTTATCCCGACCAGGCTGGATCCGGCGCCCATGCCGGCCAGATCGGAGGGGAGCACCTTGTGCGTCTGGCTCGCCGGGAACTTCGGCAGCACGGTGTCCGCGAACAGCATCTTCAGGGTGCTCGCCGGGGGCAGCCGCCAGTGCGCGTTGTGGGCGGCGAGGACGTCACCGGACTCGGCGTCGGCGACGATCCAGGAGCGCGCGGTGACGTCCTTGGGCAGCACCGGGGCACCGCTGCCGAGGTTCACCTGGGTGCCGGGCCTGCCGAGCCGCTCGCCGCCGACGGTCGACATCGCGGCCGGAGGGGTGGCCGAGGGCGACGTGGCAGGGGTCTTCGGCTCCGCGAACGCGGTCGCGGGCACGGCGAGCGAAAGGGACAACACGGCGGCGGAGGCGACCGGCAGGCGGCGCCCGACGATCTTCTTCAAGGCGGACACGACCGCGAAGGTACCGGCCGTGGACCGGGAAGTCCCGCCCCATCCCGGCCGTTGCCGCGCACCCCCGGGCAGGCCGCCGCCCGCGACCCGCGATACTGGCGGTATGAAGCTCAGCCGCCCCATCTCCTGGTTCCTGCTCGCCTTCGGGGTGTGGAGCTGGGTCATCTGGATCACTTTCGTCAAGAACCTCTGGAAGGACGGCAGCGGACTCGCGTTCGACGACGCGGGGAATCCGACGGCGTACTTCTGGGTGCACCTGACGCTCGCCGTCGTCTCCTTTGTCCTTGGGACTGCCATCGGGGTCATTGGGTTGCGCGGACTGCGCGCGCTGCGGCGAACGTCATAGCGGGCACGGGGAGAAACGGTGGTCGTCGTCTTCGCGCTGGTCGTCCTCGCCGTCCTCGCCGCGCTCGTGGCCCTGCACTGGTACGCGTGGCGCCGGTTGGTCCGCGACACGACCCGCGGCCCTGGCCTCGCCCGCCGCACCGGCACGGCGGTGCTCGTCGCCGGACCGGTGCTGATGGTCGCGGCCCTGGTCGCCGAGCGCGCCGGCGCCCCGTTCTGGCTCCAGCGCGTCCTCGGCTGGCCCGGCTTCCTGTGGATGGCGCTGACGCTGTACCTGCTGCTGGCGCTGTTGGCAGGGGAGTTGGTACGACCGCTGGTGCGGCGCCTGGCGGAGCGCGGGGCGCGAGCGGAGCAGACGGCGCCGGCACCCGTACCGGACGCGGAACCGGTGCCGGCGGGACCGGCGCCCGTGGACCCGGAGCCCGCGCCGCCGCAGGAGCCGCCACAGCATCAGTCCGCCCCGTCCCGGCGCCTGTTCGTCTCCCGGGTCGTCGGTGGTGCGGTGGCCACGGCCGCCGTCGGCACGGTGGGCTACGGCACCTACGGCGTCCTGCGCGGCCCCGCCGTGAAGCGGGTGACCGTACCGCTGGCCAAACTGCCCCGCGCGGCCCACGGTTTCCGTATCGCCGTGGTGAGCGACATCCATCTGGGCCCGGTGCTGGGCAGGGGCTTCGCGCAGAAGGTCGTGGACACGATCAACTCCACACAGCCCGACCTGATCGCGGTCGTCGGTGACCTGGTCGACGGCAGCGTCCAGGACCTCGGCCCGGCGGCGGCCCCGCTGTCCCAGCTGAAGGCCCGTCACGGCAGCTACTTCGTCACGGGCAACCACGAGTACTTCTCGGGCGCGGACGAGTGGGTGGAGGAGGTACGCCGACTGGGTCTGCACCCGCTTCGGAACGCACGCACGGAACTGCCCGCGTTCGACCTGGCCGGGGTCGACGACCTGGCGGGCGAGAGCGAGGGGGAGGGCCCCGACTTCACCAAGGCGCTCGCAGACCGTGACACCTCACGCGCGGTGGTCCTCCTGGCGCACCAGCCGCTGCAGATCCACGAGGCGGTCAGGCACCACGTGGACCTCCAGCTCTCCGGCCACACCCACGGCGGCCAGCTCTGGCCGGGCAACTTCATCGCGGCCGCCGCCAACCCGACGGTCGCAGGCCTGGACCGCTACGGCGACACGCAGTTGTATGTGTCGAGGGGAGCGGGGGCCTGGGGGCCGCCGACCCGGGTGGGCGCCCCGAGCGACATCACGGTGGTGGAACTGGCGTCGAAGCAGGCATGAAACGGAGGTGCCGGCTCCCGCCCGGAGCCGGCACCTCACGCAGGGGACACTCAGACTGTGTCCCGCCGGGCCATCACGACGCGCAGTACGCGAAGGCGGTGGCCGTTTCGGTTGTCGTGGTGCTGAAGTTGTGGTAGCCGACCCGCCACGTGTCACCCGGAGTCGTGGTGGTCACCTGCCTGAAGACGAGCGTGCCGATATCGAATGCCTGTGACGCGTCGGAGCCGCCGGAAATCGCCTGTTCGCCGGCCGGGCACGTGACGTCGACGTTCGTCAGTACCGTGGTGTTGCCCTGCGGAGGCACCTGGACGGTGCGCGACACTTCGTGGACCTTGATCTTGCAGTCCTTCTCGCCGCCTCCTGAGGACAGGCCGTCCATCACGTCCCTGTGGCCGCCGTCGCAACCCCCCGACAGGCGCGCCCGCTGCCCATGGGTAGCGGTCTGCCCCGCCGCCATGGCGGGAGCGGCGGCTCCGGCGGCCATGACCAGCGCGAGGGAGGCGATCACGCCGACCCTTCTGATCCTGTGCTCACAACTCACGTAGTTGCTCCTTGTTTCCATCGGTTCGGGAGTTTTCCCGTACCTGAGAGGAGCTTGCCTGGTCGACCGGCCGAAGAGAGGTAACGCCTTCACGGAGTCCGATGAAGTATCAGCTCATCGGCTTAACAGGTGCCGCCGACCGGGGGGCGATATGTCGCGCGGACCATGGCTGAGACTTTTCGGAAACAACTCCTGGGTAAGTTCCTTCTCATTTCAACAAACCACTCTTCCCCCAGGTGAAACACTGTGATTGGGTGAGCCTCGCCACAGGGGAGTGGTATGCGCCGAGGGCCTGGGGAGGGGCGCCGATGCGATCGGTTCGCATGCGGATTCTCGCGGCTGTGCTGGTGGTGGCGGGCGTGGGAGTGGGCGGGTGGCAGTTGCTGCCGGCCAAGGAGAACACCAACAGGACCATCACGGTCGGAACGACGGACGCCGTCACGTCGCTCGATCCGGCGGGGGCCTATGACGCCGGGTCCTGGGCTTTGTTCAGCAGCGTTTTCCAGTCGCTGCTGACCTTCGAGCCCAACGGGGTGGAACCGGTGCCGGACGCCGCCCAGAGCTGTGACTTCGTGGGGACGGACCTGAAGACGTACCGCTGCACGCTGCGCAGGGGCATCACGTTCCCCAGCGGGCGCGCCCTGACCGCCGAGGACGTCAAGTACTCCTTCGACCGGGTCAAGCGCATCAACTCCGACGTCGGCCCGGCGACCCTGCTCGACACCCTCGGCTCGGTCGACGCCGGCGGGCTGACCGTCACCTTCCATCTGTCGACCCCTGACGCGACCTTCCCGTTCAAGGTGGCCACCGGTGCCGGTTCCATCGTCGACCGCACCAAGTACCCGCAGAACAAGCTGCGTCCCGACGGCGAGGGCGTCGACGGGACCGGCCCGTACACCCTGACGTCGTACACGAAGGACGACAAGGCCCACCTCGCCCCCAACAAGCACTACAAGGGCGACGTCAAGGACACCGGCCGCCCGATAGAACTGCGGTACTACGCCGACCCGGGCGCGCTGGAGAAGGCATGGAAGGCCAGGGACGTCGACGTCGCCACCCGACAGCTGCCCCCGCCCGTGCTGGCCGGCCTCTCACCGAGCGACCCGAACCAGCGCGTCAGCGAGGTCGACAGCGCGGAGATCCGCAACCTGGTCCTCAACACCTCCGTCGGCTCACCGCTGCACGACCGCCGTGTCCGCCAGGCGATCGCCACGGTCATCGACCGCGACGAGCTGGTCGACAAGGTGTACGAGGGGACGACGGACCCGCTGTACTCGCTGATCCCGGCGGGCATCACGGGCCACACCACCTCGTTCTTCGACGACTACCCCAAGCCCAACGCCAAGAGGGCCCGCGCCCTGCTCGCCGCCGCCGGAGTGGGCGTGCCCGTCCACTTCACCTACGGCTATGGGCAGGGCCGTGGCGCCGCCGCCGAGGAGGCCGCCGACCTCAAGCGACAACTGGAGGCGACCGGGTTGTTCAAGGTCGACGTCAAGGGCTACGAGTGGACCGACTTCCAGAAGCGGTACGCGAGCGGCAAGCTCGACGCGTACGCCATCGGCTGGGTCGCCGACTTCCCCGACCCGGACACCTTCACGGCCCCGCTCATCGGTACCGGCAACAGCATGAAGAACGGCTACAGCAACAAGCAGGTCGACAGCCTGATCCTGGACAGCCGACGCTACTCCGACCGTAGCCGGACCGCCGACGACTTCCAGCACATCCAGCAGATCGTGGCGCAGGACGTCCCGCTGATCCCGCTGTGGCAGCGCAAGGAGTACGTCGTCGGCAGCGCGGACGTCGGCGGAGGCCAGTACCTCTCGGACGGCACGGGCGTCTTCCGCCTCTGGCGGCTGAACTGGATCTGACCGACGCCCATGTGAGGTGCGAGGCGCCCCGGCTTCTGTGGTCGGGGCCGCCTCGGGCATGATGGCCGGGCTCATTTTCGTCTCGTCGCATCTTCGCGGGGTTCCCTGGCTTCCCCGCAACCGGTCCCAGGAGCAGTCCTTGAGCCAACAGCCGCAGCAGCCCGGTCCCTACGGTTACGGGTACCCGAACCAGCCCCCGGGCCCGCCGCCCGGGTATCCGCAGTACGGGTATGCGCCTGGCGCCGTGCCGCCCGGGATGTACACCGGCGACCCCAACGCCCCGTACGGCTACGACCCCTACGGCCGCCCGTACTCCGACAAGTCGAAGATCGTCGCAGGCGTGCTGCAGTTCGTCCTCGGTACCTTCGGCGTCGGGCGCTTCTACATCGGCAACGTCGGGCTGGGCCTCGCCCAGCTCTTCACCTGCGGCGGCTTCGGGATCTGGGCGCTGATCGACGGCATCATCCTGCTGACGGGCAGCAACGAGACCGACTCCCAGGGCCGCGTCCTGCGCGGCTGAGGCCTCGATGTCCCTGCTCTCCGCGCTGCGCCACCCGGCGGCGGCCCCCCTGGCGGTACTCGCCGCCGGGGCGGCAGGGGCCGGCTATCTGTACGTCACCGATCCGCACGAGCCCGGGCACCTCCTGCCCCAGTGCCCGTTCCGGCTCCTGACGGGCCTGCTCTGCCCCGCCTGCGGCGGCACCCGCATGGTGTACGACCTGATGCACGGTCACTTCACCGAGGCGTGGCTGGACAACAGGGCGCTGCTGCTCGCCTCGCCGTACGCCCTCGCCCTGCTGGGCCGTTGGGCGGTCGAAGGGCTGCGAGGCCGTCGTTGGCAGCCACAACTGAGCACGCGGGCGCAGGTGCTGGTCCTGGGGCTGGCGGTGGCGTGGACGGTGGTTCGTAACGTCTTCTAGCGGGCGGGAGTTGAGCGACATCGGCTTGCTGTGACCGCTGTCTGTCCGGATTTGATCCCGGAACAGGAACAATCATTCACACGCTCTCCCACCCTTCCGCTTTCTTTACGCTGTTCACCTGCGGCGGCCTCGGCATCTGGGCGCTGATCGACCGCATCCTGCTCCTGACGAGCAACGACCGCACGGACAAGCAGGGGCGCGTACTGCGGGGCTGAGGGGGCGGGGGCCCTACTGGGCCTTCTGCTGACCGGCCTTGAGGATCTCGGCCACGTCCAGCGTGACTTTGGCGCCGATGGAGTCGGGGAGGGTGACGGTCTCGCCGGGGGCGTACGGACGGTGGTTCTCGTACCCGTTCCCGGCCGGGTCCGTGAGGACGTGGAGGCGCTGGTGCTTGCGGTCCACGACGACGTAGACGGGCACCTTGGCCTCGGCGTAGGCGGCGACCTTGGTCTTGAGGTCGTTCTTCCAGTTGCTGGACGTGACCTCGAGGACGAGGCGGAAGCAGACCGGGTCGTAGCAGTTGTTCTCGACGAAGTGGTCGTCGATGTCCGCGTCGACCACCACGAGGTCGGGGATGGCGTAGTCCTCGGTGTCGGTGGGCAGCCACAGACCGACGTTCTGGAGGACCTCGGTTTCGCCGTCGTCCAGGCCGGCTGCGATGAACGGGCGCATGAGTTTGGTCAGGGCTCGAGCGTGGGGAGCATCCGGGGACGGGGTCACGAGGAGATGGCCTCCGATGATCTCGACGCGGTAGCCCGGATGGCGCTCCATGATCTCGTCGGCGATGGTCGTGAGGCTGACCGGCTCTTCGTGGTCGAAGGGCTGCTCGACGGATGCTGCGGACATCAGGTGCCTCCCGTGGGCTGGTGTCGAGAGCATCATCGTAGGCCTGGCGACGCTCATGCGTCCTTCGCAGCCACGTTCACCCGATGGTGTGGCATATGCCCGAGGGCCCCGTATCCAGCGGAAACGGGGCCCTCGGTGACGTGCGGCGAAGGACGGACGTCAGAGGCGGCGGGTGATCAGTGCCCGCTTCACCTCCTGGATCGCCTTCGTGACCTCGATGCCGCGCGGGCACGCGTCCGTGCAGTTGAACGTCGTGCGGCAGCGCCACACGCCGTCCTTGTCGTTCAGGATCTCCAGCCGCTGCTCGCCGGCCTCGTCACGCGAGTCGAAGATGAAGCGGTGCGCGTTGACGATGGCCGCGGGGCCGAAGTACTGGCCGTCGTTCCAGAACACCGGGCAGGAGGTCGTGCAGGCGGCGCACAGGATGCACTTCGTCGTGTCGTCGAAGCGCGCCCGGTCCTCGGCCGACTGCAGACGCTCACGCGTCGGCTCGTTCGTCTCCTTGGTGATCAGGAACGGCATCACGTCCCGGTACGCCTGGAAGAACGGCTCCATGTCGACGACCAGGTCCTTCAGGACCGTCAGGCCCTTTATGGGCTCGATCGTGATCGGCTTCTCGGGGTTGATGTCCTTGATCAGCGTCTTGCACGCGAGGCGGTTCTTGCCGTTGATCCGCATGGCGTCCGAGCCGCAGATGCCGTGCGCGCAGGAGCGGCGGAAGGTCAGCGACCCGTCCAGGTCCCACTTGATCTTGTGCAGACCGTCGAGGACGCGCTCCTTGGGGTCGATCTCCAGCTGGAAGTCTTCCCAGGTCGCCTCGGCCGAGACCTCCGGGTTGAAGCGGCGGACGCGGAAGGTGACGGTGATGTAGGGGGACGCTGCCGAGCCCGAAGCGCTCGCCTCGGCCTTGTCCAGAACAGGGGTAGCCATCAGTACTTACGCTCCATCGGCTGGTAGCGGGTCTGGACGACCGGCTTGTAGTCGAGACGGATGGACTCGGTGCCGTCGTCGCCCACCTCGCGGTACGCCATGGTGTGGCGCATGAAGTTGACGTCGTCGCGGTTCGGGTAGTCCTCGCGGTAGTGACCACCGCGGGACTCCTTGCGGGCCAGCGCGGAGACCGCCATGACCTCGGCGAGGTCCAGCAGGTTGCCCAGCTCGACGGCCTCCAGCAGGTCCGTGTTGAACCGCTTGCCCTTGTCCTGGATCGCCACGTTCTTGTAGCGCTCCTTGAGCTCGGCGATCTTTTCGACCGCCGTCTTGATTGTCTGCTCGGTGCGGAACACCATGACGTTCGCGTCCATGGTCTCCTGCAGCTCACGGCGCAGGTCCGCCACGCGCTCGTTGCCCGTGGAGTTGCGCAGCCGCTCGATCTGCGCGACGACCAGCTCCTCCGGGTTCTCCGGCAGCTCGACGAAGTCCGCCGTCTGCGAGTACTCGGCGGCGGCGATGCCCGCGCGGCGCCCGAACACGTTGATGTCCAGCAGCGAGTTCGTGCCGAGGCGGTTGGCGCCGTGCACCGACACGCAGGCGACCTCGCCGGCCGCGTACAGGCCCGGGACGACCGTGGTGTTGTCCGCGAGGACCTCGCCCTGGACGTTCGTCGGGATGCCGCCCATCGCGTAGTGCGCGGTGGGCTGGATCGGGATCGGGTCCGTGTACGGCTCGATGCCGAGGTACGTGCGGGCGAACTCGGTGATGTCGGGCAGCTTGGCGTCCAGCTGCTCCGGCGGCAGGTGGGTGAGGTCCAGGTAGACGTGGTCGCCCTCGGGACCGCAGCCGCGGCCCTCGCGGATCTCCGTGTAGATGGAGCGGGACACGACGTCACGGGAGGCGAGGTCCTTCATGACGGGCGCGTACTTCTCCATGAAGCGCTCGCCGTCCTTGTTGCGGAGGATGCCGCCCTCACCGCGCGCACCCTCGGTCAGGAGGATGCCCATGCGCCAGATGCCGGTCGGGTGGAACTGGAAGAACTCCATGTCCTCCAGCGGGATGCCCCGCCGGTACACCGCCGCCTGGCCGTCACCGGTCAGCGTGTGCGCGTTCGACGTCACCTTGAAGAACTTGCCGCAGCCGCCGGAGGCGTAGATCACGGCCTTCGCCTGGAAGATGTGGATCTCGCCGGTCGCCAGCTCGTACGCCACCACACCGGCCGAGCGCTTGACGCCGTCGACCTCGGTGATGAGCTGGTCCAGGACGTAGAACTCGTTGAAGAACTCCACGCCCTCCTTCACGCAGTTCTGGTACAGCGTCTGGAGGATCATGTGGCCGGTGCGGTCGGCCGCGTAGCAGGAGCGCCGGACCGGGGCCTCGCCGTGGTTCCGGCTGTGACCGCCGAAGCGGCGCTGGTCGATCGTGCCGTTCGGGGTGCGGTTGAACGGCAGGCCCATCTTCTCCAGGTCGAGGACGGAGTCGATGGCCTCCTTCGCCAGGATCTCGGCGGCGTCCTGGTCGACCAGGTAGTCACCGCCCTTGACCGTGTCGAAGGTGTGCCACTCCCAGTTGTCCTCCTCCACGTTCGCGAGCGCGGCGGCCATGCCGCCCTGCGCGGCGCCCGTGTGGGAGCGGGTCGGGTAGAGCTTGGTCAGCACGGCCGTGCGGCTGCGCTTCGTCGACTCGATGGCGGCGCGCATGCCCGCGCCACCGGCGCCGACGATGACGGTGTCGTACTTGTGGATCTTCATGATTCTCGCAGCCCCGTGCCTAGCGGATGTTCGGGTCGAAGGTGAAGATCACCAGCGTGCCCAGCAGGATGGTGAACACCGTGGCGGTGTACAGCAGGCCCTTCAGCCACAGCCGCGTGTTCGTCCGCTCGGCGTAGTCGTTGATGACCGTGCGCAGGCCGTTGGCGCCGTGCAGCATCGCCAGCCACAGCATGGCGAGGTCCCAGACCTGCCACCACGGGGAGGCCCAGCGGCCGGCCACGAAGGCGAAGCCGATCTTGGAGACACCGCCGTCCAGCACGAGCTGGATCAGCAGGTGGCCGATGACCAGGACGACCAGCACGATGCCGGACAGGCGCATGAACAGCCAGCCGTACATCTCGAAGTTGCCGCGGGTCGACTTCGGGGTCTTCTTCGTCCGCTTGCGGGGCGGCTCGATGAGCGGCGCCGGGTTGTCGACGTCGTACAGCGGGGCACCCTCGACGGGGCCGATGCCGGAGGTGGTGGTTTCAGTGGTGGACATACGCGTCAGCTCCCGAAGAGTTCACGAGCGGCGTGGCCGAGGACGGGGTAGATGGCCCCGAGCATCAGCACGACCCAGACGCCGACGACGGTCCAGAGCATCTGCTTCTGGTAGCGCGGGCCCTTCGACCAGAAGTCGACCGCGATGACGCGGAGGCCGTTGAGCGCGTGGAAGAGGATGGCGGCGACGAGGCCGTACTCCAGGCACGCGACGATCGGTGTCTTGTACGTGGCCACGACCTTGTCGTAGGCCTCGGGAGAGACACGGACGAGTGCGGTGTCCAGCACGTGTACGAACAGGAAGAAGAAGATGAGGACGCCGGTGACTCGGTGAGCCACCCAGGACCACATTCCTTCCCGGCCGCGGTACAGCGTTCCAGCCGGCACGGAAGAACCCTCCGGGAGCGGGGACTAGGGCCGCGCCGGCTTGTCTGTCGGTCGGGCCCGGCCGGGTACGGTCCACCGGCCCCCAGCATGGTAGCCACGGTTGCCTGCGGCGCTTACGGGGGGCCTACCGGTGTGATCGAACCGGCACTCAAACGAGCACGGATGGGGGAGTGGCCGGGCGGCTACGGGCGTGGGGAAGCTTGGTTTCGGTCTGGTGCGGGCTGGTTTGTGACGAATCACGCCCATGTGGCGGAGCCGCATGTCGTCACAGCCCCGCCCCTAAGGGGCGCGTTCCACCACAGGCCGCTGAGTGAGGTTCCGCACCAGGCGGGTCAGCCTTCCCCTCGCCAGGCGGCGCAGTTCCTCCGTCGCCAGGACCCGTTCCTCCTCCGGATCGTTTGCCAATCGTGATCGGATGCCCGCCAGCAGCCGGTCCAGCAGCTCCTCCGGCGGTACCTCATCCAGGCAGATGATGAACACGTGTCCGAATTTGGCCTCGTATGCCGCGTGCGCCGCGCTCAGAGCGGTGTGGGCGGCGGAGTAGGTGCCGTCGGGGAGCGGGGCGAGGGACTCCCCGGCCAGGGCCTCGGCGAGGTCCCCGGGGGTGAGGTCGTACGTCGCCTCGTCGGACGCGGCGAGCAGGGAGGCCAGGTCCGGGTAGGGGCGGTGCTCGGTGACCCGGTGGGCCCAGCGGAGGCTGCGGCAGCAGGTGAGCAGGGCGCGCCGGACGTCGTCGGCGGGCGCGCGGTTGAACCGCTCCAGGCCCGTGGTGGCCTCGGTGCGGAGTTGCGCCGGTAGGGCGGTGTGGCCGGGGAGGTGCGGGAGACGGTGCGCGGGCAGCGTGGGTCCTCGGCGGCTGGCGTGACGGCTCGTGCGCGCCACGTGCGGGTCGGCAGGGGATCGTGGGAGAAATGCGCCGCCACGTTATCGACGGCGGTCGGGTCGGCGTCCAGTCGCTGCCCGGATTTCACCCGGATGGGAGAGTTTCGGGGCCTCTCGTGGACACGTGGGTCGGACGAGGGCCGTAGCTTCGGAAAGGAACGGTGAGGGGGCAGCGTGTGGAGGTGAGTCACGTGCGGTCGAAGGTCGGACGAATACCGATACGCGGATGCATGCAGCGGGACACGGTGTGGCCGCGCCCCGGTCTCGAAACGGATGTGGCCTGGTGACCGGGGACAGGCAGGTCCCCGAGGGGAAGACGCACGTGCGGCACACCAGGTTGCTGCTCGCGAGTGCCGCGATCGTCGTGGCGGGTGGTGTGGCGGCGGCCGTGACGCTGTGGCCCTCCGGCGGCGGCTCGCCGTACGGGGCCGGGGCCTCCGTGGGGACGGCGGCGGCGTCCACGGGCTCCGCCCGCTCCGTCCCGTCCCGCTCCTACCCCCTGTCGCAGCCGCCCCGCACCATCCCCGCCGTCGGCCGGTTCACCGCGGCGCGGGGACCTGGCTGGCGGCCGGCCTCCGGACACCGGGTGGTCGTCGACAACCCCCAGCTCGCCGACGAGGGGCGGCTGCTCGCCGGGGAGCTGGGGGTGGCGTACGGCGGGCAGACCGGCGCCCGGGCCGGTGACGTGGAGCTGGGCCTGGCCGGCAGCGGCAACCAGGAGTCGTACACGCTGACTGTCGGCAACGGGCGGGTGAAGATCACCGGGCCCGGAGAGGCCGGCGTCTTCTACGGCACCCGCACCCTCAAGCAGGAGGTGCGCGGCGGCGGCACCGCGCCCGAGGGGGTCGTGAACGACGCGCCCGCCAAGCCGCGGCGCGGGTTCATGCTCGACATCGCCCGCAAGTACTACACGGCCGGCTGGATCGAGGACCGCATACGCGAGCTGGGCGACCTGAAGTACAACGAACTGGGTCTGCACTTCTCCGACGACCAGGGCTTCCGTATCGAGTCCTCCTCGCACCCGGAGATCGTCTCCAGGCAGCACCTCAGCAAGGCCGACGTGAAGAAGATCGTCGATCTCGCGGCGAGCCGGCACATCACCGTGGTCCCGGAGATCGACTCACCCGGCCACCTGGGCGCCGTGATCGCCGCCCACCCCGACATCCAGCTGCGCAACGCCTCCGGAGTCGCGACGCCCGGGGCGGTCGACATCTCCAAGCCCGCGGCGGCGAAGATCGTCGACGACCTGCTCAACGAGTTCTCGGGCGTGTTTCCCGGGGCGTACTGGCACCTCGGCGGCGACGAGTACCTGGCGCTGATGGCGCGCAACCCGGCCGCCTCCTACCCGCAGCTCGCCGCCGCCGCGCGGGCCCGGTTCGGGCCGAAGGCCACCATCGCGGACCTCGCGACCGGCTGGCTGAACGACCGCGCGAACGTGATGCGCGGGCACGGCAGGACCATGCGCGCCTGGAACGACGGCTTCTACCGGGCGAGCTCCGTGCAGCCTGCGGGCGACCTCCAGACCGCGTACTGGACCGGCAAGGAGCTCGGTGCCCGGCCGCCCACCGACTACCTGGGCGCGGGCCGCAAGGTGATCAACTACAACGACGAGTACCTCTACTACGTGCTCGGCCAGCCGCAGACCTTCGTCTACCCGACCGGGCAGCGGATCTACGAGCAGTGGACCCCGCGCGTGCTGCGGGGCGCGACGGCGGTGCCCGCCCGGTACGACGGGCAGATCCTCGGCGGCGTCTTCGCCGTCTGGGGCGACCGCCCGAACGCCCAGACGCAGGACCAGGTGGCGGCCGGCATCCGGATGCCGCTGCGGGCGACGGCGCAGAAGCTGTGGGACGCGCGGACGCCGTCGCTGTCCTGGACGCAGTTCAAGGCGCTGGCCGGCCGGCTGGGCTGAGACGCCCGAGCCGGGTGGCCGAAAACGCTCTCCTCGAACGCCTCGACCCCTCTGCGTAGTGCGGCTGTGACACTCCCGGTCCGTCGCACGCAGTAAGGGAAGATGCGGGCTCCGTACGGATGAGGCGCCCCGACGAGGCGTTTCGAGGAGGCTTGATGAGCCTGGTGGACCTGATCGCACAGGCCGACGAGCGGGCACTCGCGGCGAGCGGACTGGCTTGTTTGGACCGGTGCGTCCCGCTCCTCGGAGGCGACGACGAGGTCCTGCGGCCGTTGTGGGGGAGCCTCGTCGAGGGGCAGGAGTGGGAGCAGCGGCTCGCCAAGGCCCGGGCCGAACTGGCGGCCGAACAGGCCCCCGAGGCGGACCCCGAGTGCGCCTTCGAGGCCGAGGCCGCACAGCTCGCCCGCCGCATGCTCGAGGCGGTTCCGGCCGAGCCGTCCGCGGACGCCCTGCGCCGGTGGGCCGACGGCTGCTCGGTGGCCGCGCTCCAGATCCACCGGCTGCTGGACCCCGCCGACGACGACTCCCCGGTCGCGGCCTGTCGCGAGGGCCGGACGGACGGCATGCCACCGCTCGTCGCCGCCGAACTGCGGCGCCAGGTCGCCGTCCTGGAGCTGGTCACCGGCCACGGCGCGGGCGGACTGCGCCAGGCCCTCGACGTGTCCACCGAGGGACGCCGGGTGCTGCGGGCCGTGGTGTCCCGGCGCGCACGGGGCCGCTCGTAGCCGGCCGTGACCGCTTGCAGGGGCACGGTCACGCAAACCCCCTTCGCTGCAAGGATCCTGTGACCGTCCTGTGGTGCGGTGGGGCGGTCCTGCGCCGGTGTCGGGAACCCCCTCCGGACGGCGTGACGCCACGGCGGCGGAGCGCGCTCTTCCGGGTGTGAACGCAACTGAGGTGACCAGGCCCCACGCCGCCACCAAGCCCGTCCGCTGGGCCGCCGACGCCGTCACGGCCATGCGGGAGGGCGCCCGGCTGCGCCTCGACTACTCGGCGCAGAGCCTGTGGCGTGTGGACCGGACGATCGAGGAGATACGTCGTCACGGTGCGCCGTACGCCGCCGTGGAGAGCGTCCTGCGCCAGTTCGGGGCGTACGCGGGCGAGGTGGTGGTGCGGCTGACCGGCGGGGAGTGGTGGTCGTCCGGCGGCGACCACTGGGTGCGCACACCCGACGGCCGCCTGTGGGACCCGATCGACGAGGCCCGCCGCTGCTACCACGGGGACGGCTCGCTGCGGCTGCTGTGCCGGGACGCGACGAGCAACGCCGGGACCTGATGGACCGGACCTGGTGTCCGGGTCCTCCGCATCCGATGCCATGCCCATCAAAATGACGATCCGATCACGGTGATTGACGCGCAGTGACATTTCTGTGGGCCCCGACGCTGATGACCGTGGGG
Source organism: Streptomyces sp. NPDC001848 (assembly GCF_042891915.1). Lineage (NCBI taxonomy): Bacteria > Bacillati > Actinomycetota > Actinomycetes > Kitasatosporales > Streptomycetaceae > Streptomyces > Streptomyces sp. NPDC001848. The sequence continues at coordinate 47,998 of NZ_JBIATP010000012.1, read as the reverse complement.
GCGTCGGCATGACAGGTGTGCCGTACGCGTGGGGACGCGAGACCACTCGCCACGAACGAGGACTGCCTTGGGCCAGGGAGGGGAACCCCGTCACGCGCAGGCGTACGACGGGGAGCTGGGCACGGCCGTCGCACGCGCGCAGCTGGGAGACGAGGCCGCCTTCGCGGTGGCGTACCGGATCGTGCAACCGGGCCTGCTCGGCTATCTGCGCGGGCTCGTCGGCGAGGACGCGGAGGACGTGGCGTCCGACGCCTGGTTGGAGATCGCCCGGGACCTCGCGCGGTTCCGGGGCGACGGCGCCGGCTTCCGGGGCTGGACCGTCACCATCGCCCGGCACCGCGCGCTCGACCATCTGCGCCGCCAGCGGGTCCGCCCCCGCTCGACGGCTCTCGAAGGCGACGTCCTGGAACTGCCCGGCCGCCACGAGACCCACGACCAGGCCCTGGAGTCCCTCTCCACCGAGCGCGCCCTCGACCTCATCTCCCGGCTGCCCCGCGACCAGGCGGAAGCGGTGCTGCTGCGCGTGGTCGTCGGCCTCGACGCACCCGCTGCGGCCCGGGTCCTCGGCAAGCGGCCCGGGGCGGTCCGCACCGCCGCCCACCGGGGCCTGAAGCGCCTCGCACGCCAACTCGCCGGCCTGGGTGTGACGGAAGACGGCGACGGGACGCTGGGGAAGTCGGAATGAGCGCCACCAGGTTGCCGGTCAGGGACGGACACGGGGATGGGTGAACGACGCGAGGGCGCCGGACGCGCGGGTCGCCCGCCGGTGCGCCCCTGCCCCGAGACGGTGACGGCCGACGCGCTGCGTGCCGCCGTACGGCCCGGGCGGCTCGACCCGGAGGCCGAGGCGCGCGCTGTCGCCGCCTTCCGGGCCGCCCACCAGGCACGGCAGGGCGCACGGCCGCCGCGCGCCCGGCGACGCGACGACTGGCGTCCGAGCGCCCGGCGCGGGCTGGGACGTTCGCTGCGGACACTGCTCGCCGTGCTGCTGGGCGGCGCGGCCCTGGGGGGAGTCGCCGTCGCGGCCATCGGCGAGCTGCCGCACGTCACCGCCCCGCACCGACCCGCCGGGACGGTGGCGCCCGGCTCGCCGGCGCCGCGCGACCACACCGGCGGAACGGAGGGGGCGGGCGAGACACCCGGCCCGAGCGACACCGGCACGGCATCGCCGGCCTCCGGCACGGCGACCGACAAACCGGGCGAAAGGCCGAAAGGCAAGGCTGCGGGCAAGTCGGGCAAGGGTGTCGACGAGGCCGGCAAAGCGAAGAAGGCCAACAAGGCCAACAAGGCCAACAAGGCCAACAAGGCCAACAAGGCCAACAAGGCCAACAAGGCCAACAAGGCCAACAAGGCCAACAAGGCGAACAAAACGAACAAGAAGGGTAAGTCGGCCAAGGCTGCCGGCAAGGCGGCGGGCAAGACCGCCAAGGCGCAGCAAAAGACCGGCAAGAACGCGGACAAGGGCAAGAACGCGGACAAGGGCAAGAACGCGGACAAGGCGGCGGACAAGAAGCCCGGCGACAACGCGAAGGCCCGGAAGTCCCCCGGCACGTCCACGGGCAAGCCCGCCCCCGAGTCGGCGAAGGCTGCCGAGTAGTCCGCGATGCCCGCGCATGTCCGGAAGGAGCGGCCGTAAGTGGTCCCAGCGGTGGGCCGGTCGGCGGCCATGGCAACGGCCGGGGCCGCCACCCCCCACAGGAGAGGCCCCGGCCGTCGCGCGCTACGGGCCGCGCGGCGGCCCGTCACTCTCTACAGCGTCGTGGATGCGTTTTCTGTCACACCTCATCGCGTCACGGGTTGGTTGCACGTTGTACGGGCGTGGACGAAGCGCGGTTTCAGGCCGTAACGTGCCTTTCGCGCCGACCGCGACGATCAGCAATAACGGGTGATGCCACCGCCGCCGACCACGAGCGGCCTGAAGACCACAGGCAGGACGAGCAATCACGACGGCGAGAACCCGGCGCGCGCGAGCGGTGCCGGATCAGGCGCACAGAGGGGCAGTTCGGGTGCTGGGGGACGACGCGGAGCTGACGGCCGCGGTACTTGCGGCACAGGACGGGGACGAGACCGCTTTCCGTACCGTGTATCGCGCGGTGCATCCGCGGCTGCTCGGCTATGTGCGCACGCTGGTCGGAGACCCGGACGCGGAGGACGTCACCTCCGAGGCGTGGCTGCAGATCGCCCGTGACCTGGAGCGGTTCAGCGGCGACGCCGACCGGTTCCGCGGCTGGGCGGCCCGTATCGCTCGCAACCGCGCCCTCGACCACATACGGATGCGCGGCCGCCGCCCCGCGATCGGCGGCGACGAGACGGAACTGACCGGGAAGCCCGCCGAGTCGGACACGGCCGGTGAGGCCATCGAGGCCCTGGCCACCGACCGCACGCTCTCCCTCATCGCCCAGCTTCCGCAGGACCAGGCGGAGGCGGTGGTGCTGCGGGTGGTCGTCGGTCTCGACGCCAAGACGGCCGCCGAGACGCTCGGCAAGCGCCCGGGGGCCGTTCGTACGGCGGCGCACCGTGGGCTGAAGCGGCTCGCGGAGCTGCTCGGTGTGAACCCGGACACGGATCCGGAATCGGCCGGCGCGCTCGACGCCATGCCCCCTCAGCGGGAGGGGCACAGACGTGCGGTGTCGTCCGCCGGTGTGACGCATATGCGTTCGCGGACGCAGAAGGACATGTGATGGCCGACGAGCAGGACAGGTGGCTGGACAGGGACGCGGCGGAGCGTCTGCTGCGTGGAGAGCCCCCGGCCGCCGTCGACGCCGACGCGCGTGCCCGCGCCGAACGGCTCGCCGAAGCCCTCACCGCTCTGGCCGCCGCTCCTTCTCCGGCCGGCGAGGAACTCCCGGGTGAGGAGGCCGCGGTGGCCGCGTTCCGGGCCGCCCGCGCGGCCCGCCAGGACCACGGGACGGCGCTCCATCCGCAGTTCGCGGCTCAGTCCGCCGACGCCGGGCTGGTCCGTCTCGGCCGTCCCGAAGCGGGCGGGCGGCGTGCCCGCCGGTGGCGCACGGTGCGCTTCGGGCTGGCCGCCACGGTGGCCGCCGGGATGATCGGCGGGGTCGCGGTGGCGGCCGGAACCGGAGTGCTGCGGACACCGTTCCACGACGAGCCGGCACCCGCCGCGTCCGTGTCGCCTGCGCTGACGTCCCCTCAGCCGTCGGTCACCCCGACGCCCGGCGCGACGGGAACCGGCGGCCTCTCCTCCACGAGGCCGGGCACCCCCTCCGGTGAGCCCGGGCAGAGCGGCTCCGCGCGCGACGAGGCGGGCGACGGTGCCACCGGGACCGGCCTGCCCGGCGGCGCCGGCAACCGTGCCGCGGGCCGGACCGGTGACTGGTGGACCGAGGTGCGCTCCTCCTGCCGTGACATGGCCGGTGGCAAGGCCCTCGGCACCGAGCGGTGGCGCAACCTGGCGGACGCGGCGGGCGGCAGCGGCCGGGTGAAGGCGTACTGCAAGGGCGTCCTGGGCAGCGGCGACGAGGGTTCCGGCCAGGACGGCAGCGGCAAGGGCCGTGACGGGAACGGCAGCGGTGACGGGAACGGCAACGGGAACAGCGGCGGTGGCGAGGGCGACCAGGGCGGCAACGGCGGTGACGGCGAAGGCCACATAGCGCCCGTCGTCACTCCACCGGCCACACCCCGCGGCCTGGTCGGTCCCGTGCCGGCGCGCACGGCGTCCCCGAGCCCCACGTACAGCGCGCTGGGCTCCGCCGAGAACCGCTGAGCCGTTCGCTGATGCCGCGCTGACCTGCGGTTTCGCATCTCCGAAAAATTCTTCGGCGAAGGTGTGACACTTTCGGCCGCCCTGGCGCAGTACTGAGTGAGCCGACTGGTCATCGGCCGTCGCACGGAGCCGGGGTTCCCCCCGTACCCACGGCTCGTGCATCGGCGCGGGCGGGACACGTTCCCCCGGTCCCGCCCGCGCCCCACATCCCTCTTCCGTCGTCTACCAGTGGACGACGACCTTGTCGCCGACCCGCACCTGCGCGAACAGCGCTGCGATCGCCGTCTCGTCCCGTACGTTCACACATCCGTGGGAGCCCCCGGCGTAGCCGCGCGCCGCGAAGTCGTAGGAGTAGTGCACCGCCTGACCGCCGCTGAAGAACATCGCGTACGGCATCGGCGAGTGGTAGAGCGTGGACACGTGGTCGCGTGACTTCCAGTAGACGTGGAACACACCCTCGCGGGTGGGGGTGTACTCCGTGCCGAACCGGACCGCCATCGTCGAGAGCGTCCGTCCGTCCACCATCCAGCGCAACGTGCGGCTCGTCTTGCTGATGCACAGCACCCGGCCCAACAGACAGCGCGGGTCAGGGGCCGCCGCCTGCTGCCCGCCCATCAGGTACAGCTCCCACGTACCGGGCTCGTGCGTCATGGCCAGCAACCGCTGCCAGGTGGCCGAATCGACCTCGCCCGTTCGGGGCAGGCCGCGCTTGCCCTGGTAACCCCTGACGGCGTTCTCGGTCAGGTCGTCGTACGTCCCCGTCGGGCCGTCGAACAGCCAGTCGACCTGGCGCAGCCGCGCCTGCAGCTCGCGCACCCCGCGGCCGGAGTCCCCGCGGCGGAACAGGGCGGCGGGGGAGGCCTTCGGGACGGGTGCGGCGGCGCTCGGCGCGCCGCCCCCGGACCCGGTGTGTCCGGCGCCGGACGGGGTGCGCGGGATCTCGATGTGCACCGGTGGGCGATGTCCGCCGTCCTCACCGCCCGCGTCCCCCGGCTGCGCCGTGCAGCCGGCGGCCGTGAGGAGCACGGCGGCCCCGGCGACGGCGACGAGAGACTTCCCCACGCCCCTGGTACGCATACCGCCCCCCGCCGTCTCGCCGGACGCCTTCGTCCGTACGCATCTCCTCAGATGTTCCCCGCGCGTGACCGCCGGCGAACTACGGTGCATGGTTGTGAGCAAGGTCCCAGCGTGCGGCATTCCACCGCGCGCACGGCCGCCGCTACAGTCCGTCGCGAGGGTCGTCTGTACTGGCGAGTAACGAAGCCAGGTCACCAAGCCGAGTACGAAGCAACGAAGCAACGCGGAGGCATACACCATGGCGCGCGAGTCGGAGTCCGGACTGCCCATCGAGCCGGTGTACGGGCCGGGTGCCCTCGAGGGCTGGGATCCGGCCGAGAAGCTGGGCGAGCCGGGGGCGTACCCCTTCACCCGCGGCGTGTATCCCACGATGTACACCGGCCGTCCGTGGACGATGCGCCAGTACGCGGGCTTCGGCACCGCGACCGAGTCGAACGCCCGCTACAAGCAGCTGATCGCGAACGGCACCATGGGCCTGTCGGTCGCCTTCGACCTGCCCACCCAGATGGGCCATGACTCCGACGCCCCGATCGCGCACGGCGAGGTCGGCAAGGTGGGCGTGGCGATCGACTCGGTCGACGACATGCGGGTGCTGTTCGGCGGGATCCCGCTGGACAAGGTGTCCACCTCGATGACGATCAACGCCCCGGCCGCGCTGCTGCTGCTCCTGTACCAGCTGGTGGCCGAGGAGCAGGGCGTGTCGGCCGACCAGCTGACCGGCACGATCCAGAACGACGTCCTGAAGGAGTACATCGCCCGCGGCACGTACATCTTCCCGCCGAAGCCGTCCCTGCGTCTGATCGCGGACATCTTCAAGTACTGCAAGGCCGAGATCCCGAAGTGGAACACGATCTCGATCTCCGGCTACCACATGGCGGAGGCGGGCGCCTCTCCCGCGCAGGAGATCGCGTTCACGCTGGCGGACGGCATCGAGTACGTGCGCACGGCGGTGGCGGCCGGGATGGACGTGGACGACTTCGCGCCGCGCCTGTCGTTCTTCTTCGTGGCCCGGACGACGATCCTGGAGGAGGTCGCCAAGTTCCGCGCGGCCCGCCGGATCTGGGCGCGGGTGATGAAGGAGGAGTTCGGGGCGAAGAACCCGAAGTCCATGATGCTGCGCTTCCACACCCAGACGGCGGGCGTGCAGCTGACGGCCCAGCAGCCCGAGGTGAACCTCGTCCGCGTCGCCGTCCAGGGCCTCGCGGCCGTGCTCGGCGGCACCCAGTCGCTGCACACCAACTCCTTCGACGAGGCGATCGCCCTGCCGACCGACAAGAGCGCGCGTCTGGCGCTGCGCACCCAGCAGGTGCTGGCCTACGAGACCGACGTGACCGCCACGGTCGACCCCTTCGCGGGCTCCTACGTCATCGAGAAGATGACGGACGAGGTCGAGGCGGCGGCGCTGGAGCTGATGCAGAAGGTCGAGGAGCTCGGCGGCGCGGTCTCGGCGATCGAGCGCGGCTTCCAGAAGAACGAGATCGAGCGCAACGCCTACCGCATCGCCCAGGAGACCGACTCCGGCGAGCGGGTGGTGGTCGGCGTCAACCGTTTCCAGCTCGATGAGGAGGAGCCCTACGAGCCGCTGCGTGTCGACCCCGCGATCGAGGCCCAGCAGGCCGAACGCCTGGCCAAGCTCCGCGCGGAGCGCGACCAGCCGGCGGTGGACGCGGCCCTGAAGGAGCTGAAGAAGGCGGCGGAGGGCACGGAGAACGTCCTGTACCCGATGAAGGAGGCCCTCAAGGCCCGTGCCACGGTGGGCGAGGTGTGCAACGCGCTGCGGGAGGTCTGGGGCACGTACGTGCCGTCGGATGCTTTCTGACCAGGTGGTCCATCCGTATGGGTGACCGGGGGCGGAAGCCGCACGTCCCCGGTCACGCTCATTGCTCCTCCACACCGACCCGGTCGACGGCAAGTACCCCGACGCGCAGAGCTTCAGGAGCAGCCGGATTGTGACCCTGCTGCTGTCCGTCGGCGTTCGGTTCGAACTCCCCGTCGACACCCTCCTCGACGGCGACTGACGGTCTCACTCCCCGAAAACCGCAGCCGGAGTGTCGTACCCCCCCGTCAGCCGGTGCGGTCCGACCAGCCCTCGGGCAGGTCGCCCGGCGCCACCGACACCACGTCCTCGTCGTCCTCGCCGACGTACTCGAAGAGCGTGATCCGGGCGAATTCCGGCACCACGTAGATGGGGTACGTCGGGCCCTCGTCCCGGTACTTCCGCATCTCGTCCAGGTGGTCGTTCTGGAAGCACACGGTCCGCTCGCCGTGCGTGCGGATCCAGTCCGGGAAGAAGATCACGCCGTGCAGCACACGCTCGGCCGGGACCACGTCCACGACGACCGAGGTGCCGGTCGGTTCCGTCCAGGACACCTTGTAGACGCCCTCGGTGAGCCGGACCAGATCCACCTTCTGGTCCTTGACCCAGCGGCCGCCGACATGACCGCTGTGGATGCGGTAGTCGATGGTCGTCGCGTTCTTGACGTACATCTCGTACTGCCAGCCGTTGGCGTACGTGTAGATGAAGCGGTGCCCGACGATGCCGGAGAGGTCCTGCGGGGGGACGGGGTGGTGGACCGTGGTCTCGGGCGCTGCCGTGCTCATGGTGGTGCTCCTTGCCTTGTTTGCCAACCGGCGGTCAATCCGGCCGTCCATTTCATTTTGCCACAAAATAGTTTTGTGACAAAACGACCAGCCTCGGGGAGTCGGCAGAATGAGGCCATGGACAGCAGCAACGGCCGTGACCCCGACGAGGTCGCCCTCGAACTCGGGCGGCTGCTCGGCCCCTTGCGGCGCGCCGTGTTCCGGGCCACCCGCAGCGTCGAGGGGCTCCCCGACCTCCCCGAGGCGCAGATCGAGTTGTTGCGCGTCCTGGCCGCCGAAGGCCCGCTCGCGCCGCGCGAGGCGGCGGCCCGGCTGCGGATCGCGCCGTCCACGGTGAGCAACCTGGTGAAGGCGATGGCGGCGGCGGACCTCGTCGAACGGACCCCCGATCCCCATGACGCCCGGGCCGTCGTCCTGACACCCTCGTCCCGCGCCCTCGACCTGCTCGCACGCTACGACCGCGCCAGCACCTCGGCGCTGTCCCGGGCTGTCCGCGCCCTCCCCGCAGCCGACCGCGAGACCCTGTCGGCCGCGCTACCGGTGCTCGACGGCCTGGTTCCCGCCCTGGAGGCCCAAGTGGCTAGCGCCGCAGGCCGAAACGGGCGAGGTACTCCCTGAAACCGTCCGCCGTGTCCCCGGCCCACCCGAGGTACCCGTCGGGCCGCACGAGCAACAGCCCCGCCCCGTACGAGCCATGGGCGGGCCCGCGCACCACGCGTACCGGACCAGGCACCTCGGGCGCCTCGGTCCCCAGTGCGAGCAGCGTCCAGTGCGGTCCCCGGAACGCGTCGAAGAGGCGAGTGCCGGCCACCCTGCCGTCCGGGGCTCGGTCGCCCGAGCGGACCGGCCCCGGCTCCGTCCGCGTCTCCTCGGTGAGGGACGAGTCCGGGTAGCCGAGCCCCAGTTGGAACGTCGCTTCCCCGCGCCGGGTCTCCCCGCGGTGGACGCTGGTGGACAGTCCGAGCATCTCCGCGGCGACGGCGCGCCGCTCCTCCTCGTAGGAGTCGAGCAGTGACTCGTGGGCGCCGTCCCGCAGGACCGCGCCCAGTTTCCAGCCCAGGTTGTAGGCGTCCTGCACGCTGGTGTTCAGGCCCTGCCCGCCCGCCGGTGAGTGAACGTGGGCCGCGTCCCCGGCCAGGAACACCCGGCCGGCGCGGAACCGGTCCGCGAGGGCCGCGCGCGGCCGGAACTCCGAGGCCCAGCGCACCTCGGTCACGTCCTCGGCGGCGAGGTGCGAGCGGGCCGCGACGAGCTTGCGGATGCCGTCGAGGGACAGGTCGGGGGCCGTACCGTCGGAGAGCCGGGCGAGCAGTTGGAACTCCTCCGTGCCGGCCAGCGGGCAGAGCATGAGACCACCGCCGTCCCCGGGGAAGACGTGCCAGTTCTCCCGGTCCAGACCGCTCACGCGCACGTCCGCCACCAGGATCGGGTTCGGCTCGACCGCCTCCCCGGTCATCCCGATCCCCACCGCCCGCCGCACCGCGGAACGCCCGCCGTCGGCCGCGACGGCATACCGGGCGCGCACCGTCGAGCCGTCGGCGAGGTGCGCGGTGACGCCCTCCGCGTCCTGCTCCGTACCCACGACCTCGCGCCCGAAGGCCACCGTCCCGCCCAGCTCGACGAGCCGCTCGTGCAGGATCTCCTGCGTCCGCCACTGCGGCACCATCCAGGGCTCGGTGTACGGCGCACCCTCGTCCGCCTCCATCGGGTCGAACATCCGCCGCTCGCCCATCCGCCGGCCGTCCTGCCAGACCATCCGGGTCGGATAGGGCCCGCCGGCCGCGCGGACGGCGTCGAGGACGCCGAGGTCGTCGAAGACCTCCAGCGTGCGCGGCTGGAGTCCCTTGCCGCGCGACCCGGGGAACAGTACCTCCGCCCGCTCCACGACGAGGGCGTCCACACCGCGCCGGGCGAGGTCCACGCCGAGAGTGAGACCGGTGGGACCGGCACCCACGATCAGGACATCCATCGCCACTCTCCTTAACGTCGTTAAGTTCGGTCGTTTACGAGGCTGCCCTTAACGCTGTTAAGCTGTCAAGTGTGAGCACGGAACGACGCGCGCCCCTCGACCGAAGGCGGGTCGCGCAGACGGCACTGCGGCTGCTGAACGAGGTCGGCCTGGAGGGGCTGACCCTGCGGGCCATCGCCAAGGAGCTGGACGTCAAGGCCCCGGCGCTGTACTGGCACTTCAAGGACAAGCAGGCGCTGCTCGACGAGATGGCGACCGAGATGTACCGCCGTATGGTCGCCGACACCGCCCTCGACCCCGCCGACACCTGGCAGGAGCGGCTGCTCAAAATCAACCGCGGACTGCGCGCCGCGCTGCTCGGCTACCGCGACGGCGCCAAGGTCTACAGCGGCTCACGCTTCACGGGCACGGACCACGCCCGTGAGATGGAGGCGAACCTGCGCGTCCTCACCTCGGCCGGTCTCACCCTCGCCCAGGCGGTCCTCGCGGGCCGGACCGCGTACGCGTACACCATCGGCTTCGTCACCGAGGAACAGGGCGTGCGCCCTCTGCCCGACGAACACCGCGAGGGCTACGACATCGAGGAACGCGCCCGCCGGATGGCCGACTTCCCCCTGTCGGCCGCGGCGGGCGCGGAGCTCTTCCAGGACTACGACCAGCACTTCGAGGAGGGGCTGGCCCTGGTGATCGCGGGCATCGAGGCCCGCTACCCGACCTGATGCTCAGACCGTACGCCTGCGCCTGCGGGCCCGGCGTACCGCGCGGGTGACCACCGGGGGCAGCAGGTCCACGGCGAGCTTCCGGGCGTGGCTGCGGGGGGCCACCGGACGCTTCGGCGGGGCCGCGGGTTCGGCGGGCTGAGCGGGCCGCGTGGCCTGCGTGACCTGCGTGGGCTGTGCGGGAATCGCGGCAGCGCGGGGCTCCGTGGCGTCCGCGTGCCGCGACGGCGGGAACGATGGTGCCTGCATGCCCTTGGACTTCAGGCGGACGATGCGGTGCCCGGCGGCCTCCTGGACGCTCAGGTGGCAGTCCTCGCGCCCCTCCGCCATCGCCAGCAGTTCCTCCTGCACGGGCTCCGGGTCGCCCCAGGTCCCGTACAACTTCTGGGTGCTCAGACAGATCGGGCGCAGGCCCCTGTTGAGCACGGCTTCCCAGGCGGCCACCGAGACACCGGGCGTGTGCTCCGAGCGGAAGTCGTCCAGCACGACGATTCCTCCGGGCAGCAGCAGGTCGTGGGCCGCGCCTATGTCGCCGTGGACGTGCGCGTACAGGTGCGAGCCGTCGATGTGGACGAACCGGCAGGAGCGCGGCGGGACCTCGCCGGGCACCATCGAGCTGGGGCCCTGCAGGATGCGGGGCAGCGTGTCGTGGAAGGAGAGGTAGTTCTCCTCGAAGGCCCGCCGGGTCAGGGCGCTGTACGACTTCGACGACTCCGCCCTGTTGGCGTCGTCCGGTGCGTCACCCCCGAAGAGGTCACACACCGTGAACTCCTCGGCGTCCCGGAGATGCCGGCCGAGGAAGATCGCGCTCTTGCCCATGTACACCCCGACCTCCAGCAGGTCGCCGCGCATCCCGGCGGATTCCTGCCGTTCGAGGAACCAGTTGAAGAGCACCTGGTCGAGAACGGGGAACCAGCCGGGGACGTCATCGAGCCGGCGGGGCGGTGGAGCCGTTTCTGCTGTGGTGACCATGAGGACGGGGCACTCCCTTGCGCGGACGGGAACGGTGCACGGAACTGCCCAGCATCTGCCCGGAAGTGGTCGTCCGAACGGGCGCCGAGGTGAACAGCGGGCCAATTCCTGTGAGCCGGCTCAGAGCCCCGCACGCGGGGTTGCGCCGTCTTGTTCAGGGCTCTCGGAGCCGGGGTTTCGACAGAGCCGTCCGAAGCTTCGGCGTCAGCCCCGAGGGCGGGGACGGGAGCGGTGCGGTGTGTGCTCCGGGAGCTCAGCCGCGGGAGGCGCGCCTGAGGGCCCGGGCCCGGCGGGCGACCCGGCGGACGGTGGCGTTGCGCGGGATGAACGCCAGCTGGACCGGGATCCCGCCGGGCAGCGCCAGCGAGGTCAGGCGCCGGCGCTTGAAGTACCGCCAGGTGTGCGGGCTCAGGTGCTCGGTGAGATAGCGCTCGGCGTCCGCCCTGAGATCCGGGTAGATCTTCGGCTGCATCGCGAAGCCCACGGCCCGTACGAGCGCGTCGAGGTCCTCGACCGCCATGCCCCGTCGCTGGTCCTCGACCGCCTTGCGGGATGCCAGCTCCGGCAGCAGCGCGTCGACGATCGTGACCGGGACGCGGTTGCTGTTCTCGTACGGGGCCAGCCGCTCCAGCAGGGTCTCGGTGCCGATACGGGCGACCGGGAGGCCGTAGAACGCGGACGCGGTGAGCAGCGCGGTGGAGAAGCAGCCGACGACCAGCGTCGGACGCATGCGCTGGTACAGCACCTCGGCGAGGACCGGGGTGTCGAGCACCGTCAGGTCGGCGCCCAGCCTCTCCGCCTCCTTCTCCAGCGCGCGCGACCAGCGGGCCGGCGCGGAGGGGTGCGGCTTGAACACGACCTGGGTGTGCCCGAGCTCGACGGCGCCCTTCAGCATCCGCACGTGGAGGTTCTCCTCCTCCACCGCGGTGAGTATGTCGAGCGCCGAGAGGTACTGGCCGAGCAGCAGCGCGGGGGCCTCCACGGCGGGCAGCGCGGCGCCGGTCGCCTCGAGTTCCGTGAGCACCTTGGAGAACGCGTCCGTCGGCACGATCTCCGGCTCGACGCCGAACTCGGTCAGCAGCAGCGGCCTCAGGCCCGGCACCAGGTCCAGGTGCAGCAGCCGGTCCACGCGGGTGCCCACCAGCGGGTCGATCTTGTTGCGGGTGGGACCGTAGCTCATCAGACCGTCCGCGTACACGGTGACGGGCGCGCCGGTGAAGATCTGGCAGACGGCGAGCGCCGGGTTGACCTGGATGGATTCGACTGCCAGTTCGACGTCGTCGTCGCCGAGCTTCCACAGGAGCCGCAGGTGCCGCTCCCACAGCGGGACATCGTCCGGACGCGGGGCCCAGCCGCCCGGGTGGAAGGGGTGGATGGTCTCGTTCCAGGAGAGGACCTCGTCGAAGCGGTCGCGCAGGCGCTCGAAGCCGGGCATCTCGTCCAGGCCGGGCGTGGTCTCGGGCGTCGCCGCGTTGTTGGACACGAGCAGGATGCGCCGGTCGGCGGGCGTGAAGCACTCGCTGTCCAGGGCAGCGGCCAGGGTCGCCGTGCCGTACAGCGTGGACGCCAGGAAGATCTGCGTCGTCACGCGGCCACCCCCGCCGGGGCGGGGCGACGGCGCAGCCTGCGCAGGCGCGAGGCGCGCTCGATGTCCATGGAGTCCAGGGCCTCGTCGAGCACGTCCTGCGGCATGCGCCGCAGTGCCACAGCACTCATCGACTTCAGTTTCCGTGCCACCGCCGGCTCGAACCTTTCGATGGATCCCAGATGGTGAGAAATGATCGCGCAATAGGTGCGCACGGCCTTGGGGAGCAGTACGGCCGCGTCCCGGTCCTCGGCGGTCTCCGCCACGACCTGGTCGAACGCGCGGATGAAGTCCAGTTGCCGCACATCCCCGATCTGCGTGAGCGAGGAGGCGACACCACGCCGGTAGTAGACGCCCATGAGGCTCACCGCGGCGAAGGACTCGGCCTCCCGGTGCAGCTTCCAGATCCACGGCCGGTCCTCCGCGGTGCGCAGGCCGTCGGTGAAGTGCAGCAGACCACGGTCGACGAGGCGCCGGTGGTAGGCACCCGCCCACGCGTAGGCGTAGTCGACGGAGGTGGAGCGGTCGGCGGGCAGGATCGCGTCACGCGGGTTCACCACCACGCCGCGCCGGCCGTGCGGCACCCGGTGAACGGCCCGCGTCCGCCCGGTGCACTGGACGTGGTCGGTGCGCACGAAGTCGCAGCCCAACTCCTCGATGGCGGCGACCAGCCTGGGGTAGTACCCGGGCTCGAGCCAGTCGTCCCCGTCGAGGAACGTGAGGTACTCGCCGCGCGCCGTGTCGATCCCGGTGTTGCGCGCGGTCGCCAGCCCTCCGTTCTTCTCGTGCCGGACATAAACCGCGCCTGGCAACTCGCGCTCCGCACGCGCGAGGATGTCCGGTGTCTCGTCGCGCGAGCAGTCGTCGACGAGAATGAATTCGAAGTCGTCGCGCGCGTTCGCACGCAGACTCTTCAGGGTGTCGGGCGCGTATTGCTGCACGTTGTAGAACGGCACGATGACGGAGAGCTTGACCACGCCCGTGACGTTAGGCGGCGGCCCGGCATTCGTCTTGACCGGTGGCTTGATGGGGAGTGAACGACGCGTGGCGGAATAGTGAACCCAGCTGTTTCCTCGCGGTTTCACGGCCTGATTCGCTGTTCGGCGGCGTGCTGTTAACCCTTTGTTGTATTCCGCGTCGGCTGCCCCTCGAAATCCCTTCCTAGCGTCTTTGATGTGCCAGCAAGTACCGCGAGGCGCCTGCGGGTCGCCGTTCTAGCCGATTCCGACACCCGGTGGAAATGGGGTGCGCTCACCGCTGCCCGTATTTCGCCGACGGAATTGGCGGAGACCACCGAATCGACGGAAACACCCGATAAAACAGCCGATTCGGACATCCGGCTCGACGGCTTCCTCCTGCGGGGCCGTGCCACCCCCACCGCCCGCCAGCTCGGAGAGGTCGGCGTCCGCGCCGACTCCCTCCGCGAGGTCACCGCCGTGGAATTCCTGCGCGAGATGACGCAGGAGACGTACGACGTCCTCGTGCTCGCCCTCGTCGGCGGCGGCGTCCAGGCGATGCTGCACGGCCTCGCCCACGCCTGGCGGGGACGCCCGGAGCGGCCCGTGGTGGTCACCGGCTATGTCGGTGTCGTCTACGAGAAGCTCGCCGACGGCCTGCTGCTGCGGCACGGCGCGGACCTGGTCCTCGCCAACTCCCGCCAGGACGCCGAGCGTTTCCGGGCCGTCTACGAGGGGGTGGGCGCCGACGCCTCGTCGGTGACCGAGGTCGCGCTGCCCTTCCTCGGCGGCGCCCCGTACAAGAAGAAGGACCCCTACACGGTCGTCTTCGCCGCACAGCCCTCCGTCCCGGAGACCCGCAAGGACCGCGCGTACCTGCTGGACCGGCTCATCCAGCACGCGCGCCGCCACCCCGAGCGCGAGGTGCTGCTCAAACTGCGTTCCAAGCCGGGCGAGCACACCACCCACATCGAGGAACTGCCCTACCAGAAGCTGGCCCAGCGGCAGGACCTGCCGGCCAACTTCCGCCTGGTCTACGGGAACATGGGCGAGGTCCTCGACCGCACCGACCTGCTGGTCACCGTCAGCTCGACGGCCGCCCTCGAATCCCTGCACCGCCGTATCCCCACCGTCGTCCTCACCGACCTCGGGATCCGGGAGGCGCTCGGCAACCACCACTTCGTGGGCTCGGGCTGCCTCGCCTCCTGGGACCAGCTCGACGCCGGACACGAGCCGGTACCCGATGCGGAGTGGGTGGCCCGGCAGGGCGTCGCGGCCGGGGACAGCCCCTCCGGGGGAAGTTCGTACGCCACCGCTTTCGACGAGGCCCGCAAGCGCATCGGCGAGCTGCTGAGCAACGGTGGACTCCCGCCGCTCAGGCCCTACTACACCCCCGTCACCGCGCCCGGCTACCTGCCCGGCGTCCTCGCCCGCCACCACCTCGCCCCGGACGGCAGCCCGCTGCCGGGCGCGCCCGCCGCCGACAAGGCGCCCGGACCCGTACGCCGGATCGTCCGCCGCGCGGCACGGGGAGCGTACCGGCACGGGGTGCAGCGGGTGGCGCCCGTCATCCGGCGGATGGGTGAGCTGTGACCTCTCTCCAAGGAGTAGACCCCATGCCCAACCCGGAAGCGGGCCGAGGTGCTTCGGTGCGCCGGGTGCTCGCGGTGATCCCCGCGCGCGGCGGCTCCAAGGGAGTGCCCGCGAAGAACCTCGCCCCTGTCGGCGGTGTGCCGCTGGTGGCGCGCGCGGTGCGCGAGTGCCTCGCGACCCGCCTGGTGACGGACGTCGTGGTGTCCACCGACGACCAGGCCATAGCCGCGACCGCGCGCCAGGCCGGCGCCGAGGTCGTGCTGCGGCCGGCCGCCATCGCCGGCGACACGGCGACCTCGGAGGCCGCCGTCCTGCACGCCATGGACACCCACGAGGCGCTGCACGGCGCGTCCGTCGACGTCGTCCTGCTCGTGCAGTGCACCAGCCCGTTCATCGTCCGCGAGGACATCGACGGGGTGGCGGGCGCGGTCGTCGAGAACGGCGCGGACACCGCGGTGACCGTGGCCCCCTTCCACGGCTTCATCTGGCGGGACACCGAGGACGAGCTCGCCGCCGGCACCGTCGCGGAGGCCGACGGGGCCGTCGGCGGCGGCTACGGCGTCAACCACGACAAGTCCTTCCGTCCACGCCGCCAGGACCGCCCCCAGGACCTGCTGGAGACCGGCGCCGCCTATGCGATGGACGCGGCCGGCTTCCGCAAGCACCAGCACCGCTTCTTCGGCCGTACGGAACTGGTGCGGACGGACCCGGCGCGGGTCCTGGAGATCGACGACCCGCACGACCTGGCGCGGGCACGGGCTCTGGCGCCCCTCTTCGACGCGGACCTCCCCCAAGCTCTCGACTTCGCTCGAGCCGGGGGGACCCCCATCGGTTCGCTGCCCACCGCGGATGACGTCGACGCGGTCGTACTGGACTTCGACGGCACCCAGACCGACGACCGGGTGCTGATCGACGCCGATGGAAAGGAGTTCGTCTCCGTGCACCGCGGGGACGGACTCGGCATCGCGGCCCTGCGCAAGAGCGGGCTGAAGATGCTGATCCTCTCCACGGAAGTGAACCCGGTCGTCGCCGCACGGGCCCGGAAGCTCAAGATCCCGGTCCTGCACGGCATCGACCGGAAGGACCTCGCGCTGAAGCAGTGGTGCGAGGAGCAGGGCATCGCGCCCGAGCGCGTGCTCTACGTCGGTAACGACGTCAACGACCTCCCGTGCCTCGCCCTCGTCGGCTGGCCCGTGGCGGTCGCGAGCGCCCACGACGTGGTACGCGGCGCCGCCCGTGCGGTCACCACCGTCCCCGGTGGCGACGGCGCGATCCGAGAGATCGCCAGCTGGATCCTCGGCCCCTCTCTCGATTCCCTTAACAAGTAAGGACAGTTCCTGCCATGAGCACCAACTCCCGTCTGCGCACGTTCGGTTCCCGCGAGGTCGGCCCGGGCAAGCCCGTCTACATCTGCGGCGAGATCGGCATCAACCACAACGGCGAGCTGGAGAACGCCTTCAAGCTGATCGACGTGGCCGCCGAGGCCGGCTGCGACGCCGTGAAGTTCCAGAAGCGCACCCCTGAGATCTGCACCCCGCGCGACCAGTGGGACATCGAGCGCGACACCCCTTGGGGCCGGATGACCTACATCGACTACCGCCACCGCGTGGAGTTCGGCGAGGACGAGTACCGCCAGATCGACGAGTACTGCAGGGAGAAGGGCATCGACTGGTTCGCGTCCCCGTGGGACACCGAGGCGGTCGCCTTCCTGGAGAAGTTCGACCTCCCCGCCCACAAGGTCGCCTCCGCGTCCCTCACCGACGACGAGCTGCTGCGCTCCCTGCGCGCGACCGGCCGCACGATCATCCTGTCCACGGGCATGTCGACCCCGAGGCAGATCCGCCACGCGGTGGAGGTGCTCGGCAGCGACAACATCCTCATGTGCCACGCCACCTCGACCTACCCGGCCAAGGCCGAGGAGCTCAACCTCCGTGTGATCAACACGCTGGAGAAGGAGTACCCGAACGTCCCGATCGGCTACTCCGGCCACGAGACCGGCCTGCAGACCACGCTGGCCGCGGTCGCCCTCGGCGCGGTGTTCGTCGAGCGCCACATCACCCTGGACCGCGCCATGTGGGGCTCCGACCAGGCGGCCTCCGTCGAGCCGCAGGGCCTCACGCGCCTGGTGCGCGACATCCGCACCATCGAGGCGGCACTGGGCGACGGCGTGAAGAAGGTCTACGACTCCGAGCTCGGCCCGATGAAGAAGCTGCGCCGCGTCACCGGCGTCGTCGCCGAGGCGGAGATCGCCGCGGCCGCCGGCGAGCCGGTGGCGGTCTGAGCGCCTTACGGGACGGTCGTACACCGATGAGCCCCCGCGCCGGATCCGCCGGCCACCCCCGTTCCACGCTGGCCTTCGTCGAGAGCCCGGTACAGCTCCTGAACGTGCTGGAGTGGGCCCACGCGCACGCCCTGGGCACCGCGGGGGGCGCCGTGCCCGGGCGCGCGGCGGCGATCCCGGCGCAGGGGCGCCGGCGGCCGCGGGGGATTCCCGCGCAGGGGGGCCGTCGATCCGGGGCGGGGCGTCCGGCGGCGGGCGGCGGCGGGCCGCACGGTACGGCCGCGGACGGTACGGCGGCGGGCGGCGGGAGGGCGGGCGGCGCGGGCGCGGCGGACCGCACGGCGCTCGAAGGGCTCACCCTCGTGGTGCTGTCGCCCACCGACCCGATGACCCGGGGCCAGCTGCGCCGCATGGCGGAACTGGCCCGTGACGAGGGGTACGAGGTCCGCTGGGAGGAGGCGCGGGGCGGTGCCCTGGCCCCCTTCCAGACGATCGGCGGCCTCACCCCACTGCTGCGCCGGGCGCACCGGGTGGTGATGGGCGACCCGTTCTCCCGCTACGTCCAGCTGCTGCTGACCATCACCCGGGCCCGGGAGCTGGTGGTGGTGGACGACGGCACCGCGACCATGGAGTTCGTCGCGCAGCTCGCCCGTGGTGAGCGCCTGGTGCGCTGGCACCGCAAGGGTGGCCGACGGGGCCCCCGGGACCTGCTGTTCGCCCCGGTGTCCTCGACGGCGCGCCGCAGGCTGACACCGGGCACCCGGGGCACGGTGGAGGTCTTCTCCTCGATGCCGATCGACGAGGCCCCGGCCGGCGTCACCGTCACGTCCAACGACTTCGCCTGGACCCGTGCCCGCTTCGGCCCGCCCCGTCTGACCAGGGGCGCCGACCTGGTCGGCACCTCCCTCGTCGAGACGGGCGTGGTGGACGGCGAGCGCTATCTGGAGGCGGTGCGGTCCCTCGCCGCGGCGCACGGGGCGACCCGCTACTTCGCCCACCGCCGCGAAAGCAGCGAGAAACTCCACAAGCTGGCGGTCGAGACCGGCCTGGAGGTGGTCCGCCCGGACCTGCCCCTGGAACTGATCGCCCGCCGCGGCCCCATCGGCCGTACGATCCTCAGCTTCCCCTCCACGGTCGTCCACACCCTGCCGCTGGCCCTGGTCGGCACGGAGGTCCGCGTCGCGGTGTGTGACATCGACCCGGCCTGGCTGACGGACCACGCATCACCCCGGGCGCAGGGTTTCCTGTCGGGGGTGACGGGGACGGCACGGGACGTGGACCGGGTCTCCTCGGCGCCGGGGGGACCGGAAGCGGCGGCGGAGCAGGACGTGGCAGCCGGATAGACGCGCCGACGGCTCGGGCGGAGCGTCACGCACGGTGGCCGTCACGCCCCGTCGCGCCGGTTGCGGGACCGGGCCGTAGGGGAAGCGGTCGGCGCGGCCGGGTGCCACGGCGTCGTACGACGCCCGGGTGATCCGTATGAAGTCCGAGTCCGGTTCCTCGGCGTTCACGCCGGCGGCCCACCCGCGCGGGCGGCCCGGAAGGTCCGCTTCTCAAGCGTTCACCACTTGCCAGGTGAGGCCGCGCACGGGTGGGGGAGTCGTAGGAGAGGTGACGCTTCCGCGACGGGAAGGCGGCGTGCGTGGTATCCGTGGTGTACGGGAATGGCTCGGAGGCCTCCGAGCGTTCTCGCAGCGGGACGCCCGTACACGGAAGCGGTCCCGTCCCGGGATCACCAGGCGCCTCCCACGGCGCCGGGACGCCTCCGCGATCACCCCCGCGGCCCCGCTCCCGAGGTCCGACGCGATCCCGTCGCCCGGAAAGCCGGGCGAGTCTACCCATCTCCACTGCCGACCATGCGACGTGCGGCCGGATTTTCTTCCCCTGACGGGCTGAAGTTTTGTTGATCGAGGGGAGGCCGGCCGTTCGATCGCCCTACCCTACAAAGGGTGAACCAAGTGATGTCCCTAGAGTCCGAGGCCGATCACCCCGGGGAAGCGGTGCTTCCCGGCGCGCTGTCCGAGGCGCTGCGCGCCGAACTCGTCGCCTTCCGTCGCGACCTGCACATGCACCCGGAACTCGGCCACCAGGAGTTCCGTACGACCGCCGCGATCAAGGCCCGCCTGGAGCAGGCGGGTCTCACGCCGCGCGTCCTCGACACCGGGACCGGACTCGTGTGTGACATCGGCGAGCCGGACGGCGCACGCCCCATGCTCGCGCTCCGTGCGGACATCGACGCGCTCCCCATCCCCGACACCAAGGCGGACTGCGCCTACCGCTCCACCGTGCCGGACCGCGCCCACGCCTGCGGCCACGACGTGCACACCACGGTCGTCCTCGGCGCCGGGCTCGTCCTCGCCGAGCTGCACCGCGAGGAGCGGCTGCCGCGGCCGGTGCGGCTGATCTTCCAGGCCGCCGAGGAGGTCCTGCCGGGCGGGGCGGCCGACGCCATCGAGTCCGGTGTTCTCGACGGGGTCGGGCGGATCATCGCCGTGCACTGCGACCCCAAGGTCGACGCCGGGCGCATCGGGCTGCGGCACGGCCCCATCACCTCCGCCTGCGACCGGCTCGAAGTCGCGCTCGACGGCCCGGGCGGTCACACCGCGCGCCCCCACCTCACCACGGACCTCGTGCTGGCCGCCGCGCGCGTCGCCGCCGAGGTGCCGGGGCTGGTCGCGCGCCGCGTCGACGCCCGCAGCGGGCTCTCGGTCACCTGGGGGCGCATCGAGTCCGGGCACGCCTGCAATGTGATCCCCCAGCACGCCGAGCTCTCCGGGACCGTGCGCTGTCTGGACCTCGACGCCTGGCGGCAGGCGCCGGACCTGGTGCACGCGGCGGTCGACGAGATCGCCAACCAGTACAAGGCCAAGCCCGAGATCAACTACGTCCGCGGAGTGCCGCCGGTCGTCAACGAGGCCGGTGCCACGGAACTGCTGCGCGACGCGATGACCGCGCGGCGCGGTGCCCACTCCGTGGAGGACACCGAGCAGAGCCTCGGCGGCGAGGACTTCTCCTGGTACCTGGAGCAGGTGCCCGGCGCCATGGCCCGCCTCGGCGTCCGCCGCCCCGGGGACCGCGTGGTGCGGGACCTGCACCAGGGTGACTTCGACGCGGACGAGCACGCCATCACGGTGGGCGTGGAGTTGTTCACGGCGGCGGCGCTGCTGGACGCGCAGGAGCGGTAGGGCGCTGCCCGGGCGGTAGACGCTGCTCGGGCGGTAGACGCTGCCCGGGCGGTCGGCATCCGGTGACCGGAAGGGGTGGTGCCCCGTTCTGCACCCGTCCGCCCCCTTCCGTCACCCGCCCGTAACGGCTGTCGCGCAGCCGTAACCCGGCGGCGGCACGAATCGATAACGGCCGCGAGAAACCCCGTTCCCCTCCCCTTCTACGCGCGTTACTGTGCGCCGAAATCGCTGCGGTGGCGGCGCTTTGGGCATGCGGACCGGTGACGGTGCCGTGGGGATGAAGGGTGCTTGCTGTGCGTCTGATCTCTCGGGTCTCTCGGAGAACCAGGTTCTCCCAAGCTGCGGTGACCGTCGCGGTCGTCGCCCTCGCGGCCGCCGGGTGCGGCAAGTCCAGCACGGAGGCGAACAGCGACTCCGGCAAGAGCTCCTCCGGCTATACCGGCAAGGGCATCGGCCTGGCCTACGACATCGGCGGTAAGGGCGACCAGTCCTTCAACGACGCCGCCTACGCCGGTTTCCAGAAGGCCGAGAAGGACTTCAAGATCGGCGGCCGGGACATCGAGCCGCAGGACGGCGAGTCCAGCGCGGACAAGGTGCAGCGCCTGGAGCAGCTCGCGAAGGCCGGCTACAACCCGATCATCGGCGTCGGCTTCGTCTACGCACCCGCCGTCAAAGAGGTCGCGGCCAAGTACCCGAAGCTCACCTTCGGCATCATCGACGACGACACGGTCAAGGCGAGCAACGTCGCCGACCTGGTCTTCCACGAGGAGCAGTCCTCGTACCTGGCGGGTGTCGCGGCGGCGAAGGCGACCAAGAAGAACCACATCGGCTTCATCGGCGGCGTGGACATCCCCCTCATCCACAAGTTCGAGGCGGGCTTCGACCAGGGCGCCAAGTCGGTCAACCCCAAGATCAAGATCGAGTCGCAGTTCCTGACCCAGACCGCCCAGGAGGGCGGCTTCTCCAGCCCCGACAAGGGCAAGGACGCGGCGAACGGCCAGATCGAGGCCGGCGCCGACGTGATCTACCACGCGGCCGGTCTGTCCGGGCAGGGCGTGATCCAGGCCGCCGCCGAGCACAAGGTGTGGGCGATCGGCGTGGACTCCGACCAGTACGAGCAGAGCGCGTTGGCCAAGTACAAGGACTGGATCCTCGGCTCGGCCCTGAAGAACGTCGGTGGCGCGGTCTACGACCTGACCAAGTCGGTCGTCGACGGCAAGCCCCTGACCGGCGAGGTCCGTGGCGACCTGAAGTCGGGCGGGGTGGGCTTCGCGGACTCCAACCCGAAGTACCAGGCGATGAAGGACGTCATGGCGGCAGTGAACAAGGCCAAGCAGGACATCATCGACGGCAAGGTCGTCGTCAAGACCCAGTGACACCCTCGCCTCGACCGACGACGGGGCGCCCTCGGCCGGGAGTACGGGCCGAGGGCGCCCGTCCGCTGCGACAGACCGGGCCGGGCGGAGGCTCTGATACACTTGATCTTGAGCTGGTCGCCCGAACTCCCGGTGCCAGGTCGCGCGTTGGTGGTCCAAGGAAAGACGCCCCGCTTCCTGCGGGGAGATGCAGGTGCAAGGCCTGCCCGGCGCTCCGATACGAAACCCACTCCGCCGCGCGGGGTGGGTTTCGTGCGTGGGGCGCCACCGACGACATGGCGCACCGGCGGCGGGCACCGACATGGCGCGTAGGCGGCGCGGCACCAACATGGCGCGTAGGCGGCGCGGCACCAACATGGCGCGTAGGCGGCGCCGGGCCGGCATGGAAGACGTGCCTATGGCAACCCGGTGCCGATGACCATGGGCCAGAACCGTGCGAAGCCCTCCAAGGACGATGATCGGTCTGCGCGGCCCCCGGAACGACTCTCCGCGCAGCCGCGGGTCACCCCCCGCACCACAGCCATCCCCTCCGCAAGAATCCCCACAGGCACACCATCGCTCCCTGAGGGCACAGCACCACCCTCAACCCCTCACACACCGCTTCCCCTCGCCTCCCGCAAGTGCCCCGACGCTCTCCGTAACCCACGAAAGAGACGGTGGCCACATCTCGATAACGGACCGGACAGAAGGGGTTTTCCGTCCGGTCTACGCGCGTTACGCTGCCGCGGAACCAGCGCCTGGTATGGGCGCTTGCACGAAGGAGTCTCGTTCCATGCGCCGGGTGTCCCGAATCGCCGTCGCGGGTGTTGCCACCGCAGCCCTCGCCGTCACCGTGTCCGCCTGTGGCAGTTCGTCCACCGAGTCCGCCGGAAGCGGCAAGAGCAAGGGCATCGGCCTCGCCTACGACGTCGGCGGCAAGGGCGACCAGTCCTTCAACGACGCCGCGTACGCCGGTTTCCAGAAGGCCGAGAAGGACTTCGGCGTCGGCGGCCGTGACGTCGAGCCGCAGGACAACGAGTCCGACGCCGACAAGGTGCAGCGTCTGGAGACGCTGGCCAAGGCCGGTTACAACCCGGTGATCGGTGTCGGCTTCGCCTACGCGCCGGCCGTCAAGGAGGCCGCCGCCAAGTACCCGAAGATCACCTTCGGCATCATCGACGACAACACGATCCAGGCCAAGAACGTCGCCGACCTGGTCTTCCACGAGGAGGAGTCCTCCTACCTCGCCGGTGTCGCCGCCGCGAAGACCACCAAGAAGAACCACATCGGCTTCATCGGTGGCGTGGACGTCCCGCTCATCCACAAGTTCGAGGCGGGCTACATCCAGGGCGCCAAGTCGGTCAACCCGAACATCAAGGTCGAGACGCAGTTCCTGACCCAGACCGCCCAGGAGGGCGGCTTCTCCAGCCCCGACAAGGGCGAGAACGCCGCGAACGGCCAGATCGACGCCGGTGCCGACGTGATCTACCACGCGGCCGGCCTGTCCGGTCAGGGCGTCATCAAGGCCGCCGCCACGCACAAGGTGTGGGCCATCGGTGTCGACTCCGACCAGTACAACCAGAGCGCGCTGGCCTCGTACAAGCAGTACATTCTCACCTCGGCCCTGAAGAACGTCTCCGGCGCGGTGTACGACCTCGCCAAGTCGGTCATCAAGGACAACAAGCCGCTGTCCGGCGAGGTCCGCGGCTCCCTGGCCAACGGTGGTGTCGGTCTCGCCGACTCCAACCCGGTGTTCAAGAACAACGCCGACCTGCAGGCCGCGCTGAAGAAGGCCGAGCAGGGCATCAAGGACGGCACGATCAAGGTCAAGACCTCCTGACCGTGGTCGTAGGCCTGTCGAAGGCATGACCGGAAGAACGCTGTAATCGCAGTGTCACGGTCCTGGAACGGGGTGCGGGAACGATATCGGACTCGCGCCCCGTTCGCGCGGCAGAATGCCCGGAACGGATCGGGTACCGAAACAAGCCCGATCAGGTCCGGGCAAATTCAAGGCAGGGGCGCTATGCGCGTAGAGCGGCCCCTTTTCCAAGGAGAGTGCGCCATCGACGCGTCCACCAGCCCTCCGCTCACCGCACAGTCGACGACCGCGGTCGAGCTGGCGGGGATCACCAAGCGATTCCCGGGTGTCGTCGCCAACCACGACATCCACCTCACGGTCCGCAAGGGCACCGTGCACGCCCTCGTCGGCGAGAACGGCGCCGGCAAGTCGACCCTGATGAAGATCCTCTACGGCATGCAGAAGCCGGACGAGGGCACCATCGTCGTCGACGGCGAGCAGGTGAGCTTCTCCAGCCCCGCCGACGCCATCGGGCGCGGCATCGGCATGGTCCACCAGCACTTCATGCTCGCCGACAACCTCACGGTCCTGGAGAACGTGGTCCTCGGCAGCGAGAAGCTGTACGGCATCGGCGGCGGCGCCCGTAAGAAGATCAAGGAGATCTCCGACCGGTACGGGCTGAACGTACGCCCCGACGTCCTGGTCGAGGACCTGGGTGTCGCCGACCGCCAGCGCGTGGAGATCCTGAAGGTTCTCTACCGCGGTGCCCGCACCCTGATCCTGGACGAGCCGACCGCCGTGCTGGTCCCGCAGGAGGTCGACGCGCTCTTCGACAACCTGCGCGAACTGAAGTCCGAGGGCCTGTCCGTCATCTTCATCTCCCACAAACTGGGCGAGGTCCTGTCGGTCGCCGACGACATCACCGTCATAAGGCGGGGTACGACGGTCGGCACCGCCGTACCCTCCGAGACGACCCCGCGCCAGCTCGCCGAGATGATGGTCGGCAGCGAGCTGCCGACCCCGGAGACCGCCGAGTCGACCGTGACGGACAAGCCCGTCATCGAAGTCAAGGGCCTCACCGTGTACGCGGCCGGCGGCGCCTCCCTCGGGGTGGAGGCCGTGCCCGCGGCCGGCGGGCTCACCGAGTTCGCCGCGGGCGGTGACGTGAAGCGCGTCCTCGACGACGTCACCTTCACCATCCACGCGGGCGAGGTCATGGGCATCGCCGGCGTCGAGGGCAACGGCCAGACCGAACTCATCGACGCGCTGATCGGCCTCAAGCACGCCGACTCCGGCACCATCTCCTTCCTCGGCGAGGACATCACCGCCTGGGCCACCCGCAAGCGCCGCGAGCGGGGCGTCGGCTACATCCCCGAGGACCGCCACCGCCACGGCCTGCTCCTCGAGGCCCCGCTGTGGGAGAACCGCATCCTCGGCCACGTCACCGAGCGTCCCAACGCCAAGGGCTTCTGGCTCGACCCCAAGGGCGCCCAGGAGGACACCCGGCGGATCGTCGAGCAGTACGACGTCCGCACGCCCGGCATCGACGTCACCGCGGCCTCCCTGTCCGGCGGCAACCAGCAGAAGCTGATCGTCGGCCGCGAGATGAGCCACAAGCCGAAGTTCCTGATCGCCGCCCACCCCACCCGCGGTGTGGACGTCGGCGCGCAGGCGCAGATCTGGGACCAGATCCGCGAGGCGCGCCGCGAGGGCCTGGCCGTGCTGCTGATCTCCGCCGACCTGGACGAGCTGATCGGCCTCTCGGACACCCTGCGGGTGATCTACAACGGCCGGCTCGTCGCCGACGCCGACCCCGCCACCATCACTCCGGAGGAGCTGGGCTCGGCCATGACGGGTGCCGCGTCCGGACACCTGGAACACGTAGAGACCGACACAGACGAGGCAGCCGCCGGTCCGGAGGACGACGCCCGATGAAGAAGTTCGACAAGGAGCGCGTGCTCCTCGCGGTGGCCGGCCCGGTCATCGCACTCGTCTCGGCGATCCTGCTCACCTCGATCGTGCTGATCGCCTCCGGCAAGAACCCGTTCGAGCCGTACGCCCTGATGCTCCAGCAGGCGGGCTACTCCGACGTCCAGGTGCTGATCGTCAACCAGGCGTCGATGTACTACCTCGCGGCGCTCGCGGTGGCCGTCGGCTTCCGGATGAACCTGTTCAACATCGGCGTCGACGGCCAGTACCGCCTCGCCGCGATGATGACCGCGGTGGTCGGCGCGCACCTCGCGCTGCCGTCCTTCCTGCAGATCCCGGCGCTGATGCTGGTCGCCATGTTCACCGGCGCCTTCTGGGCCGGTATCGCGGGCGTGCTGAAGACCACCAGGGGCGTCAGCGAGGTCGTCGCGACGATCATGCTCAACGCGATCGCCACCAGCCTCATCGGCTACCTCACCCTGTCCAACGTGTGGGGCGTGCAGGTCGGCAACAACATGACGACCGGCATCATGAAGAAGTCCGGCTGGTTCCCCGGCATCAACCTGGGCGCCAACGTCGGTGAGATCTACGGCCTGGTCTTCCTCGCCGTCGTCGCGGGCGTCCTGTACTGGCTCGTCCTCAACCGCACCCGCTTCGGCTTCGACCTGCGCGCCACCGGCGCCTCGGAGACCGCCGCCGCGGCCTCCGGCGTCGACGCCAAGCGGATGGTCCTCACCGCGATGCTGATCTCCGGCGCGGTCGCGGGCCTGTCGGGCCTGCCGCTGCTGCTCGGCGACGCCCACACCTACAGCCTGAGCTTCCCTACCGGCCTCGGCTTCACCGGCATCACCATCGCCCTGCTCGGTCGCAACAACCCGGTCGGCATCGCCTTCTCCGCGCTGCTGATCGCCTTCCTCGACAAGGCGTCCCCGGCCCTCGACTACGCGACCCCGGTCGCGTACGAGAAGGAGATCGCCACGATCATGCAGGGCCTGATCGTCTTCGCGGTCGTCATCTCCTACGAGGCCGTACGCCAGTGGGGCCTGCGCCGCCAGCAGAAGCGGGTCGGCGCGGAGCTGGCCGCGGAGGCCGTCGGCAACAACAACTCGCACCAGAAGGAGGTGGCTGCCCGATGACCACCGCGACCGTCGCCAAGCCCAAGGCGCAGCAGCCCCGCAAGGGCAGCCGCCGTATCTCGCTCCCCACACTCCTGCTGATCATCGCGGGCGTCCTGGTCCTGACCTCGATCGTCCGCCTGATCACCGGCGCGGACGGCATCACGTCGACCGGACAGATGTCCACCGCGCTGCGCCTCGCCGTGCCGATCGGCCTGGCGGGCCTCGGCGGCCTGTGGGCCGAGCGCGCCGGCGTCGTCAACATCGGCCTCGAGGGCATGATGATCCTCGGCACCTGGTTCGGCGCCTGGGCCGGCTACCAGTGGGGTCCGTGGACCGGTGTCGTCTTCGGCATCCTCGGTGGCGCCCTGGGTGCGATCCTGCACGCCATCGCCACCATCACCTTCAACGTGAACCACATCGTCTCCGGTGTGGCGATCAACATCCTGGCCCTCGGCACCACCCGCTACCTGTCGAAGTTCACCTTCGAGAACGCCCCGCAGGGCTCCTCCAAGCAGTCCCCGCCGATCGACTCGCTCGGCACCTTCGACATCCCCGGCCTGTCCAGCTGGCTGGACACCCTGAACAGCAAGCACTGGTTCCTGGTCTCCGACATCGCGGGGCTGATCGGCGGGCTCGTCACCGACCTGTCGCCGCTCACCGTGATCGCGGTGGCGCTCGTGCCGGTCACCTGGTGGGTGCTGTGGCGCACGGCCTTCGGTCTGCGGCTGCGCTCCTGCGGTGAGAACCCGGTCGCGGCGGAGTCCCTCGGCGTCAACGTCTACAAGTACAAGTACATCGCCGTGATCATCTCCGGCGGCTTCGCGGGCCTGGGCGGCGCGTTCCTGTCGATCGTGGCCTCCAACGTCTACCTGGACGGCCAGACCGCCGGCCGCGGCTACATCGGTCTCGCCGCGATGATCTTCGGCAACTGGATGCCGGGCGGCCTCGCCCTGGGTGCGGGCCTGTTCGGCTACACCGACAGCCTGAACCTGCGCGGCGGCACCACCAACGTGCACGCCCTGCTCCTGCTGCTCGGCATCCTGGTGGTGTTCGGCGCGGCGTACCTCGTGTGGAAGAAGAGGTACGTCCCCGCGCTGATCACGGCCGTCGTCGCGGCCCTGGTGTTCGTCTGGTACGCCGGTACGAACGAGGTCCCGGCGCAGCTGGTGACCGCGACCCCGTACCTCGTCACCCTGCTGGTGCTCTCGCTGTCCGCGCAGAGCCTGCGGATGCCGAAGGCGGACGGTCTGCCGTACCGGAAGGGACAGGGCAAGTGACCGCTCCCGCGACGTTCGACTGGGCGGCCCTCAGACAGGAGGCGCGCGCGGCGATGTCCCGCGCCTACGCCCCCTACTCGGGCTACCCGGTCGGCGTGGCGGCCCTGGTCGACGACGGGCGCGTCGTCACCGGCTGCAACGTCGAGAACGCCTCCTACGGCCTCAGCCTGTGCGCCGAGTGCGGGCTCGTCTCGCAGCTGCAGAACACCGGGGGCGGCCGGCTCACGCACTTCACGTGCGTGGACGGCGAGGGGGAGATCCTCGTCCCGTGCGGTCGCTGCCGTCAGTTGCTGTACGAGTTCGGCGGCCCGGACCTGCTCCTGGAGACCCCGGCGGGGATCCTGCCGCTGTCCGAGATGCTGCCCCAGGCCTTCGGCCCGGACCATCTCACCAAGTAACTCCCGTGCGGCCCCTCCGAGTCGACCTGTGAGACTCGGAGGGGCCGTACTCCTTCGGACCTGAAGGTCCTTCGAACCTCCGGAAGGAACCCATGGCCATGGACGCCATCTCCGTCATCCGCACCAAGCGGGACCGCGGTGAGCTGAGCGACGAGCAGATCGACTGGGTCATCGACGCGTACACGCGGGGCGAGGTCGCCGACGAGCAGATGTCCGCGCTCGCGATGGCCATCCTGCTCAACGGCATGAACCGCCGCGAGATCGCCCGCTGGACGGCGGCGATGATCGCCTCGGGTGAGCGCATGGACTTCTCGTCGCTGTCCCGCCCGACGGCCGACAAGCACTCGACGGGCGGCGTCGGCGACAAGATCACGCTGCCGCTCGCCCCGCTGGTCGCCGCCTGCGGCGCGGCGGTCCCGCAGCTGTCGGGCCGCGGCCTCGGCCACACCGGCGGCACCCTGGACAAACTGGAGTCGATTCCCGGCTGGCGCGCGCTGCTGTCGAACGAGGAGATGCTGTCCGTCCTGGACGGTGTCGGCGCGGTGATCTGCGCGGCGGGCGACGGCCTGGCACCCGCGGACAAGAAGCTCTACGCCCTGCGCGACGTGACGGGCACGGTGGAGGCCATCCCGCTGATCGCCTCCTCCATCATGTCGAAGAAGATCGCGGAGGGCACGGGCTCGCTGGTCCTGGACGTGAAGGTCGGCTCGGGCGCCTTCATGAAGACCCTGGACGACGCCCGCGAGCTGGCGCGGACGATGGTGGGCCTCGGCACGGACCACGGCGTGAAGACGATCGCGCTGCTGACCGACATGTCGACCCCGCTGGGCCTGACCGCGGGCAACGCGCTGGAGGTCCGCGAGTCGGTGGAGGTCCTGGCGGGTGGCGGCCCGGCTGACGTGGTGGAGCTGACGATCGCCCTGGCCCGCGAGATGCTGGACGCGGCCGGCGTGAAGGACGCCGACCCGGCGAGGGCGCTGGCCGACGGCTCCGCGATGGACGTCTGGCGCCGCATGATCGCGGCCCAGGGCGGCGACCCGGACGCGCCGCTGCCCACGTCGAAGGAGCAGCACGTGATCAAGGCCCCGTCCTCGGGTGTCCTGACCCGCCTCGACGCCTACGGCATCGGCGTCGCCGCCTGGCGCCTCGGCGCGGGCCGTGCCCGCAAGGAGGACCCGGTGCAGGCGGCGGCGGGCGTGGAGATGCACGCCAAGCCGGGCGACACGGTGACGGAGGGCCAGCCGCTGCTGACCCTGCACACGGACACCCCCGAGCGGTTCGCGTACGCGGTGGAGGCGGTGGAGGGTTCCTACGACATCGCGGCGCACGGGGCGGACTTCACGGCGTCGCCGGTGGTGCTGGAACGTATCGCCTGACCAGGTGTTTTCCCTTTCGGGTGAACGGGATCGGTGGACCCACGCCGGTCCCGTTCGGCATGCTGGACTCGGTGACGCACCGATGGGAGAACCGCCATGAGCGCACTCACCGTCAGCCAGGACCCCGAGCAGAGCTGGGACGACCTCGTCCGGTTCTGGGAGGAGATGGAGTGGCCTGAGGGCAGCAAGGTGGAGATCATCGAGGGGATCATCACCGTGTCACCCGCTCCCGCGTACCGTCACAACCTGATCGCGGAACGAATCCAGCGTCGCCTCTACTCCGTGATCCCCGAGGACTGGGGGATCTTCCAGACCTTGGCGATCGCCGTGCCGTCGCGTCTGGACATGCTCATCCCGGATCTCGTCGTGGCCCCGAGGCGCGAGGACGCGGACACGGACACGGACACCCACATCCCGGCGGCCCTCGCCGAACTCGTCGTCGAGGTCACCTCCAAGTCCAACGCCCGGCACGACCGCATCAGCAAGCCTGCCGCCTACGCCGCCGCAGGCATCCCGCTCTACCTGCTCGTCGACCGCTGGGCTCCCGAAGGCCCCACCGCCACGCTCTACGGAGAACCGAAGGGTGACGTTTACCGCCCGCTGAGCACCGCCAAGTTCGGCGCGACCATCAAGCTTCCGGCTCCCTTCGATCTCGTCATCGACACCAGCGAGTTTCCGGGCGGCTAGAGGTACCGCCGCCAGCCGATGAGTTGCCGGCGTCCGCCCGGTCCACCCTCCGTGGACGCCAAGACACCCCCCGTACTCGTGCTGACCGGCCCCGTCGCCCCCGACGAGGTGGCGCAGCTCGGCGACAACGTGCAGGCGCTGCTGAAGGCCACGGGCACCGGGGTCGTCGTATGCGACGTCGGCGCCCTCAGACCCGTGCGGCTCGCCACCGTCGACGTACTGGCCCGCCTCCAGCTCGCCGCCCGCCGGGCCGGGGGCCGCATCCGGCTGCGCGACCCGGCGCCCGCCCTGCGCGCGCTACTCGACCTCGTCGGCCTCCCGATCGAGTTCGAGGGGCAGCCCGAACAGCGGGAACCACCGCTGAGTGTCGAGGAAGCAGTGGAACCCGGTGATCCGGCCCGCTGACATCTCCAGCACCTGCACCGCCCAGGCCGTGAAGCCGCCCTTGTCCGGGTCCGGCTTGTACTGGGCGAACCCCGGCAGGCCGTTCGCCGCGACCGGCACCAGCCGCGAGCCCGCGCAGGCGGCGCCGAGCGTGGTCATGAAACCGGTGATGTCCGAGGTGCCGCGCAGCCACAGGTCGAACGGCGGCATCGTCATCACCGCGTCCTCGTGCAGCAGAGCCGTCAGCGCCGCCATGTCGTACCCCTCGAAGGCGGCCACATAGCGCTCCAGAAGCTTCTTCTGCTCCTCGTCGAGGGGATCGGAGACGGCCGCTTCGGACCCCTCGCCACTCTTCTCCGAGAGCGTCGCGCGCGCCCGCTGCAACGCGCTGTTGACCGACGCGACCGAGGTGTCCAGCAGCTCGGCGACCTCGCTCGCCTTCCAGGCCAGCACCTCCCGCAGGATGAGCACCGCCCGCTGCTTGGGCGGCAACTGCTGCAGGGCCGCCATCAAGGCCAGGCGGACGGATTCCTTGGCCACGGCCGCCTCCGCCGGGTCCCCGGTCGCCGGCAGGACGCGAGCGTCGGGCATCGGCTCCAGCCAGGTGTGGTCCGGGCGCGGGGACAGGGCGGCCCGCTCCAGCGGCGTGGCCTCGGTCAGGTCCATCGGGCGGGCCCGCTTGTGGCCCGCGTTCAGCATGTCCAGGCAGACGTTCGTCGCGATCCGGTACAGCCACGAACGCAAGGAGGAGCGGCCCTCGAACTTCTCGTAGCTCCGCCAGGCGCGGACCATCGTGTCCTGCACCGCGTCCTCGGCCTCGAAGGACGAGCCGAGCATGCGGTAGCAGTACCCCGTCAGCTCGACCCGGTGCTTCTCCAGCCGGACGTCGAGGTCCTCCACCATCGCCGTACCGTCGCTCATGGTCCACCCACCCCTGCGGCCGTTCCTGTGGCGCACCTTCGCGCCCCAGCACTTCGGAAGCTACAGCAGCCCACTGACAATGGCCCCCGGAGCGGGTGAACAACCAGGTCAGGACGGCTTCCGGGTGGGGCTCAGCGGGCGGGCGCCGGCCTCGGGACCGGGCTCAGTGCGCGGGCACCGGCTCCCGGCGCGCGGCGACCCGAGCCGCCCGCGACCCGAACAGGGTGATCACCACGACGCCCGCGACCGCCAGCACGCCCATCCCCACCGTTCCGGCCCAGCCCCCGGCGTGGAAGGCGACCGCGCCCAGCGTGCTGCCCGTGCTGGACCCGATGTAGTACGCCGACTGGTAGAGGGCGGACGCCTGCGCGCGGCCCTCCTTCGCCGTGTGACTGACCGCCGACGACGCCACCGCGTGGCCCGCGAAGAACCCCGCCGTGATCAGGACCAGGCCCAGCAGGACCAGCGGCAGCGTGGGGGCCAGGGAGAGCAGCAGGCCCGCCGTGGTCGTGCCGCCCGCCAGGTACAGCGCCCCGCGACGGCCCAGTCGGCCCACCAGCCGGCCCGCCGTCGACGCCGACACCGTGCCCACCAGGTACACCAGGAAGATCGAGCCGATGATGCCCTGCGGCAGCCCGAACGGCGCCTCCGTCAGGCGGTAGCCGATCACCGTGTACACGCCGCCGAACACCATCATGAACAGCGCGCCGATCGCGTACAGCCGGCGCAGCAGCGGGTTGGCGAGGTGGTCGCGGACCGTGCGGGCCAGCACGCGCGGGCGCAACGAGCCCGCCGTGAAGTGCTTCGGCGCCGGCAACAGCAGACGGAACGCCACCGCGCAGGCGACCGCGATCACCCCGACCGTGCCCACGGCCACCCGCCAGCCCCACTCCTGCGCGACCCAGCCGGTGATGATCCGGCCGCTCATCCCGCCGACGCTGTTCCCGGCCACGAACAGACCGATCGCCGTGACCAGGGCCTTGGGCCGGACCTCCTCCGCCAGATACGCCTGCGCCGACGCGGGCAGCCCGGCCAGCGCCGCGCCCTGCACCGCCCGCAGCACGATCAGCCAGCCGAGCGACGGAGCGAAGGGGACGAGCAGTCCGACGGTCACCGCCACGGCCAGCGACGCCGTCATCAGCGTGCGCCGTCCGAAGCGTTCCGACAGGGCGCTCATGGGGAGCACGAACAGCGCCAGCGCGCCGGTCGCGCCGGACACCGTCCAGCTCGCCGCGCTCGCGCTCACTGCGAAGTCACGGGAGACGAGCGGCAGGAGGGCCTGCGTGGAGTAGAGGAGTGCGAAGGTGGCCACGCCGGCCAGGAAGAGCGCGAGGCTCATCCGGCGGTAGCCGGGGCCACCCGGGGTCATCCGGGAGTCTTGGGCGGGGACGGTGACGGCATCGGCGCCCACGGTGGTGGACGCCCCGGTATCGGCAGCAGGCATGCCTCGAACGTACGGACACCACCGTTGATCCGTCCAATGCACAGAAACGCCATAATCGTTCCCATGGTGCATCAGCAGAGGTCAGCCGCTCGCCTGTCATCGTTCAGTGACACAAGTGACACAGAAGACATCGTCACGCTGCTCGCGCCGCGCCTTGCGTACTTCGCCGGCGTCGCCCGCACCGAGCACGTGACGCGCGCCGCGCAGGAGATGCAGGTCCCGCAGTCCACCCTGTCCCGCGCCCTGGTCCGGCTCGAAGAGGACCTGGGAGTGCAGCTGTTCGCCCGGCGCGGCCGCACGGTCGCCCTCACCCCGGCGGGGCGCACGTTCCTCGCCTCCGTCGAGCGGGCCCTCGCGGAGATCGAACGGGCGGCGGAGGAGGTGCGCGCGGACGCCGACCCGGCCGCCGGCAAGGTCGCCTTCGGCTTTCTGCACACGATGGGCGCCGAGACCGTGCCCGGGCTGATCCACGCGTTCCGCGCCGACCATCCGCGCGTCCGCTTCAGCCTCGTCCAGAACTACGGCGAGGCGATGCTGGAGCGGCTGCGGGCGGGGGAGCTGGACCTGTGCCTGACCTCTCCGGTGCCGGACGCGCCCGATCTGGTCGCCCGGCGGCTCGACGAGCAGAAGTTGCGGCTGGTGGTGCCCGCCGACCACCGGCTCGCCGGCCGACGGCGCGTGCGGCTCGCGGAAGCGGCCGACGAGACGTTCGTGACCCTGGAGCCCGGATACGGGATGCGGCGCATCACCGACGACCTGTGCCGCGAGGCGGGGTTCAAGCCGCGGATCGCCTTCGAGGGCGAGGAGGCGGAGACACTGCGCGGCCTGGTCACGGCGGGACTGGGGGTGGCTCTGCTGCCACCGCCGGCCGTGCCGCGGCCCGGGGTCGTGGAGCTCACGGTCACCGCGCCGCGGGCGGTGCGGGAGATCGGCGTGGCGTGGCTCGCGGGGCACGTGGACACGCCACCGGTGGCGGCCTTCAAGAAGTTCCTGCTGTCGAGGAGGGGGCGGCTTCTGCCCGACTGACCGCGCCCCGCCCCCACCGGCGCTACCGTCGCAACGACCGCCCGAAGCCGGCGGCCAACGGCATCCGCAACCCCAGCGGCGGCGGAGCCGCCAGCGCGTCCTGGACCGGGCGGGAGAACGCCCGTCCGAACAGGGTCCCCATCACGAAGTCCTCGGCCAGTGCGTGGACTTCCGAGCGGTACTGGTGCAACCCATGGCCGTCGGAGTGGACTTCGAAACGGCAGATGTCCCGGTTGGTCTTCTTGGCCCGCGCCGCCAGGCGGAACGACAGCTCCGGGTCCGTGCGTTCGTCGTTCGTGCCGTGCACGATCAGCACCCGGCGTCCGGCGAGCTGCTTCACCGGTTCGGGTGGCGCCGCGACGTCCTCCTCGGGCAGCCAAGGGGCCAGCGCCACGACCGAGTTGACGGCCGTGTGCCCGGCCGCGTGCAGCGCCGCCCGGCCGCCCATGCCCACGCCGACCAGACAGACCGGCACGTCACCGTAGCGGCGGACGACCTCCTCGGCCGCCCAGTCGGCGTCCTGGGCCAGATGTGCCTCGCTGCCGTTCCAGCCGCGGTAGCGGTAGTGCACCACATGCGTGACCAGGCCCTCGCCGTGCCCGGCCCGGGTCAGCCGGCGGCCGAGCCCGCGGACCGAGGCGGTGGCCATCACAGGGAGCGGTCTTCGGGAGGACACCTCGTCACCACCGGGGAGCAGCAGAACCGCGCCGCTCACCGCCGTCGGTTCCGGGCCGAGCGCCCTCCCCAGCCGGGCCCTGCGAACCGGCGTCGCTTGATGTGCCATGACAGAACAGTGTCAGAAGCGACGGTGTACGAAACCTGGCCGGTGGATCACCTTTGGGTATCGACGCTTCGCCGCACCCCGCGCTCTACGCGCGTAGGACGTATGGTGCGGCAATGACGAGCCAGCACCAGAACACCCCGAGCTGGGACCAGATCCGCCGGGCTCCCAAGGTCCTGCTCCACGACCACCTCGACGGCGGTCTGCGCCCCGGCACCATCGTCGACCTCGCCCGCGAGACCGGGTACTCCCACCTCCCCGAGACCGACCCCGACAAGCTCGGCGTCTGGTTCCGCGAGGCCGCCGACTCCGGTTCCCTGGAGCGGTACCTGGAGACCTTCTCCCACACCGTCGGCGTGATGCAGACCCGCGAGGCGCTGGTGCGCGTGGCCGCCGAGTGTGCCGAGGACCTCGCCGAGGACGGGGTCGTCTACGCCGAGGTGCGGTACGCGCCCGAGCAGCACCTGGAGGGCGGGCTCAGCCTGGAGGAGGTCGTCGAGGCGGTCAACGAGGGCTTCCGGCTGGGCGAGCGGCGGGCGAAGGCGGCCGGCCACCGCATCCGTGTCGGCGCCCTGCTCACCGCCATGCGGCACGCCGCCCGCGCCCTGGAGATCGCCGAACTCGCCAACCGGTACCGGGACCTGGGCGTCGTCGGCTTCGACATCGCCGGAGCCGAGGCGGGTTACCCGCCCACCCGGCACCTCGACGCCTTCGAGTACCTCAAGCGGGAGAACAACCACTTCACCATCCACGCCGGGGAGGCCTTCGGGCTGCCGTCCATCTGGCAGGCCCTGCAGTGGTGCGGCGCCGACCGGCTCGGGCACGGCGTGCGCATCATCGACGACATCCAGGTCCTTCAGGACGGCACGGTCAAGCTCGGGCGCCTCGCCTCCTACGTCCGCGACAAGCGCATCCCGCTGGAACTGTGCCCGAGCTCCAACCTCCAGACCGGCGCCGCCGACTCGTACACCGACCACCCCATCGGCCTGCTGCGGCGGCTGCACTTCCGTGCCACGGTGAACACGGACAACCGTCTGATGTCGGGGACGAGCATGAGCCGGGAATTCGACCACCTGGTCGAGGCATTCGGTTACACGCTCGACGACCTTCAGTGGTTCTCCGTCAATGCTATGAAGTCAGCATTCATTCCTTTCGATGAACGACTGGCGATGATCAATGACGTCATCAAGCCGGGATACGCCGAGTTGAAGTCCGAATGGCTGTTCCAGCAGACCGCCTCCACCAGGGGTTCCGGCACGCCGGAAGGGTGACGGAGGGCTTTTTCGAGACGGCCGGGCGATCATCGTCCGGCCGTATTCGTATGTTTGCGGAGTCCGTCGGCGCGTGTTTACGGTTTTGGACCGCTCAGATCTCCGCCATCGGACCCAAGGACGCGTTCAACATGAAGCAGTCTGCTGCCAGGACCCTCGGTGTCGCCGCCCTCGGCGCCGCCTTCGCCGCCGCGGGCGCGGGTGTCGCGAGCGCGGCCCCCGCCGTGCCGGACGCCGCCGCACTGGACTCCGTCACCCAGGCGCTGCCGACGGGCAACGTCGCCAAGACGCTGCCCGGCGCGGACCAGGCGCTCGGCCAGGGGCAGAACGCGCTCGGCACCGTGGTGGCCGCCGCCCAGCCCGCCGCCGAGAAGGCCCTGCGCAACGGCCCCGTCGCGCCCGTCACCGGGCTGCTCGGCGGGCTGCCGGTGCAGGGGCTGCCCACGCACGGCCTGCCGGTGAACGGCGTCCCGCTGGGCTGAGCGAAGCCGCCCCCACGACCACGATGGGCGCCCCCCTCGGGGCGCCCATCGGCGTGCCTGCGACCCCCAGGGTCACCAGGCCGTGCCGGCCGCCGCCTTCTCCTCCGAGGGGAACAGGATCCACAGGGCTATGTACAGCAGGAACTGCGGGCCCGGGAGCAGGCAGGACAGCAGGAAGATCACGCGCATCGTGGTCGCGGAGGTGCCGAAGCGCCGTGCCAGCGCTGCGCACACTCCGCCGATCATCCGTCCGTGGGTGGGGCGGGCCAGGGCGGTCATGGTGGCTCCTTCGCGAACCGTGGTGGAACCCCGCTCCGGCGGCTGCCGGAAGCCCGGGGGCCGACGCCGAACTCCTCGGCGCTTTCGACGTGTTCCACGCTACGGGGGCGAAGCGGACGAAGCGTCACTCTACGGAGCTATTCCCACCCTGGGAATCGTCGGGGTCCGACCCTGAGCGGGCTCCTCCCAGGGATGGGCGTCCCGCCCCTGGGACTCCACCCGCCGACGCAGCCGGAACCGTGCCACGGGCACGACCAGGACGTGCGCCAGCGCCACCCCGACCGTGTTGAGCAGGAGCGCGTCGATGTCCACGACCTGTCCGGGCACCCCCGTCTGCAGCAGCTCGATGCCCAGAGAGATCAGGGTGCCCGCGGCGACCGTACGCGCCAGCGAGGCGAGCGGGGAGACGGCGAGCCGTCCGCCCACCACGGGCAGCAGCACCCCCAGAGGTGCGAGCAGCGCGAGCCCCTTGCCGATGCGGCGGGCGGCCTCCGGCCAGCCCAGCGCCAGATCGGCTCTGATGCCGGCGAGCGGATGCAGGTTGGCGGGCCTCACCCAGGGAACGTCCAGCGGGCGCAGCGTGATCCAGGCGACGAGCGCGAGGTGTGCGACGAGGAGGACACCCCCTGCCACACGGACGCGGATCGCGGCGCTGCCGCCGATTGAGCCTTGACGCTGCACGCCCCCCTAGACGCCGGACCCGGCACGATCGGTTCCCCCTTGTGACAGGCTCGCTCACCTCAGGGGCGTCCCCCACCGATCACTCGCCGGTGACCTCGGTCGACGGCGGCGCCACCGCCCCCGGGTGCGAGCGCACCGAAGGCGTGCACCGGTAGCGGCGCAGCGGCCGGTCGTCCGGTCCGCCGAGGACGACCGTCCCGTCGTCGGCGGCGGTCGCCTCCGAGTCGGCGAACGTGCAGACGATCTGCGCGAGCGCGGAGGAGGTGAGGTCCTGCAGCCGGCTGCTGAGCCGGAACGTGTCCTCCGGGTCCCTGCCACGCGGGCCGCTCACCGTGATGCCGCCGGCCACGTCCGTCGTGTAGCCGGTCTGCTTCTCCGCGGGCGACGGCGTCGTGGCGAGCTGGTCGAGCAGCCCCTGCGCCACCAGCACCCGGCGCTGCCGCTCGGCCGTTCCGTCCGGGATGCGCACGGAACGGTCCACAGTCACCAGCTGCGAGGCGCACAGCAGGAAGACCTGGACGGGAACACCCCGGGCCGCCTGCGTGGCCAGGTCCGCACCGGACAGCGCGCACGGCATCCGGGACGGCGCCGGTCCGAAGTCCGTCGGCACCTGGGTGGCCCGGATCCCGCACCCCGCCAGCAGCGCGGCGAGCAACGGCACGGCGAGCCAGGGGCGTGCACGGCGCCCGGCAACCGGGCGTGTGCCGCCCACCGCCGGCCGTTCGCCCCGGAGCACCGCCGCGTGGGGGCCCCGTGAACCCCCGGCGCGCTCGCCGTCCGACGCCGCCGGGCGTCCCCGCCGTACGGCCACGCGGCGCCCGCGCCGCGGCAGCACCGGGCGCCCGCCCCATATCGCCGTCAGGCGTCCGCCCCGTGCCCTCATCGCGCCTTCTCCTCGGTGCCGTTCCCGTTCCGCGTCTCCTGCTCGACC
Organism: Streptomyces sp. NPDC001848; assembly: GCF_042891915.1. NCBI lineage: Bacteria > Bacillati > Actinomycetota > Actinomycetes > Kitasatosporales > Streptomycetaceae > Streptomyces > Streptomyces sp. NPDC001848. The sequence goes on along the minus strand of NZ_JBIATP010000012.1, from coordinate 9,198 downwards.
AACGGCGACGCGTCGCGCGGCAGGCGCAGCGTGAACACCGCCCCGCCCTCCGGGGAGTTGGCGGCGCTGATGCTGCCGCCGTGGATGTGCGCGTTCTCCTGCGCGATGGACAGACCGAGACCGCTGCCCTCGGAACGCGGGCGCGAGGCGCTCGCCTTGTAGAAGCGGTCGAAGACGTGCGGCAGGACGTCCTCGGGGATGCCGGGACCGTGGTCCCGCACCCGGATGACCAACTCCTCGCCCTCCTCACGCACCGACACCCGTACCGGCGAACCGCCGTGCTTGAGCGCGTTGCCGATCAGGTTCGCCAGGATCACATCGAGGCGGCGCGGGTCCAGGCGGGCCATGATGCCGCGCTCGGCATCGAGCTCGACGGCGTCCAGCCAGGCGCGGGCGTCGATGCACGCGGTGATCTGGTCGGCGATGTCCACGTCGTCCAGGACCAGCCGGGCCGTGCCCGCGTCGAAGCGAGTGACCTCCATCAGGTTCTCGACGAGGTCGCCCAGCCGCCGCGTCTCGCTGACCACCAGCCGGACGGCCGGCTCGATCATCGGGTCCACGCTGCCGGTCTCCGCGTCCAGCTCCTCCTCCAGCACCTCCGTGACCGCCGTGATCGCCGTGAGCGGCGTCCGCAGCTCGTGGGACATGTCGGCGACGAAGCGGCGAGAGGCCTCCTCCCGGGCGCTCATGTCCGCGACCGTCTTCTCCAGGGACTCGGCGGCGCGGTTGAACGTCCGTGACAGCTCGGCCAGCTCGTCCGTGCCGGACACCCGCAGCCGGGTGTCCAGCTTGCCCTCGCCCAGGCGCCGGGCCGCGACGCCGAGGCGGTGCACCGGCTTCAGCACGGTGGTGGCGGCGGCCTGCGCGAGCAGCGCCGAGCCGATCAGCGCGAGACCGGTGGCGATACCGAGCGACCAGGCGAGCGAGTCCAGGTCCTTGGCCTCCGGCTCCAGGGACTTGAGCATGTAGCCGGTCGTCCCCCCGCCGATCACCTGGGCACCGCCCACCAGGTACGGCTTGCCGCCCTCCACGATCCGCTGCCAGTACAGGTGGTGGGCGTACCTGTTGGTGGACGACACCTTCTGCTGCTTGTCGACGGCCTTCCGCAGCGACCTCGGCACGTCGTCGAGCGTGAAGGAGTCCAGGTCGGAGTTGCCGACGATCGTCTTCCCGCGCTCGTCCCGCGCGACCAGCAGCACGCTGAAACGCTGACTGCTGTTCGCCATCTGCCCGGCGGTGTGCTGCAGCTCGTCCTGCGTCGGATGCAGCGGAAGCGAACTCGCGTGGTTCTGCATCTCCTGCTGGAAGTCGCGCAGCACCGCGTCCTGGGTGCGGGTGAGCACGGCCTCACGGTTCAGCCAGTACGCGATGCCGGACGCCGACACGGCGGCGGTCAGCGCGACCAGCCCGAACACCACGACCAGGCGCAGACGCAGACTCGTGAAGCGCAGACGGGACAGTACGGTCCGGCGAGCCGCGGCCCAGCCGCGGATTCCCCCTGGCGAATCGGTCACTGAGGGGCGTCCAGCCGGTAACCGACACCACGGACCGTACGAATGAGCGTGGGTGAGGACGGCACGTCCTCCACCTTGGCCCGCAGCCGCTGCACACACGCGTCGACCAGCCGGGAGTCGCCCAGGTAGTCGTGCTCCCACACCAGCCGCAGCAACTGCTGCCGGGACAGCGCCTGCCCGGGCCGCCGGCTCAGCTCCAGGAGCAGCCGCAGCTCGGTCGGGGTCAGCTGCAGGTCCTGGCCGTTCTTGGTGACGGTCATCGCGGCCCGGTCGATGACGAGGTTGCCGAAGGCAGCCGAGTCGCTGGCCTCGCGCTCCCCGCGGCGCAGCACGGCCCGGATCCGGGCGTCCAGCACCCGCCCCTGCACGGGCTTGACGACGTAGTCGTCGGCGCCGGACTCCAGCCCGACCACGACGTCGATGTCGTCACTGCGCGCGGTCAGCAGGATGATCGGCAGCTGGTCGGTGCGCCGGATGCGACGGCACACCTCGAACCCGTCGATGCCGGGCAGCATCACGTCCAGCACGATCAGGTCCGGCCGCTGCTCGCGCAGCAGCTTCAGACCGTCCTCGCCGGTGGCAGCGGTGGCCACACGGTGTCCCTGGCGCGTCAGAGAGAGCTCCAGGGCCGTTCGGATGGCGTCGTCGTCCTCGATCAGCAACAGGGAAGGCACGGGGGTCATTCTGGCCCATGCCGTGGCCGTCTTTCGACTGTCGGGCTGCTCCGGCCCCTCCCGCACGGCAGGACGCCACTGCCCGCAACGCCTGCGCAGCCGTACCGCTCCTCTGTGTGAGCGGGCTGTGACACGGCTGCGGACGACCCCTGTGACAGCTCTGTGACAGTCGACGGACACGGCCATGAACTGCCCCGGGCAAGCTTTTCGGCACAGGCAAGGAAACGAGCCGACGACCGGGACTCCACGACGGGGGGCGCGAGATGAACACGCTGCAGGGCACAAGCACCAGTGCAGTGGTCACGCGTCTGCACGACGTGACCCGCGGTTCCGAGAAGTCCGGTGCAGATGGCGGTCCCTCCCGCGCGAGCGTGTTCGAGCGTGGGGGAGGACGGGGCTGCGCTCGCGGCACCGGGCGTCAGCACACCGCGTTCATGACGGTGGTCGACGCTCACACGGGGGAAACGCACGGGGGAGCCGCGTACGGGGAGGACTCGGGGGAGCGTCGTTCGGCGACGGAGGCGGAGTTCACCGCCTACGTCGAGGAGCGCCGCGCCTCCCTGTACGCCACCGCCTACCACCTGACCGGTGACCGTTTCGAGGCCGAGGACCTGCTGCAGAGCGCGCTGTTCTCGACCTACCGGGCGTGGGACCGGATCAGCGACAAGGCCGCCGTCGGGGGCTACCTGCGGCGCACGATGACCAACCTGCACATCAGCGCGTGGCGCCGCCGAAAACTGAACGAATACCCGACCGAGGAGCTGCCGGAGACGCCCGGTGACACGGACGCGATGCGCGGTACGGAGCTGCGCGCCGTCCTGTGGCAGGCGCTCGCCCGGCTGCCGGAACTCCAGCGCACCATGCTGGTCCTGCGCTACTACGAGGGCCGCACGGACCCGGAGATCGCGGAGATCCTCGACATCAGTGTGGGCACGGTGAAGTCCAGCATCTGGCGGTCGCTCCGCCGGCTGCGCGAGGACGAGGTCCTCAGCTTCGGCCGTGACCAGGAGGAGTCCTTCGGCGAGCTCGTCGCCTGAAGGACGGGGGGACACGGGGGAGTACCGGGGGAAACGGGGGAGCGGTACCGGGGAGGGAAGCACGGGGGACAAGGGGAAAACGGGGGATCACGGGGGAGCACAAGAGAGCGGGACTGGAGGGCCGGGGGGTCCATCCAGTCCCGCTCTTGTTGTACGCGCCTGTTGTACGCGCCCTACTGGCTACGCCGCCGTACCCACCGACGCCCGCGGTCCCGCCGCCGCGGCCAACCGGTCCAGTGCCTCCTCCCGGTCGCAGGCGTACGCGCCGAGCGCCGTCTGCCGGGCAACGATCGACCGCTCGGCGCGCATCAGCCGCCAGCCGCGGCGCAGCAGGAACGGCACCGACTTGCGACCTTCCCTCAGGTCGCGCAGGAAGCGGCGGCGGAACGTGGTGAGGGGCCCACGGGTCAGGCACAGCGCGTCCGCCATCACCCCGAGCTCCCGGCAGCGCTCTATGATCTCGGCGGCGAAGACGCCCTCCGCGACGAACGCCGGCGCACGGTCGATGTCCAGCGTCTCCTCGCCCGTACGCGCACTCAGGGCGATGTCGTACACCGGCACCGTCGTACGGCCTGTGACACACAGTTCGGCGATGGCCGCGACCGCGACATCCGCGTCCCACGACTGCGGATGGTCCCAGTCGATGTCCGAGCTGCCCTCCACCAGTGGCAGGGTGGGGTCGTCACCCTCCTTGTAGAAGTCGTCGAGCCGCAGCACGGGCAGGCCGGAGCGGGTGGCGACGAGGGACTTGCCGGAGCCGGAGGGGCCGCACAGCAGCACGACGCGGGCGCGGGCCGGGGGATGAGGACTCACGAGACACCAGTGTGACGCATTCCGTTCACCCTGCGGGCCCCGCGGGTCGACGTTTGGAGCGCACATCACACCTCAACTACGCTGCGTGGCGACATCCTCACGTTTCGCAGCAAGAAGGTGGCAGCAGCCATGGCACGACACGCGTCCCCCAAGTCCCCCACCGCCCAGCGCGCGTTCGTCGCTCTCGCGACCGCGGGCGTCGCCCTGGGGGCGGGCGCCGCCTCGGCGTCGGCGGCGGACAGCGCCCCGCCGGCCGACGTGATGCGGACCCGGCCCACGTCGCTGGGCAAGGTCGACCCGCAGGCGGGGGTTTCGGCGCTGACGGGGACCGTGGGGTACGTCACCGGGCCCGTGCGGTACGCGGCCCGGCCGCTCGCGGGCCTGAAGCCCAACCCGCTCGCGGGCACGGGAGTCGACCCGCTCGACAACGGTGTCGCCACCCAACTCGCCGACTTCAAGCCGCTGTCGTCCCGGTCCCTGACCCGGCCGGTGGCCGAGGCGGAGTCGCTCGGCAGTGTGCCGGTGGTCGGCCAGGTGGTCGGGGCGCTGCGCTGACCGCTTCCCGACCGGCGGCAGCATACGGAGAGCCACGCCTTCCCCGGACGAGGGGAAGGCGCGGCTCTCCGGCCTGTGACGGGCTTGTCTTCGGCCCGCGAGGGGCAGTCGGCGGCGGCCCGCCGGGACGGCGTCAGTACGACGAACCGGACGCGCCCAGCGACCCCGTCGGGTGCCAGACCGTCTTCGTTTCCAGGAAAGCGGTCATGCGCTCGATGCCGGGCGTCTCGAAGTAATCCACAGGCTGTGGACGCAGAACGCGCTTCAGGTTGTCCGCCGCCGCGATCTCCAGCTCCTTCGCCAGGACGTCGTCCGCGCCGGCCAGGTCGATCGCGTTGACGTCCTGGTGCGCGGCCAGCGGCGCGGCGATCTCCGCCGTACGGCCGGACAGGACGTTGACCACCCCGCCCGGCAGGTCGGAGGTGGCCAGGACCTCGCCGAGGGACAGGGCCGGGAGCGGGGCCTTCTCGGACGCCACGACCACCGCTGTGTTGCCGGTCGCGATCACCGGAGCCACCACGGAGACCAGCCCGAGGAAGGACGACTCCTGGGGCGCGAGGACGGCCACCACGCCCGTCGGCTCGGGGCTGGAGAGGTTGAAGAACGGGCCCGCGACCGGGTTGCCGCCGCCCACCACCTGGGCGATCTTGTCGGTCCAGCCCGCGTACCAGACCCAGCGGTCGATCGCCGCGTCCACGACCGCCGCAGCCTTCGACTTGGACAGCCCCTCGGCGTCCGCGACCTCCCGGACGAACTGCTCCTTGCGGCCCTCCAGCATCTCGGCGATGCGGTAGAGGATCTGGCCGCGGTTGTACGCCGTCGCACCCGACCAGGCCCCGAACGCCTTGCGGGCGGCGACCACCGCGTCACGAGCGTCCTTGCGGGAGGAGAGCGGCGCGTTCGCCAGCCACTTGCTCTTCGAGTCCGTCACCTCGTACACCCGGCCGCTCTCGGAACGCGGGAACTTCCCGCCGACGTACAGCTTGTAGGTCTTGAAGACGGAAAGCCGTTCAATCGTTTCGGACTTGTCAGACATCGAGGTACGCCTCCAGGCCGTGGCGGCCGCCCTCGCGGCCGAAGCCCGACTCCTTGTAGCCGCCGAACGGCGAGGTGGGGTCGAACTTGTTGAACGTGTTGGACCAGACGACACCGGCGCGCAGCTTGTTCGCGACGGCCAGGATCCTGGACCCCTTCTCCGTCCAGATGCCGGCGGACAGGCCGTAGGGGGTGTTGTTGGCCTTGGCGACGGCCTCGTCCGGGGTGCGGAAGGTGAGGACGGAGAGCACCGGGCCGAAGATCTCGTCGCGGGCGATGGTGTGCGCCTGGGTGACGTTCGTGAAGAGCGTCGGGGCGAACCAGTAGCCGCTCTCCGGGATGTCGCAGGCCGGAGACCAGCGCTCGGCGCCCTCCGCCTCGCCCTGCTCGGCGAGCGCGGTGATCCGGGCCAGCTGCTCGGCGGAGTTGATCGCGCCGATGTCGGTGTTCTTGTCCAGGGGATCGCCCAGGCGGAGCGTGGACAGGCGGCGCTTGAGGGAGTCGAGGAGCTCGTCGTGGATCGACTCCTGGACCAGCAGGCGGGAGCCCGCGCAGCAGACCTGGCCCTGGTTGAAGAAGATGCCGCCCACGATGCCCTCGACGGCCTGGTCGATCGGCGCGTCGTCGAAGACGATGTTCGCGCCCTTGCCGCCCAGTTCGAGGGTCAGCTTCTTGCGGGTGCCCGCCACGGTCCGGGCGATCTCCTTGCCGACCGCCGTGGAGCCGGTGAAGGCGACCTTGTTCACGTCCGGGTGCGCGACGAGGGCGGCCCCTGTGTCGCCGTAGCCCGGAAGGATGTTGACGACACCCTTGGGGAGACCCGCCTGGCGGCAGATGTCCGCGAAGAACAGCGCCGAGAGGGGGGTCGTCTCCGCCGGCTTCAGGACGACCGTGTTGCCGGTGGCGAGCGCCGGGGCGATCTTCCACGCCAGCATCAGCAGGGGGAAGTTCCAGGGGATGACCTGGCCGGCGACGCCCAGAGGCTTGGGGTTCGGGCCGAAACCGGCGTGGTCGAGCTTGTCGGCCCAGCCCGCGTAGTAGAAGAAGTGCGCGGCGACCAAGGGGAGGTCGGCGTCCCGGGTCTCCTTGATGGGCTTGCCGTTGTCCAGCGTCTCCAGGACGGCCAGCTCGCGGCTGCGCTCCTGGATGATGCGGGCGATGCGGAACAGGTACTTGGCGCGCTCGGAGCCGGGCAGCGCCGACCACTTCTCGAACGCCTTGCGGGCGGCCTTCACCGCTCGGTCGACGTCGGCCTCGCCGGCCTGGGCGACCTCGGACAGCACCTCTTCCGTGCTCGGCGAGATCGTCTTGAAGACCTTGCCGTCGGCCGCCTCGGTGAACTCTCCGTCGACGAACAGGCCGTAGGTGGGGGCGATGTCGACGATCGAGCGGGACTCGGGCGCCGGTGCGTACTCGAATGCGGATGCCATGGTGATCAGTCCACCGTCACGTAGTCGGGGCCGGAGTAGCGGCCGGTGGCCAGCTTCTGACGCTGCATCAGCAGATCGTTCAGCAGCGAGGAGGCGCCGAAGCGGAACCAGTGGTTGTCCAGCCAGTCCTCGCCGACGGTCTCGTTGACCAGGACGAGGAACTTGATCGCGTCCTTGCTGGTACGGATGCCGCCGGCCGGCTTCACGCCGACCTGGACGCCGGTCTGGGCGCGGAAGTCGCGCACCGCCTCCAGCATGAGGAGGGTGTTGGCGGGCGTGGCGTTGACGGCGACCTTGCCCGTCGAGGTCTTGATGAAGTCGGCGCCGGCCAGCATGCCGAGCCAGCTCGCGCGGCGGATGTTGTCGTACGTCGACAGCTCGCCGGTCTCGAAGATGACCTTCAGACGGGCGGACGTCCCGCAGGCCTCCTTCACGGCGACGATCTCCTCGTACACCTTCAGGTACCGGCCCGCGAGGAACGCCCCCCGGTCGATGACCATGTCGATCTCGTCGGCGCCGGCGGCGACGGCCTCACGGACGTCGGCGAGCTTCACCTCGAGCGCGGCGCGGCCCGCCGGGAAGGCGGTGGCGACCGAGGCGACCTTCACGCCGGAGCCCGCGACGGCCTCCTTGGCGACGGCCACCATGTCGGGGTAGACGCAGACCGCGGCCGTGGAGGGTGTCGTACGGTCCGTCGGGTCGGGGTGCACCGCCTTGGCGCCGAGCGCCCGGACCTTGCCCGGGGTGTCCGCGCCTTCCAGCGTCGTCAGGTCGACCATCGAGATGGCGAGGTCGATGGCGTACGCCTTCGCGGTGGTCTTGATGGAACGGGTGCCGAGCGAGGCGGCGCGCGCCTCGAGGCCGACCGCGTCGACGCCGGGCAGCCCGTGGAGGAAGCGGCGCAGCGCGCTGTCGGACGCGGTGACGTCGGCGAGAGCTTTTGCGCGGGGTGCAGTGGTGGGCATGGTCACCAGCCGAGCATATCTACGCGCGTAGCAGCTGTACACCCCCGCGTGGGCATCGCCACGGAGCGAGCTTTGCCGTGACGGTCCGGCGGGACGGTCGGCGGGAGGATCGTGCGGGACGGTCGGCGGGAAGGATCCTGCGGGACGGTCGGCGGGGACACTCCCGCGAGACGGTCGGCGGGGACGGACCGGCGAGACCGCCCACGACCAAGCCGGGCCCGTCGTGCAGAATCGGGACCATGACGACGCCCGAGCACGAGTCACCAGCGCCGCAGCCGCCGGCCCCCGAGTTCAGGGACCGGGTCCACCGGTCGTCCGGAGGCATCGCGGGCGGTGTCCTGCTGCTCGCCATCGTCGCGTGGCTCGGCTTCGACGCGCTGTTCACCGGCCACGGCCGCACCCCATGGCTGGCGCTCGCCGCGATGATCCTCATCGTGCCGCCGGTGGTCGCCTTCACCCTGCGGCCGGCCGTGTACGCCAACGACGAGCGGCTGCGCATCCGCAACCCCTTCCGCGTGATCGTCCTGCCCTGGGGCCAGGTCGCGGCGCTGCGGTCCGGCTACTCCAACGAGGTCATCGCCAAGTCCGGCACCAAGTACCAGTTGTGGGCGGTACCCGTGTCGATGCGGGCACGCAAGAGGGCGGCACGGCAGCAGGCGCGGGCCACCGGGACGGGACCCGGTGAGCGCACCACGGACCGGCCGCCGCGGCCTCTTTCCTCCGGCCTCGGTGGGCAGGGCGCCGGTCCGGCGGGGGCCGCCGGGCCGACCGTACCCGTCCGCGCCGCTACCGACCAGATCATGGCTGACCTGCGCGAGCTGCACGAGACTCGGGAGCACAAGGAGACGGCCCAGGGCGAGGTGACGGTCCGCTGGGCCTACGAGATCGCGGGACCGACGGTCGCCGGAGCGGTGCTGCTCGCGATTCTCCTGGCGGTGGGTTGAGGCTGACCGGACGGCGGCGGTGGCGTCCGGCGTTGTCTGGGGGGCTGTGAGGGCTGGGGGAGTGTGCCGGGCCGGCCGGGGGTGGTTTGGGTGGCTCGGGGGGGCTTGGGTGGCTCGGGGGTGGTTTGGGTGGCTCGGGGGGTGGTTTGGGTGGACGCGTGGTGCTGATGTGGCCGTGGGGCCGCCCGCTTCTTTGCCAGGGTCGTGCTTCCGCGGGCCGAGTCAAGGGCG
>NZ_JBIATP010000011.1:192032-331061 GCF_042891915.1 Streptomyces sp. NPDC001848 | reverse complement strand
AGCGTGAGGGAAACGCCCGGTTACATTCCGAACCCGGAAGCTAAGCCTTACAGCGCCGATGGTACTGCAGGGGGGACCCTGTGGGAGAGTAGGACGCCGCCGAACAATCTTTGGAGGACCCTTGGTCCCAGCGACATGCTGGGACCAAGGGTCCTTTTCTTTTTCCACTGGCGCGCCGGGTACCCGGGTGCGCGACAATGATTTTGCGGTACCGAAGACAGGAGTCACCCATGTCCACCAACTCTCCCGACGAGCGTCCGGAGCGCGACCAGCGCCGCCGGGACAGTGGTGACCGTGGCGGCTACCGCGGTGGCCCGCGCCGCGGCGACGACCGTGGAGGCTACGCCCGGCGCGACGATCGCCGTGCAGACGACCGCCGTGCAGACGACCGCCGTGCAGACGATCGCCGTGGGGACGATCGCCGTGGGGACGATCGCCGTGATGGTGATCGCGGCGGCGAGCGTGGCGGTTTCCGCGGCCGTGACGACCGCGACCGTGGCGGACGTGCGTCCTTCCGCCGTGACGACCGCCCGTCCGGCCCGCGCAGGGACGACCGCGACCGCGGTTTCCGCCGCGACGGCGACCGCCCCGCCTTCCGTCGTGATGACGAGCGGGGTGGGTACGGTCGTCGTGATGACGAGCGGGGTGGGTACGGTCGTCGTGATGACGAGCGGGGTGGGTACGGTCGTCGCGATGACGACCGGGGCGGGTACGGTCGCCGCGACGACCGCGACCGTGGCTTCCGCCGTGACGACCCGCGTGGTGGCCATGGCTGGCGTGACGACCGAGGTGGTTTCGGCCGGCGGGACGACCGCCGGGATGACCGTCGTGACGATCGCCGTGATGACCGTCGCGACGACCGCCGTGACGACCGCCGTGACAGCGACCGCGGGTTCCGTCGTGACGACCGTCGTGACGACCGCCGTGACAGCGACCGCGGGTTCCGTCGTGACGACCGTCGTGACGACCGGCCGTCCGGCCCGCGCCGTGACGACAGCCGCGACGACCGCGGCTTCCGTCGCGATGACAGCCGCTCCGACCGCGGTGGTTTCCGTGGGCGTGATGAGCGTGGTGGGCGTCCCGGTGGTTTCCGTGGGCGTGATGAGCGCGGTGGGCGTCCCGGTGGTTTCCGTGGGCGTGACGACCGTGGTGGGCGTCCCGGTGGCTTCCGTGGCCGCGATGACCGGCGTGGCGACGACCGGCGCGGGGGCGGCCGGTTCCGTGAGGAGCGGGACCGTGACCGTGAGCCGATCAAGCGGCTGCCGATCCCCGAGGATGTCACCGGCGAGGAGATCGACAAGGACGTACGGCAGGAACTGCAGAGCCTGCCCAAGACGCTCGCCGAAGACGTCGCCAAGAACCTGGTGATGGTCGCCCGGCTCATCGACGAGGACCCGGAGAGCGCGTACGCGTACTCGAAGGTGGCATTGCGCCTGGCGTCCCGAGTCGCCGCCGTGCGCGAAGCGGCCGGCTTCGCCGCGTACGCCAACCAGAAGTACGGTGAGGCGCTCGCCGAGTTCCGGGCGGCCCGGCGCATGACCGGGAACGTCGACCTGTGGCCCGTCATGGCCGACTGCGAGCGCGGTCTCGGCCGGCCCGAGAAGGCGCTGGACATGGCCGGCGCGCCCGAGGTGCACAAGCTCGACAAGGCCGGTCAGGTCGAGATGCGGCTCGTGGCGGCCGGTGCGCGCCGCGACATGGGTCAGCTCGACGCCGCGATCGTGACGTTGCAGAGCCCGGAGCTGGCGTCCAACTCCGTCCAGCCGTGGACCGCGCGGCTGCGGTACGCGTACGCCGACGCGCTGTTGGCCGCCGGTCGGGAGAGCGAGGCACGCGAGTGGTTCGCGAAGGCCGTGGAGGCCGACAGGGACGGCAGCACGGACGCCTCCGACCGGCTCGCCGAGCTGGACGGGGTCGAGTTCGTCGACGCCCTGGACGAGAGCGAGAGCGAGCCCGGCGACGCCACCAGGGACGACGTCGACGGCGAAAACGACTGACGTTCGGTCGGCGGTATCAGGAGGAGACAGGGCGGGACCCCAGCGGGTCCCGCCCTGTCTCATGTCAGAGCTCCAACGCCCGCAGCACCAGCCCCGACGCCGGTTTGGGCCCGAACGACGTCGACTTGCGCGGCATCGTCACGCCCTGGCGGGCCAGTTCGCGGACGACCTCCTCGCGGACCGGGTGCATCAGGACCGCCGTGCCGCCGTCGCGCTCGGCCTTCTCGACCGTGGCGGCCGTGTCGTGGATGTAGGCGATGTGTTCCGGCGAGTCCTCGGGGATGCGCCAGACGTGTTCCAGGAGCGCGGCGTGCAGGACCGTGGCGTCCAGGGTGCGCCAGGCCGGGGGGCGGTCCGCCGGGACCGTACGGGCCAGGAGGTCCGGGGAGGGCTGGTCCACCAGGTGGAAGGCGCCGTCCCCGGCGAGGAGGTAGGCGTTGCCGGCGCAGGCGGCGTCGGCCAGCACCTCAAGGGCCTCGGGCAGCGGCAGGTGCAGGTCGCGTACGCGGAACAGGCCCTCCAGGGCGGACAGCGCTTCGGCCACCGGGAGCCGGTGCAGCAGGCGGTGGATCGCCCGGACTCTCAGCGGGTAGCGGGCGGTGTCCACCAGCAGGACCAGGCCGTAGTCCCACGGGCTCGGGGAGGCGTGCTCCGCGCGTAGACGCACATAGGTCGCCCAGCGGTGGTGGCCGTCGGCGATCAGGGCCTGGTGCCGGGCCAGGTCCGTCCGGATCTCCGCCAGAGCTTCGTGATCCGTCACCGACCACAGGCGGTGGCTGAAACCGTCCTCGGTGGTGGTGGCCAGCAGCGGGGTGCGTTCGACGGTGCGTTCGATGACGGCTGTCGCGCCGACCTCTGAGCTGTCGCCGCGGTAGGTGAGCAGGAGGGGTTCGAGGTTGGCGCAGGTGGCGCGCATCAGGGCCGCACGGTCCGCGATGACGTGCGGCATGACGTCCTCGTGGGGCAGCACCACGCCCTCGGACGGGTCGGAGACGCGCAGGGCCCCGATCAGGCCGCGCTGCAGCACCTCGCCGCCCCGCTGCTCGTAGACGTACAGGCCGGGCTCGGTGTCAGTGCGCAGGACGCCGTCCGCGAGCCAGCGGCGCAAGGTCTCCGCGGCCTGCTTGGTGCGTGCCGCCGGGGTGGCCGCCTGGGGCAGTATGAGGCGCACGATGTTGTGCGGGTCCGCCGACTCCAGGTGGAGGAGTCCGTCAGGGCGAACGACGACGTCGTACGGCGGTGAGGTGACCGCGGCGAGGCTGCCGACGCGGTCGGGGTCGTAGCGCAGGCCCCGGAAGGGGGCCAGGTCAAGGCCCGTGTGCGCCGGTACGTCCCCGCGGCCTGCAGTGTCCATTGATGCATCGTAAGTGTGTCAGTGCCGTGGGGGATGATCGGGGGAAGGCGATCGAATGAGGAGCGATGCGTAATGAGCCAGACCGTCAGGACGCGGCCCGAGGGCAGTGTGCAGCCCTTGAGCGAGGCGTACGACACGGCGCTGCTCGACCTGGACGGCGTGGTGTACGCGGGCGGAAGCGCCATCGCGCACGCCGTGGAGTCGCTGGGCAGGGCGAGCCGGGGCGGGATGCATCTGGCATACGTGACGAACAACGCGTTGCGTACGCCGGACGCGGTGGCCGCGCATCTGACGGAGCTGGGGATACCGACGGGGTCCTCGGATGTCATCACGTCGGCGCAGGCGGTGGCCCGGCTGATCAGTGAGCAGGTGCCCGCCGGGGCGCGGGTGCTGGTGATCGGTGGCGAGGGGCTACGGGTCGCGCTGCGGGAGCGGGGGCTCGTGCCGGTCGAGTCGGCCGACGACGATCCGGTGGCCGTGGTGCAGGGGTACGGCGGGCCGGAGCTGCCGTGGGGGCGGTTCGCGGAGGCGTGCTACGCCATCGCGCGCGGGGTGCCGTGGTTCGCGTCGAACACGGATCTGACGATCCCGAGCGCGCGCGGTATCGCTCCGGGCAACGGTGCGGCCGTCGAGGTCGTACGGATCGCGACCGGCGCGGAGCCGCAGGTGGCGGGCAAGCCACTGCCTCCGATGCATCGCGAGACCATTCTGCGCACGGGCGCGAAGCGACCGCTGGTGGTGGGCGACCGGCTGGACACGGACATCGAGGGCGCGTTCAACGGCGGGGTGGACTCGCTGCTGGTCCTGACGGGCGTGACGGACGGCGCGCAGCTGCTGGCGGCCCCTCCGCGGCACCGGCCGACGTACGTGGACGCGGATCTGCGCGGGCTGCTGACCGGTCAGCCGGAGGTCGTCACGGCGGGCGGCGGCTTCCGCTGCGGCGGCTGGACGGCGACGGCGGGGGAGGAGAGGTTGGAGCTCGAGGGCGACGGGGAGGCTCTGGACGGGCTGCGGGCGTTGTGCGCGGCGGCGTGGACGGCGGTCGGCGAGGGTTCGTGCCGGCTGGACAGGGAGAAGGCGCTGGCGCGGCTGGGACTGTGAGCGGAGGGCACGGGCATGGCCGGTCGAAAGGCAAAGCAAGGGTAGGCTAACCTAACCTCGTGTTGGTCGACAGCCCTCCCGAACCGCGCGCGGACACCGCCCCCGCGCCCCCGACCCGCTGGGCGACACGGTCCTTCGGGCTCCTCGTTTCGATCGTGATCCTGGCGTTCGTCGCGCTGGCGAGCATCGCGATCGGGGCGAAAGGGCTCTCGCCGGCGCAGGTCTGGCACGGCCTGTTCCACGGCTCGGGGACGTACGCCGACGTCGTGGTCGGCGACCGGCTGTCGCGTACGGTGCTCGGCCTGCTCGCGGGCGCCGCGCTCGGTCTCGCCGGCGCCGTCCTGCAGGCGCTCACCCGCAACCCGCTGGCCGACCCCGGTCTGCTCGGCATCAACGCGGGTGCCTCCGCGGCGGTCGTCACCGCCATCACGTACCTGGGTGTCACCAGCCTGAGCGGCTATGTGTGGTTCGCCTTTGTGGGCGCGGCCGCCGTCGGGGCCCTGGTGTGGTTCCTCGGCGGCAGCCGCGGCGCCACCCCGGTGCGGCTCGCGCTCGCCGGCACCGCGATCAGCGCCGCGCTCTACGGCTACCTCCAGGCCGTGATGATCATGGACGACGCGGCGCTCGGCAAGATGCGCTTCTGGACGGTCGGCTCCCTGGCCTCGGCAACGGACGTGACCATCCGGCAGGTCCTGCCGTTCCTGTTGGCCGGTACGGTCCTCGCGCTCGCGCTCGCCCGCCCGCTGAACGCCCTCGCGATGGGCGACGACACCGCCCGTGCCCTCGGCGCCCACCTGAGCCGCACCCGCGCCCTCGCCATGGCCGCCGCCACCGTACTGTGCGGGGCCGCGACCGCCGCCTGTGGGCCGATCGTGTTCGTCGGGCTGATGGTCCCGCACGCCGTACGGTCCTTCACCGGCCCCGACCTGCGCTGGATCCTGCCGTACGCGACCGTCCTGTCGCCGGTGCTGCTGCTCGGCGCCGACGTCGTCGGCCGGGTCTGCGCCCGGCCCGCCGAACTCCAGGTCGGCATCGTGACCGCGGTGCTCGGCGGCCCGGTCTTCATCCTTCTCGTACGGCGGCGGAGGACGGCCCAACTGTGAAGTCCGAGCGTGTCCTCACAGCCCCCGGCGGGCTGTCCCTCCGGCTGGACGTCCGGGCGCTCGCCGTCGTCGTCCTGCTCCTGCTCGCCGTGCTCACCGGAAGCGTGCTGCTGCTCGGCACCGGCGACTTCCCGATCCCGGCCGGGGACGTCCTCAGAACACTGGTCGGCGACGGCAATCCGGGGCAGGAGTTCATCGTCACCGAACTGCGGCTGCCGCGTGTGCTCGTCGGCCTGCTGGTCGGCGCCTCGCTCGGGCTGGGCGGCGCGCTGTTCCAGTCCGTCTCCCGCAACCCGCTGGGCAGCCCGGACGTGCTCGGCCTCGGTCAGGGTGCGACGGCCGGGGCGCTGGTGGTGATCGTGCTGTTCTCCGGCACCGCCACCCAGGTCGCCATGGGGGCGCTCGTCGGCGGCCTGGTGACCGGAGCCGCCATCCATCTGCTCGCCTGGAAGCAAGGCCTGCACGGTTACCGGCTGGTCCTGGTCGGCATCGGTGTCTCCGCGATCGTCACGGCGGTCAACGGATTTCTGCTCACCAAGGCCGACATCACCGACGCGGCCCGGGCGGTGTTCTGGATGACCGGGTCGCTGGACGGCCGTGACTGGGACCAGGTCTGGCCGCTGCTCGCCCTGTGCGCGGTCCTCGTACCGCTCGTCCTCGGCAACGCGCGTGGGCTCAGGATGATGGAGATGGGCGACGACGTCTCCTGCGCCCTCGGGGTGCGGGTGGAGCGTGTACGGCTGCTGCTGATGGTGTCCGCGGTGCTGCTCACCGCCGGTGCCACGGCCGCCGCGGGCCCGGTCGGGTTCGTGGCGCTCACCGCGCCGCAGCTGGCCCGCCGGCTCACCCGGTCACCCGGGCCCAACCTGGTGCCCTCCACGGTCATGGGCGCCACCCTGCTCATCGTCGCCGACTGGGCCTCGCAGCGCCTCTTCGGCGCCGACCAGCTGCCCGTGGGTGTGGTGACCGGAGTCCTCGGCGGCGCCTATCTGCTGTGGCTGCTGGTCACCGAGCGCAGGGCGGGCCGGATGTGAGGGCCGCGGGAGGGCCGGATGCCATGGCCGCGGGCGACCCCGACACGTACGACACCGCCGCGGGCGACCCCGACACGTACGACACCAGGACCACGAGGAGCACTGTGAACCGCCTCCGCGCCGACGACGTCACCCTCGCCTACGACCAGCGTGTGATCGCCGAGCGGTTGTCCGTGGAGATACCCGACGACTCCTTCACCGTGATCGTCGGCCCCAATGCCTGCGGCAAGTCCACGCTGCTGCGCGCCCTGTCCCGCATGCTCCGGCCCGCGCAGGGGCGGGTGCTGCTGGACGGGCAGGTCATCCAGTCGATGCCCGCGAAGAAGGTCGCGCGCACCCTGGGCCTGCTCCCGCAGTCCTCCATCGCACCCGACGGGATCACCGTCGCGGACCTGGTCGGGCGTGGCCGGTACCCGCACCAGGGGCTCCTGCGCCAGTGGTCCGGCGAGGACGAGCGGGTGGTGCGGGAGTCCATGGCGCGGACCGGCGTCGCGGAACTGGCCGACCGCCCTGTCGATGAGCTCTCCGGCGGCCAGCGGCAGCGTGTGTGGATCGCCATGGCGCTCGCCCAGCAGACCCCGTTGCTGCTGCTCGACGAGCCGACCACCTACCTCGACATCCAGCACCAGATCGACGTGCTCGACCTGTGCGCCGAACTGCACGAGGAGCAGGGGCGCACGCTGGTCGCGGTCCTGCACGACCTCAACCACGCCGCCCGGTACGCCACCCACCTCATCGCCCTGCGCGGCGGCAAGGTCGTCGCCGAGGGAGCCCCGAACGACATCGTCTCGGCCGAGCTGGTGGAGGAGGTCTTCGGACTGCGCTGCCAGGTGATCCCCGACCCGGAGACGGGCACACCGCTGGTGGTCCCGGCGGCCCGCGGGACACGGGTGCGGGCGGCCGCTGCGGCCGGCGAGGCCGCTAAAGAAGCTTCCTGAGCCGGAACAGGTCCCTCAGCCCCGCCTCCAGCTTGACCCGCCCGGAGCCCCACGCCTTGGCGAAGTGCAGTTCCCCGTCGACCATCGCCACCAGGTCGTCCCCGGTCATCGCGAGTCTGATCTGGGCCTTCTCGGGCGGTGGCCCCTGGACGGTGTCCAGCACCTCGATCCGGCCGTCCTCGAGGCGGCCGACGAAGGTGACGTCCAGGTCGGTGATGTGGCAGCTCAGCGAGCGGTCAAAGGCCGTTGCCTCACGCACGTCCCCTTCGGCGCCCGCCAGGTTGTCCGAGAACTTCTCGAGTGCGCTGCGGCACTCCTCAATCGTCGCCATCGTGAGCGACGGTACCTCAGAGCCTGTCAGTGCTTCGCGGTAGCGTCGGGGCATGAGCGACTCTGTGACCCGGACCGGGGTCCCGGCAGAAGCAGCGGTACCCGAGCAGGATGCGCCGGCTGACTCCCTGTCCGAGCCGGAGGGCGACCCCTCCGCGCCGACCCCGCTGCACGTGCCCCGGACCCCGACCGGCAACGCCGACGTGGACGCGGCCCTGGAGCGGCTCGCCGATGCCGACCACCTCGCCACGGACGGGCACATCGAGGTGTACGAGGATGTACACAGCGGGCTGCGCGATGCGCTCACCGCGCTCGACGCCCGCCCGGGACCTCCGGTGCCCCCAGGGCCTTACGCGAACAGGAGCTGAACCGAACGTGGCAGGAGTCGCACGCCGCCGTCTCGACGCGGAGCTGGTCCGCCGGAAGCTCGCGCGCTCCCGCGAGCACGCCGGCCAGCTGATCGCCGCCGGCCGGGTCACCGTCGGCAAGACCGTCGCGACCAAGCCCGCCACACAGGTGGAGACCGCCGCCGCCATCGTGGTCGCCCGGGACGACAGCGACCCCGACTACGTCTCGCGGGGCGGCCACAAGCTCGCCGGCGCCCTGAAGGTCTTCGTACCGCAGGGACTCGTCGTCGAGGGGCGCCGGGCGCTGGACGCCGGCGCGTCCACGGGAGGCTTCACCGACGTCCTGCTGCGCGCGGGCGCCGCCCACGTCGTCGCCGTCGACGTCGGATACGGACAACTCGCCTGGTCTCTGCAGAGCGATGAACGCGTCACCGTCAAGGACCGTACGAACGTACGCGAGTTGACGCTCGAAGCGATCGATGGGGAGCCAGTGGATCTTGTCGTGGGGGATCTTTCCTTCATCCCGCTCGGCCTGGTGCTGCCCGCCCTGGTGCGGTGCGTGAAGCCGGACGCCGACCTGGTGATGATGGTCAAGCCGCAGTTCGAGGTGGGCAAGGAACGGCTCGGCAGCGGCGGTGTGGTGCGCAGCCCGCAACTGCGTGCCGAGGCCGTGCGCGGGGTGGCCGAGCGGGCCGCGGAACTGGGGCTCGGGGTGAAGGGTGTGACGGCCAGCCCGCTGCCCGGGCCCTCGGGCAATGTCGAGTACTTTCTGTGGCTGCGAGCCGGAGCACCCGCCCTGGACCCGGCCGACGTTGACCGTGCTGTGGCGGAGGGGCCGCGTTGACAACGAACCGAGCTCGTACTGTTTTCCTGCTGGCCCACACCGGTCGGTCCGCCGCCATCCGCAGCGCCGAACTGGTGGTCAAGGGCCTGCTGCGCTCCGGGATCGGCGTGCGTGCTCTGGAGGACGAGGCGGCCGACCTTCCGCTGCCGGACGAGGTGCAGCTGGTCAAGGAGGCCACCCCGCAGTGCCTCGACGGATGCGAGCTGCTCATCGTGCTCGGCGGTGACGGCACTCTGCTGCGCGGCGCCGAGTTCGCCCGCGCCTCCGGGGTGCCGATGCTCGGCGTCAACCTCGGCCGGGTCGGCTTCCTCGCCGAGGCCGAGCGCGACGACCTCGACCGGGTCGTGGACCGGGTGGTGATGAAGGCGTACGAGGTCGAGGAGCGCATGACGGTCGACGTCGTCGTGCACAAGAACGGCGACATCGTGCACACCGACTGGGCGCTCAACGAGGCCGCCGTGCAGAAGGTCTCCGCCGAGAAGCTGCTCGAGGTCGTCCTGGAGATCGACGGGCGGCCGGTGACGGGGTTCGGCTGCGACGGCATCGTGTGCGCCACCCCCACCGGGTCGACGGCGTACGCCTTCTCCGCGGGCGGGCCCGTGGTGTGGCCGGAGGTGGAGGCGCTGTTGATGGTGCCGATCAGCGCGCACGCGCTGTTCGCGAAGCCGCTCGTGACCTCGCCCGACTCCGTGCTCGCCGTGGAGGTGCAGCCCGACACGTCGCACGGTGTGCTGTGGTGCGACGGGCGGCGGATGGTGGAGCTGCCCCAGGGGGCGCGGGTGGAGGTGCGGCGGGGGGCGGTGCCGGTGCGGCTGGCCCGACTGCACCACGCGTCCTTCACGGACCGGCTCGTGGCGAAGTTCGCCTTGCCGGTCTCCGGGTGGCGGGGGCGGCCGCGCTAGGGGGAGTCCCGTTCCGCGCCCCTTTCGGGGCGCGGTGTCCCTCCCGGGAGTGACACGGGCCGCTCGCACTTCCCCGCCCGGACCTCGTAAGGTCTTCTCCGTGTTGGAGGAGATGCGGATACGGTCCCTCGGAGTCATCGACGACGCGGTCGTCGAGCTGTCGCCCGGGTTCACCGCTGTGACCGGTGAGACGGGTGCGGGCAAGACCATGGTCGTCACCAGTCTCGGGCTGCTGCTCGGCGGGCGGGCGGACCCCGCGCTCGTACGGATCGGTGCGAAGAACGCGGTCGTCGAGGGCCGGATCGCCCTGCCCGAGGACGCCTCCGTCGCCGTACGCGCCGAAGAGGCCGGGGCCGAGCTCGACGACGGGGCGCTGATCGTCAGCCGTACCGTTTCCGCCGAGGGACGCTCGCGGGCGCACCTGGGCGGGCGCTCCGTGCCCGTCGGCGTGCTCGCGGAGCTGGCCGACGAACTGGTCGCCGTGCACGGGCAGACCGACCAGCAGGGCCTGCTCAAGCAGTCCCGGCAGCGGCAGGCGCTCGACCGCTACGCCGGGGACGCCGTCGCCGTACCGCTCGCCAAGTACCAGGAGGCCTACCGGCGGCTGCGCGCGGTCTCCGCCGAGCTGGACGAGATCACCACGCGCGCCCGTGAACGGGCCCAGGAAGCCGACATGCTGCGCTTCGGGCTGGAGGAGATCGCGGCCGTGGAGCCGCGGCCGGGCGAGGACGTGGAGCTGGCCGAGGAGGCCGAGCGGCTCGGGCACGCCGAGGCGCTGGCATCGGCGGCGACGGCCGCGCACACGGCGCTGGCGGGCAACCCGGAGGACCCGGAGGGCGTCGACGCGTCCACGCTGGTCGCGGGCGCCCACCGGGCGCTGGAGGCGGTGCGGTCGCACGACCCGCTGCTGGCGGGACTCGCCGACCGGATCGGGGAGATCGGCATCCTGCTGGGCGATGTGGCCGGTGAGCTGGCCGGGTACGCCGACGACCTGGACGCCGATCCGCTGCGGCTCTCGGCCGTGGAGGAGCGGCGGGCCGCACTCACCGCGCTGACCCGGAAGTACGGCGAGGACGTCGATGCCGTCCTCGCCTGGGCCGAGCAGAGCGCCGCCCGGCTGACCGAGCTCGACGGCGACGACGAGCGGATCGACGAACTGACCGCCGAGCGGGACGCATTGCGGTCCGAACTGGGCGGCCTCGCCGAGGAATTGACCAACGCGCGGGCGGAGGCCGCCGAGCGGTTCGCCGCCGCCGTGACCGCCGAACTGGCCTCGCTCGCCATGCCGCACGCGCGCGTGTCGTTCGAGATCCGGCAGACCGAGGACCCGGACGGGGTCGAGGTCGGCGGACGCACGGTCGCCTACGGGCCGTCGGGCGTCGACGAGGTCGAACTGCTGCTCGCCCCACACCCCGGCGCGCCGCCGCGGCCCATCGCCAAGGGCGCCTCGGGCGGTGAGCTGTCCCGTGTGATGCTCGCCGTGGAGGTCGTGTTCGCGGGCACCGACCCCGTGCCGACGTACCTCTTCGACGAGGTCGACGCCGGTGTCGGCGGCAAGGCGGCGGTCGAGATCGGCCGTCGGCTCGCGAAGCTCGCGAAAACCGCGCAGGTCGTGGTCGTCACCCATCTGCCGCAGGTCGCCGCGTTCGCCGACCGGCAGCTGCTGGTGGAGAAGACGCACGACGGCTCGGTCACGCGCTCCGGGGTGAAGGTCCTGGAGGGCGAGGACCGGATCCGTGAGCTGTCGAGGATGCTGGCGGGCCAGGAGGACTCGGAGACCGCCCGCGCCCACGCGGAGGAACTGCTGGCCACGGCACGGGCGGACGTGTAGCGCAGGGTTCCGGCGGGCGGCTTAGGGTGGCGGGATGATGATCAGGCGTTCCCGCAGGACCGTTTCGTTCGCGCTCGCCGCTGTCGTCGCCCGTGCCGCCACCGCCGCTCTGCGCGCCGCCGCGCCGGGCGGCCGGGGCCGTTGGCAGCGGACCAACCACGCCGGGCGGACCGTCGTGCTGTACCCGGGGCCCGCGGTGGCCGCGGCGGCCACGGTCGGGGCCTGGCGGGTCCACCCGGCGGCCGGGTTCGCCGTACTGGCCGCCGGTGCCTGTGGCGCCTACGACGACATCGCCGGCGCGGGAGATCCGCGGCGGGGGTTCCGGGCGCATCTGTCCGCCCTGCGCGACGGTGACGTCACCAGTGGTGCCGTGAAGCTGCTCGGGATCTCGGCCGCCGCCCTGGCCGCGGGGACCGTGCTCAAGGAACGGCCCCTGGACAAGGTGCTCGCGGGTGTGGTGATCGCCGGAGCCGCGCACTTCGTGAACCTCGTGGACGTACGGCCCGGGCGCGCCGCCGGGGCCGTCCTCGCGCTCGCCGCCCCCGGGCTGCTGCGCAAGGGCGCCTGTGGGGAACTGGCCGGCGCCGCGATGGGGGCCGCGGCAGCCGCCCTCCCCGACGACCTCGGCGAGCGCGCGATGCTCGGCGACACCGGGGCGCACGCGCTCGGTGCCGCGCTCGGCGCCGCCGCCGTCGCGGGCAACGGGCGGGCCGGACTCCTGGCGCACGCGGTCGCGTTCGTCGCCGCGGCGGCGTACGGCGACAAGGTGAGCGACGCGGCGAGGTCGTGGCGGTTCGGGCCGTTCCCCGTGGCCCCTCTCCCGCCGGCCACCGCCTCGCCCGTGTGAGTGACCGTGGCGCGCCCCCGGGCGCCCGCTGCACCGTTCTCGCCCGCTGCCGCCGGTGCCGCAACACCCGCGCGCCCTGGCATCCTTGAGTCAACCGCGGTCCACCTCGCGCGGTCCACGCCCACCGCGCGATCCTTCTGTACGTTTCTTCGTGACCGTCCGACGCCGAACCAGGAGCCCCGGCCCCGTGAGCCTCGCGAGCAGCCCCTCACCGCACGGCCGGTCGCCGCTGCGCACCGTGCAGGTGCTCGGCTGGGGCAGCGCGGGCAGCAGCGCGCACGTGCGCACACTGGCGGCGGGCCTGGCCGCCAGGGGCGTGAGCGTGACCGTGTGCGCCCCCTCCGAGGCCGAGCGCACCTACGACTTCACCGGCGCCGGTGCCCGGCACGTCCCCGTGCCCCGCAGCACGGACCCCGCCTCCCTGGCCGCGCTCCGGATCGCCTGCGGCGACGCGGACCTGGTGCACGCGCACGGGCTGCACGCGGGCCTGCGCGCCGCCCTCGCCCTCGGCGGACGCCGCACTCCGCTCGTCGTCACCTGGCACACCCGGGCGCACGCCGAGGGCGCCCGCGCCCATCTGCTGCGCCTGCTGGAGCGGCGTGTGGCCCGGGCCGCGTCCGTCGTCCTCGGCACCTCCTCCGACCTGGTCGAACGGGCCCGGCGACGGGGCGCCCGGGACGCCCGGCTCGCCGCCGTCGCACTCCCGGCACCCCGCAGGCCCGCCGAGTACGAGGACCCCGACCGGCTGCGTCCCAAGCTCCGTGCGGAACTCGGCGCCGCCGACCGGCCGTTGCTCATGGCCGTGGGCGCTCTCGACCGGCACCGCGGCCACGACGTGCTGCTGGACGCCTCCCGCGTCTGGCGCGGCCTCGACCCGGCGCCGCTGGTCGTGATCGCCGGGGAGGGACCGCTGCGCACGGCACTGCAGCGGCGCATCGAGGACGAGGGACTTCCGGTGCGGCTGCTGGGGCGGCGCGAGGACGTGGCGCAGCTGCTGGCCGCCGCCGACCTCGCGCTGCTGCCCAGCAGTTGGGAGTCCCGGTCCGTCCTCGCCCAGGAGGCCCTGCACGCGCGCGTGCCGCTCGTCGCCACCGACGTCGGCGGCATCCGCGAGCTCGTCGGCGACGCCGCCGAACTCGTCCCGTACGGGGACGCGGACGCGCTCGCCACCGCCGTCGTACGCCTCCTCGACGATCCGGCACGCCGTGAACTGCTGAAGGACAGGGGCACCCGGCAGGCCGCCACCTGGCCCACCGAGGACGAGACCGTCGCCCAGGTGCTCAGCGTCTACGACGAGTTGACCCAGGTGCGGCCCTACCCCTGAGGCGGGTCAGGGCACGTGGCGGCGGGCCCGCAGTGCCAGGCTCAGCGTCAGGACCGTCTGCGGGTCGTCCAGGTCCGCGCCCAGCAGCTCCCCGATCCGCGCCAGCCGGTTGTAGAGCGTCTGCCGGTTCAGATGAAGCTCGCGGGCGGTCTCCGCCTTGCGGCCCGCATGCGCCAGATACGTCTGGAGCGTCGGCAGCAGCGACGGCTTCGAACGGTCGTCGTGTTCCCGCAGCGGGCCGATCGCGCGGTCCACGAACGCCGCCAGGTCCGGATGGTCGCGCAGCCGCCACAGCAGCAGGTCGATGTCCAGGCGGCGGGCGTCGTACCAGGGCAGCTCCGGCAACCCCTGCGCCGCCGTCGCGGTCTCCGCCGCGTGCCGCAGCCCCGCCGAGGCCGCTGCCCAGCCGCCCGCCACCCCGACCACCACCACGGGCGGCCTGGCGCCCGGCCGCCGCATGCCCGCCCGCTCCGCACCCGCCCGCAGCGCCCCGGCCACCCGGTCGGCGACCGCCGCCCGCTCCGACTCCGAGCGCAGCCCCAGCAGCAGTGGCACCCGCCCCTCCACCGGCCGCACACCCAGCAGCACCGGCACGCCCACCGACGCCAGCTCCTCCGCGACCGCCCGCGCCAGCACCGCCCAGCCCCCGCCGCCCGGCGCGGGCCCGTCCGCCAGCCGCATCACCACCGGCAGCAGTGGCCCGCGACCCGGCTTGAAACCCAGCACCCGGGCCTGCGTGGGCGCGTCGTCGGCGGCGACGCGGCCCTCGGCGAGGTCGGTGAGGAAGTCACCGCGCCCGCGTGCCGCCAGCTCTTCCTCCTGCCGGGCCTGCATCAGCACCACGGCGAGGATGCCCGCCGCCCGCTCGGCGGCGATCCGGTGCACCGGCGCCACCGGCCCGCTCACCGGGAGCAGCACCAGCCGGGCCCGTACGGACCCCGCGCCGGGCCCGCCACCGGGCACGTCGACGATCACCGTCCCGGCCGGCGGCTCGTCCTTGTGGGGGCCGCGCAGCCCCTCCCACACCTGCAGCGGGTCGGTGTCCGCGAACCCGGTCCCGGCGGCGTAGAGCAGCTGACCGTCGGCGGTCTCCAGGAAGACCGGATTGCCGCCGAAGTCGGCCAGGACGCCCAGGACCTGCGGCACCCCGCCACCGCCGAGCAGCGCCTCGGTACAGCGGCGGTGCACCTCCTCGGCCCGCTGCAGCAGCGCGTAGTGCCCGTTGACGATCTCGGTGTGGATCTCCTCGGTGACCGTCACGAACGGCACCTCGCGGTGCAGCTGCACCAGCGGCAACCCGGCGGCCCGCGCCGACTCCACGAGGGCGGCGGGCAGCCGGGTGAACCGGGTGCCCAGCTCCACCACCAGGGCCGCGATACCGCGCTCGGCCAGCGTGCGGACGAACGCCCGCTGGTCGGCGGGGCGGGTGCCGAGCCCGTACCCGGTGGTCAGCAGCAGCTCACCGCCCTTGAGCAGCGAGGCGATGTTCGGCACCTCGCCCGCGTGCACCCAGCGCACCGTGCGGCCCAGCCGGTCGGCGCCCGCCAGGACCTCCGGCAGCCCGCTGCGCAGCCCGGGCAGCTCCAGCGCCCGCCGCACCGTGATGCCGGCGCCCTCGCTGCCGGGCAGTTCGAAACGGCTGTCCATGCGGCGACGCTACCTGCGCCGACGCCCCGGGCACAGCGCCGGGCCCCGGTCAGAGGGGCTGGATGTTGTGGTTGTGGCGGAACACGTTGTCCGGGTCGTAGCGCCGCTTGACCCGCGCCAGCCGGTTGAGGTTCTCGGTGCCGAGCCCGGCCACCACCCGGTCCCTGCCCTCGTCCCCGATGAAGTTGAGGTAGACCGCCCCGGTGCGCCAGGGCCGGACGTCGGCGCGCACGTCCCTGACCCACCGCACGGCCCGCTCGTCGTCCGCCGGGTCCTCCCAGACACCGAAGGGATGCACGGCCCAGGCCGCGTCCCGGTAGGGGACGGGGAACTCGGCCGGGCCGGAGGCGATCGCGCCGCCCTGCGGGAACAGCGCCTGCTGACAGGCCGAGGGGACGGGCATGAAGGGAGCGCGGGCACAGAAGGCGTCGACCAGTTCGTCGGGCAGAGCGCTCACGTACTCGACGGACCAGTGGTTCCGCAGCCCGGGAGGGGCGTCGAGCATGCACTGGAAGTCGGCGTACGGCATCGCGGAGACGACCTCGGCCGGGTGCGGCAGCGCCAGCAGCGGCTGGGCGAGCTTGCGCAGGTCGTCCTCGCCGCCGACGTACGTGACCAGCACGGCGCACAGCAGCGTCCCCACCAGGTGCTCGGGTACGAACGGCTCGGGCGGACCGGTGATGTAGAGCACGCCGCCGCCCACCTCCGGCGGGCCGGTGGCGATGATGTCGCGAAAGACCCGGACCGCCTCCGGGCCTGTCTCGGGCACGAACATGAGCAGCGCGATGGAGAACTCGGGCAACTCGTGCAGGCTCAGCGTGAGCGCGGTGGCGACACCGAAGTTGCCGCCGCCGCCGTGCAGGGCCCAGAACAGTTCGGGGTTCTCCTCTGCGGTCGCCAGCACCGCGGTGCCGTCCGCGGTCACCAATTCGACGCCCAGCAGGTTGTCGACGGCGAGGCCGAAGGCCCGGTCCAGCCAGCCGCTGCCACCACCGAGCACGAAGCCGCCGACGCCGGTCGTGGAGACCCGGCCGCCGGTGGTGGCGAGCCCGTGGGGCTGGGTGGCGCGGTCCAGGTGGCTCATGACGGCTCCGCCCTCGACGCGTACCGCAGCGGAGCCGGGATGGACGACGACCTCGTGCATCCGGCGAAGATCCACGACCAGGCCGTTGTCATTGACCGCCATGCCGGCGACGCTGTGCCCGCCGCCCCGTACGGCGATCTTCAGATCCAGGTCCCGTGCGAAGCGCACCGCGCGCACGACGTCGGCTTCCCCCGCGCACCGCGCGATCACGGCCGGATGGCGGTCGATCATCGCGTTGAAGACGGTACGGGCCTCGTCGTAGCCAGGGTCGCCCGGGGCGAAGACGTCACCCGCCAGCTCCGCGCGGAGCGCTGCGAGAGCGGTGCGTGCCTTGGACAGGGGAGCCATGGCGGCCGCCCCCTTCCGGCGAGGGGACAGGGCTGGCTCCAGCCTAGGGGGCCCGGTGCATCGGCGCGGTTCGCCGGCCAGTACACCGCCGCTGGACGCGGCGGACGACCGGCGCCCTCCGGCACCGCTCCCCGCAGGGCCTGTACGGGCGGGCCGCACGCAGCCGCCCGTCAAGGCCCAGTCCGCGTACTCAGCCCCCGTACGCCCCGGAAGCCGTAAGCCGCAGTGCCGTGTCGATCAGCGGCACGTGGCTGAACGCCTGCGGGAAGTTGCCGACCTGGCGCTTCAGGCGCGGGTCCCACTCCTCCGCGAGCAGCCCCACGTCGTTGCGCAGTGCCAGCAGCTTCTCGAACAGCTTGCGGGCCTCGTCCACGCGGCCGATCATCGCCAGGTCGTCGGCCATCCAGAACGAGCAGGCGAGGAACGCGCCCTCGTCGCCCGGCAGCCCGTCCACGCCCTCCTCCTCCCCCGAGGTGGGGTAGCGCAGGATGAAGCCGTCCGGCGTGGACAGCTCGCGCTGGATCGCCTCGATCGTGCCGATCACCCGCTTGTCGTCCGGCGGCAGGAAGCCCATCTGCGGGATCAGCAGCAGCGAGGCGTCCAGCTCCTTGGAGCCGTACGACTGCGTGAAGGTGTTGCGCTCCTTGTCGTAGCCCTTCTCGCACACGTCGCGGTGGATGTCGTCGCGCAGCTCGCGCCACTTCTCCAGCGGTCCGTCCGCCTCCCCGGACTCGAGCAGCTTGATCGTGCGGTCCACCGCCACCCAGGCCATCACCTTGGAGTGCACGAAGTGCCGGCGCGGGCCGCGCACCTCCCAGATGCCCTCGTCCGGCTCGTCCCAGTGCTGCTCCAGGTAGCGGATGAGCTTCAGCTGGAGCAGGGAGGCGTAGTCGTTGCGGGCGAGCCCGGTCATGTGGGCCAGGTGCAGAGCCTCGGTGACCTCTCCGTACACGTCCAGCTGCAACTGGTGCGCGGCGCCGTTGCCGACGCGCACCGGAGCCGAGTTCTCGTAGCCGGGCAGCCAGTCCAGCTCCGCCTCGCCCAGCTCCCGCTCGCCCGCGATGCCGTACATGATCTGCAGGTTCTCGGGGTCGCCGGCCACGGCCCGCAGCAGCCACTCGCGCCAGGCGCGGGCCTCCTCGCGGTAGCCGGTGCGCAGCAGCGACGACAGGGTGATCGCCGCGTCCCGCAGCCAGGTGTAGCGGTAGTCCCAGTTGCGCACGCCGCCGATCTCCTCGGGCAGGGAGGTCGTGGGCGCGGCCACGATGCCGCCCGTCGGCGCGTATGTCAGTGCCTTGAGAGTGATCAGCGAGCGGATGACGGCCTCGCGGTAGGGGCCGTGGTACGTACAGTGCTCCACCCACTCGCGCCAGAAGTCCTCGGTCGCCTCCAGCGACTGCTCCGGCTCCGGCAGCGGCGGCGGCTCCTTGTGCGAGGGCTGCCAGGAGATCGTGAACCCGATCCGGTCACCCGGTGCGACCGTGAAGTCCGCGTACGTGGTCAGCCCCTTGCCGTACGTCTCGGCCTCGGTGTCGAACCACACCGAGTCCGGTCCGGCGACCGCCACCGTGCGGCCCTCGTGCTTGTGCACCCAGGGCACGATGCGCCCGTAGGAGAACCGCATGCGCAGCGCCGACCGCATCGGCACCCGGCCCGTGACGCCCTCCACGATCCGGATCAGCTGGGGCGCGCCGTCACGTGGCGGCATGAGGTCGATGACCCGGACCGTGCCGCGCGGGGTGTCCCATTCGGACTCCAGGATCAGCGACTCGCCGCGGTAGGTGCGCCGGGTCGCCCTCGGGGGCTCGGCGTCCGACGCGTGGGCCGGGCCGAGCCGCCAGAAGCCGTGCTCCTCCGTGCCGAGCAGTCCCGCGAAGACGGCATGGGAATCGAAGCGGGGCAGGCACAGCCAGTCCACGGTGCCGTCCCGGCAGACCAGCGCCGCGGTCTGCATGTCTCCGATGAGTGCGTAGTCTTCGATGCGCCCGGCCAATGCAACTCCAGTCGAACGGCCACGTCGCCCCGGGGGGCGGTCGCTCTGTGCGGTCATGGGGGTCATGAGAAACGCGTTGTTCACCGACCCATTCGAAAATGATGCAGTCGATGTTCAACGAACTGACGAGCTCTTGTTGTTCCGGTGACCGGCGGGGGTGGTGCCGTTTTCCGGGGGTGCTCGGCAGAGAGTGTCCGAGCAGGATACGACGCACCTGCATGATCCGCGTGCCCCGCCGGGCAACCGGACTGCCCCGAACGAGTGAGCCGCGGGTGAAACACCGGTGAAAACCTCTTAAGGTTCGCGCGTCCGTGGTGACACGTGCGCGGAGCGTGGCCGGAAGCAGTCCCCTCGCGGCGCTGATACGCTGGTAGCCCGTGGACCGGTGGGCTCGAAACCCCCGAACCGCAGCGACGGCACCCCCGAAAAAAATACTTCGAGGACCAGCCGTACCGCACCCCAGACCGCGACCACGGGAGCCCCCTCTTGGCCATGCCGCCCGCTGCTTTTCGAAACAGCACCTCGACGACCAAGCACATCTTCGTCACCGGGGGTGTCGCCTCCTCGCTCGGCAAGGGTCTGACCGCCTCCAGCCTCGGCATGCTGCTCAAGGCCCGGGGCCTGCGCGTCGTGATGCAGAAGCTCGACCCGTACCTGAACGTCGACCCGGGCACGATGAACCCCTTCCAGCACGGCGAGGTGTTCGTCACCAACGACGGCGCCGAGACCGACCTGGACATCGGGCACTACGAGCGCTTCCTCGACCGCGACCTGGACGGCTCGGCGAACGTCACGACCGGGCAGGTCTACTCGACGGTGATCGCCAAGGAGCGGCGCGGCGAGTACCTGGGCGACACCGTGCAGGTCATCCCGCACATCACCAACGAGATCAAGCACCGCATCCGCCGTATGGCCACCGACGAGGTGGACGTGGTGATCACCGAGGTGGGCGGCACGGTCGGGGACATCGAGTCGCTGCCGTTCCTGGAGACCGTCCGCCAGGTCCGCCACGAGGTCGGCCGCGACAACGTCTTCGTGGTGCACATCTCGCTGCTGCCCTACATCGGTCCCTCCGGCGAGCTGAAGACCAAGCCGACCCAGCACAGCGTGGCCGCCCTGCGCAACATCGGTATCCAGCCGGACGCGATCGTGCTGCGCTGCGACCGCGAGGTGCCGACCGCGATCAAGCGCAAGATCTCCCTGATGTGCGACGTCGACGAGGCCGCCGTCGTGGCCTGTCCGGACGCCCGCTCGATCTACGACATCCCGAAGGTCGTGCACTCCGAGGGCCTGGACGCCTACGTCGTCCGCAAGCTGGACCTGCCCTTCCGCGACGTGGACTGGACGACCTGGGACGACCTGCTCGACCGCGTCCACAACCCCCGGCACGAGGTCACCCTCGCGCTGGTCGGCAAGTACATCGACCTGCCCGACGCCTACCTGTCGGTGACCGAGGCGCTGCGCGCCGGCGGCTTCGCCAACAAGGCCCGGGTGAAGATCAAGTGGGTCACGTCCGACGACTGCAAGACCCCGGCGGGCGCCAAGAAGCAGCTGTCCGACGTGGACGCGATCTGCATCCCGGGCGGGTTCGGCGACCGTGGCGTGTCCGGCAAGGTCGGCGCCATCCAGTACGCGCGTGAGAACAAGATCCCGCTGCTGGGTCTCTGCCTCGGCCTGCAGTGCATCGTGATCGAGGCCGCGCGCAACCTGGCGGGCATCCCCGACGCGAACTCCACCGAGTTCGACGCCGCCACCGCCCACCCCGTCATCTCCACCATGGCCGAGCAGCTCGACATCGTCGCGGGCGAGGGCGACATGGGCGGAACGATGCGGCTCGGCATGTACCCGGCCAAGCTCGCCGAGGGCTCGATCGTGCGCGAGGTCTACGACGGCAAGGAGTACGTCGAGGAGCGCCACCGCCACCGCTACGAGGTGAACAACGCCTACCGCGCCGAGCTGGAGAAGAAGGCGGGCATCGTGTTCTCCGGGACGTCGCCCGACGGCAAGCTCGTGGAGTACGTGGAGTACCCGCGCGAGGTGCACCCCTACCTGGTGGCGACCCAGGCGCACCCCGAGCTGCGTTCCCGCCCGACCCGCCCGCACCCGCTGTTCGCGGGCCTGGTGAAGGCGGCCGTGGAGCGGAAGAACGGAAAGAACGGCAAGTAACACGGGGCCTGTACGGTGGCCGGGGTACGCGTCCTTCCGGAGGCGTACCCCGGTTTCGTGCAAGGTGTGGGAGGAACAGGGCGACATGACGACGATCAAGGACACCGCCGAGGAGTGGGAGATCCGGGCGAGCCAGACCCCGTTCGTCGGCAACAAGACCTCCGTCCGCACCGACGACGTGGTCATGCCGGACGGCTCGGTGGCGCGCCGCGACTACCAGGTCCACCCCGGGTCCGTGGCCGTCCTCGCCCTGGACGACGAGGACCGGGTGCTGGTCATCCGGCAGTACCGCCACCCGGTGCGCCAGAAGCTGTGGGAGATCCCGGCCGGCCTGCTCGACGTCCCCGGTGAGAACCCGCTGCACGCCGCCCAGCGCGAGCTGTACGAGGAGGCGCACGTCAAGGCGGAGGACTGGCGCGTGCTGACCGACGCCTACACCACGCCCGGTGGCTGCGACGAGGCGGTGCGCATCTTCCTCGCCCGCGACCTGTCCGAGGCCGACGGGCAGCGCTTCCAGGTGGAGGACGAGGAGTCCGACATGGAGCTGGCCCGGGTGCCGGTGGCGGACCTCGTGCGCGGTGTCCTGGCGGGCGACCTCCACAACAACTGCCTCGTCGTGGGCGTGCTGTCGCTGGTCGCCGCGCGGACCGGTGAGGGCCTGGACGCCCTGCGCCCGGCCGAGGCTCCGTGGCCGGCCCGGCCGTTCGAAGCCTGAGGGCCCCGGCCGGGCACGCCGTCCTCAGGGGGCTCCGTCCCGCCCCCGGACGGGTGTCGAACGGGCTCTGGGCCGGGTTCGGTTCGCCCCGCCGTCCCTGCCTTTCCCGCCTCTCGTCGGTGGGACGATCGTCTGATCCGATCGGGGGATCCGTTCGCCGCGCTCCGCCGGGATCGTCGCAGAGCGTCAACTAGGCTCTGACAGAACCTGGGCCCCGGCGGCCCGTGTGCGCAGTGGGACGGAGTGCGCCCGTGACCGATCAGGCGGTGGACACAGACGGCGGCGTGCGGTCGGGCAGCGCCCCGGGTCCCGTGGTCGGCCACGGTCAGTTCCTCGGCCGCACACGGGAGCTGAAGGAACTCCGCGCCGACATCGAGCGCGCGGGCCTGGACACCCTCGCCGGACGCAAGACGCCCCGCGCCCGGGTGCTGCTCGTCGCCGGCCGCCCCGGGTACGGCCGCACCGCGCTCGCCGAGGAACTGGTGCGCCAGGTGGCGGACAGTTACCCGGACGGTGTGCTGCGCGCCCGGCTCAGTGAGCCCGACGGCACCCCCGTTCCCACCGAGCGCACCGCCCGCGAGCTGCTGACCGCCCTCGCCCTGCCCACCCCGCCCGGCGCCGACGAGGACGAGCTCGGTCAGGCGGTGCGGGCGGCCCTCGCGGAGCGCCGTGCGCTGCTGCTGCTCGACGACGCGGTGTCCGCCGAACAGGTGGACGCGGTGCTGCCGGACACCCCCGACTGCCTCGTCGTCGCCGTCGCGAAAGGCCCGCTGACCGGCATCGCGGACGTACGCCCCTGCACCCTCGGCGGCCTCGACACCAAGGCCGCCCTGGAGCTCGTCACCCGGTACGCCGGCTCCGTACGCGTCACCGTTGACCCGCGTGCCGCCGAGGGGCTCGTCGAGGAGTGCGCGGGCCAGCCCGCCGCGCTCGTCCTCGCCGGGGGCTGGCTCGCCGCCCACCCCCAGGCCGGCGTCGCCGACCTCGCCCGGCACCTGCGTACCGGCGCCGACGACGGGCCGCCCCTCGCCCGTACCTTCCGGCTCTCCTACGAGGCACTGTCGGACCCCGCCCAGCGGATGCTGCGGCTGCTCTGCCTGGCCCCCGCCGGCCTGCCCGACCCGCATACCGCCGCCGCGCTGGCCGGCTGCCCGGTGGACACCGCCGGCACCGTCCTCGACGTTCTCACGGAGCGCGGCTTCCTGCGGTGCCTCGCGGGGCCGCTGCCGCAGTACGAGGTCCCGGGCTGCCTGCTGCCCCTGCTGCGCGGGCTCGCCGAGCGTCACGACCGCCCGGCCGAGCTGCAGCTGGCCCGCGCCCGGATGCTGGAGCGGACGGTGCGGCTGCTGCGGTCCAGCCGGCTGATCACCGAGACCGACAGCCCCGAGGCCCGCGAGAAGCTCGCCGCACTGCCCCGCGACCTGCGCTTCGCGAGTCCCCGCGCGGCCGAGGACTGGCTGCGCCTGCGGCAGCCCGCGCTGCTGGCGTCGGCCCGGCTGGCGGTCGCCGACGGTGAGCTGGACACCCTCGCCCGGCGCCTGATGGCCGCGCTGGTGCGGGCCCTCGTCGCCCACTTCGGCACCCGGGCCGCCGCGCCCGAGCTGTACGGCATCCACCGGCTCGTTCTCGATGTCGCCGAGCGCCGCGGCCTGCACCGCGAGAAAGCGGCGGCCCTGCTGAACCTCGCCGACGTGGACGCCCGGACCGGACGTACCAGGGAGGCGCTGGCCCGCTACCGGGCCGCGGTGGACGCCGGGCGGGCCGGCGACGACCCGTATGCGACCGGCCGCGCGATGGAATCCGTAGGCGGCGCCCACCAGGAGCTCGGCGACTTCGACCGGGCAGCCGACTGGTACGCCAGGGCCCTGGCCCATCGCCTCGCCCGCGACGAGCGCGCGGAGGCCGCCCGCCTGTACGGCCGCCTCGCCACCGTCCAGACCTACGCGGGCCGCTACGGCGAGGCGCAGCGCAACTGGAGCGCGGCGATCGCCATGCACCGCAGGAGCGGCGATGTGGCCGCGCACGCCCGGGCGTTGAGCGAACTGGCCCGCGTCCAGGAGTACGCCGGCCGTCCCGAGGAGTCGCTGCGCACCTGCGAGGAGGCCGTCGAGTGGGCGCGGCAGGCCGACGACACGCGGCTGCAGGCGGCGCTCCGGCTCCGGGTCGCCGACACCCTGGAGCGGCTCGGCGACCCGGCGGCGGCCTTCCTGCACCGGTCGGCGGCCGAGCGCATGCTGGGAGAGGGGCCCCAGGAGAGCCCACCGACCTGGGAACACACTGCTAACGCCTACGAAATCCGCAGTACACCCGCTGAAGATTAATGCAATGAAAGGCTAGACAGCGGGAACACCTTCATTAGACTGGCTCTGCCGCACGTTCTCCGGCGGTGTCTCCCGGTATGCCCTGTGCGCCCGGGTATCTCTAGCAATGCCCCCACATTCCCTGAGCCAAGGACCGTGATCGACGTGAAGGTCGGCATCCCCCGCGAGGTCAAGAACAACGAGTTCCGGGTGGCCATCACCCCCGCCGGCGTGCACGAACTGGTGCGCCACGGCCACCAGGTCGTCGTCGAGCGGAACGCCGGTGTCGGCTCCTCGATCCCCGACGAGGAGTACGTCGCCGCAGGCGCGCAGATCCTGGACACCGCCGACGAGGTGTGGGCCGCCGCCGACCTGCTGCTGAAGGTCAAGGAGCCCATCGCCGAGGAGTACCACCGCCTCCGCAAGGACCAGACGCTCTTCACCTACCTGCACCTGGCCGCCTCCAAGGAGTGCACGGACGCGCTGCTGGAGTCCGGCACCACGGCGATCGCCTACGAGACGGTCGAGCTGCCGAACCGCGCGCTCCCGCTGCTTGCCCCCATGTCCGAGGTCGCGGGCCGGCTGGCCCCGCAGGTCGGCGCCTATCACCTCATGGCCAAGAACGGCGGCCGCGGCGTGCTGCCCGGCGGCGTCCCGGGCGTGCCCGCCGCCAAGGCCGTCGTCATCGGCGGCGGCGTGTCGGGCTGGAACGCCGCGCAGATCGCCATCGGCATGGGCTTCCACGTCACCCTGCTCGACAAGGACATCAACAAGCTCAAGGAAGCCGACAAGATCTTCGGCACCAAGATCCAGACCGTCGTCTCCAACGCCTTCGAGCTGGAGAAGGCGTGCCTGGACGCCGACCTCGTCATCGGCGCCGTCCTCATCCCGGGCGCCAAGGCACCGAAGCTGGTCACCAACGAGCTGGTCTCCCGCATGAAGCCCGGAAGTGTCCTTGTCGACATCGCGATCGACCAGGGCGGCTGCTTCGAGGACTCCCGGCCGACCACCCACGCCGAGCCGACCTTCAGGGTGCACGAGTCGGTCTTCTACTGCGTCGCCAACATGCCCGGCGCCGTCCCCAACACCTCCACCTACGCGCTCACCAACGCCACGCTGCCCTACATCGTGGAACTCGCCAACCGCGGCTGGGTCGAGGCGCTGCGCCGCGACCCCGCGCTGGCCAGGGGCCTCAACACCCATGACGGCAAGGTGGTTTACAAGGAGGTCGCCGAGGCACACGGCCTGGAGCACGTCGAGCTGGAATCCCTGCTCGGCTAGCGCCCGACGGCAGACCGGCCACCGGACCGGTTCGATTTCCCGTGCCCACAAGGCGATAGGTCAACACGCCTCGTCAACACCGCTCATCCGGCCGGACCTTGCCCGACAAGGTCCGGCCGGATGTGTGTATGGTCACTTTGGCGACACTCGTTCAAGTCGCCTCGAACGCAACCCTTCCACCGTTTCGCACACCGGTGAAACCGGGCGAACGACGCCCGGACGCCCTTGACAGCGGGATGTTTCATTGCCGACACATCGATCCGGGTCCGGCGGATTGTGTTGCTGCGGACCGCCGACACGCCATAGAGTCGCCAACCGTCGGCATGGTGCCACGCTGACCTGTCTAGAAGTTTCCTGGTCACCAAGGAGGTAAGACGACTTGTGAATGAGTCGACATTTACTCCCGGGGGTGGTCAACCAGGAATGCCTGCGCGGGGCTCGGGCCCCACGGGGCTCGAGGCTGTCGGCTCCGTCGCTGTCCGTACCTTCGCAGCCCACCAGAGCCAGCGCCCCCACATGGCTCAGACAGCACACCAGAGCATGGATGGCCAACACGTGAACGCCATGGCCGGCGACGGAAGTGGCGGGGTCCACAACCACTTCGCCGACTACGAAGAGCTGCCCGACGGGCACTTCTACGACCCCGACGCCGAATACGAGCCCGATCCCGAGTACGCGGCCACGCTCGCGCCCGACGCGGCCCGCCAGCGCCGCGAGCGCATCGGCCCCACCGGCCGTCCGCTGCCGTACTTCCCGATCCCCGGACCGCTGACCAACCACGGCCCGGCCACCATCATCGCGATGTGCAACCAGAAGGGCGGCGTAGGCAAGACCACGTCGACCATCAACCTGGGTGCCGCGCTCGCGGAGTACGGCCGCCGGGTGCTGCTCGTCGACTTCGACCCGCAGGGCGCGCTCTCCGTGGGCCTCGGCGTGAACCCCATGGAGCTGGACCTCACCGTCTACAACCTGCTCATGGAGCGGGGCATGTCCGCGGACGAGGTCCTGCTGAAGACCGCGGTCCCCAACATGGACCTGCTGCCGAGCAACATCGACCTGTCGGCCGCCGAGGTCCAGCTGGTGTCGGAGGTCGCGCGCGAGTCCACGCTCCAGCGGGCGCTCAAGCCGCTGCTGCCGGACTACGACTACATCGTGATCGACTGCCAGCCCTCGCTCGGCCTGCTCACCGTGAACGCGCTCACCGCGGCGCACAAGGTGATCGTGCCGCTGGAGTGCGAGTTCTTCGCGCTGCGCGGTGTCGCGCTGCTCACCGAGACCATCGAGAAGGTCCAGGAGCGGCTCAACCCGGAGCTCGAACTCGACGGCATCCTCGCCACGATGTACGACTCCCGAACCGTGCACAGCCGTGAGGTGCTCGCGCGGGTCGTCGAGGCGTTCGACGACCACGTCTACCACACGGTGATCGGCCGGACCGTGCGCTTCCCGGAGACCACGGTCGCCGGTGAGCCGATCACCACGTACGCCTCCAACTCCGTCGGTGCCGCCGCCTACCGCCAGCTCGCCAGGGAGGTGCTCGCCCGGTGTCACGCCGAGTGAGTCTGCCTGGGGCCGACGAACTGTTCCGTACCACCGGGGGAATGGCGCTCCAGGCGTCCACTCCCAGGCGCCAGGCCAACGGCGAGGCCCGGGTGCCGGCTCCCGCGGGCGAGAGCGACCCGGCCGCCCCGGCGGAGGACGCACCGCCGTCGGTGCCCGTGCAGGGCGGCGACGGCGAGGGCGACGAGCACGTTGCGGCGGATGTCACGGAGGCGGGGGCCGGGGAGTCCCGTGCCCGCTCCGCCACCGCGGAGCGGAGCACGCGACGTGGCGCGGTGGCGCAGGAAGGTTCTGCCGGATCCGCTGCCGCATCCGCCGGGCCTGCCTCCGCGGCCCAGCCGCGCAAGCGGGGGCGTGCGGCCGGGCGGCGGCCCAGCGGGCGGGAGCGGCACGACGAGAAGATCACCGTGTACGTGTCCGCTGAGGAGCTGATGGACCTGGAGCACGCGCGGCTGGTGCTCCGCGGCGAGCACGGGCTCGCGGTGGACCGCGGACGGATCGTGCGGGAGGCCGTCGCCGTGGTGCTGGCGGATCTGGAGTCCCGGGGGGACGCGAGCATTCTCGTACGTCGGCTCCGGGGGCGGTAAGAGGTAGCCTGCGACGGCTATGACCTCGAACGAATCCGGCTCCGCCGGGCGCCGCCGGGTGCTGGGGCTGGGCCCCGGGGCCGCGGCGCCGCCTGCTCCGGTCGAGGCGGAGAGCCTGTCGGTGGCCGAGGAGGATTCTTCGCCTGACGCCGGTGGGCGCGACGGCGGCGGGGCCGAGCCCGTACCGCCCGCCGTGGACCCCGACCCCCGGCCCGAACCGGAACCCGCGTCCGAAGGGCCTCGGGCCGCCGAACCCCCGGCGGAACCCGGTGACGGAGTCTTCAAGGTCCGGCTCGACAACTTCGAGGGCCCCTTCGATCTGCTCCTCCAGTTGATCTCCAAGCACAAGCTCGACGTCACCGAGGTCGCCCTGTCCAAGGTGACCGACGAGTTCATGGCGCACATCCGGGCCATGGGGCCGGACTGGGACCTCGACCAGACCACCGAGTTCCTCGTCGTCGCCGCCACGCTGCTCGACCTCAAGGCCGCGCGGCTGCTGCCCGCGGCCGAGGTCGAGGACGAGGCCGACCTCGCGTTGCTCGAAGCCCGGGACCTGCTGTTCGCGCGGCTGCTGCAGTACCGGGCGTACAAACAGATCGCGGAGATCTTCAACCGGAGGACGGAGGAAGAAGCCCGGCGCCACCCACGGACCGTGGGCCTCGAGCCCCACCACGCCGAGCTGCTCCCCGAAGTCGTCATCAGCATCGGCCCGGAGGGCTTCGCCAAGCTCGCCGTCAAGGCGATGCAGCCCAAGCCCAAGCCCCAGGTGTACGTCGACCACATCCACGCCCCGCTCGTCAGCGTGCAGGAGCAGGCCGGGATCGTCGTGGCACGGCTGAGGGAGCTCAAAGAGGCCAGCTTCCGCACACTGGTCGAGGACACCGACGACACCCTCACCGTCGTCGCCCGCTTCCTCGCCCTGCTGGAGCTGTACCGGGAGAAGGCCGTGGCGCTGGAGCAGGAGGCCGCCCTCGGTGAGCTGATCGTGCGCTGGACGGGCGGCGACGGGGACGAGACCCCGATGGTCACCGACGAGTTCGACCGGCCGCCCGAGGAGGCCAAGCAGCCCCAACAGGAGGAGAAGGCGTGAGCGAGGACACCATCGACGTACCGGCCGGGCTGAACACGGTCGCCGGCCTCGACCTCAAGCCCGCCCTTGAGGCCGTCCTCATGGTCGTGGACGAGCCCGCCACCGAGGAGCACCTGGCCAAGATCCTTGAGCGCCCCCGCAGGCAGATCGCCGACGCCCTGCGCGAGCTCGCCGACGAGTACACCGTGCAGGGCCGCGGCTTCGAGCTGCGGTTCGTCGCGGGCGGCTGGCGCTTCTACACCCGCGCCGCGTACGCGCCCGCCGTGGAGCGGTTCGTGCTCGACGGGCAGCAGGCCCGCCTCACCCAGGCCGCCCTGGAGACCCTGGCCGTGGTCGCGTACCGCCAGCCGGTCAGCCGCAGCCGTGTCTCCGCGGTGCGCGGGGTGAACTGCGACGGTGTCATGCGCACCCTGCTCCAGCGCGGTCTCGTCGAGGAGGCGGGCACGGAACCCGAAACAGGTGCGATCCTGTACAGGACGACGAACTACTTCCTGGAGCGGATGGGCCTGCGCGGCCTGGACGAGCTTCCGGAGCTCGCGCCCTTCCTCCCGGAGGCGGAGGCGATCGAGGCCGAGACCCAGGAGGGCGTACCGTCGTTCGACCCGGACGCTCCCGATGCTCCGGACGCAGACGACGATCACACGACGAAGACGACGACGGAACTTTGATGCGAAGCAGCGGCAGCGGCAAGAGCGGCGGGCGCGGTAACCACCGCGGTGCCGGCAACAACAGGGACCAGAAGCAGGGGCAGGGCCGCCCCCGCAAGCCCCGCCCCGAGGAGCGCCGCTACGACGTCGGCCCGGGCGCCACGAAGGACGGCCCGAAGTCCGGGCGCGGCGGCGCGGCCCGCGGCGGCGCCAAGGGCGGCCCCAAGCAGCCCCAGCAGCCCCAGCAGCGGGGCGGGCGCGATCGTACGGCCCCGGCGCGCCCGCGCGAGTACGAGGCGCAGATCGAGGAGCGCAACCGGGCGCGGTACGCCGGGAAGAAGGACATCAAGCTGCCCAAGACCTTCCCGGGCGCCGAGCAGGAGGGCGAGCGCCTGCAGAAGGTGCTCGCGCGCGCCGGCTACGGCTCCCGGCGGGCCTGCGAGGAGCTGATCGAGCAGGCCAGGGTCGAGGTCAACGGCGAGATCGTCACCGAGCAGGGCCTGCGGGTCGATCCGGAGAAGGACGAGATCAGGGTCGACGGGCTGACCGTGGCCACGCAGTCGTACCAGTTCTTCTCGCTCAACAAGCCGGCCGGTGTCGTCTCCACGATGGAGGACCCGGAGGGCCGCCAGTGCCTCGGCGACTACGTCACCAACCGGGAGACCCGGCTCTTCCACGTCGGACGGCTCGACACCGAGACCGAGGGCGTCATCCTGCTCACCAACCACGGCGAGCTGGCGCACCGGCTGACCCACCCCAAGTACGGCGTGAAGAAGACCTACCTCGCGCACATCGTGGGCCCGATCCCGCGCGACCTCGGCAAGCGGCTGAAGGAGGGCGTCCCGCTGGAGGACGGGTACGCGCGCGCGGACCACTTCCGGGTGGTCGAGCAGACCGGCAAGAACTACCTCGTCGAGGTGACGCTGCACGAGGGCCGCAAGCACATTGTGCGGCGCATGCTCGCGGAAGTCGGGTTCCCTGTGGACAAGCTGGTGCGGACGGCCTTCGGCCCGATCACGCTGGGGGACCAGAAGTCCGGGTGGCTTCGGCGGTTGTCCAACACGGAGGTCGGGATGCTGATGAGGGAAGTCGATCTCTAACGCCTGAGAGCTCGGGTCCTGCTGCCGGTTGGCGAATGCGGGCTCGTCGCGGTTGATCGCGCAGTTCCCCGCGCCCCTTTGGGGCGCGGGGGTGCCCTACGCTGGTGAGCAGACCTTTTCGTAGATCAGCAAGGAGCACCACCGTGGCGGTACGAGCGGTCCGTGGCGCCGTTCAGCTCGAGCGGGACGAGGCCGGGCACATGGACGAGCAGGTCGGTGCCCTGCTCACCGCCATCCTGGAGCGCAACGGGCTGACCACCGACGACCTGATCAGCATCTGGTTCACGGCCACACCCGACCTGCACAGCGACTTCCCGGCGGCCGCCGCCCGCAAGCTCGGCATCGTCGACGTACCGCTGATCTGCGCCCAGGAACTGGACATCGAGGGCGCGATGCCCCGGGTCGTCCGCATCCTCGCCCACATCGAGTCCGACAAGCCGCGCTCCGAGATCGCGCACGTCTACCTCGGTGCCGCCGCCGCCCTTCGCAAGGACATCGCCCAGTGAGGACCGCACTCGTCATCGGTACGGGGCTGATCGGCACGTCCGCGGCCCTGGCGCTCGCCGCCCGCGGGGTCACCGTGCACCTCGCCGACCACGACCCCGAGCAGGCCCGTACGGCCGCCGCGCTCGGCGCGGGCACCGACGAGGCGCCCGAGGGCCCGGTCGACCTGGTGATCGTCGCCGCCCCGCCCGCCCATGTGGCCGCCGCGCTCGCCGACGCCATGCGGCGCGGCCTCGGGCGCGGCTACCTCGACGTGGCCAGCGTCAAGGGCGGACCGCGCCGCGAGCTGGAGGCCCTCGGCCTGGACCTGGCCTCGTACATCGGCACCCACCCCATGTCCGGACGGGAGAAGTCCGGCCCGCTGGCGGCCAGTGGCGACCTGTTCGAGGGCCGACCCTGGGTGCTCACCCCGACCCGGGACACCGACACCGAGGTGCTGAACCTCGCCCTGGAGCTGGTCTCGCACTGCCGTGCCGTGCCGGTCGTCATGGACGCCGACGCCCACGACCGGGCCGTCGCGCTCGTCTCGCACATGCCCCACCTGGTGTCCAGCATGGTCGCCGCGCGCCTGGAGCACGCCGAGGAGGCGGCCGTGCGGCTGTGCGGGCAGGGCATCCGGGATGTGACCCGGATCGCGGCCTCCGACCCCCGTATGTGGATCGACATCCTGTCCGCCAACCCGGGCCCGGTCGCCGATCTGCTCTCCGAGGTCGCCGCCGACCTCGACGAGACCGTCCAGGCCCTGCGGGCCCTGCAGTCCTCCGACGACGCCAAGCGGCGTGAGGGCGCCGAGGGCATCGAGGACGTGCTGCGACGCGGAAACGCCGGGCAGGTCCGGGTGCCCGGCAAGCACGGCAGCGCCCCGCGCGCGTACGAGACCGTGGCCGTCCTCATCGACGACCAGCCCGGCCAGCTGGCCCGTATCTTCGCGGACGCGGGCAGGGCCGGGATCAACATCGAGGACGTCCGCATCGAGCACGCGACGGGGCAGCAGGCCGGCCTGGTGCAGCTCATGGTCGAACAGACGGCCGCCCCGGTGCTGAGCGCCGCGTTGCGGGAGCGCGGCTGGGTGATCAGGCAGTAGGGCGGGCGTACGACCGGTCACGGGTCCGTGCCGGGCGCTGCCCCGCCCAGGTGCGGGGAAGGCCCGGCATACCGGGCCCGGCGAGCCAGTAACCTTGTGCGGGGCGCTTCCAGGCCCGCGCCCCGCCCACACATCCGCCACACCGCACCAGGAAGGTGTTCCCACCGTGGAAAACGGCGCCGCCCGGACCGCCCCGGCAGTGATTGTCGCCATCGACGGCCCCGCTGGCACGGGCAAGTCGAGCACCTCGAAGGCCGTGGCCGCACAGCTCGGGCTGAGCTACCTGGACACCGGCGCCCAGTACCGGGCGATCACCTGGTGGATGGTGAACAACGGCATCGACATAACGGACCCCACCGCGATCGCGGCCGTGGCGGGCAAGCCGGAGATCGTCTCCGGCACCGACCCGAAGGCCCCCACCATCACCGTGGACGGCGCGGACGTCTCCGGCCCGATCCGCACCCCGGAGGTCTCCTCCAAGGTCAGCGCGGTCAGCGCGGTGCCCGAGGTGCGGGCCCGGATCACCGAGCTGCAGCGCTCGATCGCCGCCTCCGCCGAGAACGGCATCGTCGTCGAGGGCCGTGACATCGGTACCACCGTGCTGCCCGACGCCGACCTGAAGATCTTCCTCACCGCCTCCCCGGAGGCGCGCGCCGCCCGCCGCAACGGCGAGTTGAAGGGCGCGGACCTGCACGCCACCCGTGAGGCGCTGATCAAGCGGGACGCGGCCGACTCCAGCCGCAGGACGTCCCCGCTCGCCAAGGCGGACGACGCGGTCGAGGTGGACACCACCGACCTCACTCTCCAGCAGGTCATCGAGTGCGTCGTCACCCTCGTCGAGGAGAAGCGGGCCGGGAAGTGACCGAGGCTCCTTCGCTGCTCGGCGCCGAGGTGGGGCGGCGTATCGGCGTCGCGCTGATGTACGGGCTGTGGAAGCCGCGCGTGCTCGGCGCCTGGAAGGTGCCCGCGAGCGGCCCGGTGATCCTCGCCGTGAACCACTCCCACAACATCGACGGGCCCATGGTCATGGGCGTGGCGCCCCGGCCGACGCACTTCCTGATCAAGAAGGAGGCGTTCGTCGGCCCGCTCGGCCCGTTCCTGAGCGGGATCGGCCAGCTGAAGGTGGACCGCACGGCCACCGACCGCACGGCCATCACCCGGGCGCTCGGCGTGCTCGAGAACGGGGGAGTCCTCGGCATCTTCCCCGAGGGCACCCGCGGCGAGGGCGACTTCGCCTCGCTGCGCGCCGGGCTCGCCTACTTCGCGGTCCGCAGCGGGGCGCCGATCGTTCCGGTCGCGGTACTGGGAAGTTCCGAGCGGAGCAGTCGGTTGACACAGGGGCTGCCCCCGCTGCGCAGCCGTATCGATGTCGTCTTCGGCGAACCGTTCGAGGCGGGCGACGGCAGCGGGCGGCGTACGCGCAAGGCACTGGACGAGGCGACCGTGCGCATCCGGAAGCAGCTCACCGAGCACCTGGAAAACGCCAGGCGCCTTACCGGGCGCAAGAGCGAGACTTGAGTAGTGGATCACCGTGACCAGCGGTGTTCCACCGATCACCACGATGAACGAGGTACGGACTTCATGAACGACCAGATCCAGCCCGACGGCTCGGCCGAGCACGAGTACGAGCACGGGGCGCTCGGCGACGCCGAGTACGCGGAGTTCATGGAGCTCGCCGCGGAAGAGGGCTTCGACCTGGAGGACGTCGAGGGCGCCATCGAGGAGGCCGGACACGGCCCGCTGCCCGTGCTCGCCGTCGTCGGCCGCCCCAATGTCGGCAAGTCGACCCTGGTGAACCGCATCATCGGCCGCCGTGAGGCCGTGGTCGAGGACAAGCCCGGTGTCACCCGCGACCGCGTCACCTACGAGGCGGAGTGGGCGGGCCGCCGCTTCAAGGTCGTCGACACCGGCGGCTGGGAGCAGGACGTCCTCGGCATCGACGCCTCCGTGGCCGCGCAGGCCGAGTACGCGATCGAGGCCGCCGACGCGGTCGTGTTCGTCGTCGACGCCAAGGTCGGCGCCACCGACACCGACGAGGCCGTCGTCCGGCTGCTGCGCAAGGCCGGCAAGCCGGTGGTGCTGTGCGCCAACAAGGTCGACGGCCCGAGCGGCGAGGCCGACGCGGCGTACCTGTGGAACCTGGGCCTCGGTGAGCCGCATCCCGTCTCGGCGCTGCACGGCCGCGGCACCGGCGACATGCTGGACGCCGTCCTCGAGGCCCTGCCCGAAGCGCCCGCCCAGACCTTCGGTGGCGCCGGGGTCGGCGGACCGCGCCGGGTGGCCCTGATCGGCCGCCCGAACGTCGGCAAGTCCTCGCTGCTGAACAAGGTCGCGGGCGAGGAGCGCGTCGTCGTCAACGAACTCGCGGGCACCACCCGCGACCCGGTCGACGAGCTGATCGAACTCGGCGGCAAGACCTGGAAGTTCGTCGACACGGCCGGCATCCGCAAGCGGGTCCACCTCCAGCAGGGCGCCGATTACTACGCCTCGCTGCGCACCGCCGCGGCGGTCGAGAAGGCCGAGGTCGCGGTCGTCCTCATCGACGCCTCCGAGTCCATCTCCGTCCAGGACCAGCGCATCGTCACCATGGCGGTGGAGGCGGGTCGTGCGCTCGTCCTCGCCTTCAACAAGTGGGACACCCTCGACGAGGAGCGCCGCTACTACCTGGAGCGGGAGATCGAGACCGAGCTGGGCCAGGTCGCGTGGGCGCCGCGCGTGAACGTCTCGGCGCGCACCGGCCGCCACATGGAGAAGCTGGTCCCGGCGATCGAGACCGCCCTCGCGGGCTGGGAGACCCGGGTGCCGACGGGCCGCCTCAACGCGTTCCTCGGCGAGCTCGTCGCCGCGCACCCGCACCCCGTCCGGGGCGGCAAGCAGCCGCGCATCCTCTTCGGTACGCAGGCGGGCACCAAGCCGCCGCGGTTCGTGCTCTTCGCCTCCGGCTTCATCGAGGCGGGCTACCGCCGCTTCATCGAGCGGCGGCTGCGCGAGGAGTTCGGCTTCGAGGGGGCGCCGATCCACATCTCGGTCCGTGTGCGCGAGAAGCGCAGCAAGAAGAAGTGACCGACAGGAAGCGACAGGCGCACGACATGAAGTGACACGAGGGCCGGTCCCGCAGGGGACCGGCCCTCTTCGTGTTCCTCTGTTCTGCCGCCGCGTTCACAGTCCCCTGCGTGGTGCGGGCGGCAGCGCCGGGACGTGGTGCATGCCCCGCGCGTGCCGCGCCACCTGCTGCCAGACCGTGGCCGCCGAGGCCGTATGGCCGTACTGGGCGGTCAGGCGCCCGGTCCCG
This sequence comes from Streptomyces sp. NPDC001848, assembly GCF_042891915.1. NCBI lineage: Bacteria > Bacillati > Actinomycetota > Actinomycetes > Kitasatosporales > Streptomycetaceae > Streptomyces > Streptomyces sp. NPDC001848. The sequence goes on along the minus strand of NZ_JBIATP010000011.1, from coordinate 295,714 downwards.
TGCTGGGGGGACGCGGAGAAGGCGGTGAAGCCCAGCTCCTCCTCGCCACTGCGGTCGCCCGGGCATGCCCGGAAGGACCGGACGTACTCGGCGTAGAGCGCGTCGTAGATCGGCGTGGCGGAGGGGTCCTGGGCTGCTGCCCCGGAGCGGATCGGCTGATAGGACTGGCGGCGGGGGACGTCATATGCGTGCACGTAGGTGCCAACGACCCCGCCGCCCAAGGGATGCGCACGATTAGTCCGCTTCGTCGGCAGCGGCGGCGCCCAGGCCTCAGATGCCCGCCAGAGGCAGCGCCGCGGCCACGAGCTTGCCGTTCGCCGCTGCCCTGTCCAGCGCCTCCCGCAGCAGGTCCTCGCGTGGCTGACGCCCGATCGACCCCACCGGCGCCGCGAACATCAGGACCTGCTGGTGCTTGTTGGCGGCCGCCCGCCACCCGTCCGTCACCTGTAGCGGCTGGTGCGCCTGCCACCACGCCACCGGCTGCCCGCCGTTCGCCCCGGGCTGCAGCACCGCGTGCAGCTGGCCCACGGCGAGCAGCACCGACCAGCCGTGCAGCACCGGCGGCACCGACTCGATCGCGGTCAGCGGCATGAAGCCCTGCTCGATGAGCAGGGGCAGGAAGTCGTCGCCGATCCCGGTCGTGCCCGGGCGGGCGATCGGTGCGGTCGGCTCCACGACGAGCGCCGGGTGCAGTTCCCCGGCGATCAGGACCAGTCCGCTGGTGACACCGAGCACCGCCTGTTCGGGGACGGCCGTGCCGGCCCCCTGGTGGGCGGTGATGGAGCGGACGGCGCCCTGCAGCTGCTCCTCGGTGACCTGGACGACCTGGGAGGGCAGGCAGGTGGCGTGGGCGAAGGCGAGGACGGCCGTCTCCTCGCCGACGAACAGGACGGTGCTGGTGCGCTCCTGTTCGGAGTCGCCCGGCGTGCGGCAGGAGGTGCAGTCGTAACTGCCCGGGGTGTTGTCTCCGGCGAGCAGCCGATCGGCTTCTTCGTCGCCGATCTCGGCGCGTACGGCGTCGCTGACGTCGAGCATGCGCGGCACGGGTGGCTCCCTCGGGATGCGGTACGTGACGGTGCCGGGTGGCTCCCGGCCCATGAGCCCGGGGGTCCCCGGCTCATGAAGATGACAACGGGCGATCTGTGGCCGGAGTCACGCCCGGAGGCGAACGGAATCGAACCAACCAGCGCGCAGGGTGAGGCTCCTTGCGGAATCGGTTACTCCATGTCAACTTCCGGGATCCGGACGGGATTTGGTTCCGTGAACTGACTCACAAATCGTCGCGGTCACTGGTCGACAAATCAGGAAATCGGCGCATGAAATGGGTGGCCGGAAATCGTCGATACCTGCGGTAACAGCCAACTGGCCTGGAATGACAGCTAGTTGGTTGATTCCGGACCGCCGACCTCCTTACATTCCTCCGCCGTGTGCAACGAGCACCGCCCGGGTACGTCCACCGGCCGCGCCGCACCGCCGGCGCGCAGCACCACCTCCGGTGGACGGGGCGGAGTGCGACGACCGCGTTCCATGCGCGGGACGGCGCGCCCCGCCTTGGGGGATCCGGGTCTGTGGAGAGGGAATTACATGTCCGAATGTGCCGATAACACCCGTAAGACTCGTACGACCCGTAACTCGGCGGTCCTCGCCGGCGCGGCCCTGCTCGCCCCGCTCGGACTGCTCGCCGCGACCGGCAACGCCGCCGCGGCCGACGGTGGAGTGTGGGACCGCATCGCCCAGTGCGAAAGCGGCGGGAACTGGCACATCAACACCGGCAACGGCTACTACGGAGGACTGCAGTTCTCCGCCGGCACCTGGCGCGCGTACGGCGGCACGGCCTACGCCCCGACCGCCGACCAGGCCTCCCGTGAGGCGCAGATCGCCGTCGCCGGCAAGGTCCAGCAGGCCCAGGGCTGGGGCGCCTGGCCGGTCTGCTCGCAGCGCGCCGGAGCCTACGGCAGCGCGCCCGCCGCGTCGGGCGCCGAGGTGAGCAGCCGCTCGTCCGCGACCGCGGCCACCACCGAGTCCGCCCCCGCCAAGCAGTCGTGGAAGGCGCCCCAGCGCTCGACGGGCCACGTCAACCGCAGCGCCTCCCGCGGTGACTACACCGTGCGGCAGGGCGACACGCTCAGCGCCATCGCCGAGCGGCACGGCACCAGCTGGCAGCGGCTGTACGAGCGCAACAAGGCGGTCATCGGCGGCGACCCCGACCTGATCGTTCCCGGGCAGCGGCTCGAACTCTGACCGCGCCCGTCCCTCGGGCCCTGACGTCACAGCGGGACGTCAGGGCCCGACGCGTTCGTGTACGACCGACGGCCGTCGCTCCCCGTGGCCCTCAGACGCCGGCCCCGGACGCTGTCGCCCTTGCGGACAGGGGGTGTCCGCAAGGCCTGGCAGACTCGGGCCCATGCTGGAGACCTCGGCACGACTGCTGCGCCTGCTGTCCCTGTTCCAGACCCACCGCGAATGGTCCGGAGCCGACCTCGCCGAGCGTCTCGGCGTGAGCCCCCGTACCGTCCGCCGCGATGTGGAGCGGCTGCGCGACCTCGGCTACCCGGTCAACGCCAGTCCCGGCACCGGCGGCGGCTACCAGCTCGGTGCGGGAGCCGAGCTGCCGCCGCTGCTGCTGGACGACGACGAGGCCGTCGCCGTGGCCGTGGGGCTGCGCACGGCCGCGGGGCAGGGGATCGAGGGCATCGGCGAGAGCTCCGTTCGCGCCCTCGCCAAGCTGGAGCAGGTGCTGCCCGACCGGCTGCGCCGCCGCGTGAGCGCCCTCAACGCCTTCACCGTGCCCATGCTGCGCGGACCGGCCCCGTCCCCCGTCGACCCGGGCCTCCTCACCGAGCTGGCCCACCTGTGCCGGGACGCGGAGCGGCTGCGCTTCGAGTACCGCGATCACGACGGTGCCCCCACCCGCCGTACCGTCGAGCCCCACCGCCTGGTGTGCACCGAGCGCCGCTGGTACCTGGTCGCCTGGGACCTCGACCGCGACGACTGGCGCACCTTCCGCGTCGACCGCATCACCCCGAGGCCACCGCACGGCCCCCGCTTCACCCCGCGCACACCCCCGGCCGACGACCTGGCCGCATATGTGTCACGGGGCGTCTCCACGCGCGCGTACGCCGCGCGGGCCGTCCTGCGGCTGCTGGTGCCGCTGCAGGAGGCGGCCGAGCGCATCTCCCCGTCGGCCGGGACCCTGGAGGCGGAGAGCGAGGGCAGCTGTCTGCTGCGCACCGGGGCCCCGAGCCTGGAGGCGATGCTGGTCCATGTGATCATGACCGGCTTCGCGTTCGAGGTCGTGGAGCCCGCCGAGCTCACCGAGATCATCAGGACGGCCCGGGACCGGCTTGATGCCGCTCTGGCTCGGGCTGCGGAGCCTGACCGGCGTACAGCGGATGGTGCAGGTCGAACGCCGGGGACTCCGAGCGGATCCGGGGCAGTGTGACGAAGTTGTGCCGCGGCGGCGGGCAGGAGGTCGCCCACTCCAGGGAGCGGCCGAAACCCCACGGGTCGTCGGCCTCCACCTTCGGGCCGTACCGGCCGGTCCTCCAGACGTTGTAGAGGAACGGCAGCGTCGACAGGCCGAGCAGGAACGCGCCGATCGAGGAGACGGTGTTGAGCGCGGTGAACCCGTCGGCGGCCAGATAGTCGGCGTACCGGCGCGGCATGCCCTCCGCGCCCAGCCAGTGCTGCACCAGGAAGGTGGTGTGGAAGCCGGTGAACAGCGTCCAGAAGTGGATCTTGCCGAGCCGTTCGTCGAGCATCCGGCCGGTGAACTTGGGCCACCAGAAGTAGAAGCCGCCGAAGGTCGCGAAGACGACCGTGCCGAAGACCACGTAGTGGAAGTGGGCAACCACGAAGTACGAGTCGGTGACATGGAAGTCCAGCGGCGGCGACGCCAGGATCACCCCGGTCAGCCCGCCGAACAGGAACGACACCAGGAAGCCGGTCGCCCACAGCATCGGCGTCTCGAACGACAGCGAGCCCCGCAGCATCGTGCCGCTCCAGTTGAAGAACTTCACCCCCGTCGGCACCGCGATCATGAACGACATGAACGAGAAGTACGGCAGCAGCACCGCCTGCGTGGCGAACATGTGGTGCGCCCAGACGACGATCGACAGACCCGTGATCGCCATCGTGGCGCCGACCAGCGTGAGGTAGCCGAAGATCGGTTTCCGGCTGAAGACCGGGATGATCTCCGTGATGATCCCGAAGAACGGCAGCGCGATGATGTAGACCTCGGGATGGCCGAAGAACCAGAACAGGTGCTGCCACAGGATGGCGCCGCCGTCCGCGGACTCGAACACCTGCGAGCCGAACCGCCGGTCCGCCTCCAGGACCAGCAGCGCCGCCGCCAGCACCGGGAACGCCATCAGGATGAGGATCGACGTGAACAGCGTGTTCCAGGTGAAGATCGACATTCGGAACATCGTCATCCCCGGCGCGCGCATCCCGACGATCGTCGTCAGGAAGTTCACCGCGCCGAGGATCGTGCCGAAACCGGCCAGCGCCAGCCCGAGGATCCACATGTCGGCGCCGATGCCCGGCGTGTGCTGGTGGCTGTTGAGCGGGGCGTAGGCGAACCAGCCGAAGTCGGCGGCACCGTCCGGCGTCAGCAGCGACCCCAGCACGATCAGCCCGCCGAACAGGAACAGCCAGTAGGACAGCATGTTCAGCCTGGGGAACGCCACATCGGGGGCGCCGATCTGCAGCGGCATGATCTCGTTCGCGAAGCCCGCGAAGGTCGGGGTCGCGAACAGCAGCAGCATGATCGTCCCGTGCAGGGTGAACAGCTGGTTGTACTGGGTGTTGCTCATGATCTGCAGGCCGGGCCGGGCCAGTTCCGCGCGCATCAGCAACGCCATGACGCCGCCGATCAGGAAGAAGCCGAACGACGTGATCAGATAGAGATGGCCGATCTTCTTGTGGTCGGTGGTCGTCAGCCAGTCGACGACCAGCCGCCCGGCCCGTCTCCTCGGTACGGGCCCCGCGATCACCCGCGCCGTGTCCGTCCCCATGCTTGCCCTCTCGCTCGTCGCGCCCTGGGCCTGTCGGCGCCCGCGGCTCGGCACTCCCGCGGGCTCGCGTCATGATGCGCGCGCCGCCAACGGCGCCGACTGCAGACATACGGGGATTCTGTGCTGAAGCCGTGTGTTTCTTATGCGGAGTCAGGTGGCGCGGAGTATCCCGGAATCGGAATGGAAAGAGCGGTGGTAACTGCGCACCTGGCTTTCCGCGGGGTTATTCCGAACCCCTTCCGACGGTGGTCAAGCTAGCCCCGAATTGTGTTCGGCGGCGTGCGCGGCGCGACCAGAACCGCCCGTACGTGTGACGCCGTTGGGGCGAAACGGGTGTCGTGATCCTGTGACAGAAGCGTGATCGTAGGGGTATCTGGGGCCGCTGTGGCGTTCCGGGCTTCCACCCGGGGAGCCCGCGGCCTACGGTGGCGGCATGGCACCCCATCCCACACCTGACGCCGAACCCGAGGACTCTCCGGAGCGTTACGTCGGCCTGGAGGCCGGGCAGGCCGAGCGGCTCGCCCGTGAACGCGGCTGGCGCACCGTCCGCTCGCTGCCGCCGGGTTCGATCATCACCATGGAGTACCTCGCCGGGCGGATCAACTTCGAGGTCGAGGGCGGCAGGGTCAAGCGCTCCTGGAAGGGCTGACCGAACGAACCGCCCGGTACCGATGGCGAAGGCCCCGGCTCCTGTGAGCCGGGGCCTTCGCCCTGCGGGGGAGTGGGTGCGTACCGGCCCCCGGGAGATGCGCCGGTCAGCCGCCCGCCAGGGGCCTGGCCGAGGCGGTGCCGCGCGAGGCGCGGTCCGAGTGCGGCGGGCGGCGGCTGCCCACGGGGGTGACCGGGGTGCGCTCCGCCCGGGTCATGTGCGGTCCCGGAGCCAGATAGGCCGGGGAGCGCGGGGCGCGGGCGGCGGTCACCGGCTCCCGCACCGGCGCCGGCTCCTCCGCGGCGGCGCGCGGGGTGACGACCAGCGACGGCGAGCCGACCGGGGCCGGAGCGGGCGCGGGGGCGGCACGGCGGCTGCGCAGGCGGTCCCTCAGGGCGAGGATGCGGACCTCGGCGGTGGCGATCGGCGACTCGCACCAGGGCAGGGCCAGCAGGATCAGCAGGCCCGCGGCCCAGCCGAGGAGCACATCGCTCAGCCAGTGCGTACCGAGGTAGACCGTGGTCATGCCGACGCCCAGGGAGGTCACCGCCGAGAGCGCGGACAGCCAGCGTCTGGCTCGTGGCGTGGAGGCCAGGTAGGCGAGGATGCCCCAGGTCACCACGGCGTTCGCGGTGTGACCGGAGGGAAATATATCGCCGCCGCGCCACATCTCGTTCGACCCGATCACGGTCGCGTAGTGCGGTCCGAGACGGCCCATGCCGTACTTGGCGGCGCCGACCGTGATGTTGAGCAGCAGCAGGGCCGCGCCCAGCGTGAGCAGCGGGCGCAGGGTGTGCTGCCGCCACGAGCGCCAGCCGAGCCAGGCCGCGACCATCACCGCGGTGGGGCCGCGCTGGCCGAGCACCACGTAGTAGTCGAGGAACGCGTGGATCTGCGGCCACTGCTGGTACGGCCGGAAGAACATGACCTGCCAGTCGAGCCGGACCAGCCAGGAGGAGACGACGACGGCCCACACGATCGCCAAGTAGAAGGCCAGAGTTGCCGAGAAGAGAACGACTCGGTGCCGGCTCATCCTGGGCACGTCGATGTGGGCCGGTCGGCCCGGCTCACGGTCCAGCCGGGCGAAGACCCGCTCCCAACGGCTCAGCTTTCGTTCGGTACGCACTCAATCGACGTTACAGCGGGTGAGCTGTGGACCCGCCCGAATCACTGGGTTTGTGATGACCATGTGATGTGGGATTCCTCTCAACAGGGCGTTTATTTCAACTGATTCCGCAATGTGCTGCGAGGAGTGACTCTCAATTCCATTGATCTTCGGGGTCCCGTTTTAATGACCCTTATCTATTCGTTCACCGAATGCTCGGACCCAATTCCCCGGCCGATCACCGGGCGTCGCGGAGTGGATCACGGCGGGCCCGAGCCGTTCAGCCAGAACGCTCCGTAGACGGCCGATGCCACCGCGACACCGCCGAGGACCGCCGCCGACCTGGATGGGCGTCCCCGGGCGAGAGCGCGGGCGAGGGGCAACAGCAGGGGGAAGGCGGGCATCAGGAGGCGCGGTTTCGAGCCGAAGTAGCTCGCCGCGCCGAGCGCGAGCGCCGTGACCACACCCGCGTACACGAGCAACGGCACGGGCTGGCCCTGGCGTACGCACACCACGTAGAGCCAGACGATCAACGCGATCCCGGCCACCAGACCCACGCCGGCCGGCACCGAGGCCAGGGACGTGAACCTGGCGGCGGCGAAGCGCGCGAAGGCGTAGCCGCCGTCGAAGCCGTTGCGCCACCCCGCCTGGACGTCGAGATAGCCGAGCGGGCCCCGGCCGGTGCGGTGACCGACCCACAGGACGTACCCGGCGGCGCCGACAGGAGCGAGCAGCATCCCCAGCACCCGGCGGACGGAGGCGCGGGGCGGCCGTTCGGCCGGCGGCGTGCCCCGGTCGCGCACCGCCGAGTGGATCGCCGCCACCCACACGGCCGCGACCACCGCCGCGCCGACCGGACGGGTCAGCCCCGCCAGCGACGCGAGCACGCCCGCACTCACCCAGCGCTCCCTCAGCACCGCGTACAACGCCCAGGCGGCGAGCGCCGTGAACAAGGACTCGCTGTATGCCATCGACTGCACGATCCCGACCGGCAGCACCGCCCACACCAGCACCGCGCACACCCCGACGCGGCGCCCGTACACATGATCGGCGACGGCCAAGATCCCCCAGGCCGCGGCGAGCGAGGCGAGCGTCGAGACGGCCAGGCCCGCGTCGGCGTACGACAACGGGGTCAGTGCCGAGCCGAGCCGCTCCAGCCAGGGCAGCAGCGGGAAGAACGCGAGGTTCGAGTGCACGTCTCCGTTCGGCAGCCGGACCTCGTAGCCGTAACCGAGCGCAGCGACCCGGCTGTACCACAGCGCGTCCCAACGGGCGCTCAGCAGCGTGTGCGGGCTCGTGCCGCGCGCCGCGCTCCACACGGCGAGCACGACGAGCCCCAGGGCACGCACGGCGGCGTACCCCACGAGGGCGGGCGCGGCCCGGCGCAGGGTGTCGGTGGGGGCCGGCACCGGGCGCGTTACAAGATCGGTCACCTGCCCGATTATCGGCGCCGTACGGAACCGGAGCGGCCAGCCGGGCGTGGTGGACCGAGAGCGGCGTGGTGCATACCACACTTTCTCCCAGTCGAACGTGAGAGGTCTGCCACCCGACGGCCGGGGGAACTCGCATACGCTGACCACTCACTCGCTTCGTTGCGTGGGCCCGGAGTACCGCTCCTCCCGGCCGCTACCGCGGGGAGGTCCCCACCCCGTGGATCCGCCGAAGCGAGGGATCATCTGGGAGGTACGTACATGTCCGGGACGACCACGGCCGCCGCTCGGCTGCGCCGTAGGACGGCCGGGGCCGGTGCCAACCGCTGGGTCGTGCTCGTCGTCCTCTGCGTGAGCCTGCTGCTCGTCGCCGTCGACGCGACCGTGCTGCACGTGGCGATGCCCGCCGTCACCCAGGACCTCAAGCCCGGCGCGATAGAACTGCTCTGGATCGTCGACACCTATCCGCTCGTCTGCGCCTCGCTGCTGATCCTGTTCGGCACGCTGGGCGACCGGATCGGCCGCAGACGCGTCCTGCTGCTCGGCTACGGACTCTTCGGCGTCGCCTCCGGCGTCGCCGCCCTCGCCCAGGACGCCCAGGTGCTGATCGCGGCGCGGGCCCTGCTCGGCGTGGGCGGTGCGATGATCATGCCGGCGACCCTGTCCATCCTCCGCCAGGTGTTCCCCGACCGGCGCGAACGGGCGCTCGCGATCGGCATCTGGAGCGCGGTGGCCGCCGTGGGCGCCGCGGTCGGTCCGCTGCTCGGCGGCTTCCTGCTCGAGCACTTCTGGTGGGGTTCGGTCTTCCTGATCAACATCCCGCTGATGCTGGTCAGTCTGCCGGTCGGACGGCTGCTGCTGCCCGAGTCGAAGGGGGAGCGGGACGGGCCGTGGGACGTGGCCGGTGCGCTCATGGCGGCCGGCGGTCTGTTCGGGCTGGTGCTCGGGGTGAAGCGGCTCGGCGGCGGGCAGCCGCCGTTCGGCCCGGCCACCCTGCTGCCGCTGCTGGTGGGCGCGGCCCTGCTGGTGGGCTTCGTACGGCGGCAGCGACGCCGCGCACACCCCCTGGTGGACCTGCGGATGTTCGCGCGTCCGGCGTTCAGCACCTCGGTGGGGTGCATCGTGCTGGCGATGCTCGCGCTGGTCGGTCTGGAGCTGATCGCCGCGCAGTACCTGCAACTCGTGCTGCGCCTGTCGCCGCTGCAGACGGGCCTCAGGCTGCTGCCGCTGACCTTCGCGGCGATGGCGGCGGGCCTGGTCGGCTCCCAGCTGCTGCACCGGTTCGGCCCGCGCCGGATGGTCGCCTTCGGCTTCTGCCTCACCGCCGCGGCGGTTCTCCTGCTGACGGCGATGGGCGGGGAGGACGACCCCGCACTGCTGCTGTCCGGTTTCGTCCTGCTGGGCTTCGGCCTGGAGACCACGCTGTTCGGGGCGTACGAGTCGATGCTGAGCGAGGCGCCGCAGGAGCAGTCCGGTGGCGCGGCCGCGATCGGCGAGACGTCGTACCAGCTGGGCGCGGGCATCGGGATCGCGCTGCTGGGCAGCGTGATGAACGCGGCGTACGCGCCCGGGCTGTCGTCGGTGCCCGGGGTGCCGGCGCACGCGTCACGCGCGGCGGGGCACTCGCTGGGGGAGGCCTATGAGGTGGCGGACCGGCTGGGCGGTACGCGGGGCGCCGCGCTGCGCCACGCCGCGCGGGACTCCTTCGTGCACGGCCTGCATGTGACGCTGCTGGTGAGCGCCGGGCTGCTGCTTCTGGGTGCGGTCATGGCGGTGAGGCTGCCGCGGGTGATGCACTGTGAGTCGCCTGCTGCGGGGGTGACGGCACCTCGGGAGGCGGCCGACTCGCGGGTCGACTCGCGCGTTTCGGCTTAGAGCCCCGGATCCGGTACTGGACGCCGAACGCACCGCGTCGTAGCGTCGGCCCCGTCCCACCCGGCTAGCGCTGCTAGTTTTCAGTGTCACGGAGGCTGCCCCCATGAACGCGTCCTCGACGTTGCCGCCCTTCGACCCGGCCGACCCGCTCGGGATCGACGACCTGTTGGACGCCGAGGACCGCGCCATCCGCGACACCGTACGGACCTGGGCGGCGGACCGCGTGCTGCCGTACGTCGGCGAGTGGTACGAGAAGGGCGAGCTGCCCGGCATCCGTGAGCTCGCCCGTGAGCTGGGCGGCATCGGCGCCCTCGGCATGTCGCTCAGCGGCTACGGCTGTGCGGGAGCCAGTGCCGTGCAGTACGGGCTCGCCTGCCTGGAACTCGAGGCCGCCGACTCCGGCATCCGGTCCCTGGTCTCCGTGCAGGGCTCCCTCGCCATGTACGCCATCCACCGCTACGGCAGCGAGGAGCAGAAGCAGCAGTGGCTGCCCCGTATGGCCGCCGGCGAGGTCATCGGCTGCTTCGGGCTCACCGAACCCGACCACGGCTCCGACCCCGCCTCGATGCGGACGTACGCCAAGCGCGACGGCTCCGACTGGGTCCTCAGCGGCCGCAAGATGTGGATCACCAACGGCTCCGTCGCGGGTGTCGCCGTCGTCTGGGCGCGCACCGACGACGGCATCCGCGGGTTCGTCGTCCCCACCGACCGCCCGGGGTTCTCCGCTCCGGAGATCAAGCACAAGTGGTCGCTGCGCGCGTCCGTCACCAGCGAGCTGGTGCTGGACGACGTACGGCTGCCCGCCGACGCCGTACTGCCCGGTGTCGGGGGACTCAAGGGTCCGCTCAGCTGTCTCTCCCACGCCCGCTACGGAATCGTGTGGGGCGCCATGGGGGCTGCCCGGTCGTGCTTCGAGGCCGCCGTGGAGTACGCGAAGAGCAGGGAACAGTTCGGCAGGCCGATCGGGGGGTTCCAGCTCACCCAGGCCAAGCTCGCCGACATGGCGGTCGAACTGCACAAGGGGATCCTGCTCGCCCACCACCTCGGGCGGCGCATGGACGCGGGACGGCTCCGTCCCGAACAGGTCAGCTTCGGCAAGCTCAACAACGTGCGCGAGGCCATCGAGATCTGCCGCACCGCGCGCACGATCCTCGGCGCCAACGGGATCTCCCTGGAGTACCCCGTGATGCGGCACGCCACCAACCTGGAATCGGTGCTCACCTACGAAGGCACCGTCGAAATGCACCAGCTCGTGCTGGGCAAGGCGCTCACCGGGCTCGACGCCTTCCGGTGACCCGGAGCCCGGGAGCGGGCAGGGCCGGTGAGCGGCCCTGCCTCAGCTCTGGTTGAAGAAGCCGTCGGTGCTCCGGCTCGCGGCGTCGCCGCTGACGATCTCCGTGTTCGCGGGGGTCAGCAGGAAGACCCGGCTGGAGACACGGTCGATCGAGCCGCGCAGGCCGAAGATCAGACCGGCCGCGAAGTCGACCACGCGCTTGGCGTCGCCCGGATCCATGTTCGTGAGGTTCATGATCACCGGGACCCCGTCCCGGAACAGCTCGCCGATGACCCGGGCGTCCCGGAAGCTGTCCGGGGTGACCGTGCCGATCCGGCGGCCCTTCTCCTCCGCCGTGTCGGAGGCGACCTTGACGCGCGGGTCGGTCACCCAGGCGTCGCCGTGCTCCTGGTCCTCGGCGTAGTCGTCGTCGTAGTAACGCTCGTCATCGTTGTCGTCGACGAGGCCGAGCCAGGCACTCGCCTTGCGCACCGATCCCATGGACGCCTCCTCTCACAGCGGTCTTTTTCATGCCTTCCGTAACCCCATGGTCGTCCATGATGCGGATGTGGCGCCAAGGGGATAGACGCCGCGCGGGGGTTTCGTGACGGTACTGGTGCACAGCGGATCCGTCGAGAGGCCCTGTGCCCCAAGACTTCGAAGCCAAGCGCCTGCTGACTATGAGTGAAATACGATTTGTCGCGGCGTCCGGGTGACGGTGAGTGCGTACGGGTGAACGAGGTGGTGGACAAGCTGCCGCAGCTCAACGTCCGCGGCTCAACGTCCTATGAGCCACCCGGGGGGTGTCGTGTTTACGACGGCCTGCCGAACTCTCGGTTCTGACGGAGACTCAGGTCGAGTGGGCCGCCGGATGGCGGCGCACCATCGGCCCCTGTCCTCACGGCGGTCCTCGCCGTTCCTGCGGCGACGGATGCGACTGTGGCTGCGACTGCTGATGTCCGTCGCGTAAAACAAGAACATGATCTGGTGACCGGTGCGCCATGGAGATCGTTGGCCCGGGGGCAGAACGATTTTCTGCCCCTCCGACCATTCGTCCTCCATATAAGGCACTTAAGGCACTTCATCAGTGGACGTCACACCCCCCACCACCCGCGCCAGGCTGCTGAGGTTCCTCGTCCTCGCCCTCGCCGTCCTGCTCTCCCTGCTCGGCGCGGCCGCCGCCCAGCAGATCGCCGAACACCGCGACGCGGCCGTCACCGCCGACCACGCCCAGCTGGAGATCGCCGTCCAGGGGCTCGTCCACGAGCTGCAGAAGGAGCGTGGGTTGACGACCGGGTACGTCGGCGGCGTACGGCAGTTCGGCACGAAGCTGCTCACGCAGCGCAAAGCCACCGACGCCGCCCGCGCCCGGCTGGAACGAGCGTCGCGGGGCCGCGACGATGCCGCCGCCTCCCTGCGCGCGTCCCTGGGACGGCTCGACGGGCTCACCGCGGTCCGTCGGCGCGCCGACGACGGCACCGGCACCGTCCAGGAGACCTTCGCCTCCTTCAGCGCCGGCATCACCGTCCTCGACCGGCTCGAATTCGGCCTCGGCGACGTGTACGACGTCCGGGTCCGCACCGCCTGCCAGGCGCTCCGCATCCTCGGTGACGCCAAGGAGTCCATCGACGAGGAGCGCGCCATCGTTCTGGGCTCGGTACGCGCCGGACGGTTCCGCGGCGACGACTACGGCCGGTTCCTGCAGCTGCGCGCGGCCAGGCTCGCCGCCCTGGAGAGCTTTCGGCGCTACGCCACCGCCGCCCGGCGACGGGGCCTCGACGCCGTGCTCGGCACACCCGAGGCCGAACGCGCCCTCGCCTACGAGAGCGTCGCCGTGCACGCGGACGGCCGCCTCGGCACGCCCGGCATTCCTCCGATGGCCTGGTGGGAGTCCATGACCTCCACCGACGACGGACTGCGCGCGGTGCAGATCTCGCTCGGCAAGGACGTGGAGGAGCGCGCCGCCGCGCTCGAGAGCGCCGCCCAGCGGGACCTGCTGCTGTTCGTCCTGTTCGCGCTCGGTACCGTCGCCGTGCTCGGCCACCTCGCCCTCGACTGCGTACGCTCCGTCTCCACCCCGCTCGCCGCCCTCGCCCAGCAGGCCCTGGAGGTGGCCGCCACCCAGCTGCCGCGCGCTGTCGCCGCCGTGCGGAGCGGCACCTGGGTCGAGCACCCCGGCCCACCGGCACCGCTCGCGGTGCCCGGCCGGGCCGGGGCCGAGGTGCGCGACGTCGCCGAGGCGTTCGACCGTGTGCAGCGTGTCGCCTTCGACCTCGCCACCGAGCAGGGACTCCTGCGCCCCGCACCCGATGGAGGCGGGGAGGGACCCTTCAGTTCTTCAGCTCGGGAGGTGAGATCCGCGACTTGCTGATCGCCGACTCCGTCGTCCCCCACTTCTTCAGGATCTTCTCGTACGTTCCGTCGGCGATCAGATGGTTCACCGCGGCCTGGAACGCCGCTGCCAGCGGAGTGCCCTTCTTGAAGGCGAAACCGACGTCGAGGCGGTGGTACTCGTTCAGGAACTTCAGCCCCGGCTGCTGAGCGACCGCGTACCGCAGGCCGTTGATCGTCGACATCACCACATCGCTGCGGCCCTGCTGCAGGGACGACCACAGCGCGCCCGACTCGCTGTACGTCTGCACGGCGTAGGCCTTCTTGCCCGCGTCCGTGCAGACGTGCTTGTTCGCCTCCAGCGTCGCCTCGAAGGTCGTGCCCGCGCCGGTCGCCACGTTCAGGCCGCACAGCTGCTTGAGGTTCGTGATTCTGGTGAGGTCGCTGTCCTTGCGGGCGGCGAAGCCCTGGCCGTCGTTGATGTAGGTGACGAAGTCGATCGTCTTGCGCCGCTCGTCGGTCACACCGAAGTTGCTCGCACCGAAGTCGTACTTGCCGCTGCCGAGCGCCGGCAGGATCGCCTCGAAGCTCGCCGGTTCGAGCTTCAGCTCGATCCCGAGCGTCTTGGCGACGGCGTCGGAGAAGTCGACGTCCTGACCGACGAGCGTCTTGCCGTCGTCGAGATAGCTGGTGCCCGGCAACTGGCCGGAGACGGCGACCCCGACCGTGAGCTGGTGCACGCCCGCCGGAAGCAGCTTGGCGGCGGGCTCGTAGGTCTTGATGGCCGACACGACGTCCGTGGCCGGGATCTTCCCGGTTCTGGCCGCGGCCTGGGCATCGGTTCCGCCTGATCCCGAGGCGTCGCCGGAACCGCACGCGGTGAGCGACAGAGCTGCCGAGACAGCAAGGACAAAGGGGGCCAAAAGCCTCTTGTTTGTACGTGTCGACGTACGCATGGGTCAGCGGTCTCCTGAGCCGGAAGTGAAGCGCGCGAGGGAACGCGAAGAGGGGAGGGCGGCGCGTGTGAAGGCGTGGAAAACGCGTGGGGGAACGCGAAAGTGGCCCTGCGGATCAGGGCGTCAGGGCGTGCAGGGCGTCAGCTCAACAGGAACAGGACCACACGCGACCGAAGTCGATGTGGGAGCGGGTGACGAGCCGCTGCTGTGGACGCATGCGTCAAGTGGAACAGGCATCCGTTTCCGCGTCAACCGACTTGAGACGCATGGCTCACAGTGTGGACGGCCTTGACAGTGCGGGGAAACGGCCACGTACGCTCGGGGCACGGCCCTGCTGAGGGGCTCGGCCGTACAGCGCCTGTGTGAAGGCACCCACCCGTGTTCGACTCGACGTATCACGGAGCCTTCGCATGTCCTCCGAGACCCTCGCCAAACCGGCCGCGGCTGCCGAAGAAGCCGTACCCCCGCGCCTCGTCCCGCGGCGCCACCTCGGTCAGTGGGTCGCGGCCCTCGTGGTCCTGGTCCTGCTCGGGTTCGCCCTCACCTCCATCGTGCGCAACGAGGCGTTCCAGTGGGACGTCGTCGGCGCCTACTTCACCTCCACGGCCGTCCTGCGCGGCCTCTGGCTGACCCTCTGGCTGACCGCGGTCGTCATGGGCCTCGGCTTCGCGCTGGGCACCCTGCTCGCCGCGGCCCGGATGTCCGCCAACCCCGTACTGAAAAGCGTGAGTTGGGGTTACGTCTGGCTGTTCCGTTCGGTGCCGATCCTGGTGCAGCTGCTGTTCTGGTTCAACATCGGCGCCCTGTACCCGTACATCCTCGGTGTGAAGACCGTGAACCTGTTCGGCCCGGTGACGGTCGCCGTCGTCGGCCTGACGCTGCACGAGGCCGCGTACGCCGCCGAGGTGGTGCGCGGTGGCATGCTCTCCGTCGACCGCGGCCAGATCGAGGCCGCGCAGGCGCTCGGTCTGAGCCGGTGGCAGCGCTGGTGGCGGATCGTGCTGCCGCAGGCGATGCGGTCCATCGTGCCGCCGGCCGCGAACATGCTGATCGGCACCCTCAAGGGCACCTCCATCGTCAGCGTCATCGCCGTCCAGGACCTGCTCTACTCGGCGCAGCTGATCTACCACCGCACCTACCAGGTCATCCCGCTGCTGATGGTGGCCACCCTCTGGTACGTCATCGTCACCTCGGTGCTCAGCGTCGGCCAGTACTACGTGGAGAAGTACTACGCGCGCGGTGCGGAGCGCACACCATGAGCGGTGACCGACCTTCGCTGGTGATCGTGGGGGCCGGACCGCGGGGGACCGGTTTCCTGGAGCGGATCGCCGCCAACGCGCCCGAGCTGTATGCCGGTTCCGAGCTGGACGTGCACCTGGTGGACCCGTATCCGCCCGGCGCGGGACGCATCTGGCGTGAGGCACAGTCGCCGCTGCTGTGGATGAACTCCCAGGCCGAGGACGTCACCATGTTCACCGACGAGACGGTGACCATGCAGGGTCCGGTGCGCGAGGGCCCAACCCTGCACGAGTGGGCGGGCGTCGACGGCCGGGTGTTCGCCGACCGGCAGCGGCAGGGCACGTACCTGCGCTGGGTGTACGAACAGACGGTCGCCGCGCTGCCGCACGGTGTCCGCGTCCACCACCACCCCTGCCTCGCCGTCCGGGTCGACGGTCCGCGCGACGGCCGGCAACGGGTCTGGCTGGAGGGGCGGTCCGAGCCACTGACCGCCGACCTCGTGGTCCTCACACTCGGTCACCTCGACGCGGAACTCGACGACGAACAACGCGCGCTGGCGTCGTACGCCCGCGAGCACGGCCTCGTCCACCTGCCGCCCGACTTCACGGCCGACAGCGACCTGTCGCCGCTGAAGGCCGGCGAGCCGGTCCTCGTCCGCGGCTTCGGGCTCGCCTTCGTCGATCTCATGGTGCTGCTGACCGAGGGGCGCGGCGGACGGTACGAGGGAGACGCGTACGTGCCGTCGGGACGTGAACCGGTCCTGTACGTCGGCTCCCGGCGCGGCGTGCCCTACCACTCCAAGATCGGCTACGACTGGACGGGGGAGAGGCCGCCGCTGCCCCGGTTCTTCGGGCCCGCCGAGGTCGACGCGTTGCTGGCGCGCCCCGAGGGCTTCGACTTCCGGCGCGATGTGTGGCCATTGGTCGAGAAGGAGCTGGGCTTCGCCCACTACCACCGGCTGTTCACCGCCCATCCCGACCGCACCGCGGTCGCCTGGACGGACTTCGAGGAGAAGTACGCGGTGGCGGAGGCGGCCTCGCTGCCCGCGCTGGTGGCCGCCGCCGTCCCCGACCCCGCCGACCGCCTGGACCTGACCGCTCTCGACCGTCCACTGGACGGCGTGCGCCACGCGTCCCACGACGACCTCCAGGACGGCCTGCGCCGCTACATCGAGGCCGACCTGGCCCGGCGTCACGACCCCGCCCACAGTCCGGACCTCGCGGTCTTCCTCGCACTCCTCTCCGTCTACGGGCAACTGGTGCGGCTCGGTGACATCGGCTCCTGGTGGCACGGCTTCTTCAGCTACCTGGCCTCCGGTCCGCCCGGGCCCCGGCTGCGGCAGATGCTCGCGCTGTCCCGCGCGGGCGTGTTGAGGTTCCTCGGCGCCGACATGAGCGTCACGGCCGAGGACGGCGTCTTCCGGGCGTCCAGCGGCACTGTGCCCGGCGCGTTCGTCGAGGCCCGTGCGCTGGTCGAGGCGCGGCTGCCGCACCCCACGGTCGAGCGCACCCGCGACCGGCTGCTGCGGGCGCTGTACGCGGACGGCGCCGCCGCCACCGCCGAGGGACTGCTCGCCGTCGACCCCGCCGACGGGCGCGTGCTGGACCGCTCCGGCCGCCCGCACCCACGGCGCTTCGCGCTCGGCCCGCACACCGACGCCCGGGGTTCCGGCGCGTTCACCCGGCCCCGCACCGGCGGGCCCGCGTTCCGGCAGAACGACGCGGCGGCACGGGCCGCGCTCACCGTCCTGTGCCGCCCGTCCACGGCGCTGTGACGTCCAGTCAGTCACAGCCAGCCACAGAAAGGTTTCACTCGAGATGACCTCATCGCACGGCCGGGGGCTGTTGCACCTGGCCGCCGCCGTCGACCAGCGGGAGGCCCGTGATGCCGACCCCTATGCCGAGGCGGTACGGCTCGCGGAGCGCGGTGCGCTCGACTTCGTGACGCTCGGCGACGACTCCGCATGGCTCGGCCCCGACGGTTCCGGGGCGCCGGGCCTCGACGCGCTCGCCGTGCTGACCCGCGTCGCTCCCGCCACCCGCCGCATCGGCCTGGTGCCCCGCACGTCCACGGAGCCGTCCCGCGCCCGGGCGGCCCTCGCGACCCTCGACCGGGTCAGCGGCGGCCGGGCCGGCCGGCACCTCGACCTGCCGGCGGCCGAGGGAGAGACCCGGCTGCTGGAGGGGTGGGAGGACTCCGGGTCCCCGCAGGGCCGCCCGGTCCACGTCGTCGACGCCACCGACGTACGCACCCGTTCGAGCGCCGCGCGCCACGCCGACGTGGCACTCGCCCGCGTCACGAGCCCCGCGCAGGCCGCCGCCGTACGCGACGAACTGCGGGACGCGGCACGCGAGTTCGGCCGAGAACCGGACGCCCTGCGCTTCCTGGCGAGCCTCACCGTCGACCTGGGTGACGGCGAACACGTGGCCGAACCCGGATGGGGGTCCGCCCTGTTCGAGCGAAGCCGAGAACTTGAGGGAGGAGGGGGCGGCCCCCGGCAGACCGCGCAGGGCCCCTTCTACCGCGGCGGCCCCGTCGACCTGGCCGAACTGATCGCCCACTGGCATGCGGCCGGTGTCGTCGACGGCTTCCACCTCACACCCGCCGAGCCACGCCGTGACCTGGAGCGGCTCGTCAACGGCACGGTCGCGCTGCTCCAGCACCGAGGCCTGTTCCGCACCTTCTATCCGGGCAGCACGCTCAGGGAGCACCTGGGTCTGCCCGGGCCCGCCCACCGGTACGTCGTGACAGGGGGAACGTCATGACACCGCACTCCGTCCGACGTCCCCCGAGGGAGGCGTTCGTCCGATCGGGCGCCGCCGAGGGGTTCTTCCTCGTACCGCATCCCACCACGCTGCGCTCGCACCCCGGGCACGCGGATCCCGTATGGAAGGGTTGACCACATGACGACGGACGCATCCGACGAGTGGAAGCTGTGGCACGAGCACCGCACCGCGCAGGTGTCGGAGCCGTACGGGCCGCTCGCGTTGACCGGTACCTACTGGCTGGAGGACTATCCGGACGGTCGTATTCCGGACATTCCCGGGCGGTGGACGGACGACGGTGACGCGGTGGTGCTGACGGCCGGTGAGACCGACGGACTGGCGGTCGACGGACGGCCGTTCACCGGTGAGGTCCGCCTGGACCCCGACGGCGGACCGGTGAGCGCGGCCCGCGTCGCGGCCGGCGAGCGCCGCCTGGTCGTCCTCGCCCGCGAGGGCGTGTGGGGCGTGCGCGCCTACGACCCGGCCGCCCCGACACGCCGGGCCTTCCGCGGCATCGACGCCACACCCTACGATCCGCGCTGGTCCGTCGAGGGGCATTTCACCCCGTACGGGGAGAGCCGCACCGTCCGCGTCGAGAACGCCGACGGGCGTCATCGCGGGCTCGGCCTCGGCGGAGTGCTCGCCTTCACCCTCGACGGACAGGACCTGACACTCCAGGTGTCGGTCGAGGGCGACGGCTCGCTGTGGGCCGTGTTCGCCGACGCCACCAGCGGGGACACCAGTTTCCGCTTCCGGTTCCTGCGGCCGCCCGCGCCCGACGCCGAGGGGCGCACGACCGTGGACTTCAACCGCGCGCTGCTGCCGCCCTGCGCCTTCGCGGACCACTTCCTCTGCCCCTTCCCGCCCCCCGGCAACACGCTGGGCGTCGCGATCGAGGCGGGGGAGCGCGCCCTGCTGTAGACACAAGTCGTCACCGGGCCCCTGTCAACCTCTTTGGGCCCTAGAGAGGTTAAAGACTGTACGGCCGAAAGGCGCCTTGCGCCGTTCGGTCGGGCGGCCGAATACTCCCCCACAGCGCTTGTCAGGGGCACGGCGTGTCCGGAATCCGGATGACACGGCCCCCGGCTGCGACTCACGGGCCCCATCCCCCACAGTGGGCCCCCGACTTCCCTTGGAGGGGAACGACAAGTGAGGTTCAAGCGCACCAACCCCACGAGCGGCCTCGCGAGACGGACCCGGCTGATCGCCGTGGCCACCGGGCTCCTGGCCGCGGCCGCGTTCACGGTCCCCAGCGCGAACGCGAGCTCCGCACAGACCTTCAGTGCGAACCAGCTGACCAGGGCGAGCGACTCGGTGCTCAAGGCCGATGTCCCGGGCACCGCCTGGGCCGTCGACCCGAAGACGAACCGCGTCGTCGTCACCGTCGACAGCACGGTCTCGAACGCCGAGATCGCCAAGATCAAGCAGGAGGCGGGCGGCAACGCCGGCGCCCTCACGATCAAGCACACCCCGGGCAGGTTCAACAAGCTGATCTCCGGCGGCGACGCCATCTATGCGAGTAGCTGGCGCTGCTCGCTCGGCTTCAACGTGCAGGACAACAGCGGGAACTACTACTTCCTGACCGCCGGTCACTGCACCGACGGCGCGGGCACCTGGTGGTCGAACTCCTCGCACTCCACCACGCTCGGCACCACGGCCGGCTCCAGCTTCCCCGGCAACGACTACGGCATCGTGCGCTACACCAACAGCTCGGTGTCCAAGCCGGGCACCGTGGGCAGCGTCGACATCACCAGCGCGGCCACCCCGTCCGTCGGCACCACCGTCTACCGCCGCGGCTCCACCACCGGCATCCACAGCGGCCGCGTCACCGCGCTCAACGCCACGGTGAACTACGGCAACGGGGACGTCGTCTACGGCCTCATCCAGACCACGGTCTGCGCCGAGCCCGGCGACTCCGGCGGCCCGCTCTACTCCAACAGCGGCATCGCCTACGGTCTGACCTCCGGTGGCAGCGGCGACTGCACCTCCGGCGGCACGACCTTCTTCCAGCCGGTCACCGAGGCCCTGAGCGCCTACGGCGTCCACGTCTACTGACACGGAGGAACGCCAAGGCCCTTCGGGCCGGTCGCCCGCACGGCCTGACCTGCATCCGGCAGCAGGCGAGCCCCCGCACGCAACCCGCGTGCGGGGGCTCGCCCTTGTCGCGTCACGGGTCTACCGTCGAAGCAGGCGCCAAGTACACACCTGATGCGCCCACTTCGGACCCTGGGGGCCGGCATGGTCGAGGAGCTGGTGGCGGCGGGGGCGGCGCTCGCGTCCGCCGGGGCCGTCTACGCGATGGCGGCGCTCCGGGTCGTCAAGCAGTACGAGCGGGGAGTGGTGTTCCGCCTCGGGCGGCTCAGGCCCGAGGTGCGGGGACCCGGGCTGACGCTGGTCGTGCCGCTCGTCGACCGGCTCCGCAGGGTCAACATGCAGATCGTGACGATGCCGGTGCCCGCGCAGGAGGGCATCACCCGGGACAACGTCACGGTCCGGGTGGACGCCGTGGTGTACTTCCGGGTGACCTCCCCGGCCGACGCGATCGTCCGGGTCGAGGACTACCGGTTCGCCGTCTCGCAGATGGCGCAGACCTCCCTCAGGTCCATCATCGGCAAGAGCGAACTGGACGACCTGCTCTCCAACCGGGAGAAGCTCAACCAGGGTCTGGAGCTGATGATCGACAGCCCGGCCGTGGAGTGGGGCGTCACCATCGACCGCGTCGAGATCAAGGACGTGTCGCTGCCGGAGACCATGAAGCGGTCCATGGCCCGGCAGGCCGAGGCCGACCGCGAGCGGCGGGCCCGCGTCATCAACGCCGACGCGGAACTCCAGGCGTCGAAGAAGCTGGCGGAGGCGGCCGGAGTGATGTCCGACCAGCCCGCCGCACTGCAACTGCGGCTGCTGCAGACGGTGGTGGCGGTGGCGGCGGAGAAGAACTCGACGCTGGTGCTGCCCTTCCCGGTGGAACTGCTCAGGTTCCTGGAGCGGGCACAGCAGCCGACGGCGCCGCCTCGGCCCCATCCTGCTTCTGGCTTGATTCCGGACCCTGGAGGGGTGAAATCCGGACAGGACCAGACCGGGGTGGCTGTGCAGGGAGAACCCTGATCCGGCCTTTGCCGAAGGGATCGGGGCGGAACGTCCCGCTCGCACTGCCGACGGAGTCCCTGTGCCCGCACGCCGGGAGCGGGGACTCTCACGTGTACGAATTGCCCTGTTTGTACCTGTGACGCGCCGGGGAAGGGTGTCGTACGAGAGTTCGAAAATTGGTCTATGGTGGGGGCGGGGGAGATGGGAACGGGCGTTCGAGAGTCGTGTGGGTGGCTCACGGGTACGGGAGGTGCGTGTGCCGGGTTTCACGCATCTGCACACCGCCTCCGGGTTCTCCCTGCGGTACGGCGCCTCGCACCCGGAGCGGCTGGCCGAGTGCGCCGGTGAGCTGGGCATGGACGCCCTCGCGCTCACCGACCGGGACACCCTCGCGGGCACGGTCCGGTTCGCCAAGGCATGCGCGGCGGCGGGGGTCCGACCGCTGTTCGGGGCGGAGCTGGCGGTGGCGGAGTACGAGCCGGTGCGGCGCGAGAGGCGCCGTACCCCTGTGCGCGGTGGTGCCTTCATCGACGAGTCGACCCCCCGCGCGGTCTTCCTCGCCCGGGACGGCGCCCGCGGCTGGGCCGACCTGTGCCGCCTGGTCTCCGCCGCCCACGGCCACGAGGGCACCCCGCTGCTGCCCTGGGCCGACAACCACGCCGACGGCCTGACCGTCCTGCTCGGCCCCGACTCCGACGTGGGCCGCGCCCTCGCCGCCGGACGCCCCGACCGCGCGGCGAAGCTGCTCGCGCCCTGGCGTGAGGTCTATGGCGACGCGCTGCGCCTGGAGGCCGTCTGGCACGGCCGCACCGGCACCGGCCCCGGCTCCCTGCGCCTGGCCGCCCGCACCGTCGGCTTCGCCGCCGAGCAGGGCGTCCGGCCCGTGCTCAGCAACGCCGTCCGGTACGCCGACCCCGGTCTCGGCCCGGTCGCCGACGTCCTGGACGCCGCCCGCCGTCTGGTCCCCCTCGACCCCACCAAGGAGCTGGACTCCGGCGAGGCCTGGCTCAAGGACCCGGGCGCCATGTTCAAGATCGCCGAGCGGGTGGTGGAGGCGGCCGGCTTCCGCCGCGACACCGCCCACCGCCTGCTGGAGCAGACCCGGGTCACGGCCGCCGAGTGCCTGGTCGACCCCGAGGACGACCTCGGCATCGGCACCGTCCACTTCCCCGAACCGCACCTCGTCGGCGCCGGCCGCCGCACCGCCCAGCGCGCGCTCGCCTCCCGGGCGGCGGCGGGCATGGTGCTGCGCGGCTACGCCGGCCGCCGGGACTACTGGGAGCGGATGCACGAGGAACTGGACATCATCGCCCACCACGGCTTCGCCTCCTACTTCCTCACCGTCGCCCAGGTCGTGGACGACGTACGGACGATGGGCATCCGGGTCGCGGCGCGCGGCTCCGGCGCGGGCTCCCTGGTCAACCACCTCCTCGGCATCGCGCACGCCGACCCGATCGAGCACGGGCTGCTGATGGAGCGCTTCCTGTCCAGGCGGCGCACCGCCCTGCCCGACATCGACATCGACGTGGAGTCCGCGCGCCGTCTGGAGGTCTACCGGGCGATCATCGACCGGTTCGGCACCGAGCGGGTCGCCACGGTCGCGATGCCGGAGACGTACCGGGTGCGGCACGCCATCCGTGACGTGGGCGCCGCCCTGTCCATGGACCCGGCCGAGATCGACCGCATCGCCAAGTCCTTCCCGCACATCCGCGCCCGCGACGCCCGGGCGGCGCTGGAGGAGCTGCCCGAGCTGAGGCGGCTGGCGGGGGAGAAGGAGCGGTACGGCCTGCTGTGGGAGCTGGTCGAGGCCCTGGACGCCCTTCCGCGCGGGGTCGCCATGCACCCGTGCGGGGTCCTGCTCTCCGACGCCTCCCTGCTGTCCCGTACGCCGGTCATGCCGACCAGCGGCGAGGGCTTCCCCATGTCGCAGTTCGACAAGGACGACGTGGAGGAGCTCGGGCTGCTCAAGCTCGACGTGCTCGGGGTGCGGATGCAGTCCGCCATGGCGCACGCCGTCGCGGAGGTGAAGCGGACCCAGGGCAGGCGGATCGACCTGGACTCCCTGGCGCCGGGCGACCCGGCGACGTACCAGCTCATCCGGTCCACCGAGACGCTGGGCTGCTTCCAGATCGAGTCGCCGGGCCAGCGGGACCTGGTCGGACGGCTCCAGCCGGCGACCTTCCACGACCTGGTCGTCGACATCTCCCTCTTCCGGCCCGGGCCGGTCGCGGCCGACATGGTGCGGCCGTTCATCGAGGCCCGGCACGGGCGGGCGCCCGTCCGCTACCCGCACCCGGACCTGGCGGAGCCGCTGAAGGAGACGTACGGCGTCGTCGTCTTCCACGAGCAGGTCATCCACATCGTCGACATCATGACCGGCTGCGGGCGGGGCGAGGCGGACCAGGTGCGGCGCGGGCTGTCCGACCCTCAGGCGCAGGGGCGGATCCGGGTGTGGTTCGCACAGCGGGCGGCGGCGAGGGGGTACGACGCAGAAACGATTCAGCGCACCTGGGAGATCGTCGAGGCGTTCGGCTCCTACGGCTTCTGCAAGGCGCACGCGGTCGCCTTCGCCGTCCCCACGTACCAGTCGGCGTGGCTGAAGGCCCATCACCCGGCCGCCTTCTACGCGGGCCTGCTCACGCACGACCCCGGGATGTACCCGAAGCGGCTGCTGCTGGCGGACGCGCGGCGCCGGGGGGTGCCGATCCTGCCGTTGGACGTGAACAAGTCGGGCGTCGCCCACCGCATCGAACTGGTGTCTGAATCACCTGATGCGATGGGGCGTTGGGGCCTCCGCCTCGCCCTCTCCGACGTGCACGGCATCAGCGAGGTCGAGGCCAAGCGGATCGAGGCCGGGCAGCCGTACGCCTCGCTGCTCGACTTCTGGGAGCGGGCCCGGCCGAGCCGTCCCCTCGCCCAGCGGCTCGCCCAGGTCGGCGCGTTGGACGCGTTCGGCGCCAACCGCCGTGACCTGCAACTGCACCTGACCGAACTGCACCGGGGCTCCCGGGGCGCGGGCGGCGGCCAGCTTCCCCTGGCGGGCGGACGCAGGACCGCGCCGGCCGGGCTGCCCGACCTCTCCTCGGCGGAGCGGCTGAGCGCCGAGCTGGGCGTGCTGTCCATGGACGCCTCGCGCAACCTGATGGACGACTACCGCACGTTCCTCGACGAGCTGGGCGTGATCTCGGCACGCCGGCTGCGCGACGCCCGGCACGGCGAGACGGTGCTGGTCGCGGGCGCCAAGGCGGCCACCCAGACCCCGCCGATCCGCTCCGGCAAGCGGGTCATCTTCACCACCCTCGACGACGGCACGGGGCTGGTCGACCTCGCCTTCTTCGACGACTCCCACGACACCTGCGCCCACACGGTCTTCCACTCCTGGCTGCTGCTGGTGCGCGGGGTGGTGCAGCGGCGCGGACCGCGCAGCCTCAGCGTGGTCGGCTCGGCCGCCTGGAACCTCGCCGAGTTGATGGAGCTGCGGGCGCAGGGCGGCCTCGACGAGGTGGCGGCGCGACTGGCGGAGCCCGTACCGCACCCGTCGGACGGCGGCGACGGCGACGCGGCGAAGGGCCGGCGCATCCGGATGCCCACGGGGTACGAGATGAACCCCTGGGCCGACATGCGTCCCGCGGGCGAGGGCCCGGCGGGCGGAAGGAAGTTGTGGCACCAGAGTCCGGGGAGTGCGGGATGACCATCCTCTGCGTACGTTTCCAGCTGCCCGAGATGTACGAGGCGGCCCTGCCCGGGCTGCTCGGGCTCCTCGAGGAGTTCACGCCCGTCGTCGAGGCGCTGCCGCCCGACGCCGCGCTCGCCGACCTCGGGGGAGCGGAACGGTACTTCGGACGGGACGCCGTCGAACTGGCCAGGCTGATCCGCGTACGGGCCCTCGCGCACCACGGGGTGGACTGCGCGATCGGGGCCGGGCCCGGGCCGATGCTGGCCCGCATGGCCCTCGCGGAGGCGGCGCCCGGCGAGATCCGGGTGGTGCCCGGCGACCCGCACGCGATCGCGGAGTTCCTGGCCGACCGCCCGGTCCGCGCGCTGCCCGGGGTCGGCGGCACCACCGCCCGCACGCTGTGCGAGTACGGGCTCGACACCATCGGCCGGCTCGCCGCCGCGCCCCTGTCGACGGTACAGCGGCTCGTCGGTGCCCGGGTCGGCCGCGAACTGCACGAGAAGGCGCACGGCGTCGACCGCGGCCGGGTCGTGCCCAACGCCGTCACGCGCTCGCTGGCCACCGAACGCACCTTCCGGCGCGACGAGTTGGACCCGGACCGGCACCGCAGCGCCCTGCTGTCGGCCACCGAGGAACTGGGTGCCCGGCTGCGCGCCGTGGAGCGGGTGTGCGGCAGGCTCACCCTCACCGTCCGCTACGCCGACCGTTCCGCGACCACCCGCACCCGCACCCTCGCCGAGCCGACCGCGCACTCGGCGGCGCTCACCGCGGAGGCGTACCGCATGTACGAGGCACTCGGCCTGCAGCGCGCCCGCGTCCGTGCGATCGCCCTGCGCGCCGAGGACCTGAGCTCCGCCGAACACGCCGCCCACCAGCTCACCTTCGACCCGGTGGACGAGAAGGTCCGCCGCATCGAGGAGGTCGCGGACCGGGCGCGGGCCAAGTTCGGGCCACGGGCGGTGATACGGGGGTCGCTGGCCGCGTAGGCGTCAGCTCGCCCACGGGGGTGTGATGCGCGTGCCGTCCTCGAGCACCGCCTCCCGACCGATGGAGGTGGTGACCCAGGAGACGGCGACCTCGTCCGTGGGGTTCTCGACACCGACGGTCGTGCCGGAATTGATGATCATCGTGTCGCCCGCGGTGATCCGCTCGGCGCGACCGTCGAGCGTGATCAGCAGCTCCCCGTCGAGCAGATGGAAGCTCTCCTCCCGGTTGACGGTGTGGCGGGGGCACGGGTCCCGGCGGGGATCTCCCCTCGCCAGGCGCACAGTTCCTTGCTCCCGCTCAGGGGAGTGGCGTACGAGACGAAGCGGGCGCCGTGCATCTCGTGGACGACGGCTTGAATGGAGTGGACGACGGGCATGGGTGCCTCCCAGCGGGCCCTGCTCGCCGTCGCCGGCGAGCTGACGCAACGCATCCACGACGGAGTCGTCGCCCGTGGCTTCGAGGGGTTGCGGCCCGCGCACGGGTTCGCCTTCGCGCGACTGGCCCCGCACGGGGCGACCGTCACGGAGCCGGCCGCCCACCTCGGAGTGACCAAGCAGGCCGCCAGTCGGCTGGTCGAGGAGATCGTGCGGAAGGGGTATGCGGAGCGGCGGCCTCACCCCGAGGACGCGCGGGCGCGGCTGATCGTGCTGACCGAGCGCGGGTGGGCCTGCACGCGGGCCGCCGAGGAGGCCGCGGCGGACGCCGTACGGCCATGGGTCGAGCTGCTCGGTGAGCGCGAAATCCGCTCCCTTCGTCGCCAGTTGCTGCGTATCGCGCCCTATGGGCCGGTCAAACCCGTCTGGTGAAGAGTCGTCGCATACGTTCAGGGCATTACCAGGAATCGCGGCCCGGTTCAGCTACCACTGGAAGTTTTTACTGACGCGTAACTTCACTTGTCACCTACTCGTTCGTAACTTGACGAGTGAACAGCATCCCGTGATCCGGATCACAGGGCGCAAGGTCATCGCTCCTTCCCCGAGCCGCGAGGAGATCACCCGATGCTGCCCTGGAAACGCCTGCTCAGACCGCTTGCCGCGCTGGCGCTGACCGCCGCGGTCGCCTTCGTCCCCGCCGCCACCGCCGAGGCCGCCGCCCCCAGCACCGGCTGGAACGACTACTCCTGCAAGCCCTCCGCCGCCCACCCCCGCCCGGTCGTCCTCGTCCACGGGACCTTCGCGAACTCCGTCGACAACTGGCTGGCCTTCGCCCCCTACCTGGAGGACCGCGGCTACTGCGTCTTCTCGCTCGACTACGGTCAACTGCCGGGCGTCCCGCTCTTCTACGGCCTCGGCCCCATCGACAAGTCGGCGGAGCAACTGTCCGTCTTCGTCGACAAGGTGCTCGCCGCGACCGGGGCCGCCAAGGTCGACGTCGTCGGCCACTCCCAGGGCGGCATGATGCCCCGCTACTACCTCAAGTTCCTCGGCGGCGCCGCCAAGGTGAACACCCTCGTCGGCATCGCGCCCGACAACCACGGCACCACCCTGGACGGACTCACCAACCTGCTGCCGTACTTCCCCGGCGCGCAGGACCTTCTCTCCGCGGCGACGCCCGGGCTCGCCGACCAGGTCGCCGGGTCCGCCTTCCTCGCCAAGCTCAACGCGGGAGGCGACACCGTGGCCGGCGTCCACTACACGGTCATCGCCACCAAGTACGACGAGGTGGTCACGCCGTACCGCTCGCAGTTCCTGAGCGGATCCGACGTCCACAACGTGCTGTTGCAGGACCTGTGCGGGGTGGATTTCTCGGAGCACGTCACGATCGGGCTGTCCGACCGGATCGCCTTCCACGAGGCGGCCAACGCCCTCGATCCGGCCCACGCCACCGAGACCACCTGCGCGTCGGCGTTCAGCTGAACGTTCCGGTGAAGCCCGCCGGGGCCTGTCCGGCCTGAGCCGCCGGACAGGTCCCGGAGTGGGGGGCGTACCGCAAGCTAGCCCCAGGAAGCCGGGAAATCGCCTGTTCGGGGCCGGTGGTGGAGATCCTTATGGTCCCGTTAAGGGGATGCTGAGCCTGCGATCAGGTAAGTACCGTTCGGCCCATGACAGATGCCACCGAAGACGCCGGGACGACCGAGGAGGTCAGGCGGGCCCTCGCCACCGACGTACCGGCGGTACGGGCCGTGACGGACGCCGCGTACCACCACTACATCGCGCGTATCGGAGTGGTGCCGAAGCCCATGGAGGCGGACCACGCGGGCGACGTGGCCGCGGGGCGGGTTTTCGTGACGGGACAGCCCGTGAACGGCATTGTGGTGGTGGCGGCGTTCGAGGACCATCTCTTCCTCGACAGCATCGCCGTGCATCCCGACGTCCAGGGCCGGGGTGTGGGGCGCCGGCTGCTGGCCTTCGTGGACGCCCGCGCGCGTGCGCTCGGCCTGACCGAGGTCAGGCTCTACACGAACGCGCTGATGTGGGAGAACCGGACGATCTACCCCAGGTACGGATACGAGGTCGTCGAGCGCCGCGTCGACGGGCCGTACGACCGCTTCCACTACCGCAAGCGACTGGCTTGAGGGCATCAGCGCCTGACGAGGCAGCAGGGATGCCCGGCCGGGTCGGTCAGGACCCGCCATCTGTCGCCGCCCGGCTGGTACTCCGGTCTGTCCGCGCCCGACTCCAGCAGCAGTGCCTCGGCCTTGTCGAGGTCGTCGACCGCGAAGTCGAGGTGGATCTGTTGCGGCACGGACTGGTCCGGCCAGCGCGGGGCCCGGTAGTCGTCGACCCGCTGGAAACCGATGAGGAGCCCGTCCTCACCGGTGAGTCCGGCGAAGTCCCCGTTGGATTCGGGGTGGAGCTCCAGCCCGGTGGCCCGCCGGTAGAACGCGGCCAGTGCCAACGGGTCGGAGCAGTCGAGCGTGATCGCTGTGAGTCTCAGCTGCGGGGGCACGCAACCTCCGTGACGGTCGGACAAAGACAGCCCCTACGTCCCAGGTCAGCCGTCCGGCCACCAGATGCGGGCGATGTCCTTGCGGACCTCCGGGCGCTCCGTGGGGCGCTCGTCGGCTTCCTCGCGCGTCCGGCGGGAGTCGGTCCTCTTCAGGGGCTTGTGCACGGTCACTCGGCGCATGGCTGCCTCCTTGTGCCTACCGGGTTCCGCGTTTGCGCGGAGGTAGACCCTTTCGGCGAGGGTTCCTCATCGGTCGAGGTATGTCTGTGGCGGCTGTCACGATTCGACTGTCAGTGGCGGCTGTCACTCTGGAGCCATGAACCGGGACATCAACACGGACATGACCAGGAACATGGCCAGGAACAGCGGGCCCCAAACCTCCGCGGGCACAAGCCCCGGCATGGACTGGGACGCAGAGGCCGCCACCTTCGACGACGAGCCGGACCACGGACTGCGCGACCCCGCGGTCCGCGAGGCCTGGGCCGCCCGGCTCGGCACGTGGCTGCCACGGCGGTCCGGCGACGTCCTGGACCTCGGCTGCGGCACCGGCAGCCTGTCCCTGCTCGCCGCCCACCAGGGACACCGGGTGACAGGGGTCGACCTGTCACCGGCCATGGTCGCGCGGGCCCGCGCCAAGCTCGCCGGCCACGACGCCGCGTTCCTGGTCGGCGACGCGGCGACGCCGCCGGTCGGCGAACAGCTCTTCGACGCGGTCCTCGTCCGCCATGTGCTGTGGACCCTGCCCGACCCCGGCCGCGTCCTGCGCCACTGGCGGGGACTGCTGCGCCCCGCCGGCCGCCTGGTGCTGGTGGAGGGCGTATGGGGGACCGTGAGCCCGGTCGGCATACCCGCCGAACGCCTGACCGCCCTGCTTACGCCCCTCGCCAGGGACGTGCGCGTCGAGCGGCTGTCGGAGGACGCCCGGCTGTGGGGGAGGGAGGTGGACGACGAGCGGTACGCGGTGGTGGCGGTCGTCTGACGGACGGCTCGACGGGCGGGTCAGCGCAGCAGGGTCTCGAAGGACCCCTCCTTGGCCAGGAGTTCGAGTTGGTCCAGGGCATGCACGGCGGCCGCCGCGGCCGCCGGGTCCCTGGTCGCCAGGCCGCTCGCCGCGAACTCGTCCTCGTCCAGGCGCAGTACGGTGCTGCCGTCCGCCGAGCGCCACAGGTCCAGGTCGAGGTCCTCGACGACGAGCTCGCAGCCGGAGACCGTGGCGGGGCGGGTGATGTCGCAGTACCAGCCCTTGAGCGTGCCCCGGGCGTCGCGGACCTCCTTCACCGCATACCACCGGTCACGCCAGTAGTGCTCCGTGAAGACATCACCGGGTTCGAACCGTACGAAGCCGAAGTCGCGGATGCCCTCACCCGCCCAGGCGGCGCGTACGGTGATCCGGGAGCCGTCGTCGTGCAGCAGCTCGGCGGGATAACGGATCTTGGTACGGCCGGCCTTGACCAGGACCACATCCAGGTGGAGCGCCCGCTCAGCCGAGTTCCCGGACATACCGCACCTCCGTGCCGCAGATCTCGTAGCCGAACCAGTTGTTGATCGCGATCATGGGTCCGTTGCCCGCGTCGTTGCCCGTGAACGCCTCCGTGAACCCGGCGGCACGGGCGCGGTGCAGGGAGTGGTTCTTGGCGAGTTTGGCGAGGCCGCGGCCGCGGAAGGCGCGGGCGGTGCCGGTCATCACGGTGCCGTAGCGGGTGCCGCCGCCCGAGCGAAGCCGAGAGTGGGGGAGGGTGCCGCCGTCGGTACGGGCGGCGCTGAAGGCGGCGGGGCGGCCGTCGACCACGGCCACCGAGGTCAGCTCGGGGCTGAAGAGGGGGTGGCGCCAGGTCTCCTCCAGCCAGGCCTCGTAGTCGGTGTACTCGTAGGCGATGTCGCTCGGTTCGTCGGACATCGACTCCGCGTCCAGTTCGAACAGGGGCCGCGGGTCGTCGGCGAATTCCGCGCCCGTGCGCAGTTCGACGCCAGGAGGCGGGTCCTGGAGCGGCGGCAGGGTGCCGTTCGCCAGGTCCAGGCGGAGGAAATGCGCAGAGCGACTGCCCTGGTAGCCGTGCCGCTCGGCGAAGGCGCGGTTGCCGGGCTCGTCCAGGACCCAGCTCAGCAGCCGGGTCGCACCCACGGAAGCCAGGTGCTCCTCGCCGGCGCGCACGAGGAGCGAGCCGGCGCCGCGTCCGGTGCGCTCCGGGTGCACGTACACGTTGAGGCTGCCCTGGCCGGGCTCCCGGCTCTCGTGGGCCAGGTGGACCTGGGCCGTGCCGATGATCTCGCCGTCCTCCTCCGCCACCAGCGGTCGGTAGTGGGCGTCGGGGTGCATGTGGGCGGCGTCGTAGGCGATCGACTCCGGCGTGAACAGGATGAAGGGGAGGGCGAGTCGCCGGACCCGGGCGAAGCCCTCGGTATCGGCCAGCACATCGGGGCGAAGGTCGCGCACGATCACTGTCATGACGGCGCACGGTACGGGGGACCGGTGCGGGGATGCCTCTCATTTTCCGGTGGGTGCGGGAGAATCGGGCCGTGACCTTGAAGATCCACATCGATGGGAGCGCGCCGCCGTACGAGCAGGTGCGGGCGCAGATCTCCGAGCAGGCCCGGGCGGGCGCGCTGCCGGTGGGCTACCGGCTGCCGACCGTACGGGGGCTGGCCGAGTCCCTCGGCCTCGCGGCGAACACGGTGGCGAAGGCCTACCGGGCGCTGGAGGAGGACGGGGTGATCGAGACGCGGGGGCGCAACGGAACGTTCGTGGCTGCCGCCGGTTCGGCCGCGGAGAGGGAGGCGGCGAGTGCCGCGCAGGCTTATGCCGAGCGGGTGCGGCGGCTCGGGCTGGCCGAGGACGCGGCGCTGGCCGCCGTACGGGATGCCCTGCGGGTGGCTTACGGGGACTGATGGGTGCGGGTGCCCTGCGGGCGGCTTGTACCGGGGAAAGGGACGGCAAGGGTCACTTCGCCGTCCCCGCAGGTGCCGTCGGCAGCCTTCGTGGGGTGCGGGTCACCCGCATGCCCGCCGTGGTCGCCAGGCGCGCGAACACCGTGGCGTCCAGGACCGCGGCCGCGTGCGGGTCGTTGTTGAAGTAGGCGTAGACGTCCACCTCCTCCGGCCACGCCGCCCCGATCCGCTGGACCCACGTGGCCAGGGCCCGCCGGCCGTAGTGGGGCCACGTCCGGGCCCGTCCCGTGTGGAAGCGGAGGTAACCCCAGTCCGTGGTGCGCCACAGCGGGGTGACCGGGCGGGACAGGACGTCGGCCCAGCACAGGGCGGCACCCCGCGCCTCCAGTACCGCGCGCACCTCGGGTGTCCACCAGGAGTCGTGGCGTGGCTCGACCGCGACCCGGGTGCCGGGTGGGAAGCAGGCAAGGCAGTCGTCCAGGAGGGCCGGGTCCGCGCGCAGGGTGGGCGGGAGCTGGAGCAGGACCGGGCCCAGGCGGTTGCCGAGCCCGGCCGCGTGGCTCATCAGACGGTGCACGGGTTCCTCGGGCTCCCTGAGCCGCTTGATGTGCGTCAGATAACGGCTCGCCTTCACCGCCACCACGAAGTCCGCCGGCACCCGGTCCCGCCACGCCTCGAACGTCTCCCGCGACGGCAGCCGGTAGAACGCGTTGTTGATCTCGACCGTGGCGAACCGCGTCGCGTACTCCTCCAGCCACAGCCGCATGGGAACGTCCGCCGGGTACAGGACGTCCCGCCAGTCCCGGTACTGCCACCCCGACGTGCCGACGAACAGGGTCATACCTCCATCAAAGCACCAGCAGCAGCCCGCTACAGGTACAGCCCCGCGCCCGCCCCCGCCCGCTGGTCCGGCACCGACGCCGGCGACGTGCCCCGCCGCAGCGCGTACAGCTCCGCCAGCGTCGCCCCCTCGCGGCCCACGCCCTCCTCGCGGCCCAGCCAGCTCACCGCCTCCGTGCGGGTGAGCGGGCCGACCTCGATACGGGCCAGGCAGCGGCCGGGACGGACGACGGCCGGGTGCAGGCGCTCCAGGTCCTCGTTCGTCGTCACGCCCACCAGCACGTTGCGGCCCTGCCCCAGCAGCCCGTCCGTCAGGTTCAGCAGGCGGGACAGCGCCTGGCCCGCCGTGTGCTTCGCCTCGCCGCGGATCAGCTCGTCGCAGTCCTCCAGCAGGAGCAGCCGCCAGCGGCCCTTGCCCGCCGTGTCCTCCTCGCCGATCGCGATGTCCATCAGGTAGCCGACGTCGCTGAAGAGCCGCTCCGGGTCCAGGACGCAGTCCACCTGGCACCAGTCCCGCCACGAGCGGGCCAGTGTCCGCAGCGCCGAGGTCTTGCCCGTGCCCGGCGGGCCGTGGAGCAGCAGCAGACGGCCCGCGATGTCCTCCGGGGTCGTCTTCATCAGCCGGTCCATGGCGTCCGCCACCGGTGCCGTGTAGTTCGGGCGGACCTCGTCCCAGGTGCCCGCCGAGATCTGCCGTGTCGTACGGTGCGGGCCGCGCCGCGGCGACACGTACCAGAACCCCATCGTCACGTTCTCCGGCTGCGGCTCCGGCTCGTCGGCCGCGCCGTCCGTGGCCTCGCCCAGCACCTTCTCCGCCAACTCGGCGCTGGTCGCGGTCACCGTGACGTCCGCGCCGCGGTTCCAGCGGGAGACCAGCAGTGTCCAGCCGTCGCCCTCCGCGAGGGTCGCACTGCGGTCGTCGTCGCGGGCCACCCGCAGCACCCGGGCGTCCGGCGGCAGGAGGGTGGCCCCGGACCGCACGCGGTCGATGTTGGCCGCGTGCGAGTACGGCTGCTCGCCCGTCGCGAAGCGGCCGAGGAACAGCGCGTCGACGACGTCGGAAGGAGAGTCGCTGTCGTCGACGTTGAGCCGCACCGGCAGAGCTTCGTATGGGTTCGCAGACATGCCGCCATGATCCGTCACGGGGCCGCCTGGTGCATCCGCTTTCCGTGGTCCGCCGGATGTGTCGCCCGTGTCCCCGTGTGGGGCTTTACGGATCCGGCCCTTCCGGTACGTGCTGTTACCGGGCTGTCGCACGCTGAAATCTGTCCGCGGACCAAGGGGCCCGGTTACTGTGGCCCATGATGGGACGTCATGGGTGGAATTCGGGGGAACGGCGGTGGCGCCTCACCGCACTGCTCGGCGTGGCCGTGACCGCTCTGGCCCTGGTGGTCACACTGCTCAGCACACTGCCCGGTAACGGCGCGAGCATCCGGGGCACCACACGCGACGGCGACAAGGTGCACGGCACACCCGCCACCCCGCCCGAGGTGACGAGACCCGATGTCGGCTGGGGCTTCACCCACACCCAGTACAGCGCCGACCAGGGCAGCGACGGCGCCGTCGAGCGCGTCGAGGGGCTGCTGTCCGGTACCGGGCTGCCGCAGAACCAGCACATCATGGGCTGGGGCGCCGGCAACCCCGAACCGGTCCAGGGGCACTACGACTTCACGGAGATGGACCGCCGTATCGACTTCGTCCGCAAGACCGGCGGCACCCCGGTCGTCACCCTGTGCTGCGCCCCCGACTGGATGAAGGGCGGCAAGGCGGGCGCCGACAACACCGACTGGAGCCAGGCCGCCCTGGAGACCGCCCCGACCCGCGCCCACTACAAGGACTTCGCCGCCCTCGCCGCGACCGTCGCCAGGCGCTACCCGGACGTACGCCACTTCATCGTCTGGAACGAGTTCAAGGGCTTCTGGAACGACTCCAGGGCCCGCTGGGACTACGAGGGCTACACCGAGCTGTACAACCTGGTCTACAAGGCGCTCAAACAGGTCGACCCCAAGATCATGGTGGGCGGTCCGTACCTGGTCATGGACAGCGTCGACCCGCGGCAGAAGGAGAACGCGTCCACCGCCCTGCGCGGGCCCTGGGGCGCCATGGACCAGCGGATCATCGACGCCTTCGACTACTGGAACACGCACAAGGCGGGCGCCGACTTCGTCGTCGTGGACGGTTCCAGCTACACCGACGACGACGAGCTGCTGCCCGACGAGTTCGCCGCGACCGACAAGTTCACCGCCGTCAGCGCGTGGGTGCGCCGGCAGACCCACAACCTGCCGCTGTGGTGGGCCGAGTACTACGTCGAGCCCGCCGACCGCAACGACGAGCGCAAGGGCTGGAGCGAGGACCGCCGCGTCGCCGTCCAGGCCGCCGGGATGATCGCCCTGGTCAAGGGCGGCGCGTCCTCCGGCTTCTACTGGAACCCGGAGGACGAGAAGGGCACCGACTGCCCCGGCTGCCTGTGGACGCCGACCGACACCGCCGGTGGCGGCCGGGCGCTGCCGATGTACGGCCTGGTGTCCCGCTTCTCCAAGGAGTTCCCGCCCGGCACCACGTACCGGACGGTGTCGGTCGCCCCGGACGACGCTCCCAACGTCCGCGTCCTCGCCACCGACAAGGTCGTGCTGGTGGTGAACACCCTGGGCCGCACGATCAGCGCCCAGGTCGACGGCCAGCGGTTCGACATGAAGGCGTACGAGGTGAAGTGGCTCCAGCGCTGAGCCGCTTCACCTCGTACGCCCCCGTAGGCCGTGTGAGCCTCAGCCCTTACCCATGGTCAGGAACCGCTGCACCAGCGAGGCCAGCAGTACCGCGAGCAGCGGCAGCGAGAACCAGAAGCTCGACTGCAGCACCCGCAGCTGCCGTACTCCCGGCCGTACCGCGACCCGCACCAGCTCCCGCGCCGTCAGCATCAGCACCAGCGCCACGGCCGCGAGCCCCCCGACCACCGACCACGGCGTCCAGGTCACCCGCGGGCCGATCGGGCCCGGGTGCGGCTGCGGGACCTCGCCCGCGGGCTGCTCGCGCAGCGCGTACAGGGTGACGTCGTCGTTGACCAGGACCTTGCTCAGCTCCTGGCGGTCGTCCAGGTTCCTGATGAGCCGGGACTCCCAGGTCGCCGAGTAGCCCACGTCCATCTGGAGATACGTCACCTGGCTGCGGTTGATCATGAGGTACGAGTTGGGGCCCGCGTCCTTGAGTGACTTGACCAGGCCCGACACCAGGACCGGATCGCTGGGCGCCAGGGTGGGCACGTAGTTGACCTTCTCCATGTCCCTGGCGCCCCACGGCATCGCCGGCGTCACGTCGTTGACCGTGTCGTTGCTCAGCCACAGCAGCCGTACCGTCGGCTTGTCGTGCGCGTACACGTAGTCCATGGCCGCGACCTCGCCCGGACGGACCCGCTCGAACGGCTCGTTGCCCCAGCGGGCCACCAGGAAGCCGCCCATCAGCAGCAGGCCGGCCATCAGGGCGGCGAGCGGGGCGAGGCTCACCCGGTCCTTGTCCCGCTCCTCGGCCGTCACGCCGGTGCGTGGGAACAGGGCGAGCGCGCAGAGCAGGGCCGCGCCCGGCACCGCGAACATGAACACACGCAGCGCCATCTCGCCGCCGTAGGACTGCATGCCGAAGCCCAGGAACGGCACGAAGGTGAGTACCAGCAGCGACCGCTCCCGGTACTTGTGCTCGCGCCGCCGCCACCAGCCCCAGCAGGCGAACGCCATCACCACGCCGGCCAGCAGCACGCGCGTGTACAGCACCAGTTTGTGCGTCGAGTCGCCGCCCTGGATACGGCCGGCGACGGACGTCGACACATTGCTGCCGACGCCGCCGACGCCGCCGAACAGTTCGTTGAAGTGCCCCGACCAGTACGGCTCGGCCATGAAACCCAGCCAGAACATGACCAGCACCGCGAACAGGACGGGCAGACCGCGCAGCTCGGATCGGCCGACCAGCACGAGCACCGCCAGCACGCCCAGCATCATGAACGGGGTGAGCTGGTGGGCCGGGACGCTCGCCGCGTACAGGGCGATCAGCACCATGAGCAGCACGGCTCGTTGCCCGCGGCTGGTGGGCTCCACCTCGGCCTCGCCGGGGCGCCGCTTGGTCCACACCACGCGCGACGCGCGGAACCACACCAGCAGGATCGCCACGAAGGCGAGGTAGAACAGATACGTGAAGCCCTGCGGGGAGAAGTAGTCCTGGCCGACCCAGCCGCTGAGCACGAAGATCCAGATGCCGGTCCACTTGGCCCGCCAGCTCGCCCGCATCGAGCGGACCAGCAGGAACATCGGCGCCAGATAGAGCAACTGGATGGTCAGCGGCCACCAGCGGATGACCTCGGTGAGGTCGCCGGCCCCGCACGCCTTCGCGACGAACGCGGCCACCGCGAAGAAGCCCGGCCAGCTCCAGCGGGCGTCCAGGAACGGTACGGCCGACCCGGTGCGGTCGATGTAGTCGAGGAATCCGAGGTGCTGCCAGGCCGTCGGGAACCGCGGCTCGGTCTCGATCACGGCGGGCAGCGCGTGCAGCGAGACGACGGTGGCGAGCAGCGTGGCAAGGAGCAGGACCTTGTGCTCGCGGCCGCGCCACAGCAGGGCGGCG
Organism: Streptomyces sp. NPDC001848; assembly: GCF_042891915.1. Lineage (NCBI taxonomy): Bacteria > Bacillati > Actinomycetota > Actinomycetes > Kitasatosporales > Streptomycetaceae > Streptomyces > Streptomyces sp. NPDC001848. The sequence goes on along the minus strand of NZ_JBIATP010000011.1, from coordinate 258,103 downwards.
AACACGACGACGAGCAGGGCTGCGCCGAGAAGCGTCGGCAGCGGCAGTACCGAGATCAGGCCGAGGCCGCCCATGCGGTCGAGGGCGGCGTCGTCCAGGCCCAGCGCCGGTACCCAGTACAGCAGGAGCGCGAGGACGAGCAGACAGCCGAGCAGGACCGGCCCCCTGGGCGACCGGGTGCCCTGCGGGTCGTTCGCGGCCGGCCTCGCCCCGGCGGCCGAGCCGCGTGAGGTCACGTCCCAGGCCTCGTCCGGGGTGTTGTACGGCACCGGCGTTCCCGTGGGAGGGGTGCCCGGCCCCGGCCGCACGTCCGGCCTGCGTTCCTGGTGGTCGAAGTCCACATGGACGCCGAGCGCCAGTGTGTCCGCGTCCAGCTTCCTCGCCCAGGACGGGCCGCTCCTCGGTTCGGGGACCTCCAGGTCGGCGAGGTCCCCGTCCGGTGCCGCGTCCTCGGGCACCGCGTCCGCCGGGGCCGCGCGCACGATCCTGAACAACTTCGGCGCGGCGATCGCCACGATCACCGCCAGGCTGGAGATCTCCGCGACGCCCGCGCCGGTCAGCCCCATCCGGGGCAGCAGCAGCATGGTCAGCCCGAGCACCAGGACGCACAGCAGTCCCTGGAGGTAGGCGAGTCCGGAGGTACGGCTCTGGGCGCGCAGCACCGCGAAGTACGTCTCCATCACGACCCGCAGCAGCGCGCCGACCGCGAACCAGCGCAACAGCGGGGTCGCCGCGTGGGCGTAGCCCTCGCCGAAGACGTGCAGGATGACGGGCGCGCCCAGGAACAGCAGCCCGCACACCGGCAGCATGATCCGGGCCATGCGCTTCAGTGCCGCCCGGGTGTTGGCGGCGAGCCGCGCCGGGTCGTGCGAGCCCTCGACGGTGAGCGAGGCGCCCATGTTGATGGCGAGCAGGTTGGTGGTGCCGCCGATGGTGGTGGTGATGTAGAAGTACGCGTTGTCCGCCGGGCTGACCTGCGAGGCCACGATCACCGGGACCAGGTAGACCACGGCGAGGGAGAACAGCGAGCCGGTGTAGTCGCCGGCCAGGAACCGCCCGATCTCCTTCAGCGACGGCGGGCCGGCGTGGTTCTCGGTCGCCTCGATGTGCCGGGGCACCAGGCGCCGGAACACCAGCCAGCCCAGCGGCACCGCGGAGGTGGCGATGGCCGCGACCCAGGAGACGAAGACGCCCAGCATGGGGATCGCCGTCGCGAAACCGACGAGCAGCAGCAGCTTGACCGCGGAGAAGACGGTGTTGCCCACCGGCACCCACAGCGCGCTGCGCAGCCCGGTCAGCACACCGTCCTGAAGGGTGAGCAGGTTCCAGGAGACGACGGCCACCACGAAGACCAGGGCGGGACCGGTCCCGTGCAGGAAGTGGTACGAGGACCCCCACACGTTCAGCGTCAGCAGGAACACCCCGGCGGCGAGCGCCACGACCAGCGAACTGCCCGCATACGTACGGAAGATGAGGCGACCGGTGGTGCGCCCCGCGACCGGGATGAAGCGGGCCAGGGCACCCGTCAGCGTCACCGCGGTGAGCCCCGCGAGCAGTTTCATCGCGGCGATCGCGGCCGAGCCCTGGCCGACCGCTGCGTCGGAGTAGTAGCGGGCGGCGACCAGCCAGTAGCCGAGGCCGAGCACCGCGGAGATCCCGGTGTTGAGCATCAGCGCGTAGGCGTTGCGGAACAGCTGGCTGCCGCCTCCTGGGCCGCCGCCCCTTCCGGGCAGACGGAGGCGGCGGCCCGACGGCTGCCCGGCTTCTTCGGTCGTGGCCTCACCGGCCTGGGTGGTGGTGGTCGTGTCAGACACGGGAACGGATGGCCTTCCGGCGGACCTGGCGTGCTCTTCGGACCATGGCGTACCCCTTGGTCAGGGCGCGGTCCCTGGCGAAGGTGCGGGCGATCGCGCGGCCCTGGACGAGCCGTTCGAACTCCTCGGCACCGGTGGTGCGGCGCACGGTGACCCGCTGCAGCGCGTACGGGCCCTGGCGGCGGCGGGCGAGAGCGTTGCCGACGGCGAGCGACTGGGTGAAGCCCGCCTCGCGCACGGTGCGGCGCACCCGGCGGCTGGAGTAGCCGTACGGGTATGCGAACGACACCGGGCGGGCGCCGAGTTCACCGGCGACGATCTCCTTGCAGCGCAGCAGCTCGAACCAGAGCTCGTCGTCGGCGAGCTGGTCGAGCTGCGGGTGCGTGTGGCTGTGCCCGCCGATCTCGACCCCGGCGCCCGCGAGCTCGCGGACCTGGTCCCAGTCGAGCATCGTGTCCAGGCCGCCGCCCATGTCGTGGGTGCCCCGGATCCAGCCGGTGGAGACGAACAGCGTGGAGGCGAAGCCGTGCCGGGCGAGCACGGGCAGCGCGTGCCGGTGCACGCCCTCGTAACCGTCGTCGAAGGTGATCAGGACGGGCCGCTCGGGCAGCGGAGCGCCCGCCCGCCAGCTCCTCCCCAGGTCGGCCGTGGTGACGGGGGTGAACTTGAGGTCCGCGAGCAGGGCCATCTGCTCGCGGAACGCCTCGGGCGCCACCGACAGGGCGCGCGTCGCCTCGTTGGGTGCCGTCGCCACCGAGTGGTACATGAGGATCGGCACGGGCTGGTCGCTCATACGGCGGCCTCCTCACCGTCCGGGATGCCGACCACGGAGAAGGCCGTGTCGCCCCTGCGTGCCCGGACGCTCCCGACCAGGTACCCGCCGGCCGCGGTGAGCACCCCGGCGACGATCGCGCCCGCCCGGCCGGCGCCCCCCGGGCGGGCCAGCAGTGCGTCGCGCAGGCCGCGCCCCACCCCGGCGGGCAGCACCCGGGTGGCGTAGCGGCGTTCCGTCTCCAGGCCCCTCCCGGCGCCGACGCTGCGGGCCACCAGCGCCTTGGACAGGCCCTCGGCGTAGGCACGGGTGCGGAAGTAGGTGAAGTGCTCGCGCGGCTCGGGCACCCGGTGGTGGATCACCGCCCGGTCGTCGATCAGCAGGATCGCGTCGGGTCTGGCCCGGGTGAGGCGGATGCACAGCTCCGTCTCCTCGCAGCCCAGGGGGCGCTTGTCGCCGTCGCGTCCGATGCCGGTGGCGAAGCCGCCCGCCGCGTCGAACGCGCTGCGGCGGAAGGAGGCGTTGCCGCCGAGGACGTTGCGCACCCGGGCCCGGCCGGGCGGCAGCCCCTTGTACGTACAGCCCACCACCCAGTCGAACTCCTCCGGGAACCAGGCCGGGCGGCGGCCCGACGCCCAGATCGGCATCGTACGGCCGCCGACGGCCATGACCCGCGGGTCCTCGTATCCCTCGGCGAAATGCTTCAGCCAGTCCCGCTCGGCCACCGCGTCGTCGTCGAGGAAGGCGATGATCTCGCCGTGCGAGGCGGCGATCCCGGTGTTGCGGCCCGCGGACAGACCGCGGGGGCCCGCGTTGGCGAGTACCCGGACCGACCCGTCCTCCCGGGCCTCCTTGTACTCCCTGGCCAACCGTTCCAGCAGGGCTTCGTTGTGGTCCACGACCAGCAGAGTCTCGCGCGCCGGCCGGGACTGCGCCCGCACCGAGGTGACCGCCGCGAGGATGTCCTCCCAGCGGTCCTCGGTGTAGACGCAGATCACCACGGAGATGTCCGGCTCGCTCAAGACATCTCTCCCTGATCCGAGTTGAGAGCGACGGCGCGCGGACGGCGGCGCAGCGCACGCCGGTTCGAGCGCTCCTTGAGGATCACCTTCAGCACCCGGAGACCGTCGCGCACCGCGCTCAGGTTGCTGGTGCCGTGGATGCGGAGGTACTCGTGGCTGGGTATCTCCTGCACCTTCAGGCCGGCCTTGACCACCCGGATGTTCATCAGGGTCTCGACCTCGAAGCCGGTGCAGTCGAGGTCGATCTTGTCCAGGCAGTGCCGCCAGAACGCGTTGTACCCGTAGCACAGGTCGGTGTAGCGGGCGCCGAACTTGGCGTTGACGATCGCGCACAGCACCCGGTTGCCCAGCTTGCGGATCGGGGTCATGTCGGAGGTGCCGCCGCCGTTCGCGAACCGCGAGCCCTTCGCGAAGTCGGCGCCGGACACCAGTGCGGAGACGTAGCTGACGATCTCCTGACCGTCCGCCGAGCCGTCCGCGTCGACCATCACGATGATGTCGCCGGTGCACGCCGCGAACCCGGTGATCAGGGCGTCGCCCTTGCCCTTGCCGCGCTGCTCGACGACCTTCACCTCAGGCCACAGCTCGCGCGCGACCTCCACGGTGTTGTCGGTGGAATTGCCGTCCACGAGAACCACTTCGTGAATCCAGTCCGGAAGGGTCTTGAAGACGTAGGGGAGATTCTCCGCCTCATTCATGGCGGGGATCACCACGCTCACCGGCGGCGCGATGGCCAGGTGAGAGGAGATGGGCCGGTACTTGCCCTGCATTAACGGACCTTGATCCGAAACAGCAGGGCGCAGAACAGAACTCATGAGTCTTGTCCCTCTCGTCCGGTCGGACCGTCCGCCCCTGGACGGTCCGGCTCTGTGTCCGGTTCGAAAGGGGGGTTCTCACCGACGGCATGCCGAAATGGATCTCCGTACACGCCGGGTGAGCTGGCAAAGCTGGCCGTCTGCCGGGAAACGGCAGCCGGTCGCGCGGCACGGCTCGTACGACCTTTCAAGTCGCCGAGCACGGCACCCCCCTACCGCGCCCCGCGCCGGGAACCATCGCGGTACCTGAGCCCTCCCCTGGAGCCGCATGATGATGGACCGATGCGGGTTGATGTATGACGGTATTGACGATTACGCCGATATGGCAAGACCTGTGAAGGGGTCCGCGTTTTTGTTGGTATGGCCGTAACTCAACTCATCGAACGGATTTATCCCATCCGCTTGAGTGTCCGAACGGCCGGCTCGAAGACTTCCGGCCGGGACAGCACCGCAGTGCGCGGCGCCCGGACCGGGGCGCGACGCGCTCCGGGTCCGAACACGACAGGGTGACGAGGTGTCACCCACTCTTCGGGCACCGGAACGTTTCCGTGTCCTCAGAGGGTCCTGGTATTGCCGGCGGTGCGCGCCGATGTCCACGTCGTCAGCCCCGTTTTCCCGCCACGCGGCCGCGGTACCGCCGGGCCAGGACGGGCAGGAGGACGAGGGAGCTGAGCACCGTCACCGCGACGATCCCGCCGGTCACGGACCACCGGTGCACCGCCAGCATGCCCTGGGCGACCAGAAGGTCGATCGCGATCCCTCCCGCCACGGACACCACCGTGCGTGGATAGGGTTTCAGCCCCCTCAGGGCGGCTCCGATGGCCGTCGCCGGCGCGGCGATCAAGAAGAACAGGGTGAACGGGCCGCGCAGCGGTGAGCCGGAGTCGCTCAGCGCGAGGATCGCGCCGACCGCCGCGACGGCGACGGCCACGCCCATGAGCAGCGGAAGCAGGTCCCTCCCCGGACCCTGCCCCGGCCGCCCGTCCCGCTCTGGTGAAGGTGGCTTGATGCCTGAGGTCTGCATGGGCGACTTTGCCCCCCGAAGCGCCGGATGCCGGGCTTAAATGTCGCGCAGCGGGCGGGAGGCCGTCAAGATGCCGAAATCGCCCGCGAAGGTTCTCGGCCTGCTTCAAACATCCGTTCAAGCGAGGGTGAATCGGGCGGACCCGAAAAGTCTTGGCATGGACACTTCCTGTCAACACGCGTAGCCGCTATGCCGGTTGTGGCAGAGATCCTGCTAAAGGGAGGTTCCATGAGACGTTCCCGATATGCGGCATATGTGAGTTCGCTTCTCCTCGCGCTCGGCCTCGCCCTGACCGGGACCGCCGTGGCGCAGGCGTCCCCCCTCGCAGCGGCCACCGGCTATGTGGCGCTCGGCGACTCCTACTCCTCCGGTGTCGGCGCCGGCAGCTACCTCAGCTCCGGCGGCGACTGCGACCGCAGCACGAAGGCCTATCCGTACCTGTGGCAGGCCGCGCACGCGCCTGCCTCGTTCAGCTTCATGGCCTGCTCCGGCGCCAAGACCACCGATGTGCTGAGCAGTCAGCTCGGCACCCTCGGCGCCGCCACCGGACTCGTCTCGATCACCATCGGCGGCAATGACGCGGGCTTCTCCGACGTCATGACGACCTGTGTGCTCCAGTCCGACAGCGCCTGCCTCTCCCGGATCGCCACGGCGAAGGCGTACGTCGACTCGACCCTGCCCGGCCGACTGGACACCGTCTACTCGGCGATCCGCGCCAAGGCCCCCTCGGCCCACGTCGTCGTGCTGGGCTACCCCCGCTTCTACCAGCTCGGTACCACCTGCCTCGGACTGTCCGGGACCAAGCGCTCGGCGATCAACGACGCAGCCGACCACCTCGACGCCGCCATCACCAAGCGCGCCGCCGACCACGGCTTCACCTTCGGCGACGTCCGCACCGCCTTCAGCGGCCACGAGATCTGCTCCGCAGACCCCTGGCTGCACAGCGTCAACTGGCTGAACATCGGCGAGTCCTACCACCCGACCGCGGCCGGCCAGTCCGGCGGCTATCTGCCGGTGCTGACCGGCGCGGTCTGACGGTCACGCGTCACGATGAAGAAGAGGGGGAGGCCCCTCCCGACGGGGTCGCCCCCTCACAGGTCACCGAGAACGGCACCGACTCCGACGTGACCTTCACCGGACTGCGCACCTCCACCCCGATCGCGTTCCGCACCGAACCGCCCTCCTCGTACGTGGTGACGATCACCTGACGCTGCTTGGTCTTCGCGTCACCCTCCGCGAAGGACAGCGTTTTCCAGCCGGGATCAGAGACCTGCCCCGTCTTCGTGACCCAGCGGTAGGACACGTCGACCGGAACGCTGCCCACCGTGAACGTGGCCGTGAACGAGGGCGTCTTGGCGTCCGGCGGCGGACAGGTCCCCGTGTAGTCGGTGTGTGCGCCCGTGACCGTCACCTGGACCGACTGGGCGGGCGGGCTCGTCGTACGACCGCCCCCGCTGCCGCTGCCGGCCGAGGTGCCGCCGGTGGGGGAGGCGGCCCGCGACGTGCTCGCCTCCGGGCTGCTCGCGGGCCCGCTGACCGTGCTGCCGTGCGGGGCCCCGCTGTTCGTACCGCCCGCGCCGTGCCGGGGCACCAGCGCGTACGTCAACCCCGCCACCGCCAGGACGAGCGCGGCCAGGCCCGCCACCAGCGCGAGGCCCGCCCTCCGGTTGCGGGGCGGCGGCTCGGACGGAGGGGAGAACACGGGCGCGGGCGCGGGCCGGGTCGCGGTCGGCGGGGGAAACGGGGCGGTGGGCGGCCGGGCGGGACCCGGGAACGCCGCGACCGTCGGCGTGTGGACCGCGGCACCCGTGCGCGGGGTGCCACCCGCCGCGACGATCCGCAGATCCTGCTCGGCCCGTTCCGCCGGGATCCGCTCGGCCGGCTCCTTGCGCAGCAGCCCCTCGATCACCGGCGCCAGCGGGCCCGCCCGGCGCGGCGGCGGCAGCTCCTCGTCGACGACCGCACGGAGCGTGCTCAGCGGAGTGTCGTGCCGGAACGGCGAGTTGCCCTCGACCGCCGCGTACAGCAGCACACCGAGTGACCACAGGTCGGACTCCGGTCCGGGCGTGCGCCCCAAGGCCCGCTCGGGCGCGAGGAATTCGGGGGAGCCGATGACCTCGCCGGTCATGGTGAGCGCGGAGCTGCCCTCGACCATGGCGATCCCGAAGTCCGTGAGGACCACCCGGCCGTCGTTCGCCAGCAGCACGTTGGCCGGTTTCACATCGCGGTGCAGCACCCCCGCGGCATGCGCGGCACGCAGGGCGGCCAGTACCTCGGCGCCGATGTGCGCGGCCCGCTGCGGGGAGAGGGGTCCCTCCGCGTCCAGCAGGTCGGACAGGGCGATGCCGCGGACCAGTTCCATCACGATCCAGGGGCGGCCGTCCTGGTGGGCCACGTCGTAGACCGTCACCACGTTCCGGTTCGCCACCCTGGCCGCCGCCCAGGCCTCCCGCTCCAGCCGGGTGTACATGCGCTCGACCTCCGGCGCGGGAAGCCCGGCCGGGGCGCGCACCTCCTTGACGGCGACCTCGCGGTGCAGGACGTCGTCACTGGCCCGCCACACCGTGCCCATACCGCCCTGACCGAGGGGGGCCAGCAGACGGTAGCGCCCGGCGATCACACGTTCACTGCCCGGTTCTTCGGACACGGGCGTCCCCCATTCGCATCCGTGCGATGTATCCACTCCGCGTCATTTCTCCCCAAAAGTAGCTCAACCGAGTGCGGATGCCGCCCCCTTGAACACCAGTCCGGCGCCCAGGGCGAGGACCACGAAAGCGGAACCGAGGGGCGCGGCCCTGCGCACCAGGGCGGCCGCCGGGTTCTGGGTCCAGCGCGGTCGCCGGTCCAGGAGACGGTTCATCCCGCTGCCCAGCTTCACGACGGCGACCCCCGCCGCGGTCAACGTCAGGGCGAGCCCGACGCCGTACGCGACGACGAGCAGCAGCCCGAACCAGGCCTGGCCGAGCGCTGCGGCCCCGACGAGGACGACGACGGCGGAGGGACTGGGCACCAGCCCGCCCGCGAAGCCGAGGAGGATGGTGCCGCGGAGGGTGGGGGCGGTGGGGTGCGTGTGGGGGATGCCGCCGTGGGTGTGGGTGTGACCGTGACCGTGGTGGTCGTGCTCGTGGTCGTGCTTGTGGGGGTGCCCGTGATCGTGCCCGTGCCCGTGCTTGTGGGAGTGCCCATGCCCGTGCCCGTGCCCGTGTCCTCGGTTGCGCCAGGCCCGGCGTACCAGGGACGCGCCCGCCAGGGTGACGAGGGCGCCGCTCGCCATCCCCAGCCAGGCGATCACCGACGGTGCCGCCGCGGAACCGGCGGTCACCAGCAGGCCCAGGGCGACCACCCCCAGGGTGTGGGTGACCGTCACCGACGCGGCCAGGGGAAGCACGTCCCGGAGCCTGGCCCGCCCCCCGCGGGCGGCCGCCGTCGCCGCCATCAGGGTCTTGCCGTGGCCCGGCGCCAGTGCGTGCATCGCACCGAGGCCGATGGCGACGACCAGGGCGAGCGCGGCGAAACCGAGCGTGAGGTGGTGGCGCGCGACCAGGTTGTCCAGCGCCCGGGTCCAGCGGTCCGCGCCGCGCGGAAGGATCGAGGCGGCGGGCGCGTCCCGCTGGTCGTCGGCCAGGGCGGGGCCGCCCGGGCGCACCCGGAGCGAGGCCTTGACGGTGTCGGCCGGTGAGGAGAGCAACTCCTTCGGGTAGCTGGTCAGTTCCTGGGACACGGACGTCTTCGGCACGTCGGAGGCGGTCAGCGTCATGCGGTCGCCGCGCGCGGTGATCTCCCGCCAGCCGGGCCCGGTGGTGGCGCCCGCGCTGTGGAAGCCGACGGTGAGGGTGTCGCCCTTGGGCAGCGGTGCGGTCAGCCGGCACTCCACGCGCAGGGTGTTGAGCCCCGCCTGCCCGGGGCGCAGCTGGGCGCGGCCGGTACGGACGCTGAGCGGGGCCGGGTGACCGCCGACCGTGAGCTCGCTGCCCTCGGCGGCCTTCGCGCACCGTTGACGGGCCCAAGCGGTGAGGCCGAGCCTGGTGATGTCGGGCTTTGCCTGGGTGGCGGGGATCTCGGCGAGGTCCTCGACGTGGTCGACACGCAGCTGCCCGGGGGCGGCGACCAGGCCGTCGTAGCGGTTGACGGTGAAGTTGCCGAGCGGGTGGGCGCTCGCGGTGCCGGCGGGGCCGAGGACGAGCGCGCAGAGGGCCGTGAGGACGGCCGCGCCCGAGGCGGCGATACGACGGGTGTTCACCGCATCGCCTCCAGGGCCTTACGGGCCTCGCGCGCGCCCAGCGGGGAGAAGCCGGGGTTCAGCTTCAGCGCGGCGGTGAGCGAGGCGCGGGCCTGGTCGGTATGACCGGTGGCGCGCTCGATCATGCCGCGGTGGTAGAGGAAGGCCGCGTTGCGGTAACCGGTGGCCGTGGCCTGGCGGGCGTAGGGAAGGGCTTCCTGGTCGCGGCCGTTGACGTGCAGGGCCCAGGCGAGGGCGTCGGCGGTGTGCACGGTGTGGCGTCGTGCCCACTCGGTGCGGGCGGCCTTCAGGGCGGCCACGCGGTCGCCGTGGTCGGCGGCGGCGAGAGCGGTGTCGAGGTCGGCGTTGACGCCGTTGGCGCGGGCCAGTGAGACCCAGGCGTCGACGAGGGCGTACTGGTCGCGGGCCTTGGCCGGGTCACCGGACGCGCCGCGCGCCTCGTACAACTCCCCCAGCTCCACGAGGGGCTGCGGCAGCGGATACCGCTCCACGACCTGCTCCATGCCGCGCACCGCGTCGGCGGTGTCGCCCTGGGCGGCCTGGGCGCGGGCGCGGCCCTCAAGGGCGGGGAGGTAGGTGTCGTCGGCGGCGAGGGCACGGGCGTAGAAGTCGAGGGCGGTCCGGTACTGGCCCTGGTTCCAGGCGAGCTGACCGAGCGCGGTCGCGACGTACGCGATGTCGCCGCGGGAGGTGGCCGTGGCCAGCGCCTGCTCCAGGACGCGGCGGGCGGTGCTCACGTCGCCGCGCAGTTCGTGGACGTAGGCGTAGCGGGTGAAGACCGGGACGCCGGGGTGGCGAGAGTCGGCCAGGTCGGCGGCCTTCGAGGCGTCGGCGTAGCGGCCGAGTTCGACCAGGGCGTCGATACGGGAGCACAGGGCGCGCTCGCTGTACGGGTTCTGCTTCAGGGCCTGGTCCGCGTGGTCGAGGGCGCCGGCGAAGTCGTGCCGGGCGGCGGCGAGGGCGGCGAGACCGGCGAGCGCGGCGTCGTTGTCGGGCCGGACCTGCAGCGAACGCTCCAGCGCGCGCTGGGCCTGCGGATAGCGGGCGGGATCGCCCTTGGTCCGGGCCTGCTCGACGTAGGCGAGACCGAGGGTGGCCCAGCTGCCGTAGTCACGGGGCTGGGCCCGGAGGTGCGCCTGCAGCGCTCGGATGCCGCTGTCGAGATCGCCGCCCGCGAGGAGCTCGGGCGACACCCCGCTGGGCGCCGAGGCGACCGGAGCCGTACCGCTGTCCCGCAGGGCCCCGACGACCACGGCACCGGCGGTGAGCGCGACGGCCAGGGAGGCGGCACAGACCGCGAGCTGCACGCCCCGCCACCGCCGCCCGGCAGCGGAGAGGCGGCGCACAGCGGCGACCCGCTCGTCGGCTGCGCCTGCGGACGGTGAGGTGGCAGAGGGCACGGCGGTGCCGTCGTCCGGTGGGGAGGGCGTGGCCCGTCCGCCCTGCGCGTCGGCCGAGGCGCTCTCCTCGGGCGTCGGCTCGGTCGTACCGGCCCCAGCCGCCCCCTCGGCCTTCGGCGCGGCCGGTACGGTGACCGGCTGGTCGTCGGGGGCGGACTCGGCTGCCGGCGCCGGAGCCGACCCCGTGTCGTCGGTTCGTTCGTCCGGCGCGTCGGCGCCCCCGGCGCCGAAGGCGCGCTCCCAGGCCTCCCTGACGGCCTGCTCGCGGTCGCCCTGGCCGGTCTCCGGCGCGTTGTCGTTCGTACCCGGGGACATGCCCTCTCCTCGATGTGCTGGGCGGAAAACGGGGTGGCGCGGCCCGCGCCGTGGGGGACGGGGAAGTACGGGCCGCGCCGGTTCGGGGACGGCGAGGGCCGTCAGTACGCGCGGTAGCGGGTGCGGCGGCGCCACCACATCACGGCGGTGCCGATCAGCAGGACGCCCGCGACGCCACCGGCGGCGGACGCCGCGACGAGGGTGGTGTTCGAGCCGTTCGAGCCTGTCGGCATCAGCCCGTCGGCCAGCTGGCTGCGCACGTTGTTGCCGTTGCCCTTCGCCAGGGGACCGCGCGACCCGGAGTTCGGCTCGGCCAGATACGGGAAGGAGTTCCCGAACTTCCCGTCGCTCACGTCGACCCCGTCGCTCAGGCCCGTCTTCTGGCCGACCAGGAAGCCCTCCATGACCTGCAGCGCCTCGTCGATCACGTCGTCGGTGAGCCGACGCCCGTTCGGGAAGCCCGCGTTGTCGCCGTCCAGCACGCCCAGCCGCTTCGGCTGCGCGGCCGGCTTGATCGAGGTGTTCAGGCGCAGTTCTTCCGACGGCCGCACGTTCGGCGGCTGGTTGAGCCCCTTCACGCCCTTCAGGAAGACCTCCACCAGGTCGTTGCGCGGCTCGGACGGCGCCTTGATCTTGTAGATCTGCTCGATGAGCTTCGGCAGCTCCGGGTTCGTCACGTTCTTCAGGAACCGGGCGTCGTCGTAGGGCTGGGACGCGTTGAACCTGTCCTTGTCCTTCTGCGGGTTGACGACCTCGTTCACCAGCGGGTTGCCCAGCCGCGAGACCTGCGAGTAGTAGCCCCGCGCGTCCCTGCGCTGGACCGTCGACCAGATGCCGACGACCGGCTGGTACTTCGACTCGGTGATCAGGTCGTTCGGCACCTGGAGGGCGAGGGAGTTGACGTTGTATCCCTTGAGCGTGTTGTTGCCGACCTCCGAGAGGTTCCCGCCGTACAGCAGGTCGAACACGCGCAGGTCGGCGAAGAACGGGTCGGCCGCCTGCCCGGCGAACGTCGTCGCGCCGCCCGCGAGCTTGTGCACCGCCTGGTCGCGCAGCTTGCCGTAGTCCGGCATCGACGCCTTGCCGACGTTCGACGGGGCCACCGGAACGTCGTCCGCGATCCTCGTCCGGTAGACGACCCTCTGCTTGCGCAGCTTGAGCAGATCGATGTCGTACGTCTGCGTGATGTTCAGGTTCGGGTCGTCGAGGCTCTTCACCGGACCCGTGTTGTAGAGGAAGGTGTTGCCGTTCTTCCGGTGGGTCTTGAAGGTGTAACGGAAGACCAGGTCGTCCTGTGCGTCACCGTTGTTGTCGACGTGCAGGTCGTACTGCGCGTCGTCCGCGAACGTGTAGAAGTTCGGACCGCCCGCCGGCTCCTCGAACGGGACGAAGTTCGCGATGATCGTCGTGGTGTCCGGCTTGTCCGGGCTGACGAACGCGTACAGGTCCGTGTTGTCGTACTGCGGCTGCCCCGAGATCAGCGGGGCCTCCCGGTGGGAGGAGGCGGAGGCCGCCCCCGGTTCCAGCGCGGTCACGCCGGCGGCCGCGAGCCCGCCCGCGGCCAACGCACCACAGATGAGGGTCGCGATACCCCTACGACTCACGCCGTTCCTGGAGATAGGTGTCATGCCGTCCGTCCTCGGTGCCAACTTGCCTGACGCAGAGGGATACGGAGCGACGGCCCAGGCGTCTTGGTCGAATCTGAAAAAACTTTTCGTGCCTGCTGGACCCGCGTTTCGGCCCCGCTGATCCGTATCCCCTCTGAAGGCGGGTCAGCAGCGAACGCCCAGTGGAGCGAGCATGCCGTGCACGGCGTCGGTGAGGGGGGTACGAGTGGAGGCGGACGAACTTCTGGTGCTCGTGGCCGGAGGCGACCAGAAGGCCTTCGAGGAGCTGTACGGACTGGTGTCCGGACCGGTGTTCGGCCTGGTCCGCCGGATCGTGCGGGACCCGGCGCAGTCGGAGGAGGTGGCGCAGGAGGTGCTGCTCGAACTGTGGCGCTCCGCCCCGAAGTTCGACCCCGGCCGCGGCAGCGCCCTGTCGTGGATCCTCACCCTCGCCCACCGCCGCGCCGTCGACCGGGTGCGCAGCGCCCGCGCGGCCGGCGAACGCGAGCAGCGCGAGGCCCGCCGCGCCCACCACCCCGCCTTCGACCAGGTCGCCGAGGAGGTGGAGGCCGGCCTGGAACGCGAGTGGGTGCGCCGCTGCCTGGACCGGCTCACCGCCCTGCAACGCCAGTCGGTCACGCTCGCCTACTACGACGGTTACACGTACCGTGAGGTGGCCGAGCGGCTCTCGCTGCCGCTCGGCACGGTCAAGACGCGGATGCGCGACGGACTCACCCGGCTGCGCCAGTGCCTGGGAGGCGTCGCATGAGCATCCTCGGCCGACTGCTGCGCCGCGAGGACCTGCACTCCCTGGCCGCGCCCTACGCGCTGGACGCCCTTGAGCCCGCCGAACGCCTCCGCTTCGAGAGGCACCTGAAGGGCTGTGACCGCTGCGCCGCAGAGGTGCGGGACCTGTCCGAGGACGCCGTGCGACTCGCCTGGTCCACCACGGCTCCGGCCCCGCCCGGCCTGCGCGACCGGGTCCTGACCGCCGTACGGAACACCCCGCAGGACCCCGCGCCCGCGCAGGAAGCGTCCCGCACCCATGAACGACACCTGCCCCCGCACGTCTGGGGCACGGCGCCCCCGCCACCGCGCACCCGTGCGCCCCGGCTACGCCCCCTGTTCGCCCCGCTGGCCACCGCCACGGCCGCGGCGGCCCTCGTCGTCGCCGCTCTCTTCGCCGTGCAGGCCACGCGGACGCAGGGCCAACTCGACGCCGAGCGTGCGCAGTCACGTGAGATCGCCCACGTTCTCGCCGCCCCGGACGCCCGCGCGATCAGCGACCGGGACGCCGGGGGCCGAGGAATCGGAGTGATCGCCTCCGCATCCGAGGGGCGCGCCGTCGTCACCCTTCGCGGACTGGGCGCACCGCCCGGCGGCCGGGTGCACCAGCTCTGGCTGATGCGCCCGGGCGTGCCACCGCGCTCCCTGGGGCTCTTCCAGGGCGACACGCCGCTGGTCGCGAGCGGTCTGACCAAGTCGGCGACGTCACTCGCCGTGACCGTCGAACCCGATGGTGGGTCACCTCAGCCCACTGGCCAGCCCGTTGTCCAACTCGCCCTGCAATCCATCGGTTTCGGAGGGTAGTCGTCAACGGTTCGTCAACGCCCTTACGGGGAAGGTGAATCCCGTGCCCTCGATACACGGGTGCCACGAGAGAGCGATAGGGTTACTCTGCCCGGGCCGGGTGGACTCGTACGGGTGGGGAGTGACATGGAACAGATAACAGTGCGCAGCAGGGCCAGGGTCCCTGCGATCACCTGCGGGAGCAGTGCGACCAGTTCGCGCCTCGACCGCCATCTCTCGGTGCTGGCCGGCCCCGCCGTCCCGCAGCGCGAGACGGCCGAGGCGACTTTGCTGATGCGTGAGCTCACCGCGCGTGACGCCGCGCACGGCCGCAGCAGCAGGGGCGGACGCATGAGTGGTGTCTCGCTCTTCGCGCCGCTGCGCCGGCTGCGTCGTTCGCTGTTCGGCGGGCGCTGAGCGTCACCCGCGTTCCTTCAGGGCCCGCGCTCAGGCCGCCACACCGTCCCGGCGCAGCGCTGCGATCTCCTCGTCCGTCATCCCCACGGCACGCAGCAGAGCCTCGGTGTGCTCCCCGAGCGCGGGCACGTCCCCCATCCGCGCCTGAGTACCGCCCGGCAGCGTGATCGGCGGCAGGAGCGCCCGCAGCGGCCCCACCGGCGTCCCCACCTCCCGCCACCGCTCCCGGGCCGCCAGCTGTGGGTGCTCCGCGACCTCGTACAGGTCCCTCAGGCGCGCGCAGGCGATGCCCGCGCCCTCCAGCCGGGCCATCGCCTCGTCGGCGTCCAGCGTGCCCAGCGCCTTGCCGACGAGCGTGTCCGTGCGGTCCCGGTGCGCGACCCGCGCCGCGTTCGTGGCGTACGCCGGGTCGTCCGCCAGCTCAGGCTGCCCGATCACCTGTTCGGCGAGCCGCCGCCACTCCCGGTCGTTCTGCACGGACAGCAGCACCCGCCCGCCGTCGGCCGTCGGATAGGCGTCGTACGGTGCGATGACCGCGTGCGCGAGACCGGTACGCGCCGGGGGAGTGCCGTCGTGCATCGCGTGGTGCAGCGGATGCCCCATCCACTCCGCCAGTGCCTCCAGCATCGAGACCTCCACCGGCCCGCCGCGCCCGGTGGCGCCCCGCCGCACGAGCGCCGCGAGCACGCCCGAGAACGCGTACATCGCCGCCGCGATGTCGGCCGCCGGGATCCCCGCCTTGACCGGCTGCTCGGGCGTCCCCGTCACGGACACGAGCCCTGCCTCGCACTGCACGAGCATGTCGTAGGCCCGCTTGTCCGCGTACGGCCCGAAGGAGCCGTACCCGGAGATGTCCACGGCGATCAGCCGCGGATGGGCGGCGCACAGCGTGGCCGCGTCCAGGCCGAGCCGGGCCGCGGCCCCCTGGGCGAGGTTCTGCACGAACACGTCCGCGTCCGCGACCAGGCGCCGTACGACGTCCAGCCCGCGCGGGTCCTTCAGATCCAGCGCGATCGACTCCTTGCCGCGGTTGCACCACACGAAGTGCGAGGCCAGGCCCCGGGCCGCGGTGTCGTAGCCACGCGCGAAGTCGCCGCCGTCGACCCGCTCGACCTTGATGACCCGGGCGCCGAGATCGGCGAGCTGGCGGGTCGCGAAGGGGGCCGAGACGGCCTGTTCGACGGCGACGACGGTGATGCCCTCCAGGGGCGGCGGGAGCAGGTCCATGGGGTGGATCATGACCCGCGGGCGGTGGCCTTGTCAGCAGGCGGTCACCGGGGACGTGCGTACCGGCGGACGGCGAGCGGTGCGAACACCGCGATCAGCACCGCGCACCAGGCGAGCGCTCCGGCGACCGGATGCGCCACCGGCCAGGCGGCGCCGGGCGGGACGGGGGCGTTCCCGAAGAGGTCCCGCAGGGCGGTGGTGACCGCGCTGATCGGGTTCCACTCGACCAGGGTGCGCAGCCAGCCGGGCATGCCGTCGGCGGGGATGTACGCGCTGGACAACAGCGGCAGCACGAAGGTCATGCTGGCCAGCTGGCCGGCCGCCTCCTCGTTCCGGGGCAGCAGCCCGAGGAGGATACCGGCCCAGGTGCAGGCGAACCGGAACAGCAGCAACAGGCCGAGCGCGCCCGCCGCCCGGGCCGCCGATCCCTCGACGCGCCAGCCCACCGCGAGGCCGACCAGCAGCAGCGGCACCATGCCGACCGCCGAGACGACCAGGTCGGCGACCGCCTGACCGAGCGGCACGGCCGCCCGGCTCATCGGCAGCGTGCGCAGCCGGTCCATCACTCCCCGGTGCGCGTCCTGGGAGGCCTGGAGCATCCCCGTGGTCACCCCGCCCGCGGCCGTGGCCGCCAGCAGCCCCGGGACCAGGAAGGACCGGTACTGCCCGCCGGGCATCGCGACCGCGCTGCCGAAGACGTACCCGAAGAACAGCAGCATGGTGATCGGCATCGTCTGCGTGAGGACCACCAGGCCCGGGTTGTTGCGGATCCGCTGCAGCTGCCGTCCCAGCATCGCGGTGCCGTCGTACGTCAGTGTGCTCATGCCGCGAGCTCCTTGCTGTCCGTGAGGTGGAGGAAGACGTCGTCGAGGGTCGGCGGCCTCAGGCTCGCGTCGAGCAGCGGCACGCCCGCCGTGTCGAGTGCGCGCACCAGGTGGGGCAGGGTGAGCGTCGGGTCCCGGGTGACGGCGCCGACGGCGCCTCGCTCGTGGTCCAGCGACGGCTCGGCCCCGGTCAGCCGGTCGAGGACGCCCGCCGCCTTCTCCATGAGGTCCGTGTCCATGACGACGACTTCCGCGTACACCCCGATGAGCGCCTTGAGTTCGGCCGGTGAGCCGGTGTGCGCGACGTGCCCCCGGTCCACCAGGGCGATGCTGTCGGCGAGTTGGTCGGCCTCCTCCAGGTACTGAGTGGTGAGCAGGACCGTCGTGCCCTCGGCGGTGAGAGCGCGCACGGCGTCCCAGATGCGGTTGCGGCTGGCGGGGTCCAGACCCGTGGTGGGCTCGTCCAGGAAGAGCACGTCGGGCCGGCGCACCAGGCTCGCCGCCAGGTCCAGCCGCCGCCGCATGCCCCCCGAGTAGCCGGACGCCGGTCGGTCGGCGGCCTCGGCGAGCCCGAACCGCTCCAACAGCTCGTTGGCCCGCGCCGCCGCGTCCCGCACCCGGTGCAGCCGGGCGAACAGCCGCAGGTTCTGTCGCCCGGTCAGGTCTCCGTCGACCGAGGTGTCCTGCCCGGTCACGCCGATCCTTCGGCGTACGGCCGCGGGCTCGCGCACCAGGTCGTGCCCCGCCACCCGCGCCGACCCGGCGTCCGGGCGCAGCAGCGTGGTCAGCAGCCGCACGGCCGTCGTCTTGCCCGCCCCGTTCGGCCCCAGCACCCCGCAGACCGTTCCCTCGGGGACCGCGAGGTCGAGGCCGCGCAGAGCGTGCACCTGCCCGAAACGCTTCTCCAGGCCCTCACTAAGTACAGTGTACGTAGTAGTCATGGGTCGACCATAGCGCACTACGTACGCCGTACGTAACTACGATGGTGGGCGAGGTGATGCACGATGGCGGGCCGAGCGGCCGAACCCCATGTGATCTGGGCGCGCCCCGAGCGCACGGGCCGCGGGCCGAAACCGGCGTACACCCGGTCCGACATCGCGGCCGCCGCGGTGCGCGTCGCGGACGCCGAGGGCCTGGACGCGGTCTCGATGCGACGCGTCGCCGCCGAACTGGGCTGCGGCACGATGTCCCTGTACAACTACGTCCCCCGCAAGGAGGACCTGTACGAGCTGATGATGGACGCCGTCGGCGGGGAGCACGAGCTGTGGGAGCCGTCGGGCGACTGGCGCGCGGACATGCTGCTCATGGCTCACCAGACCCGTGCCCTCATGCACCGGCACCCCTGGCTGCCGCGCCTGATCTCCGGCCACTACGGCTTCAGTCCCAATGCGCTGCGCTACCTCGAGCACTGCTTGCGCTCCCTGGAGCCGCTGGAGGCGAGTGCCGGGACGAAGCTGGAGCTCATCGCGATGGTGAACGGCGTGGTGACGACGGCCGTCGCCAACGAGCTCTCCGCGGCCGAGCGCGCCCGTACCCTGCCGTGGTCGGCGGAGCAGGAGCAGGCGGTCCGCATGGCCTACCTGGGCGGACAGCTCGCGACCGGCGCCTATCCACGCCTGGCCGCGGCCCTGACGCAGGCCGCCGGGCAGGTCGACCTGGACGAGGTGTTCCAGCGGGTGGTGGAACGGGTGCTCGACGCCTTCGAAGCAAGACCCTAGGGGCCGGACGTCAGATCAGCGCGAACTGTCCCTCCGGGCCCTCCTCGTGGTGGTCCAGCACGGAGGCCGGGCGGCGCGCCGCCTCCGGTACCGGGAGCAGCCCCGCCTCGCGCAGTTCGCCGGCGGTGATGGGTGCCGTGACGCCGAACTGTGCCTGTCGCGGCCGTACTTCGGCCAGAAGGGCCAGGATCGTGATGAGTTCCAGCAGCTCCGACGTCCAGGTCTGCGGCCAGGTCGCCGGGCGGATCGCCGTCAGCGCGCCCGGCTCCCCCTCCGCCGTACGGGCCGCGAACCACTGCTCCAGCACTCGGACACCGGCCACCTCGAAGTCCCAGGCCTCCGGTGGTACCGGTGCGATGCGGCCCTCGTCGAGATGCAGGGTCTCCTCGGTACGGTCGTAGTGGAGGGTCAGCGGCCGGGAGGGGAGTGGGGCGCGGACGTAGGGGCGGCGCCCGCCCGGGAGCTTCGGGCGTTCGCCGTCGCGGCGCATCAGCCACAGCACGCGCCGGCCCACCTCGACGCCCCGCGTCCAGAGATCGAGGTCCCCGGTGAGGGGGACGGTGAGCCCGGGGCGCACCGTCGCGACGATCCAGGCCAGGACGTCCACGGGAGCGGGGGAGTGGCCGAGGCGGGACGCCAGGTACTCCAGCAGGCCGGGGGCGAGGTTGGGTTCCTCGGCGCCGGGGCGGCGGTACAACGGGCGGATGCGGCCGGCGCGGAGCAGCGGCAGGAGGGACGTCGCGAGCAGGAGGGGCCCACCGCAGTCCGCGGCCGTCTCCACGGCGAAGATCTGGTGCTCGTCCGCCACCCGCCACAGCTCGGGCCGGGCGGCGTCGATCAGGCGGTGGTCGGGGATCAGCCACTGCTCGTCGAAGGGGGCGGACAGCACACGGATCGGCTCCGGACAGGGCCCCGAGGCGCGCACCAGCTTCTCCGTGCCGCTCGTCTGGCCCGGCAGCCGGCCGACCGCCGAGTGCAGCGTGCGCGAGCGCGTCGGCTCGAACAGAGCCTCACGGTCGGGGCCGTCGGCCTTCATGAGGGCGTCCCAGCGTGCCTTGAGGGACGCCGTGTCGGGGGCCGACGGCCAGGCACGGCCCGGCCGCAGGGGTGCGACGGACCACGGCATGAGGTCCGCGAGCAGCGGAGCGTCGTCGTGCGTCACGCTGGGCATCGTACGACGCGGTCAGGTGGCCTCGAGGGTGACCGTGAAGGAGAAACGGTCCCCCCGGTAGTGGATGACGGCCACGTCCAAGGCGCGCCCGTCGCCGTCGTAGGTCACCCCCGTGTAGTGCAGGATCGGGCTGAGCAGCGGGACTTGGAGGAGCTGGGCCGTCTCCGGGTCGGCGAGCCGGGCCTCCACGGTGTCCGTGATGCGGCTGATGTCCACGCCCACGACGTCCCGCAGCACCTTGGTCATCGGCCAGCGCACCAGGTCGTCCAGGTCGATGCGCTCGGCCAGTTCGGGACGGACGTAGTTGCGGGCGTGGTTGGTCGGCTCACCCGTCTTCTCGTCGCTGCGCAGCCGGTGGTACGTCGCCACCTCCCCCAGATCGGGGAAGTACTCGGTGAGTTCGCCCGGCACCGGGCGCCCGCCGTGGTCGAGCAGTTCCGTCGTCATGCCGGACTGCTGGGCGACGATCGCGTCCACCGAGCCGAGCAGCCGCACCGGGGCGCCCCTGTGCGCGCTGGGCTCGATGAACGTGCCGCGCCGGCGGTGGCGCGTGATCAGCCCCTCGTCCTCCAGCTCCTTCAACGCCTGCCGCATGGTCAGCACGCTGACCCCGTAGTGCCCCGCCAACTGCTCCTCGGTGGGCAGCCGCAGCGGGTCCCCGGGCGAGCGGCCGAGTATCGAGGCACGCAGCGACTGCGACACCTGGTACCAGAGCGGCAGCTTGCGGTTCAGGACGATCGAGTCGGGGGCGAAGGAGGTCACGGGCCCATCCGTACCGGTAGGGAATCCTCAGTGCAAGGGGCGGAAGTGGCGTTCGAGGCCCTGCCACACCTCGTCGTACCCCCGTTGCAGGTGCTCCGCCCGGGCCGCGTGCGGGGTGAGGGTGACCGGCCAGCGCGTCTCGAACATGAACGCCAGCCCGTCGTCGACCTTCTGCGGCCTGAGCTCGGCGGCGCTCGCCCTCTCGAACGTCTCCCGGTCCGGGCCGTGCGCCGACATCATGTTGTGCAGCGAGCCACCGCCCGGCACGAAGCCCTCCGCCTTGGCGTCGTAGGCGCCCTCGATCAGGCCCATGTACTCGCTCATCACGTTCCGGTGGAAGTACGGTGGCCGGAACGTGTCCTCACCCACCAGCCAGCGGGGCGCGAAGACCACGAAGTCGACGCCCGCCAGGCCGGGAGTGTCGGACGGGGACGTGAGCACCGTGAAGATGGACGGGTCCGGGTGGTCGTACGAGATGGTGCCGAGCACATTGAAACGGCGCAGGTCGTATATGTACGGCACATGGTTGCCGTGCCAGGCGACGACATCGAGCGGTGAGTGGTCGTAGGTGGCCGTCCAGAGGTTGCCGCAGAACTTGTTCACCACCTCCACCGGACCCTCGACGTCCTCGTACGCGGCGACCGGCGCCCGGAAGTCCCGGGCGTTGGCGAGGCCGTTGGCGCCGATCGGGCCGAGGTCGGGGAGGCGGAAGGATGCGCCGTAGTTCTCGCAGACATAGCCACGGGCGGACTCGTCCAGTAGCTCCACACGGAAGCGCACCCCACGCGGGATCAGCGCCACATGGCCGGGCTCCCCATGCAGCAGCCCGAACTCGGTGTGCAGCAGCAGTCCTCCCCGCTCCGGGACGATCAACAGCTCGCCGTCCGCGTCGCTGAAGACCCGCTCCATGGAGGCGTTGGCGTGGTACAGGTGCACGGCCATGCCGGTGCGCTGGGTGGCGTCCCCGTTGCCGCCGAGGGTCCACAGGCCGGCCAGGAAGTCGGTGCCGGGCTCCGGCCCGGGCAGCGGGTTCCACCGCAGCCGGTTCGGGTCGGGCACCGTCTCGGTGAAGGGTGCCGTGCGGATCGTGCCGTTGTCCGTGCGGGTGAACGCGGGGTGCGCCGCCGAGGGGCGGATCCGGTACAGCCACGAGCGGCGGTTGTGTGCCCTCGGCTCGGTGAACGCCGTACCGCTCAGCTGCTCCGCGTACAGCCCGAGCGGGGCGCGCTGCGGCGAGTTGCGGCCCTCGGGCAGGGCGCCCGGGACCGCCTCCGAGCTGTGCTCGTTGCCGAACCCGGAGAGATAGGACAGCCCCTCCGCGGTCTTCCTCGCGTCCCCGCTCATCACCGCTCCTTCGTCACTGATTCCTATGCATCACCGTAGGATTCGGCGGACGGGTGCGCAAGGGGGAGGGGCGGAGCGGAGGTGGTGCGGCGGGTGGAGGCCGGGCCGAGTGCAACCGTCGGGGGACACGAGAACCCGACTTGAGGGGGATCCGGGCGCGCCGAGGGCGCAATACGCTCTCCGGCATGTCGTGGACGCGCGGACTGCTCGTCGCGCTCGCGGTGGGTGCCCTGCTCGGCGGCTCGGCGGGCTGCGCCTCCAGCGAGGCGCACGAGCGCAAGGGCGAGGTGTCGGCCTCGCCGGTGGGCAAGGTGCTGGACGACACGGACGAGGAAGGGCGGCACTACCGTGAGATCGACAAGAAGGACGCGCCCCAGGTGGGGGTCGAGGTACAGCCGGCCTCCGGCGGCACCTGGGACGTGCGGCTGACGGTCCGCCGCTTCCACTTCTCCGCTCCCGGTGCACGCCCGGTGGCCGTGGCGGGACGCGGTACGGCCCGGCTCTACCTGGACGGCCGCGCGCTGACCCGGCTGCGCACCCCCGACTACCACCTGCCCGGCCGGCTGGTGCCGCGCGGCACACACCACGTCACGGCCCGGCTGTACGCGGACGACCAGACGGTGTGGGCGGTGCACGGCAAGCCGGTGGAGAGCACGGCGGACATCACGGCCTCCGGGGCGGAGGGGACCGGGGCGACGGGGCGCCCGGCGTCCGCCACGGAGGGCACGTCGGGCCCGCCGTCCGGCGCGAGGCACCCAGCGGGCCGCGCGCGCACGGGATGAACCCCGCGTACCTCCGATGAGTGCAGAGGCCACCGAATCCCGTACACAGAGGCGAGGTTCACCTGCACCCGGCGGAAAGGCATGATGAAGCCCGTGCCCCACGCGACATCGCTGCGCCGCGCGCCCGTCCAGCGCCGTAGCGCCGAACGACTGACCAGAATCCTCGACGCCTGCGCCGACCTGCTCGACGAGGTCGGTTACGACGACCTCAGCACCCGGGCCGTGGCCCTGCGCGCGGGCGTCCCCATAGGCTCCGTCTACCGCTTCTTCGGCAACAAGCGGGCCATGGTCGACGCTCTGGCCGAACGCAATCTGGAGCGCTACACCGAGCGCGTCACCCACCGCCTGGCCGAGGCGGACGGTGAGGGCGGCTGGCGCACCGCCATGGACGCCATGCTCGACGAGTACCTGGACATGAAGCGCACGGCGCCCGGGTTCTCCCTCGTCGACTTCGGCAACCAGATCCCGGTCGGCACCCGCCACGCCGAACCCAACCACCGCGTCGCCGACCGCCTGACCGAACTGCTGTCGGCATACCTCGGCCGGGAACCGGACGAGGCCCTGCGCCGCACGCTGCTGGTCGCGGTGGAAACCGCGGACACCCTGGTCCACCTGGCCTTCCGGGTGTCCCCGGAGGGAGACGGAGGGATCATCGCGGAGATGCGGGAGCTGCTGCGGGCGTATCTGGGGAAGGCGTTGGACTGACCCACTGTGGTGGGCGTCACCGTGCGGCCCGAGGGCTCCCCAGCGTGCATACCGGTCGGTATGCTCACCCCGTTCGTGCGTCACCGCCGTCGCCGTCCCACCGGGAGGACCCGTGCCCCGCACCGCCCTGCGTATCTGCCCCCTCTGCGAGGCCACCTGCGGGCTGACGCTCACCATCGAGGGCACCCGGGTCACCGGCGCCCGCGGCGACCGGGAGGACGTGTTCAGCAAGGGGTTCGTCTGCCCGAAGGGCGCCTCGTTCGGGGCCGCCGACGGCGACCCGGACCGGTTGCGCGGGCCCCTCGTGCGCCGGGACGGGGAGTTGCGCGAGGCCACCTGGGAGGAGGCGTTCGACGCCGTCGCCGCCGGGCTGCGGCCGGTCGCCGAGCGGTACGGGCCGCACGCCGTCGGCGTGGTCCTGGGCAACCCCAACGTGCACACGATGGCCGGCGGTCTCTACCCGCCGGTCCTGCTCGCCGGGCTCGGCACCCGCAGTGTCTTCACCGCCTCCACGCTGGACCAGATGCCCAAGCACGTCTCCAGCGGGCTCCTCTACGGCGACGCGAACGCCATCCCGGTGCCCGACCTCGACCGCACCGACCACCTGCTGCTCATCGGCGCCAACCCCCTCGAATCCAACGGCAGTCTGTGCACCGCCCCCGACTTCCCCGGCCGGCTCAAGGCCCTCAAGGCCCGCGGCGGCACCCTCACCGTGATCGACCCCCGCCGCACCCGCACCGCCCGGCTCGCCGACCGGCACGTCGCGATCCGCCCCGGCACCGACGCGCTGCTGCTTGCGGCGATGGCGTACGTCCTGTTCGAGGAGGATCTGGTCGACCTCAAGGACCTCGCCCCGCATGTCCAGGGAGTCGACGAACTGGCCGCGGCCATACGGGACTTCACCCCCGAGGTCGCCGCCACGGCGTGCGACGTCGACGCCGGCACCATCCGCACCCTCGCCCGCGAGCTCGCCGCCGCCCCCACCGCCGCCGTATACGGCCGCATCGGCAGCTGCACCGTTCCGCACGGCACCCTCGCCAGCTGGCTCGTCGACGTCCTCAACGTCCTCACCGGCAACCTCGACCGGCCCGGTGGCGCTCTCTTCCCGCTGTCGGCCACCGACAGGACGCCCCGGCCCGCCGGACCCGGCCGCGGGTTCGCGCTCGGCCGCTGGCACTCCCGGGTGAGCCGGCACCCCGAGGCCAAGGGCGAGCTGCCGATCTCCGCGCTCGCCGAGGAGATCGACACCGCCACCGACGAGGGCAGCCCGATCCGCGCCGTCATCGCGATCGCCGCCAACCCCGTGCTCTCCGCTCCGGACGGCGACCGCCTGGACAAGGCGCTCGGCTCGCTCGACTTCATGGTCAGCGTCGACCCGTACCTGAACGAGACCTCGCGCCACGCGCACGTCGTGCTGCCGCCGCCCCCGCCCTCCCAGGCGCCGCACTTCGACTTCGCCTTCAACACCCTCGCCGTGCGCAACCAGGTCCGCTACACCCGCGCCGCCGTCCCGCTGGAACCCGGCCGCATGGCCGAGACCGAGATCCTCGCCCGGCTGATCCTCGCCGCTACGGGCATGCATGGCGCCGACCCGTCCGCCGTCGACGACCTCGTCATCGGCCAGACCCTCGGCAAGGCCGTCACCGAGGCCCACTCGCCCGTCCACGGCCGGGACCCGCAGGAGCTCGCCGCGCAGCTCAGCGGCGAGAGCGGCCCCGAGCGGCGGCTCGACATGATGCTGCGCCTCGGCCCCTACGGCGACGGGTTCGGCGCCCGGCCCGACGGGCTCACCCTTCAGAAGCTGCTCGCCCACCCGCACGGCATCGACCTCGGCCCCCTCGAGCCCCGGCTGCCGCAGCCGCTGAAGACCGTCAGCGGCAGGGTCGAGCTGCTGCCGGGGCCCATCGTGGACGACCTGCCGCGCCTGCGGCAGGCACTGAGCGAGCGCGCCGACGGGCTCGTCCTCGTCGGGCGGCGCCATCTGCGGTCCAACAACAGCTGGCTGCACAACGTGCCCGCCCTCACCGGGGGCTCCAACCGCTGCACCCTGCACATCCACCCCGAGGACGCCGAGCGGCTGGGACTCGTCGACGGCGCACCCGTACGGGTCAAGGGCGCCGGAGGAGCGGTCACCGCGCCCGTCGAGATCACCGACGGTATCCGGCCCGGTGTCGTCAGCCTTCCGCACGGCTGGGGCCACGACCGGCCCGGCACCCGGATGAGCCACGCCGCCCTGGACCCCGGCGTGAACGTCAACCAGCTCCTCGACGGCAGTCTGCTCGACCCGTTGTCGGGCAACGCGGTGCTCAACGGCGTGCCCGTCGAGCTCGCTGCACTGCCCACACCGCGCTGACCACGAATTTTGCGCTTATTGCTCGCATGTCAACGTCTTGTTAACCGTTCTTGACCGCACTTGACGTCAACGCCACTCCCGGCCCCCGCGGGGCAGTTCAAGGGCGAACGTCAGGTAATCCACTCGTGCTGACCATCCTCGGCTTCGTCATGATCGCGACCTTCCTGGTCCTGATCACGATGAAGAAGATGTCGCCGATCGCGGCGCTCGTGCTGATCCCCGCGCTGTTCTGCGTGTTCGTCGGCAAGGGCGCCAAGCTCGGCGACCGCGTCATCGACGGCGTCACCGGCCTCGCTCCCACCGCGGCGATGCTGATGTTCGCGATCGTCTACTTCGGTGTGATGATCGACGTCGGTCTCTTCGACCCGGTCGTGCGGGGCATCCTGCGCTTCTGCGAGGCCGACCCGCTCCGCGTCGTCGTC
This sequence comes from Streptomyces sp. NPDC001848, assembly GCF_042891915.1. Classification (NCBI taxonomy): domain Bacteria; kingdom Bacillati; phylum Actinomycetota; class Actinomycetes; order Kitasatosporales; family Streptomycetaceae; genus Streptomyces; species Streptomyces sp. NPDC001848. Next base: position 231,800 of record NZ_JBIATP010000011.1, on the reverse strand, counting down.
GGCACGGCGGTGCTCGCCGCGATCGTCTCGCTGGACGGTGACGGCTCGACCACCTTCATGATCACAGTCTCGGCGATGTACCCGCTGTACAAGCGCCTGAAGATGAGCCTCGTCGTGATGAACGGTGTCGCCGCGATGACCAACGGCGTGATGAACACCCTGCCCTGGGGCGGCCCCACCGCCCGCGCCGCGACCGCGCTGAAGCTGGACGCCAGTGACATCTTCGTGCCGATGATCCCGGCCCTCGCCGTGGGCCTGCTGGGCGTCAGTCCAGCCCGCTGGTGCCCGCCGTCTACGTCCTCGTCGGCATGGCCAAGGTCGAGTTCGGCGAGCACACGCGGTTCGTGGTCAAGTGGGCCGCGCTGACATCGCTGGTGGTCCTCGGGGCAGGAATCCTGTTCGGCATCATCTGATCACTCGCTGTCCGATCATCCGTCCGATCATCCGTCCGATCATCCGTCCGGTCGCTCGTCCGGTCATTCGTCCGATCACTCCTTGGAGGACGTCGCATGGGGCCCGGTGGGAACCGCGGCTGGCTGCTCCGCCTCGTCATCGCCTTCGGTTTCGCGCAGGGGGCGGTGTCGATGGCCCGGCCCGCCGTCTCCTACCGGGCCCTCGCGCTGGGCGCCGACGACCGGGCGGTCGGTGTCATCGCCGGTGTGTACGCGCTGCTGCCGCTGTTCGCCGCCGTACCGCTGGGCCGCCGTACGGACCACGGCCGGTGCACGCCCCTGCTGCTGACCGGGGTGGTCCTGATCTCCGGAGGCTGCGTGCTCAGCGGCGTCGCGGACTCCCTCGGCGCGATGGCGGCGTGGAGCGGGGTGATGGGCCTCGGCCACCTCTGCTTCGTCATCGGGGCCCAGTCGATCGTGGCCCGCCGGTCCGAGCCCCACGAACAGGACCGGAACTTCGGCCACTTCACCATCGGCGCCTCCCTCGGGCAGCTCGTCGGTCCCGTCGCCGCCGGTGCCCTGATCCACGGCCCGGACCGGGCGGCCACCAGCGCGCTCGCCCTGCTGGTGGCGGGGGCGGGCGCCGCGGTCGCGTTCGCCTCCCTGTGGCGCATCGAGCGCGGTACGGCCACGACGGCCCGTACCGCGCGCGGCGACCGCGTCCCCCTGCGCGGCATCCTGCGCGCCCGGGGCGTACCGGCCGGCATCTTCATCAGCCTCGCCGTGCTGTCGGCGACGGACATCCTCACCGCGTACCTACCCGTCGTCGGCGACCACCGCGGTATCGCCCCCTCGGTCGTCGGTGTGCTGCTGAGCCTGCGCGCGGCGGCCACCATCGCCTGCCGCCTGGTCCTCACCCCGCTGCTGCGACTGCTCGGCCGGACCGTTCTGCTCGCCCTGACCTGCCTGGTGGCGGCGCTGCTGTGCGCCGGGATCGCGCTGCCGGTGCCGGTCTGGGCGCTCGGCGCGATGCTCACCGTCCTCGGGTTCTGTCTGGGCGTCGGGCAGCCGCTGTCCATGACGACCGTCGTGCAGGCCGCGCCCGACGACGCGCGCTCCACCGCTCTCGCCCTGCGGCTGACCGGCAACCGCCTCGGCCAGGTCGCCGCGCCCGCCGCCGCGGGCCTGGTGGCCGGGGTGGCCGGTGTGGCCGCGCCGTTCGTGATGCTCGGCGCGTTGCTGCTGCTCTCCGCGGGGATCGGAGTGCGCTCGCCCGCGAGAGAGCCGCACGGAGCGGACTCGTCCGTGCGGCGGGGCACCGCGGCCGGCCGGACCTGAAACGGCCTCCGGTCTCACTGCCGGAGCCCCCTGGCGCGGCAAAACTACCGGCGCTAGTTTGGGGCGCGGACGACGCTGCCCGCCCGGGAGGAAGACGATGAAGGCACATGACGGCTTGTACATCGACGGCGCCTGGCGCCCCGCCGTCGGCGCGGACACCATCGAGGTCGTGAACCCGGCCGACGAGCAGGTCATCGGCCACGTCCCGGCGGGCACCGCCGAGGACGTCGACGCCGCCGTACGCGCCGCCCGCGCCGCTCTCCCCGCATGGGCCGCCACCACCCCGGTCGAGCGGGCCGCCCGGCTCACCGCCCTGCGGGACGTGCTCCTCGCACGCCGGGACGAGATCGCCGAGACCGTGACGGCGGAGCTGGGCTCCCCGCTCCCGTTCTCACAGAACGTGCAGGTCGGCCTGCCGATCGCGGTCGCGGGATCGTACGCCGACCTGGCCGCGGCGTACCCCTTCGAGGAGAAGGTCGGCAACTCCACCGTCTACCAGGAGCCGGTCGGCGTCGTCGGCGCCATCACCCCCTGGAACTACCCCCTGCACCAGATCGTCGCCAAGGTCGCTCCGGCGCTGGCGGCGGGCTGCACGGTCGTGCTCAAGCCGGCCGAGGACACCCCGCTGACCGCCCGGCTCTTCGCTCGGGCCGTCCACGAGGCGGGCGTACCGGCCGGGGTCTTCAACCTGGTCACCGGTCTCGGCCCGGTCGCCGGGCAGGCGCTCGCCGAGCACCCGGGCGTCGACCTGGTCTCCTTCACCGGCTCCACGGCGGTCGGCCGGCAGATCGGTGCCACGGCGGGAGCGGCCGTGAAGAAGGTCGCCCTGGAACTGGGCGGCAAGTCCGCTAACGTCATTCTGCCGAGTGCGGACCTCGCCAAGGCGGTCAACGTGGGTGTCGCGAACGTCATGTCCAACTCCGGCCAGACGTGCAGCGCGTGGACCCGGATGCTGGTGCACCGGGACCGGTACGAGGAGGCGGTCGAGCTCGCCGCGACCGCCGCGGCGAAGTACGGGGACCGCATCGGCCCGGTGGTGAACGCCAGGCAGCAGGCGCGGGTGCGCGGTTACATCGAGAAGGGCATCTCGGAGGGCGCCCGGCTGGTCGCGGGCGGCCCCGATGCACCCCGGGAACGCGGCTACTTCGTGCAGCCGACCGTCTTCGCCGACGTCACCCCGGAGATGACGATCGCACAGGAGGAGATCTTCGGCCCCGTGCTGGTGATTCTCCCCTACGAGGACGAGGAGGACGCCCTGCGGATCGCCAACGGCACGGTGTACGGGCTGGCCGGCGCCGTATGGGCCGGGGACGACGCGGAGGCGGTCGCGTTCGCGCGGCGCATGGAGACCGGACAGGTCGACATCAACGGCGGACGCTTCAACCCCCTCGCACCCTTCGGCGGTTACAAGCAGTCCGGGGTCGGCCGCGAGCTGGGCGCGCACGGCCTCGCCGAGTACCTGCAGACCAAGTCCCTCCAGTTCCAGGAGCGTTGAGCCAGATGGTCGTCCGTGCCGCTGTCCTGCCCGCCGTCGACGCCCCGCTGGAGGTCACCGGGATCGAGCTGCCCGAGCCGGCCCCCGGCCAGGTCCGGATCCGGCTGGCCGCCGCCGGGGTCTGCCACTCCGACCTGTCCCTGTCCAACGGCACCATGCGGGTACCGGTGCCCGCCGTCCTCGGTCACGAGGGTGCGGGCACGGTGGTGTCCGTCGGCGAGGGCGTCACCCATGTCGCCCCCGGTGACGGCGTGGTCCTCAACTGGGCGCCGTCCTGCGGGAGGTGCCACGCCTGCGCACTGGGCGAGGTGTGGCTGTGTGCGAACGCCCTCACCGGCGCCGCCGACGTCTACGCCCACCGCGCGGACAACGGCGCGGACCTGCACCCCGGCCTGAACGTGGCCGCCTTCGCGGAGGAGACCGTGGTGGCGGCGTCCTGCGTGCTGCCGGCCCCGGAGGGCGTGCCGCTGACCGACGCGGCCCTGCTCGGCTGCGCCGTCCTCACCGGATACGGGGCCGTGCACCACGCGGCCAAGGTGCGGCCGGGGGAGACGGTCGCCGTGTTCGGTGTCGGCGGGGTGGGCCTGGCGACCCTCCAGGCGGCGCGGATCGCGGGCGCCGAGAGGATCGTCGCGGTGGACGTGTCCCCCGTGAAGGAGGAGTTGGCGCGCCGGGCGGGCGCGACGGACTTCCTGCTCGCCTCCGACACCACGCCCCGGGAGATCCGCGGTCTCACCGACAAGCAGGGCGTCGACGTGGCGGTGGAGTGCGTGGGCCGGGCGGCCACCATCCGCGCCGCCTGGGACTCCACCCGCCGCGGCGGCCGTACGACGGTCGTCGGCATCGGCGGCAAGGACCAGCAGGTCACCTTCAACGCCCTGGAGATCTTCCACTGGGGCCGCACCCTGACGGGCTGCGTCTACGGCAACTCCAACCCGGCCGAGGACCTGCCGGTCCTGGCCGAGCACGTCCGGGCGGGCCGCCTGGACCTGGGTGCGCTGGTGACGGAACGGATCGCGCTGGAGGGCATCCCGGCCGCCTTCGAGAACATGCTGGCGGGCAAGGGCGGCCGGGCGCTGGTCGTGTTCTAGTGCCGGTTGGGGCCTAGGAGTCGGCGGCGGGTACCTCTTCGGGCGTGGCGTGCGGTTCCGGGGTCGGGGGCGAGGTGCGGGGGCGCGACCGCGACACCGCCACTCCCGCCAGGCACAGCACGCCACCTGCGAGCGTCACCGGTCCCGGGACCTCCTGGAGGAACAGCCAGGACATCAGGACGACCAGCGCGGGCACGGCGTACGTGGTCGCGCCCATCCGGCTCGCGGTCGTACGGGCCAGCGCGTACGCCCAGGTCGTGAAGGCCAGCGCGGTCGGAAACACGCCCAGGTACACCATGTTGAGCGTGGCGGACACCGGCGCGCGGGCCACGTCGTGCGCCAGCTGCCCGGCGAACGGCAGACAGGCGACCGCGCCCACCAGGCACCCGAACGTCGTCGCCTGCAGCGCGCTCGCCGCCCCCAGCGCGGGCTTCTGCGCGACGACCCCGGCCGCGTAGGCGCCCGCGGCGAGCAGGCACAGCACGACCCCGAGCACCGAGGAACCCCCGTCACCCGACATCGACAGGCCCACGGTCACGGCACCGGCGAACGACACCGCCATGCCCGCGAGCAGCCGCGGCGGCATGGCGTCCCCGAGCAGCCGCGCACTCAGCAGCGCGATCAGGATCGGCCCGATGTTCACCACCAGCGCGGCGGTCCCGGCATCGACCTGCTGCTCGCCCCAGTTGAGCACGACCACGTAGAAGCCGAACCACAGCAGCCCGGATATCGCGATCCCGCGCCACGCGGAACGCGGCGGCAACCCCTCCCGCCGCAGGAGGCAGATCACCCCGAGCGCCAGGGACCCGGCCAGCAGCCGTCCGAGCGCCAGCGCGCCCGGCGCGTACGCGGCACCCGCGCTACGGATCGAGACGAAGGCGGAGGCCCACAGCAGCACGGTGACGGCGGCCGCGCCGGCGGCCGGACGGGAGGGGGAGGCGTTCATCATGCTCCAGAGGCTAGGTGGACAGGGGAGGTGGCGCTCGAGGATTTCGGATGGGACGGCGCTGGTCGGCGCAGCGTCGCCGCCTCGATCCCCAGCAGCCGGGACAGGGCGCGTTCGCCCTCGTCCGTGACCTTCACGGCCCGCTCGGAGCCGATCCGTACGCACCAGCCCGCGTCCAGGGCGTGTCGACACAGGGCGGCGCCCGCGACACCCGCGAGATGGGGGCGGCGCTCGGTCCAGTCGAGGCAGGCACGGGCCAGAGGCCGGCGGCCCTTGCGGTCGAGGCGGATACCGGCGGTGTCGAACCAGGCCAGGCCGGCTTCGGTGAGGGCGAACCCCGTGTCCTGACGCAGCAGCCCCCGCGTGGTCAGCGCATCGGTGACAGCGATGCCGAGCCGCCCCGCGAGGTGGTCGTAGCAGGTGCGCCCGCGGGCCATCGCGGACCCGGCGCTCGCCTCCCGCAGCGTGCGCGGAGGCTCGGCCCTGACGTCCGGAGCCACCTGCGCGGCGAGATCCTCGACGATCTGGGCGACCCGCGGGTCGGCGAGCCGCACATAGCGGTGCCGCCCCTGCCGTTCCTCGGCGAGCAGGCCGCCCGCGACGAGCTTGCCCAGGTGTTCGCTCAGCGTCGATGCGGCCACCCCGGCGTGCCGCGCCAGCTCACCGGCGGTCCACGCCCGGCCGTCCAGCAGCGCCAGCAGGCAGGTGGCCCGCGTCTCGTCGGCGATCATCCCCGCGAGCCGGGCGAGCCCCGCCGCCGTGCCGTCCTTCCGCGTCGTCATGCGTCCAGCATCGACCACGGACACTTCGGCGCCCACCGAAGCATGCCCGGCTGCCCTGCGCCGAGTGCCCCGCCTGCTCTAGACGGGGCGCTTCACCTGCTCGTACTGCCGCTCCAGTCCGTCCAGAAGAGCGGCGAGCCCCGTCTCGAAGGCCCGTTCGTCGATCTTCTCCTGCTGCTCGGCGAGGAGGTGGGCCTGCCCGAGGTGGGGATAGTCGGCCGGGTCGTACGCCGTCGCGTCGTCGACGAAGCCGCCCGCGAACGAGCCGAGCGCGGAGCCCATCACGAAGTAGCGCATCAGCGCGCCGATGGAGGTGGCCTGCGCCGGCGGCCATCCCGCGTCGACCATGGCCCCGTAGACCGCGTCCGCGAGCCGCAGCGCGGCCGGGCGGCGGCCGGGCCCACGGGCCAGCACCGGGACGATGTTCGGGTGGTCGCGCAGTGCGGCCCGGTAGGAGACCGCCCAGTCGTGCAGCGCCGTCCGCCAGGGCCGGCCGTCCTCGAACATCGACAGGTCGACCTGCGCGCTCACCGAGTCGGCGACCGCCTCGAGGATCTCGTCCTTCGTGCGGAAGTGGTTGTACAGCGACGGTCCGCTGACCCCCAGTTCGGCGGCGAGCCGGCGCGTCGAGACGGCCCCGAGGCCCTCCGCGTCCACCAGCGCCCGCGCCGTGGCGACGATGCGGTCGGTGCTCAGGAGGGGCTTGCGCGGTCGGGCCATGGCGCACATAGTAGGGCTGCGGCTCGAAACTAGCACTGCTAATTTAAATGTGCCGCATTCAATGACCTGCCGAGGGGTGACGCGTCGTGAACCTGGAGCTCAGCGAGGATCAGGTGGCCGTGCGACGGCTGGCCGAGGAGTTCGTGACCCGCGAGATCGCCCCGCACGTCGTCGCCTGGGACCGGGCCGAGGAGGTGGACCGCTCGATCGTCAAGAAGCTCGGCGAGGTCGGCTTCCTCGGGCTCACCATCGACGAGGAGTACGGCGGCTCGGGCGGCGACCACCTCGCGTACTGCCTGGTGACCGAGGAACTGGGCCGCGGCGACTCGTCCGTGCGCGGGATCGTGTCCGTCTCGCTCGGCCTGGTCGCCAAGACCATCGCCGCCTGGGGGAGCGAGGAGCAGAAGCGCCGCTGGCTGCCGGGGCTGACGTCCGGGGACCACGTCGGCTGCTTCGGGCTCACCGAACCGGGCACCGGCTCCGACGCGGGCAACCTCGCCACCAGGGCGGTACGCGACGGCGACCACTACGTGATCAACGGCACCAAGATGTTCATCACCAACGGCACCTGGGCCGATGTCGTCCTCCTCTTCGCCCGCTCCACCGACGCCCCCGGCCACAAGGGCGTCTCCGCCTTCCTCGTCCCGACCGACACGCCCGGCCTGACCCGCCGCCCCGTCCACGGCAAGCTCGGCCTGCGCGGCCAGGCGACCGCCGAACTGGTCCTCGAGGACGTCCGCGTCCCCGCCTCCGCGATGCTGGCCCCGGAGGGCAAGGGCTTCTCCGTCGCCATGTCCGCGCTCGCCAAGGGCCGGATGTCGGTCGCGGCGGGCTGCGTCGGCATAGCCCGGGCCGCGCTGGAGGAGGCCGTGAAGTACGCCGGCGAGCGCGAGCAGTTCGGCCGTACCATCGCCCACCACCAGCTCGTCCAGGAACTCCTCAGCGACATCGCCGTCGACGTGGACGCGGCCCGGCTGCTGACCTGGCGGGTCGCCGACCTGATCGACCGCGGACTGCCCTTCGCCGTCGAGTCCTCCAAGGCCAAGCTGTTCGCCTCCGAGGCCGCCGTCCGCGCCGCGAACAACGCCCTGCAGGTCTTCGGCGGCTACGGCTACATCGACGAGTACCCGGTGGGCAAACTGCTGCGCGACGCCCGGGTGATGACCCTGTACGAGGGCACCAGCCAGATCCAGAAACTGGTCATCGGGCGGGCGCTGACGGGGGTTTCGGCGTTCTGAGTACCGCTGTGAGTACGGGTACGGATGTCCGGGCGGCGCCGTCAGCCGACCCTGGTGCACATGAGTGAGACTCCGGTCAGACAGCAGAACACGGCCGCCTTCTACGGTCAGGCCGTGGCGTCCTTCGCCATCGCCCTGGTGGCCACCGCCGTCGGGATCTTCCAACTGCACGCCGACGCCTGGGTGCGGGCCTTCCTCGGGATCGCCGTGCTGTACCTGGTGACGTCCGCCTTCACCCTCGCCAAGGTGATCCGGGACCGGCAGGAGGCCGGGCAGATCGTCAGCCGGGTCGACCAGGCCAGGCTGGAGAAACTGCTCGCCGAGCACGATCCTTTCGAAAAGCTCTGAGCGGGCACTCTAAGCGCCCGCTCACCTTCGGAGGTATGGTGTTCGTCCTGCCAGTGGAAGGGGCGAGCGATGAGTACGGCGGAGGAGACAGCCGGCGGCGAGATGGAGCCGTGGGCCGAGGTGACCCCGGACGCGGCCCGGCGGCTGCTGGTCGCCGCGGTCGAGGCCTTCGCCGAGCGCGGCTACCACGCCACGACGACCCGTGACATCGCGGGACGCGCCGGTATGAGCCCGGCCGCCCTCTACATCCACTACAAGACCAAGGAAGAGCTGCTCCACCGCATCAGCCGCATCGGCCACGACAAGGCCCTGGAGATCCTGCGCACGGCGGCCCGGCGCGAGGGCAGCGCGACCGAGCGGCTCGCCGACGCCGTGAGCTCCTTCGTCCGCTGGCACGCCGGGCGGCGCACCACCGCGCGGGTCGTGCAGTACGAACTGGACGCCCTCGGCCCGGACGCCCGTGCCGAGATCCTCGCGCTCCGCCGCCAGGTGGACGCCGAGGTGCGCGGGATCGTCGAGGACGGTGTGGCCGCGGGCGAGTTCGACGTGTTGGACGTGAAGGGGACGACGCTGGCGATCCTCTCCCTGTGCATCGACGTCGCCCGCTGGTTCAACGTCGACGGACCCCGGACGCCCGAGGAGGTCGGCGCGCTCTACGCCGACCTCGTGCTGCGCATGGTGGGGGCGCGGAAGTAGCCCCTCGGGCCCTGGGTCGGGGGTCCGCGGTGCGGGGTCAGAGGTAGTAGCGCGCGACCGACTCCGCGACGCACACCGGCTTGTCGCCGCCTTCCCGCTCCACGGTGAAGGCGACGCTCACCTGCACGCCGCCCGGCACCTCCTCGACGCCGGAGATCGCCGCGGTCGCGCGCAGCCGGGAACCGACCGGGACCGGGGCGGGGAAACGGACCTTGTTGGTGCCGTAGTTGACGCCCATCTTCACGCCCTCGACCTTGATCAGCTGCGGTCCGAACAGCGGGAGCAGCGACAGCGTGAGGTAGCCGTGCGCGATGGTGGTCCCGAAGGGTCCCTCGGCCGCCTTCTCCGGATCCACATGGATCCACTGGTGGTCCCCGGTCGCCTCCGCGAACAGGTCGATCCGCTTCTGGTCGATTTCCAGCCAGTCGGTGTACCCCAGCTGCTCGCCCACCGCCGCCTTCAACTCGTCGGCGGACGTGAAGATCCTCGGCTCTGCCATGTTCCCGGCCTCTCGCGTCACGAAGTCACCATACCTAAGCGACTGCTTAGCATGGCCGGGTGAGGCGCCGGTGTCAACGGACGGCGCCCGTGCCGCGGTGGGTAGGCTCTGGGAGGTGCCCCAGATCCCCGAGAAGATCCACGAGCTGACCGTCGGCCAGTTGTCGGCCCGTAGCGGCGTCGCCGTCTCCGCCCTGCACTTCTACGAGTCCAAGGGGCTGATCAGGAGCCGCCGCACGTCGGGCAACCAGCGCCGCTACACCCGGGACGCACTGCGCAGGGTCGCCTTCGTACGGGCGGCGCAGCGGGTGGGCATCCCGCTGACCACGATCCGCGAGGCGCTGGCGCAGCTCCCCGAGGAGCGCACACCCACCCGGGAGGACTGGGCCCGCCTCTCCGCGGCCTGGCGCTCCGAACTGGACGAACGGATCAACCAGCTGAGCCGCCTCCGTGACCACCTGACCGACTGCATCGGCTGCGGCTGCCTGTCCCTGGAGACGTGCGTCCTGTCCAACCCGGACGATGTCTTCGGCGAGAGGCAGTCGGGTTCCCGCCTGCTGGTGGAACGCCGGAAGCGATAGCCGCCCTGCTGCGGGCGTTCGTGCCACCCCTGGGCGGCACGGGTGGTCGCCGCTGACAACGGGGGGTGCGGCATCCCCCGGCGCACCCCCACGATCACGGCCCTAGGCCGACACGAGCAGCCGCGTGCGCCTGGTCCGTGCCAGGGCCGCGGGCGTCAGCACGGGAGTCGGCACCAGGATGCCGCAGTCCGTGCAGACCGGGCCCGACGACGGCTCATGGGCCAGGTCGTATCTCCAGATCAGGCGCTCGCCGGCGCACACCGGGCATGACGATCCCGGCTCGCGCTCCAGTGCGGCGATGAGCCGGCGCAGCACCTCGGCCAGCGGCTCGTGCGGGTGGACCCGCGGGTCGTCGCACCATGCGACCCCGAAACCGCCCCAGGTCAGCCGGTGCCAGTCGTCCACACTGCCCGGCCGGCGCAGCCCGTCGTGCTTCTCCTTCTTCCGGCGCTGCGTGAACTCGGCCTCGTAGGTGAGCCAGACGGACCGGGCCTCCTCCAGTTCTTCCAGTGCGGCCACGAGCCGCGCCGGATCGGGGGAGCGGTCCTCGGGACCGAACCCGGCCCGGGAGCACAGATGGTCCCAAGTCGCCCGATGCCCGTAGGGGGCGAACTTCTCAAGGCACTTGCGCAGTGAGTAGCGCCGCAGTGCCAGATCGCACCTCGGATCACGGACCTGTCTCGCCAGACTCCGGAAACCGGCCATCGCCTTGCACCTCCGTCACACCTGCACCTGTTACTTCGGTCACTTCGGCGTCGTTGTCGTACGGACTTCGCGCGACGTCGCCGAATAGACGTATCGACACGCGATTCGGCTCCATCGGATTTCCGATGACCTCCATAAGCCACCCGCCGGACGGTTGAAAAACTGACGCATGTTCATCTTCAATCGCGGGGATACCGGCGGTAACGTCCCGCCGCCCCCTCCCCCAAGCTCTCGGCTTCGCTCGAGCAGGGGGACCCCCATCGTCGGGAGGAGCTGCCATGCCATGGCGCACCCCACGCACCGCCCTCGACAGACTGAGAACTCCTCGCAGATCCCCCAAGTTCCTCAAGGCCGCGTCGATATGCGTCCTCCTCGCGGGGCTTTTGTCCCCGACGGCCGCGGTCACCGCTCAGGCGGCCACGGGCGCCGCGCAGGTGGCCGCGCCCAACGACTACTGCGGCGGCCGGTGTTCGGACATCCTCCCGCCCGGTGAGAACGGCAACGCCACCCTCGCCCAGATCCTCCTCAACCAGGCCTTCGGCACCCAGCCCGACCATGCCGAGGACCAGCTCGGCCCGTACGCCAACCTGGCCACCGGCTACTCCACGCTCACCGACGCGAAGATCAACAACTTCTTCAATGACGCGTCGTTCGGCGTCCCTTCCGATCAAGTCGCCTCCACCGAGAAGCCCGCGGGCCGCGGCGACGTGACGATCGTCCGCGACAAGAAGACGGGCGTCCCGCACATCACCGGTACCACCAGGTACGGCACCGAGTTCGGCGCCGGGTATGCCGCCGCCGAGGACCGGCTGTGGCTCATGGACGTCTTCCGGCACGTGGGCCGTGGGCAGCTGACCTCCTTCGCGGGCGGCGCCGCCTCCAACCAGGGCCTCGAACAGGAGTTCTGGCGCAATGCGCCCTACACCGAGGCCGATCTGCAGGCCCAGATCGACAACGCGGTGGCCGCCGCTGGCGACCGCGGCAAGCAGGCCCTCGTCGACGTGAACGCCTACCTGGCCGGTATCAACGCCTACATCGACGCCTCCGACTCGGGCCGCTACTTCCCCGGTGAGTACGTCCTGACCGGCCACAAGGACGCCATCACCAACGCCGGCACCATCGAGCACTTCAAGCTCACCGACCTGGTCGCGCTCGCCTCCGTCATCGGCGCGCTCTTCGGCTCCGGCGGGGGCGGCGAGGTCAACAACGCGATCTCCCTGCTGGCCGCCCAGTCCAAGTACGGCGTGGAGGAGGGCACCAAGGTCTGGGAGTCCTTCCGCGAGCGCAACGACCCCGAGGCCGTCCTCACCGTCCACAACGGCGAGAGCTTCCCGTACGCGTCCAGGCCCGACAGCCCGCAGGGCGAGGCGCTGCCCGACGCCGGTTCCGTGGCCCAGGAGCCGCTCGTCTACGACCGGTCCGGCAGCGCGGCCACATCGAGTGCCGGCAGCGCCTCCACCACCGCCGCGAAGACGGCCCTGACCTCCGCAAAGCGCGGCATGTCCAACGCCCTCGTGGTCAGCGGCAAGTACACCGCGAGCGGCCACCCCATCGCCGTCTTCGGCCCGCAGACCGGCTACTTCGCCCCCCAGCTGCTCATGCTCCAGGAGATCCAGGGCCCGGGCATCAGCGCCCGTGGGGCGTCCTTCGCGGGCCTGAGCATGTACGTCGAACTGGGCCGAGGCCAGGACTACTCCTGGAGCGCCACCACCTCCGGCCAGGACATCATCGACACCTACGCGGTCGAGCTGTGCCAGGACGACTACCACTACCTCTACCACGGCACCTGCACGGCCATGGACAAGGTCGAGCAGAAGAACTCCTGGTCACCCACGACCGCCGACTCGACACCCGCCGGTTCCTACACCATGCGGGTGTGGCGCACCAAGTACGGGCCCGTGGAGTACCGCGCCACGGTCGGCGGCAAGAAAGTCGCCTACACCACCCTGCGCTCGTCCTACCTGCACGAGGCCGACTCGATCATCGGCTTCCAGATGCTGAACGACCCCGACTACGTCAAGGGCCCGAAGGACTTCCAGAGCGCTGTCCAGCACATCAACTACACCTTCAACTGGTTCTACGCCGACTCCCAGCACACCGCGTACTACAACAGCGGCGACAACCCGGTGCGCGCGAGCGGTGTCGACGCCGAGTTCCCGGTGTGGGCGCAGGCGGCGTACGAGTGGCGGAACTGGGACCCGACGACGAACACGTCCGACTACACGCCGCCGTCCCAGCACCCCAACTCCATCGATCAGGACTACTACATCTCCTGGAACAACAAGCAGGCCAAGGACTACACGGCCGCACCCTGGGGCGAGGGCTCGGTCCACCGCGGCAACCTGCTGGAGGACCGGGTGAAGAAGCTGGTGGCGGCCGGCGGGGTGACCAGGTCGTCCCTCGTGAAGGCCATGGCCGACGCGGCCCTCGCCGACCTGCGCGCCGAGGACGTGCTGCCGAAGCTGCTGCAGGTCATCGGCAGTTCGGCGGTGACCGACTCCACGGCCGCGGCGGCGGTGAGCAAGCTGCAGGCCTGGGTCTCGGCGGGAGCCAAGCGCACGGAGACCTCGGCCGGCTCGAAGACGTACGCCGATGCCGACGCGATCCGCATCCTGGACGCCTGGTGGCCGCTGCTGGTGAAGGCCGAGTTCCAGCCCGGTCTCGGCAGCGACCTGTACACGGCCTTCGGCAACAACCTGCCGATCGACGAGTCCCCGTCGGCCGCGCACGGCCCGACCGGATCGCACGCCGGAAGCTCCTTCCAGTACGGCTGGTGGAGCTATGTCGACAAGGACATCCGGGCGGTCCTCGGCGAGTCGGTGCAGGGCCCGCCGGCGCAGAAGTACTGCGGCGGCGGCAGCCTCAGCTCCTGCCGGGACGTCCTGATCAGCACGCTGAAGCAGGCCGCGGGCATGACGGCGTCCCAGGTCTACCCCGGCGACGACCAGTGCTCGGCCGGTGACCAGTGGTGCGCCGACTCGATCGTCCAGCGCACCCTGGGCGGCATCAAGCACGGCAAGATCAGTTGGCAGAACCGGCCGACGTTCCAGCAGGTCGTGGAGTACACCTCGCACCGGTAGCCCGGTAGCCCGGTAGCCCGGTAGCCCGGTAGCCCGGTAGCCCGGTAGCCCGGTAGCCCGGTAGCCCGGATGGGTGACGAGTGGCGGTGGGTCAGCTCACCCGGCCCGCCGCCAGCACCACCCGGGCCAGCTCCGGATGCACGATGTCGCTGTGCGCGCCCGACGGCGGGCCACCGTGGCACACCACCGCGCAGGCGTCCACGTTGACGCATCCGGACGCCGGAAGTCCGCCGTTCAGCGCGTCGGCGAGTGCCAGGCTCCGGGTGCCGTCCACCGCCTGGACCCCGTCGTGGCCCATCGCTCCCCACCGCGCGCCGAGGAGCCGGCCGATGTCGAAGTCCGCCGCGAAGTCCCCGGTCAGCGACCGGTCGTCGTCCGCCATCCGGGACGCCAGCGGATAGAACGTGCCGAGCGCCGAGTCGAAGTGGGAGTAGCAGCACACCAGGGGACCGTCGACCCGGTTCTGCTGCCCGTCCAGCACACCGCTCGTGTGCGGGTCGTCCGGCAGCCGGGACGCGAACGCGTAGTGCGAGAAGGCGCCCTGCAGCAGTGTCACCGACTTCACCGTGCGCACCCCCTGCGGCAGCCCGCGCAGCGCGAACGAGACCAGCCGCCCGCCGAAGCTGTGCCCGACCAGGTGCACCCGGACATCCGGCGCAGCCTGCGCCAGCTGCCCGATCACCTGCCCGAGCCCCCGCTCGCCGACCGTGCCCGCGCGTCGCTTCATCGCGTAGTACGTGGCCTGTCTGAGCAACTCGCGCGCCCCGTCCCACATCCCCTTCGGTGTGAACGAGAACCCCTCCGCGGACCGCCCGTCGGCCGACTCGACCTGCTCCAGCGCCCGCGCGAAGCTCCGGCACACACCAGCCGTGTCCCCGGTCAGCATCCCGGGCTCGCTCTCCGGCGTCCCCTGCGCCAGGGTGTCCGCGGCGAACACGGCCTGCGGCCCCTGCGGCCGCACCTCCACCAGCAGCCGTACCAGCCGCCCGAACTCCTCCAACGAGGCGCCGTCGTCCGGGTGCTGCTCCAGCAGCCGCGTGAGCTGCTCCACCACGGTCGCGCGGCCGGGGAACACCTCGAGCAGCGCGTGCCGGCTGTCCTTGTCCAGCCGCGGGGCCGGCGGCAGCAGGCCGGCCGCGGCCGACGGCGGGAAGTGGGGGATCGGCTCGTCCGCGAACATCATCGACGGCCAGATCACGCCCACGTACCCGAGGCGGGCCCCGGGCGCCAGCGAGGGCACCGGCGCGAAGAAGCTGCTGTAGAGCCGGGTCGCGCCGGAGCGTTCGTTGTTCCAGCCGTGCGCGAACACCAGCAGCTCCCGCACGCCGCGCCGGGACACCTCCGTGAGCAGCCGGTCCCGCTCCGGCCCGTCCACGTCGCCGTCCGCGTCGAAGGTCAGCTCCCAGTAGGGACTCACGCTCACTGCCGGTACCGCCATGACGGGCCCCCTTGCCCCGAGGTCGAGTGCGCTGTGCGCGCATCGTCCTGCCAACAGGCAGGGTTGGCCATACGTCACGACTCATCCGTACAACAGGTACTGCCGACGGATCCGCCGGAAGGCCGCCAGCTCGTCCTGCCACGCGGCCACCACCTCGTCGGCCGTGGCGCCGGCGTCGATCATCGTGCGCACCCGCGCCGAGCCCGTGAGCTTGTCGATCCAGTTGTCCGAGCGCCACGCGAAATCGCTCCACACCCTCCTCGCGGTCACCAGCAGCGCGATCCCGGTGCGGACGGGGTCGTAGGCGGCCCGGTCGTGGACATGGATCTGCACACCGCCGACGGTCCTGCCCTGGAACTTGGAGAAGGTGGGCGCGAAGCAGGCCTCCCTGGAGTGCACGCCCGGCAGCCCCAGTCGCTCCGCCTCCGCCGCCCACCGGCCGTCGACGCCCTCCGCGCCGAGGAGTTCGAAGGGACGGGTGGTGCCGCGCCCCTCCGCTGCCCTCCAGCGGCGCGTAGCCGTCCGCCGCCAGCCGTTCGAAGCCGGTGCGCAGCGATCTGCTGCGGCCGGCCCCGGACACTGCGGGGAACGGCACGGTCGCCGCCGTGGTGGCGGCGAGCAGCCCTCGTCTCGACAGCTTCATGTGGTGACCTCCGGGGTTGGGTCGGCTGTCATGCTCATGTGGGCCAACGACGGCACCCCTTCCCTCGTTACATACCGACTGGTTAGTCTGTCGGCCGTACAGAGCCGACGGCAGCAGAGCCGGTGCGTGTCGCGTCGAAGGAGACCGATGGTGGAAGCCGTGCAGGATGCGGGAGTGGTCGTCACCGGGGCGGGAGGCGGCATCGGGGCCGCCCTGGCCCGCCGCTTCGCCGCCGAGGGGGCCCGGGTCGTCGTCAACGACCTGGATGCCGGGAAGGCGAAGGCCGTCGCCGAGGAGATCGGCGGCATCGCGGTCCCGGGCGACGCCTCCGCGGTCGTGAGTGAGGCGCGGGACGCGCTCGGCGGCACCGTCGACGTCTACTGCGCCAACGCGGGCCTCGGCTCCGGCGGCACCGAGGCCGCCGACGAGGAGGTCTGGGCGCGGGCCTGGGACGTGAACGTGATGGCCCACGTCCGCGCGGCGCGGGAACTCCTGCCCGCCTGGCTGGAGCGCGGCGCGGGCCGGTTCGTCTCCACGGTCTCCGCCGCCGGACTGCTCACCATGATCGGCGCCGCCCCCTACAGCGTCACCAAGCACGGTGCGTACGCCTTCGCCGAGTGGCTGTCGCTGACCTACCGCCACCGCGGCCTGAAGGTCCACGCGATCTGCCCGCAGGGCGTGCGCACCGACATGCTGACCGCCTCCGGCACCGCCGGTGACCTGGTGCTCGCCCCGACCGCGATCGAGCCCGAGGACGTCGCCGACGCGCTGTTCAAGGGCATCGCCGAGGACCGGTTCCTGATCCTGCCGCACCCCGAGGCCGCCGCGTACTATCAGGCGCGCGCCACCGACCCGGACCGCTGGCTGACGAGCATGAACCACATCCAGCAGAAGTGGGAGGCCGGCCGGTGACCACCTCCCGTTACGCCGCCAAGCCCTGGCTCGCCCTCCTGAACGACGCCCAGCGCGCCCCGGTCAGCCCCGCCGACTCGCTCGTGCACGCCCTGCGCGCAGTCCCCGCGGACCGCACCGCCCTCGCCTACTTCGACGGCCGGATCAGCTACGCCGAACTGGAGGCGCTGTCCGACTCCGTCGCCGGGTTCCTCGCCTCGCGCGGTCTGCAGCGCGGCGACCGGGTCGCGATCCTGCTGCAGAACTCCCCGCACTTCGTGCTGGCCCTGCTCGCCGCCTGGAAGGCCGGCGCCACCGTCGTACCCGTCAACCCCATGTACAAGTCGGGGGAGGTCACGCACGTCCTGAGGGACGCCGAGGTGACCGCCCTGGTGTGCGCGGACCGCGCCTGGGAGTCGTATCTGCGCGACACGGCGGCCGGTTCGCCCGTACGGATCGTGCTCACCGCCTGCGAGCTGGACCTGCAGACGCGCGACGACGCGCGCGTGCTGAACTTCGAGCGGTCGGCGCAGGCCACCGACGCCGACGACCTCGTGACCGTCGCCCGGCAGGGCCACAAGGCGCCCGCGGACCGGGACCCCGCACCCTCCGACATCGCGCTGATCAGCTACACCTCGGGCACCAGCGGCACCCCCAAGGGCGCCACCAACACGCACGGCAACATCATGTACAACGCCGAGCGGCAGCGCACGGGCCTCGGCCTGCCCGAGGCGCCCGTCTACTTCGCGCTGGCACCGCTGTTCCACATCACCGGGATGGTGTGCGAGCTGGCGGCCTGTCTCGCCGGCGGGGGCACGCTCGTCCTCGCCTACCGCTTCGAGGCGGGTGTCGTGCTCGACGCGTTCGCCGAATACCGCCCGCACTTCACCGTCGGCCCGTCGACCGCCTTCATGGCGCTCGCCGCCCACCCGTCCGTCACCCCGGACCACTTCTCCTCGTTCCGGGTCATCTCCTCCGGCGGCGCCCCGCTGCCGCCGGCCCTGGTGGAGAAGTTCCGGGCCGGCTTCGGGCCGTACATCAAGAACGGCTACGGGCTCACCGAGTGCACCGCGCCCTGCGCCTCGGTCCCGCCCGGCCTGGAGGCGCCCGTGGACCCGGTCTCCGGGACCCTCGCCGTCGGCGTGCCCGGGCCGGACACGGTCGTCCGCATCGTCGACGACCGGGGCGAGGAGGTGCCGTTCGGCGAACAGGGCGAGATCGTGGTCCGCGGTCCCCAGGTGGTGCCCGGCTACTGGCGGCGCCCGGAGGCCACCGCCGAGACCTTCCCGGACGGCGAGCTGCGCACCGGCGACATCGGGTTCATGGACGAGCGGGGCTGGCTGTACGTCGTGGACCGCAAGAAGGACATGATCAACGCCTCCGGCTTCAAGGTCTGGCCGCGCGAGGTCGAGGACGTGCTCTACACGCACCCGGCGGTGCGCGAGGCGGCCGTCGTCGGGGTGCCCGACGGCTACCGCGGCGAGACCGTCAAGGCGTACATCAGCCTGCGCCCGGGCGCCGAGACGGACCCCGACGCGCTGGCCGCGTACTGCAAGGAGAGACTGGCCGCCTACAAGTACCCGCGCCAGGTGGAGATCCTGCCCGAGCTGCCGAAGACGGCGAGTGGCAAGATCCTGCGTCGGGAACTGCGTTCCCGCCGGGCGTGAGCCGAAGGGGCGCGCCGGTGTCCGGAGCGCGACCGCGCTGAGGCCCGCAGGGCTGAGCACGGTCGGGATCTCGACACCGGCTTGAGCGCTCCGGAGGCGAACGACCCGAGAAGAGGGGCGGACGCCCCAGTAGTCATCATCGGAAAGGCAGGTGGCGGCAGTGCCCAGAACGACAGACGGGGACGGGACGCCGGTCCCGCAGCGGCTCCTGGCCGCCGCCACGCGGCTCTTCGCCGAGCAGGGCTACGACCGCACGTCCGTACAGGAGATCGTCGAGGCGGCCGGCGTCACCAAGGGCGCGCTGTACCACTACTTCGGCTCCAAGGACGATCTGCTGCACGAGGTGTACGCGCGCGTGCTGCGCATCCAGCAGGAGCGGCTCGACGCCTTCGCGGACGCCGACGAGCCGGTGGAGAAGCGCCTGAGGGAGGCGGCGGCCGACGTCGTCGTGACCACGATCGAGAACCTCGACGACGCGATGATCTTCTTCCGGTCCATGCACCACCTCAGCCCGGAGAAGAACAAGCAGGTACGCGCGGAGCGGCGCCGCTACCACGAGCGGTTCCGCGCGCTGATCGAGGAGGGCCAGAAGGCGGGCGTGTTCTCCACCGCCACGCCCGCCGACCTGGTCGTCGACTACCACTTCGGCTCGGTGCACCACCTGTCGACCTGGTACCGCCCCGACGGCCCCCTCAGCCCCCGGGAGGTCGCCGACCACCTGGCGGACCTGCTGCTGAGGGCGCTGCGGCCGTAGCCGATCGGCGCACATGGGTGAGGGGCGGACGCCAGGGCGTTCGCCCCTCACCCATGTCTCACAGGTACTTCTTCAGCTCCCGCCGCGCCAGCGACCGCTGGTGCACCTCGTCGGGGCCGTCCGCGAGCCGCAGGGTACGGGCCGCCGCCCACAGTTCGGCCAGCGGGAAGTCCTGGCTCACCCCGCCCGCGCCGTGCAGCTGGACCGCCTTGTCGATGATGTCGACGACCGCGCGGGGCGTAGCGATCTTGATCGCCTGGATCTCCGTGTGGGCGCCCTTGTTGCCGACGGTGTCCATCAGCCACGCGGTCTTCAGCACCAGCAGCCGCAGCTGCTCCACGGTCACGCGCGCGTCGGCGATCCAGTTGTGCACCACGCCCTGCTGGGCCAGCGCCTTGCCGAAGGCGGTGCGCGAGACGGCCCGCTCGCACATCAGCTCGATCGCCCGCTCGGCCATGCCGATCAGCCGCATGCAGTGGTGGATACGGCCCGGACCCAGCCGCGCCTGGGCGATGGCGAACCCGCCGCCCTCCTCGCCGATCAGGTTGGCGACCGGCACGCGCGCGTGGTCGAAGACGACCTCGGCATGGCCGCCGTGGTAGTGGTCCTCGTAGCCGTAGACCTGCATCGCGCGCCTGACCGTGACGCCCGGGGTGTCGCGGGGCACCAGCACCATGGACTGCTGGCGGCGGATGTCCGGACCGTCCGGGTCCGTCTTGCCCATCACGATGAAGATCTTGCAGTCCGGATTCATCGCCCCGGAGATGTACCACTTGCGGCCGGTGATGACGTACTCGTCCGTGCCGTCGGTGGCGCGCCCGATGCGCGTGGTGATGTTGGTGGCGTCCGAGGAGGCCACCTCCGGCTCGGTCATCGCGAACGCCGAGCGGATCTCCCCGGCCAGCAGCGGCTGAAGCCACTGCTTCTTCTGCTGCTCGTCGCCGAACTGGGCGAGCACCTCCATGTTGCCGGTGTCGGGGGCCGCGCAGTTGGTCACGGTGGGCGCGAGCTGCGGGGAGCGGCCGGTGATCTCGGCCAGCGGCGCGTACTGGAGGTTGGTGAGCCCGGCGCCGTACTCGGCGTCCGGCAGGAAGAGGTTCCACAGGCCCTGCCGGCGCGCCTCGGCCTTCAGCTCCTCGACGACCGGCGGGGTGTCCCACGGCGAGGCCAGCCGGGCGCGCTGCTCGTGGGCGACGGCCTCCGCCGGGTAGACGTACTCGTCCATGAAGGCGAGCAGCTTGGCGCGCAGCTCCTCGGTGCGCGCGTCGAACGCGAAGTCCATGACGGATCAGCCTTCCTGCAGGGTGGTCAGGCCGTGCTCGATGAACACGGGCACCAGCTCGCCGATGCGGTCGAAGCCCCGCCCGACCGTCTGGCCGAGCGTGTAGCGGTAGTGGATGCCCTCGAGGATCACGGCCAGCTTGAACCAGGCGAACGCCGTGTACCAGGAGACGGCGGAGACATCGCGCCCCGAGCGGGCCGCGTACCGCTCGATCAGCTCGGCCGGATCGGGGTGACCCGGGGCCTCAGCGGTCGTGGAGACGGGGGAGTCGGGCGTGCCGAGCGGAACGCTGTACATCACCAGCAGGCCCAGGTCGGTCAGCGGGTCGCCGAGCGTGGACATCTCCCAGTCCAGGATGGCGGTGATCCTGTCGTCGTCACCGAGGAGAACGTTGTCCAGGCGGTAGTCGCCGTGGATCACGGCCGGCGCGGGGGAGTCGGGCAGCGCGCGGCCGAGCGCCGCGTGCAGCTCGTCGATGCCGGGCAGCTCGCGGTTGCGGGACGCGTCCAACTGCTTGCCCCAGCGGCGCAGTTGACGGTCCAGGAAGCCCTCCGGGCGGCCGAAGTCCGCGAGGCCCACCGCCTCGGGGTCCACCGCGTGCAGCTCGACCAGCGTGTCCACCAGGCCGAGGATCGCGTTCCGGGTGCGCTCCGGACCGAGCGGCGCCAGCTGTTCGGCGGTGCGGTAGGGGGTGCCCTCGACGAAGTCCATCACGTAGAAGGGGGCACCGAGGACGGACTCGTCCTCGCACAGCAGCACCGGGCGCGGCACCGGCACCGGCGTCGGGTGCAGCGCGCTGATCACCCGGTGCTCGCGCCTCATGTCGTGCGCGGTGGCCAGGACGTGGCCGAGCGGGGGACGGCGTACGACCCACCGCACCGTGCCGTCCGAGACGGCGTAGGTGAGATTGGACCGCCCGCCCTCGATCAGCCGCCCGGTCAGGGGGCCGGTCACCAGGCCGGGCCGCTCGGCGTCGAGCAGGCCGCGCAGCCGGCCGAGATCGAGACCCGGCGGGTGGTCTGGGCTCATCGTTGCTCCTCACGTGCGACGTGCGTGGAAAACAGAACCTGCCTCATGATGCCGACCGGTCGGTATGTCGTCCAGTGCGCGGAGCGAACGTGATCGGCGCCACGGTGCCATCGTGGTGCCATCGGTTGCGGGCGTCACGGCGGCGGGGCGCCGCCACCGTGGTCCGATGCGGCGCTCACGCGTGGCTGGCCATCATCTCCCCGCCGTTCATGACCGCCATGTCCCGGAAGGCGGGCAGCGGATCGAGGGGCGCTCCCTCGGCCAGGCCGTCCAGCTCGGCGTAGGCGCGGTGCAGGTTGGCCACCAGCCGCTCGCTCTCCCGCCACTCGGCGAACTCCCCGAGATCCGTGGCCTGTGCCGCCTGGAGCGGCGTGAGGCCCGCCGCGTGGTGCCGCTGCGCGACCTCGGCGACGAACCGCAGATAGCGCTCCGTACGGTCGAACGCCGACGGATCGGTCACCGGCCCGTGCCCGGGCACCACCGTCTCGGCGCCGAACGTGCGCAGCCGTTCCAGCGCGCGCAGCGAGCCGCTGAGCGAGCCCATCAGGAAGAACGGTGTGCCGCCCTCGAAGACCAGGTCGCCGGTGAACAGCACGCGCCGGTGCGGCAGCCACACCACCGAGTCGCCGACGGTGTGCGCGAGGCCGGGGTGGACCACCTCGGCCTCCACCGTGCCCGCGTGCACCGTCGTGTGGTCCCGGTACGTCAGGTCGGCACCCTGCACCCGGACGTCCCCGTAGTCGATCGTCGGCCAGATCAGCGGCAGGTTGTGTCCGGCGGCGAGCGCTTCCCGGCGGCAGTCGGCGTGCGAGACGATCATCGCGGTCGGCGCGAAGAAGGCGTTGCCGTAGGTGTGGTCGCCGTGGTGGTGGGTGTTGACCACGATCCGCGGCGCCGGCGCCCCCGTCGCCGCGATCGCCGCGCCCAGGGCACGGGTGCGGCGCTCGGTCGCGGTCGTGTCCACCAGCAAAGTGGCCGACCCGTCGCTCACGAACCCGGCGTTGTTCAGACACCAGCCGCCGTCCGGCTGGACGTAGGCGTGTACGTCGTCGGCGAGTGCGACCGTGTACGGATCCGCCGCGGCCATGGAACCCCCTGTTGCTGTCAACTGGTGCGGGACAGCCTGCCAGTCGACAACGGGCCCGCGGTAGCGGGGGTTCCCCGCACGGCCCTCGGCGCGCTTCTCGGGGGCGTCCCTGCGTGTGTGCCCTCAGAACACCAGGGCCGCCGCGCACACCGCGAGGGCGGCCGTGCACAGGGTGGCGGCGGCGGCGTGGCGGGGCGTGAGCCGCGGGGGCCGGCCCGGCTCCGCGGTCTCGAGGGCGTGGATGCGGCGACCGGCGAGCACCAGGAAGCCGAGCCAGAGCAGGCAGCACAGGACGACGGCGACGAAGCCGCCCGTCGTCCTGCCGCGCAGTGCGGTCCTCGCGGCCAGGACGGCGGCCACCGTGCAGGACAGAGTGGTACGGCGCCAGGCGAGCCGGGTGCGCTCCGGCTGGAGCCCCGGGTCACGCCGGTCCGCCGGGGCGCTCATCCGGCCCAGCCGACGAGGACGACCACGACCATGGCGACGGCCACCACGGCGACGGCGAGGCTGAGCACCGCCGGGAACCGGGAGGCGGGCAGGTCCTCGCCGCGCCGCATCGCCCGCTCGCAGCGCACCCAGTGGTTGATGGCCCGCAGGGAGCACAGCACCCCGGAGCCGAGCAGCGCGAGGGCGAGCCCCACCCGCCAGGCCCAGCGCAGTCCGGGCAGGAACTGGTCCACGGCGAAGCCGCCGCCGATCAGCGCGAGCGCGGTGCGCAGCCAGGCCAGGAAGGTGCGCTCGTTGGCCAGGGAGAAGCGGTAGTCGGGCGTACGGCCTTCCTGGCGGACCTCCTGGGGTGCGAACCACAGCCGGACGTTCCGTACGAATTCGATCACGGACAGGACCCTACCGGGGGCGCCGTGCCGGGCCGCGCTCAGTGCGTGGACCGGCGGTACTCCTTGAGCCGGCGGTACGCGTCGAGCCCGTCCGGGACCCACTCCCACTGCGACAGCCGCCGTTCCACCTCGTCCTCCGGCACAAAGGCGTGCCAGGCCACCTCCTCCGCCTGGGGGTTCACCGGCAGGTCGCAGCGCACCTGGTAGACCGAGGACCACCAGGTCCGGCCGGCGCCGTCGTCGTACAGGAACTTGAACAGCGGCTCGGGCCGGGGGAGGCCGCGGACGCCGAGTTCCTCCTCGGCCTCGCGCAGGGCGGCGTCGTCGTAGCTCTCCCCGGCACCGACGACGCCGCCGACGAACATGTCGTAGAGGGAGGGGAAGACGAGCTTGGTCGGGGTGCGGCGGTGCACGAACACCCGCCCGTCGCCGTCGCGCGCCAGTACGAACACGCACCGGTGCCGCAGCCCCCGCGCGTAGGCCTCACCACGCGGCGACTGCCCGACGACCCGGTCGTCCTCGTCCACGATGTCAAGAAGCTCATCAGCGGCACTCATGCGGCCATCCAACCAGGCACTCCCGCCCGCCGACCGCCGAGGCTCCCGCTCTTCGCCCCACCGCAAGGGGACGACAGCCCCACCGCAAGGCGGCGAGAGTCCCGCCGCAAGGGGCCGACACCGCGGCGTCACCGCGGCTGCAGGTCCTTCTCCCGCTCCATCTCCCCCAACCCCCGCGGCATCGCCGGGTGCAACCCCAGCAGCACGATGCCCAGCACGATCGCCGCGAGACCGGCCGCCTCCCAGGCGAGTGCTCCCGTGTCGGTGCGCAGGCGGTCGCCCAGGAAGCCCACCCCGCAGGCGATCCCGGCCAGCGGCTGGGCCGCGGTGAGCGCCGGCAGGGACATCCGCAGCGGCGCCGTCTCGAACGCGCTCTGCACCAGCACCAGTCCGCTCACTCCGAGCACCAGGACCGCGTACGGCTGCCAGCCGGTGACGAACTCCGTCCACCCGCCCGTCGTCAGTCGCTGCCCGCTGACCCGCGTGAGCGCGTCCTGCACGCCGTACAGCAGACCCGCCGCCAGCGCCAGCAGCACCGGTCCGATGATCAGCCGGGACTTCTTCGCATACGTCGTCAGCAGCAGCGCGCCGCCGACCATCACCCCGATGATCACCCAGTGCCGTACCGGATCGGTGACCGCGTCGCCCGCTCTGGGCCGGCCCGCCACGATGAACGCCGTGACACCGCCGGCCAGCAGCACCAGACCGGTCCAGCCCTGGCGGCCCAGCGGCTGTCTGGTCTGCCGGCGGGACAGGGCGAGCGCGAACAGCAGATTCGTGGCGACCAGCGGTTCGACCAGCGAGACCTCGCCCTGGGACAGCGCGACCGCGCTGAGGATCATGCCGGCCACCATCAGGCCGATACCGCCGAGCCAGCGCGGCACCCTCATCAGGTCCAGCAGCAGCCGGGGGGAGAGGAAGTCGCTGAGCGGTGCCTGCTGGGCGGCGTTCTGCTGCAGCACGAACCCGGTGCCCAGACAGAAGGCCGCGCTCACGGCGAGAGCCAGAACCAGTACCGACACGCTGCGTACCTCAATGATCTCAGCGGGGTCACGGGATGCGTATCACGCTGACTGTAGCGCTCCCGGCTGTGACCCGCCCGTGCTTGACAACTTCTCGGCACGCTCGCGCTCGTACGTCACGCCGGATGTCCCACGCCTCCGTCCGACACCGGGAAGACCCCAACAACCCTGCCAGGGGCCCCTTTCCGCCCCAGGTGACCACCCGCTGCCGCGCGGCGGCGCACGCGTCCGCGCGGCGGACCGCGTGAGTTTGCCGACAGCGGCGAGTACCCGGAAACATGCGGTTGACGCCGTCACTCTTCTGCCGAAGGATCTGACCCGTCAGTAACAAGGAGACGGACCGGTCGTCACCGCGAGAGGACGGGCGCATGGCCTACGACGCTGATGTCATCGTGATCGGGGCAGGCCTCGCCGGGCTCACCGCGACCGCCGAACTCGTGGACGCCGGCCGGAAGGTCATCCTGCTCGACCAGGAACCCGAACAGTCGATGGGCGGTCAGGCGTTCTGGTCCTTCGGCGGCCTCTTCTTCGTGGACTCCCCGGAACAGCGCCGCCTCAGGATCCGCGACAGTCACGCGCTCGCCCTCCAGGACTGGATGGGCACGGCCGCCTTCGACCGCCCCGAGGACCACTGGCCGCGCAAGTGGGCCGAGGCGTACGTCGACTTCGCGGCCGGCGAGAAGCGGGCCTGGCTGCACGGGCAGGGCGTGCGCTTCTTCCCGGTGGTCGGCTGGGCCGAACGCGGCGGCTACGACGCCACCGGGCACGGCAACTCCGTCCCCCGCTTCCACATCACCTGGGGGACCGGGCCGGGGGTGATCGCCCCGTTCGTGCGGCGGGTGCGCGCCGGGGTCGCGCGCGGCCTCGTCGAACTGAAGTTCCGTCACCGCGTCACCGGCTTCGCGCGCAGCGCGGGCACCGTCGACACCGTCACCGGCGAGATCCTGGAGCCCTCGGACGCGCCGCGGGGCAAGGCCAGCAGCCGCACGGTCACCGGCGCCTTCGAGCTGCGGGCCCAGGCCGTGCTCGTCACCTCGGGCGGCATCGGCGGCAACCACGACCTGGTCCGCGCCAACTGGCCGAAGCGCCTGGGCAACCCGCCGGAGCGCATGGTCTCCGGCGTGCCCGCGCACGTCGACGGCAGGATGCTCGGCATCGCCGAGGAGGCGGGCGCCCGCCTGATCAACCGCGACCGGATGTGGCACTACACCGAGGGGCTCCACAACTGGAACCCCATCTGGGACAACCACGGCATCCGCATCCTGCCCGGCCCGTCCTCCCTCTGGCTGGACGCCCGCGGCCGGCGGCTGCCCGTCCCGCTCTTCCCCGGCTTCGACACCCTCGGCACGCTCGAGCACATCATGAAGACCGGGTACGACCACACCTGGTTCGTGCTCGACCAGAAGATCATCGGCAAGGAGTTCGCGCTCTCCGGCTCGGAGCAGAACCCCGACCTCACCGGGAAGTCGGTCCGGGACGTGATCGTGCGGGCCCGCGCGGACGTGCCGGGCCCGGTCAAGGCGTTCATGGACCACGGGGTGGACTTCGTCGTCGAGAAGGACCTCGGCGCGCTGGTGCGCGGCATGAACGCGCTCACCAAGGAACCGCTCATCGACGAGGCCGAACTGCGCCGCGAGATCGTCGCGCGCGACCGGGAGATCCTCAACCCCTTCACCAAGGACCTGCAGGTCACCGCGATACGCGGCGCCCGCCGCTTCCTCGGCGACCGGCTGATCCGTACGGCGGCCCCGCACCGCATCCTCGACCCGAAGGCGGGCCCGCTGATCGCGGTGCGCCTCAACATCCTCACCCGCAAGACGCTCGGCGGCCTGGAGACCGACCTGTCCTCGCGCGTGCTCACCGAGGGCGGCGACCCGCTGCCGGGCGTGTACGCGGCCGGGGAGGCGGCGGGCTTCGGCGGCGGCGGGGTGCACGGCTACCGCTCGCTGGAGGGCACGTTCCTCGGCGGCTGCCTGTTCTCCGGACGCATCGCCGGACGGGCGGCGGCGCAGGCGGTCGGCTGAGCGGACGCTGAGCGGACGCGGGACGGCGGCACGTGAGCCACCGCCCCGCCGTGCCCGCTCGCACCGTTTCGTGTTCAACACCCTGACGCGATGGTCCACTTGACACGTGTAGCGCATCCGGAACGCCCTTGACGCACACAGGTGGCGGAGGGTTTGCTGTGCGTGACCGCACTCTGACGAGCCGCGTTCGGTAAGGAATCACCGCGGTGCCACCCCCACCCCCACCCCCACCGGCGTTCGGCCGTGCCCGCAAGCGCGTGGACCGGCTCTTCGACGCCGCGCTCGACGACACCGAACTCATCGTTGCCCGGGCCTCGCTCGCCCGCGGACGATGGGCGACCGTGCGTGCCCTGCTGGCCTCGACCCATGACGACTGGGACCGCCGAGGCCATCGCGTCACCGTCCTCGCCCAGGAGCCCGCCGCCCTCGCCTGGGCGCGTGAATGGCAGCTCGCCGAACCCGACTCGGCCCCTGCCGCCGTCCTCGTCGCCCACGCCGTCGTCCACCGCGCCCTCCAGGGCAAGGAACGCCCGGACGACGCCCGCGAGGCCTGCCGGGCCGCCGCCGCGCTCGCCCCCGCCGACCCGACGCCCTGGCTCGGTCTGCTGATCCTGGAGCGGTCGCTCGGCACCGAGGAGGACGTGGTCCGCCTCTTCGACGAGGTGCGCGCCCGCTACCCGGACCATCACCACGCGCACCACCTGGTGGTCGCCCGGCTCGCCGAGCGCCGCGCCGACGCCGGCCAGGACCCGCTGCACGAGGTCTACGACTTCGCCAACTGGGCCGCCGAACAGGCACCCGCCGACTCGCCGCTCGCCATCCTCCCGGTCGTCGCGCACGCCGAGCGCTACCGCGTGCTCGCCGCCGCGGGCAGCGAGCCGCCCGACCCCGTCGCCTCCGGGCACTGGGTGGGGCGGCGCGCCCGCCAGGTGATGAAGGCGGCGTTCGACTGGTGGCTGGAGTGGGAGCGCGAAGACCATCCGCGCCGCCATGTCGACCTCAACTTCCTGGCCCACGCCAAGTACTGCGAGGGCCGGGGTGCCGAGGCCGCCGCCCTGTTCCTCCGCATCGGGTCGTACGCGACCCCGGCGCCGTGGTCGTACCCCGACCGCGACCCGTACACGGCGTTCCGTACCGCGCGCGAAACGGCGCTGGGTACGGCGTGACGACACCCACTGCCCCCCAGGCCCCATCAGTCCCGCAAGGTTTGACGGCCCCGCAAGTCCCACAAGTCTGACGGCCCCGCAAGTCCCGACAGTCCCGCAAGTCCCGTTCAAGGCATCCGAAAGGACAACCACGCGATGACGACCGGCAGTTCGAGCACGAGCAGACCGGCCTCCGCCGACGGCGGCAGCATCAGCACCTTCAAGGGTCAGGAACGCGCCCTGCGCGCCGACCGGCTCGGCACGACGGGCCTGCTGCTGTCCGTGCTGGCCGCGACCGCCCCTCTCATGGTGGTCGCGGGTGTCATGCCCACCACATTCGGGGTGATGGGCGTCGTCGGCCAACCGCTGCTGTTCGTCGTCCTCGGCGTGGTGCTGGCCCTGTTCTCCTTCGGATACGCCGAGATGAGCCGCCACGTCCACAACGCCGGCGCGTTCTACGCGTACATCTCCCGCGGCCTCGGGGGCACGGCGGGAGCGGCGGCCGCCGCCGTCGCCCTCGTCGCCTACAGCGCGCTGCAGTTCGGGATCTACGGCATCTTCGGCTTCGAGGTGTCCGGCCTGTTCGCCACCTATCTGGACGTGCAGATGGCCTGGTGGATCCCGGCACTGGCCGCCGTCCTCGTCGTCGGCGCGCTCGGCTGGCTCAAGATCGATGTCAACGCGCGCCTGCTCGGCATCCTGCTGCTGATCGAGGTCGCACTCGTCGTCGTCTTCGACGCGGCGGCCGTCGCCGACCCCTCCAAGGAGGGGTTGTCCCTGCACGCCTTCGACCCGGGCACCCTCACCGGGGCGGGCGTGGGCACCGCGCTGTGCTTCTGCCTCGCCGCCTTCACGGGCTTCGAGCAGGCACCGGTCTACGCCGAGGAGACCAGCCGCCCGCACGTCCTCGTGCCCCGGGTGATGTTCCTCGCGATCGGCTTCGTCGCCGTCTTCTTCGCGATCAGCTCATGGGCGCTGACGGTCGCCGCAGGGCCGTCCCAGATCGTCCCGGCCGCGCAGAAGCAGAGCGCGGATCTGCTGTTCTGGCTGACCGAGTCCCTGCTCGGGCACACCTTCACGGACGTACTGCACGTGCTGTTCGTGACCGGCATGTTCGCGGCGCTGCTCAGCTTCCACAACGTGGTCGCCCGGTACGCGTTCGCCATGGGGCGCGAGGGACTGCTGCCGGCCGCCTTCGGGCGGACGACCGGCGCGAGCGGGGCCCCCGGCACGGGTTCGCTGCTGCAGAGCGCGGTGTCCGCGGTGATCGTGGTCGCCTTCGCGGTGGCCGACGACAAGCCGAACGGCGACCCGACCGCGCCCGTGCTGCACCTGTTCACCTGGTTCGGCAGCGTGGGAGCGCTCGGCGTCACCGTGCTGATGGTGGCCGCCTCCGCCTCGGTGATCGTCTTCTTCGCCCGTCGTGGCTCCGCCCGCGCCCAGGCCTGGCGGCTGGTCACCTCCGCGGTGGCCGGGCTCGCCCTGCTGGTGATCGCCGGCTACACGGTCAAGGACTTCGACGTCCTCGTCGG
Organism: Streptomyces sp. NPDC001848; assembly: GCF_042891915.1. NCBI lineage: Bacteria > Bacillati > Actinomycetota > Actinomycetes > Kitasatosporales > Streptomycetaceae > Streptomyces > Streptomyces sp. NPDC001848. Next base: position 201,983 of record NZ_JBIATP010000011.1, on the reverse strand, counting down.
CACGGGCCCGGACTCGGCACTCGGATGGCTGCTCCCCGCGATCATCGGCGTGGCCCTGGTGCTCGGCCTGGCCCAGGGCCTGCTGCTGCGCTCCCGCAAGCCCCAGGCGCACGCCCGCATCGGCCTGGGCAACGAGGCGTTCCAGCTGGAAAGGGCCGCGGAGTCGACGGCGTGACCGGCGCACATCGCTGATCCACGCCGTTGATCCACTTCCTGAGAACCCGGTGAGAAGTGGTTACGGAATCCTGACGGGCACCCCGCACCCCTGGCATCGAGGGGGTGCCGGGTGCTCGAATCGTTGTGTGAACCCTGAACCACCGGACGAGCGGGACGCCCCGCAGCCCCCGGCGACCGGCACCCCGATCGGCCGCCGGGTGCTGCTGGGCACCCTGGGGCTCGGCGCGCTCGGCGTGGTCGCCGCGCCCACGCTCCAGCGCGGCCTGGAGTCCTTCCTCGGCGGCGTCGCCGGCAAGGACCCGACGGGCCTGACCGGACTGCTGCCGAACGGCGGCGGCTTCCGCTACTACTCGGTGACCGCGTCCGTCCCGCACCTCGGCGAGACCAGCTACCGCCTCACCGTCAACGGCCTGGTCGACCGCCCGAAGACGTACACGCTGGCCGACCTGCGTGCCCTGCCGCAGACCCGGCTCGTGCACGACGTCCAGTGCGTGACCGGCTGGCGGGTGCCGAAGACACCGTTCGAAGGCGTACGGCTGTCCGCACTGCTGGACGCCGCGGGCGTGCGGTCCTCCGCCGGCGCCGTCCGCTTCACCTGCTTCGACGGGGCGTACACCGAAAGCCTCACCCTCGACCAGGCGCGCCGTGACGACGTCCTGGTCGCGCTGAAGATGCAGGACAAGCCGGTCACCCACGACCACGGCGGCCCGGTCCGCCTCTACGTGGCCCCCATGTACTTCTACAAGTCCGCCAAGTGGCTCTGCGGCATCACCGTCACGCGGGCGGTGCGCCCCGGCTACTGGGAGGAACGGGGCTATGACGTCGATGCCTGGGTCGGCCGGTCGAACGGACGCGACGATGCCCCCACGAGTTGACGCCCCGCAGCCGCCCGTCGCCGCCCCGGCCCGGGTACGCCGCTTCACCCGCGCGGAGCACTGGGTGCACCGCACGACGGCCGCCCTGATGGGCGTGTGCGTGGTGACGGCGGCCTGCCTCTACGTCCCCGCGTTCGCGGAACTGGTGGGACGCCGCGAACTGGTGGTCAGGGTCCACGAGGTGGCGGGCGTGCTGCTGCCGGTACCGGTCCTGCTCGGCCTCGCCTCCCGGGCGTTCCGCGCGGACCTCGGCCACCTCAACCGCTGGGGGCCGCACGACCGGGTCTGGCTGCGTGCGGCCCTGCGCCGTGACCACCGCCGCGCGTCCCGGCCGGCGGGCAAGTTCAACGCGGGACAGAAGACGTACGCGGCGTGGATCGCGGGCGCCACGCTGGTGATGCTCGGCACGGGACTGCTGATGTGGTTCACCCACCTCACCCCGCTGATGTGGCGCACCTCCGCGACGTTCGTCCACGACTGGCTCGCCCTGACCATCGGCGTCGTCCTGGCCGGCCACATCGGCATGGCCCTCGGCGACCCGGAGTCCCGCCGGGGCCTGCGCACCGGCCTGGTCAGCCGCGACTGGGCGGAGCGGGAACACCCGCTGTGGCGCCCGTAGCCGCCACGAGCCGCGCGAGCCCGTCCTCACCGTACCCGGCGGCGACGGCCCGGTCGGCGGCCCGCTTCGCCGCCGCCAGGGCACCGGTGTCCAGGCCGTGCGCCGAAGCGGCCTCGACCAGCCGGGTGAGCGTCGCCGCCGCCGATGCCACGGTGGAGCGCTCTCCCGGGAATCGGCCGGTCCGCAACTGCTCGGCCCACCGGGGGACCAGCTCGGAGAGCAGACCGCTGATCCCGACGGCGAACGGCGCGAGATCCGCGGGCGCGATGCCCTCCGCCGAGGCGAGAGCGAAGGCGTGCGCCGCTCCGTGCACGGAGGTGGCGAACAGGTCGAGCAGCGCCACCTCGTACGCCGCCGCACGTCCCGGGTCGGCGCCGAGATAACTGCCGGTACCGCCGAGCGCCGCCATCGACTCCCGTACCGCGTCGTACGCGTCCCGCGCACCGCTGTAGAGGACCGCGGCGGCAGGGGTGCCGATCGCCGGGGTGGGGGTGAGGACGGCTCCGTCCAGGTAGCGGATGCCGTGGCCGGCCGCCCACTCGGCCATGGTCCGGGCCTGCGCGGGCTCCCCGCTGCTGAGGTTGACCAGCGTGCGGCCCGCCCAGCCCGTCGCCGGCAACACGGCGCGTACGGCGTCGTAGTCCAGCAGGCAGACAACGACCACCTCCCCGGCACGCACGGCGTCCTCGGCCGACGACGCGACGGTCGCGCCCCGTTCGGGGAGGTCACCGGCCCGTCCCGGGGTGCGGTTCCACACGGTCGGCGAGTGGCCGGCGGTCAGGAAGGCGGAGGCGAGGGCCCGGCCCATGGGCCCGAGGCCGAGAACGGAAACAGAGGCGCGCGTGGTCGAGTTCGTCATGGCGCGACGCTAGACATTCACATTGGCGTGAGAGTCAAGTCCCTGCTGTACTCGACGACATGAGGATCGGCGAACTCTCGCGCCGCACCGGGGCGAGCCCCCGCGCCCTGCGCTACTACGAGGAGCAGGGGCTGCTGTCCCCGCTGCGGCGGCCGAGCGGATACCGCGAGTACGAGGAGCGGGACGTGACGACCGTGCGGCGCATCCAGGTCCTGCTCTCGGCGGGACTCGGCACGTCCGTCATCGCCGAGATCGTGCCCTGTGTCCAGGACGACAACGTCGTCCTGGCCGGCAGGTGCCCTGAGCTCCTCGAAGGACTGGCGAAGGAACGTGCGCGGATCACGGCGGCGATCGACGACCTGACCGACGCCCGTGACATCCTCGACTCGCTGGTGGGGCGCCCTCTCTAGGCGGGCTGCCCGAAGTCCAGCAGCACGTTGCACGACCGGCTTCGGTCCGCCGCCAGCGCGAACGCCGACTCCGCCTCGCGCACCGGGACCACCTCGCTGATCAGCGCGTCGAGTGTCGGCTCTGAGGCGAGCAGCCCCAGCGCGTCGTCGAACTCCGTGTCGAAGCGGAACGCGCCCCGCAGGTCGATCTCCCGGCTCACCAGCAGGTTGCCCGCGAAGGGGGTCTGTCCCGGCGGCAGCATGCCGAGCTGGACCACGACCCCGCCCCGGCGGACCAGCCGCAGACAGGTGTCGAGGCCGGCGGCGACCCCCGACGCCTCGACCGCCACGTCCACCTCGGCGGGCCACCCCGCATCGTCCGGGTCGTCCGCCCGTACGAGGGTGTCGGCGCCCGCCGCCGCGGCGAACTCCAGCGCCCGGGGCAGAAGGTCCGTGACGGTGACCCGCGCCGCGCCCGCCGCCTTCGCGGCCGCCACCACCAGGCAGCCGATGGGGCCCGCACCGGTCACCAGCACGTGCCGGCCGGCCACCTCCCCGGCCCGGCGCACCGCGTGCAGCGCCACGGAGAGCGGTTCGGCGAGCGCGGCCCGGCGCAGCTCAAGACCGGCCGGGAGCGGCCTCAGCTGCGCGGCCGGGACGACCATCCGCGCCGCGAAGCCGCCCTGCACGTGCGGGAAACGGGCCGCGCTGCCCAGGTAGCGGGTGTCCCGGCACACATTGCGCCGCCCGTCCGCGCACTCCGGGCACACCCCGCACGGAGTGGCCGGGTGCACGGCGACCGCCGCGCCGACGGCGGGACCTGACGCCCCGCCACCGTAGCCGACCACCGTCCCGACCACCTCGTGACCGAGCACCATCGGCTCCCTGAGCCGGAAGTCCCCGACCCCACCGTGTCGCCAGTAGTGCAGATCCGAGCCGCACACCCCGCCGTAGCGGACGGCGACCAGCGCCTGCCCGGGCCCCGGCTGCGGGACCGGCAGTTCATCGACGCGCAGGTCACCCTGCCCGTGGATGACACATCCCAGCATCGCGGACATCTCGATCTCTCCCCTCACAGCACGCTGGTCATGCCGCCGTCGACGTACAGCACCTGCCCACTGACGAAGTCCGCCGCAGGCGAGGCGAGGAACAGCACCCCGCCCACCAGGTCCTCCGTACGCCCCCAGCGCCCGGCCGGAGTGCGCCTGCGCACCCAGGCGCTGAACTCCTCGTCCTCCACGAGCGGCCGGGTCAGCTCCGTCTCGATGTAGCCGGGGCCGAGCCCGTTCACCTGCACGCCCTGCGGACCCCAGTCCGCGCACATGCCCTTGGTGAGCATCTTCAGCGCGCCCTTGGTCGCCGCGTACGGGGCGATCCCGGGGCGCACCACCTCGCTCTGCAGCGAGCAGATGTTGATGATCTTCCCGTGGCCGCGCTCGGTCATGTACCGGGCGGCCTCACGGCCGACCAGGAACGCGCTGGTCAGATTGGTGTCCAGGATCCGGTACCAGTCGGCGTCGGTGAACTCCAGCAGTGGGGCGCGCAGTTGCATGCCCGCGTTGTTGACCAGGATGTCGAGCGGGCCCACCCGCTCCTCGACATCCGCAATCCCGGCGGGGACCGAGGCGCCGTCGGTCACGTCGAACACGGCCGTGTGCACCTCGCCCGGCAGTTCCGCCGCCGCCTTGGTGAGCCGGTCGGCGTCGCGCCCGTTGAGGACCACCGTGCAGCCGGCCTGAGCCAGCCCGCGGGCGAGCGCGAGCCCGATGCCCCGGCTGGAGCCGGTCACCAGCGCCGTACGGCCGCCGATGTCGAAGAGGGGGTGAGCCGTCATCGCCGTACCACTCCTAGATGATGAGGGAGAGCAGGAGGACCAGTCCGCCGGCGACCACGGAGATGATGCACTCCATGACCGACCAGGTCTTCAGGTTCTGGCCGACGCTGAGCCCGAAGTACTCCTTGACCAGCCAGAACCCCGCGTCGTTGACATGGCTGAGGAAGAGCGAGCCGGCGCCGATGGCCAGCACCAGCAGGGCGGTGTGGGTGGTCGACATGTCGGCCGCGAGCGGCGCGACCAGACCGGCGGCCGAGACGGTCGCCACGGTCGCGGAACCGGTCGCGAGCCGGATCGCCACCGCGATCAGCCAGGCCAGCAGCAGCGCGGGGATCGACCAGTGCTTCGATATGTCCAGGACCATCTGACCCACGCCGCAGTCGATCAGCGTCTGCTTGAACCCGCCGCCCGCGCCCACGATGAGCAGGATGCCCGCGATGGGTGCGAGGCCCTTCTCGACGAGCTGGGAGATCCGCTCCTTGCCGAAGCCGGCCGGGCGGCCCAGGGTGAAGATGCCCACGATCACGGCCGCGAGCAGTGCGATCAGCGGCGAGCCGATCACGTCGAAGACGCGCTGCACCATCTTGGCCGGGTCGTCGACGACGATGTCCACCAGCGCCTTGGCCAGCATCAGCACGACCGGCAGCAGCACGGTGGCCAGCGTGGGGCCGAACCCGGGGCGCCTCTCCAGGTCCTCGGAGGCGCCAGGAGGGATCATGCGGTCGGGGACGGGGGCGTCCACCCAGCGGGCCGCGACCTTCGAGAACAGTGGACCGGCGATGATCACCGTGGGGATCGCGACCAGCACGCCGAGCGCCAGCGTCACACCGAGGTTCGCCTTGACCGCGTCGATCGCGACCAGCGGGCCGGGGTGCGGCGGGACCAGACCGTGCATCACGGACAGGCCCGCGAGCGCCGGGATGCCGATCCGCATCAGCGAGTAGTTGCCGCGCTTGGCGACCATCAGCACGACCGGGATCAGCAGCACGATGCCGACCTCGAAGAACAGCGGCAGTCCGATCACCGCGGCGATCAGCACCATCGCCCACGGCATCGCACGGCCCTTGGCCTTGGCGAGGATCGTGTCGACGATCTGGTCCGCGCCGCCGGAGTCGGCGAGCAGCCTGCCGAGGATCGCGCCGAGCGCGATCAGGACGCCCACACCGGCCACGGTCGAGCCGAGCCCGGTGGTGAAACTGGTGATCGCCTTGTCGAGCGGTGCCCCGGCGAACGCGCCCAGCGCGAGTGAGCCGATGGTCAGGGCGAGGAAGGCGTGGAGCTTGAACCTGGTGATGAGCAGCACGATGACGGCGATGCCCGCCACCGCCGCGATGCCCAGTTGAGCGTGGCCCGCCGATGTGATCGGCTCGACGGGGGCCGCTGCCAGCATCTCGACGCTGAGTCTGGTCACGGGGTGTTCCCTAGGAGTGAGGAGAGGAACTCTCGGTTTCGGGTGAGGAAGCCCTCGTCGGCCGTCGCCCCTGGGGAGAGGGCGTGCCGAGGCCGCGGCCCCTGGGGGAGGACCCCGAGCCGAGGGCGGGGGAGTTACTGCGAGGACCGCGCGGAGGACCGCTCGAGGTCGCGCAGGGCGTCGACGGCGCGGGCGGTGATCTCCTCGGGGCTGCCCGAGACGTCCACCGCGACTCCCCGCTCGTCAGGCTCCAGCGGCTGGAGCGTGGCGAACTGGGAGTCCAGCAGCGCCGTGGGCATGAAGTGCCCCTGGCGGTGCGCCATCCGTTCCTCGATGAGCTTGCGGTCGCCCGTCAGATGAACGAAGACGACATCGGGAGCCGCGGCCCGCAGCCGGTCGCGGTACGCCCGCTTCAGCGCCGAACTGCTGACCACCCCGCCGAGCCCCGCCCGCTCGTGCGCCCAGGCGCCGATGGCGTCCAGCCAGGGCCACCGGTCCTGGTCCTCGAGCGGGATACCGGCCGACATCTTGGCGATGTTGGCCGGGGGGTGGAAGTCGTCGCCCTCGGCGTAGGGAACGCCGAGCCGGGTCGCAAGCAGGGGACCGATGGTGGTCTTGCCCGTGCCGGCGACGCCCATGACCACGACGACGTGGGGGGTGCGCAGATGCTGCATCGTGCTCTCGCTGTCTTCTTCGACATCTGGTGTCGACGTCACTGAAACCGATTAGGTACGACGAATTCAAGACTCTGTGACATATAAGTCTGACTTTTTCTTGTCGTGACCTTCCTCGTACGCTGAGTGCATGAGCACACCGGGCCGGGGGCTGCACGGCCATGTACTGGACACCCTCGGCCCCGCGATCACCGCGGGCGAGTACCCGCCGGGCAGTGTCCTGCGCACCGACGAACTCGCCCAGCACTTCGAGGTGTCCCGGTCCGTGATGCGCGAGGCCGTGCGCGTCCTCGAGTCCATGCACCTGGTGGAGTCGCGCCGCCGGGTCGGCGTGACGGTCCTGCCCCCCTCCGAGTGGAACGTCTACGACCCCCAGGTCATCCGGTGGCGGCTGGCCGGCGCCGACCGCCCGCGGCAGCTGCGCTCGCTGACCGTGCTGCGCTCGGCGGTCGAACCGGTCGCGGCGGGCCTGGCCGCCCGTCACGCCACCGCCGAACAGTGCGCCGAACTCACCGAGTGCGCCCTCGGGATGGTGGCCAACTCACGCGGCCACAGACTGGAGGCCTACCTGATCCACGACGTGGCCTTCCACCGGGTGATCCTCCAGGCGTCGGGCAACGAGATGTTCGCCCGCCTCGGCGACGTCGTCGCGGAGGTCCTGTCGGGCCGCACCCACCACGACGTCATGTTCGAGGACCCCGACCCGGCCGCGGTCACCCTGCACGTCCAGGTCGCGGAGGCGGTCCGGGAGGGCGACGCGGCCCGCGCCGAGCAGCTCACCCGCGAGATCACCGTGGGCGCGCTGCACGAACTGGACATCCTGGCGCCGTAGCGGTCGCCGGGAGCGGTCAGTCGAGAAAGTCCCCGTCGACGTACACCCACGCCCCGTCCACCCGCTCGAACCGGCTGCGCTCGTGCAGCGAGCCGCCCCGGTAGGAGGCGCGGAACGTCACGGTCCCCGTGGCGTGGAACGCGGACCCGTCCGTCGTCCCCAGCACCTCCAGCCCCGTCCAGCGCGTCCGCGGATCGAGGTCCAGCCGCGTCGGCCGGGTCCGCGGATGCCAGGTGCGCAGCAGGTACCCCGCGTCCCCCTTGACGAAGGCGCTGTACCGGGACCGCATGAGCGCCTCGGCCGTCGGCGCGGCGGCCCCCGCGTGGTAGCGGCCGCAGCAGTTCTCGTACGCCTCGGGCAGCCCGCACGGGCAGGAACGCGTGGTCATGACCGCCATTGTGCCCGGCGCGGCGAAGCACGCCGCGGGCACCTGTGCGCCGGGCGCCCATCGGAGTCACAGTGGAAGAGGGCCGCATCCCTTTCAGTCCTCTTGCCTCGCACCCGCGTGAGGAGGGACGGACGATGACCCAAGCCGCCGACAGCCGGCCTGTGTCCGCCAAGGAGTGGACGCTGCACCTGTACCTGTCCGAACACGACCCGGCGACCACGGCCCGGGCCGTCCTGGACACCGGCGAGAACGTGCTCGAGAGCCACGCGGAGGCCCACCGCAGCCCGTGCGACACGGCGGTGCCCGAGATCGGTGACGAACTCGCCGCCGGACGGGCCCTGATCGCCCTGGGCCGCCGGCTGGTCCGCGCCGCCGCCGGCGACATCACGGCGGCGGGGGCACCCGAGGAGCCCCCGCCCGCACCGCTCTGGTCCCCCCGGGAGTGAGGAGGCCGCATCGTGGTCTTCACCGATCGTCTCGAAGCCGGACGGCAGTTGGGCGCCCGCCTCAGGCACCTCAGGGGCCGGGACCTCGTGGTGCTGGGGCTGCCCAGAGGAGGGGTGCCGGTCGCCGCCGAGGTGGCCGAAGCGCTCGGGGCACCGCTGGACGTGTGCCTGGTCCGCAAGCTGGGCGTGCCCTTCCAGCCGGAGCTGGGGATGGGGGCGATCGGCGAGGACGGCGTGCGCGTGATCAACGACGCGGTGGTGCGGGAGGCCCGCGTCACCCCGGAGGAACTGGCACAGGTCGAGGAGCGCGAGCGCGAGGTCCTGGAACTCAGGGCCCGGCGCTACCGGGGCGGGCGCTCACCCGCGCCCGTCGAGGGGCGGACCGTGGTGGTCGTCGACGACGGGGTGGCCACCGGGTCCACCGCACGCGCCGCCTGCCGGATCGCCCGGGCCCGGGGAGCGGCACGGATCGTGCTGGCGGTGCCCGTCGCGCCGCACGACTGGACCGAGCGGCTCGCCGACGAGGCGGACGAACTGGTCTGCCTCGACACACCGCGGATCTTCTTCGCGGTCGGTCAGTTCTACGCCGACTTCGCCCAGGTCGACGACGCGGAAGTCGCCGCCTGCCTGCAACGGGCCGCGGGGCACAGGGGGACCGTGGACCAGGAGGTGGAGGTGGCCGCCGGTGCCGTAGGCCTGGGCGGGCGGCTGACCGTGCCCGAGGACCCGACCGGGATCGTCGTCTTCGCCCACGGCAGCGGCAGCAGCCGGCACAGCCCGCGCAACCGGTTCGTGGCCGAGGGACTGAACCGGGCCGGGCTCGGCACGCTCCTGTTCGACCTGCTCACCGAGGACGAGGAGCGCGACCGGGCCAACGTGTTCGACACCGGGCTGCTGGCCCGGCGGCTCGCCGACACCACCGCCTGGCTGCGCACCCGGCCGGAGACGGAAGGGCTCGCCGTCGGCTACTTCGGCGCCAGCACCGGTGCCGCCGCCGCGCTGTGGGCGGCCGCCGAGCCGGGGACGCGCATCGCCGCCGTCGTCTCCCGCGGCGGCCGGCCCGACCTCGCCGGAGCGCGCCTGCCCGAGGTGACGGCACCCACGCTGCTCGTCGTCGGCGGCGCCGACCCGCTCGTCCTCGACCTCAACCGGCAGGCCCAGGCCCGGCTGCGCTGCGAGAACCACCTCGCGGTCGTCCCCGGCGCCACCCACCTGTTCGAGGAACCGGGCGCCCTGGAGGCGGTCACCGACCTGGCCCGCGACTGGTTCACCGACCACATGGCCCCCGCGCACGTGTAGCGCCCGGCCCCTTCGCGCGGCGTCGCCGACCGCCTTAGCGTGGAACAGTGCACGCGGCGCCGACCCGCTCGTCCTCGACCTCAACCGGCAGGCCCAGGCCCGGCTGCGCTGCGAGAACCACCTCGCGGTCGTCCCCGGCGCCACCCAC
>NZ_JBIATP010000011.1:0-191933 GCF_042891915.1 Streptomyces sp. NPDC001848 | reverse complement strand
CCGCGACTGGTTCACCGACCACATGGCCCCCGCGCACGTGTAGCGCCCGGCCCCTTCGCGCGGCGTCGCCGACCGCCTTAGCGTGGAACAGTGCACACGGGCGCGGTGACCCTGTTCCTGTGCGGGGACGTCATGCTCGGCCGGGGCGTCGACCAGATCCTCCCGCACCCCGGCGACCCGGCGCTGCGCGAGACCTACATCCACGACGCCCGGGCCTACGTCGGCCTGGCCGAGGCCGCCAACGGGCCCATTCCCCAGCCGGTCGACCACTCCTGGCCCTGGGGCGAGGCACTGGAGGTCCTCGAGGACGCCGCGCCCGACGTGCGGGTGGTCAATCTGGAGACCGCCGTCACCGGCGACGGGGAGTTCGCGCCCGGCAAGGGCGTCCACTACCGGATGAGCCCCGCCAACCTGCCGTGCCTGGCCATGCTGCGCCCGGACGTCTGCGCCCTCGCCAACAACCACGTCCTCGACTTCGGCCGGCGCGGCCTCGAGGAGACCCTCGACTCCCTGGCCGCAGCGGGGCTGCGCACGGCCGGGGCGGGCCGGGACGCCACCGCGGCCCGGCGGCCGGCGATCGTCCCCCTCGACGGAGGCGGACGCGTGCTGGTGTTCTCCTTCGGCATGCCCTCCAGCGGCATCCCCGAGGACTGGGCCGCCACCGAGGAGCGGTCCGGAGTCGACTTCGTCGCGGGCCCGTCCGTCGCCGCGGCGGCCGGGTTCGCCGCCCGGCTGCGGCAGCTCAAGCACCCCGGCGACATCGCCGTCGCCTCCGTCCACTGGGGCCCCAACTGGGGCTACGAGGTCTCCCGCGCCGAGATCCGCTTCGCCCACGCGCTCATCGACGCGGGCGTGGACATCGTCCACGGGCACTCCTCGCACCACCCGCGCCCGCTGGAGACCTACCGGGGCAGGCTCGTCCTGTACGGCTGCGGGGACCTGGTCGACGACTACGAGGGCATCGGCGGCTACGAGCGTTACCGCGACGACCTGCGCCTGCTGTACCTGGTGACGGCCGACCCGGACACCGGCGGCCTGACCGACGTTCGCATCGTCACCCTCCAGGCACGCAGAATGCGGCTGGAGCACGCCTCGGACGAGGACACCGCCTGGCTGGGCACCGTCCTCGACGGATTCAGCCGGGAGTTCGGCACCCGCGTCGACCGCGAACCCGACGGCACGCTCACGCTCCGCTCCCTGCGCTGAGCTACAGCTCCTCCTCCTCGCCCTCCGGCACGACATGCACCGCCGCCTCCTCGGCCGTGCGGGCGCCGCTGTCGAAACCGACGTCGTTCGCGACGGCCTCCGCGTCGGTGTCCTCGCGGGTGCCCTCGTCCGGCGCGACCAGCCGCCCGGCGTCCGCACCGCCGACCTCGTCGTCCCTCGGCTCGCCCTCGCCGCCGGGCAGGTCCCCGATCCCGTCGCCCGCCACGGCCGTGTCCTCGGGCACCTCCCGCGCCAGCCGCTCGTCCAGTGACTCGCCGTCACGCTGCTCCGCGGCGGTGGTACCCACGTCGTTCACCGCCAAAGGCTTCTCCGGCGGCGAGTAGCCCTCCTCCATGGGCTCAACGACCCGGTTCTCCAGGCTGTCCGGGGACTCCAGCGGGCTCATGTCCTCCACGACGTCCTCGTCCTGCTGGGGCTGGTAGACCTCGTCACCCATGCTGTTCTCGGTCACTGCGGCACCCCCTCACGTATCGCGTCCCACGCGTTGCGGCAACACGTGTCGGGTCTCCGGTCCGCCGTACGGCAAACGCGCGCCGACTCACCCCGACCCGTCCTTGGCCAGGAACCGGCGCAGCCGCCGCAGCGGCCAGGTGTTGATCACGTCGTCGGGCGTCAGCCAACCGCGCTGCGCCGTACCGATGCCATAGCGCAGATGGGCGAGGTGGAGCACCGAGTGCGCGTCGGTGTTCACGGCGAACTTCACGCCGTGCTGCCGGGCCCGCAGGATGTCCTCGTCGCACAGGTCGAGCCGGTCCGGCTGCGCGTTGATCTCCAGCGCGGTGCCGGTGCGGGCGCAGGCCGCGAAGACCTCGTCCCAGTCGGCGTCCACCCCCGGCCGCTTGCCGATCAGACGCGTCGTCGGATGGCCGATGATGTTGACGTGCGGGTTCTCACAGGCCCGCACCAGCCGCCGTGTCATCGCCCCGCGGTCCAGGTCGAAGTGGGAGTGCAGCGAGGCCACGCACAGGTCGAAGCCGGCCAGGAACGCGTCGGGCCAGTCCACGTCCCCCTCCGCATCGATGTTGAGCTCGGTGCCGTGCAGCAGCCGCATCCCGTGGTGCGCGCCGTCCAGTGCCCGCAGCTCCTCCCGCTGGGCGAGGATCTTCTCGTCCGTCATGCGCTGCATGTACAGGTTGGGCGCGTGATCGGTGACCGCGTAGTACGCGTAGCCACGCTCGGCCGCCGCCTCCACCATCGCCTCCAGGGAGGCCAGCCCGTCGGTGAGGTTCGTATGGGTGTGCAGATCGCCGCGCACGTCCCGCTCCGTCACCACGTGCGGCAGCTCCCCGCGCGCGGCCGCCTGGATCTCCCCCCGGTCCTCCCGCAGAGTCGGCGGAATCCACGGCAGGCCCAGCCGGGCGTACACCTCCTCCTCGCTGCGGGAGGCGACCGACTCCCCGCTGTCCGTGTCGAACAGGCCGTACTCGGACAGCTTCAGACCCTGGCGAACGGCGATGGTGCGGGTCCGGATGTTGTGCGCCTTGGAGCCGGTGAAGTACTGCAGCCCGGCGCCCCACGAGTCCGGCGGCAGCACCCGCAGGTCCACCTGGATGCCCTTGGTGGTGCGGATCGACGTCTTCTTCTCGCCGTGCGCGATCACCTCCGCGGTGGCGGGCAGCGCCTCCAGGGCTTGCATGAACGGGGCCGACCGCTTCGCCGCGACCAGGACGTCGATGTCGCCGATCGTCTCCTTCATCCGCCGCAGCGACCCCGCGTACGTGCAGCGCTTGCAGCCGGTGACCTGGGACAGCTCGGCGACGATCTCCTCCGCGGTGTCCAGCGCCAGATGGATCGGGATACGGCCGCCCGCCTGCTGCATCAGCCGGATCCCGTGCAGGATGTTCTCCTGCGTCTTCTCGCCGAACCCCTTCAGATCGGCGAGGGCGTCCGCCTCGATCGCGGCCGCCAGCTCGTTCACCGACGAGATGTGCAGGTCCTCGTAGAGCCGCAGCGCCTTCTTCGGCCCCAGCGTGGGGATCGTGATCAGCTCCCGCACCCCGGCCGGGATCTTCGCCCTGCGCTCCTCGACCACCGCGACCGTGCCGGTGCGCAGATACTCGATGACCTTCTCGGCGATCGACCTGCCCACGTTCGGGATGTCCCTGAGCCCGTCCGCGTCCAGATGGGAGATGTCGGCCGGGTAGCCGCCGATGGCACGCGCGGCCTTCTCGTAGGCGCGCACCTTGAAGGCGTCGCCTCCCGTGATCGCGACGAGGTCCGCGTACTCCTGCAGGAGCGCCTCGACCTCTTCGTTGGCCCGGGCCACACCTCGAGTGTAGAAACCGCCCGAGAGGTGGGCCACACGCGAGAGGGTGCCGACCGGAACCGGTCGGCACCCTCTCATGGTGAGTGTCCGAGGGGGGACTTGAACCCCCACGCCCGATAAAGGGCACTAGCACCTCAAGCTAGCGCGTCTGCCATTCCGCCACCCGGACAAGGTGTCTGTCGTGCGGGCTTCCCCCGCGGCGACGGAGGAAACATTACCAGGCTTTCGGCGGCGTTCGATCACCCCCTTTCCCGCGTGAACGGCATGTGACGGGCCGTACACGGCCTTGGGGCGCGACGGGGGTCGGAGGGAGGATGAGGAGGACCACCAGCAGGGAGACCGGGAGGAAGCAGCGTGACCGACACCGGCACGGCCAGGAGCGTCACCGGCGAGGACGAGGTCGTCGACCTCTGCCGTGAGCTGATCCAGATCGACACCAGCAACTACGGCGACCACTCCGGTCCCGGCGAGCGAAGGGCCGCCGAGTACGTCGCGGAGAAGCTCGCCGAGGTGGGGCTCGAACCGAAGATCTTCGAGTCGCACCCGGGCCGTGCCTCCACGGTGGCCCGCATCGAGGGCGAGGACCCCTCACGGCCCGCGCTGCTCATCCACGGCCACACCGACGTCGTACCGGCCAACGCGGACGACTGGACGCACCACCCGTTCTCCGGCGAGATCGCCGACGGATGCGTGTGGGGGCGCGGCGCGGTCGACATGAAGGACATGGACGCGATGACCCTGGCGGTCGTCCGCGACCGGCTGCGCAGCGGGCGCAGGCCGCCGCGCGACATCGTCCTCGCCTTCCTCGCCGACGAGGAGGCCGGCGGCACCTACGGCGCCCGGTACCTGGTCGACAACCACCCGGACCTCTTCGAGGGCGTCACCGAGGCCATCAGCGAGGTCGGCGGGTTCTCCTTCACGGTGAGCGAACAGCGGCGGCTCTACCTGATCCAGACGGCCGAGAAGGGCATGCACTGGATGAAGCTCACCGTGGCCGGCACCGCGGGCCACGGGTCGATGATCCACCGGGACAACGCGATCACCGAGCTGTCCGAAGCCGTGGCACGCCTGGGCCGGCACAAGTTCCCGATTCGGGTCACCAAGACGACGCGGGCCTTCCTCGACGAACTCGGCGACGCCCTCGGCACCGAGCTCGACCCGGAGAACATGGAGGGCACCCTCGCCAAGCTCGGCGGCATCGCCAAGCTCATCGGCGCGACCCTGAGCAACACCGCCAACCCCACCCAGCTGAACGCCGGTTACAAGGTCAACGTCATCCCCGGCGAGGCCACCGCGCACGTGGACGGGCGCTTCCTGCCCGGCTTCGAGGAGGAGTTCCTCGCCGACCTGGACCGGATCCTCGGGCCGAACGTCCGGCGCGAGGACGTGCACGCCGACAAGGCCGTCGAGACCGGTTTCGACGGGGCGCTCGTGGACGCCATGCAGTCGGCGCTGCTGGCCGAGGACCCGGCCGCGAAGGCGATCCCGTACATGCTCTCCGGCGGCACGGACGCCAAGTCCTTCGACGACCTCGGCATCCGCGGCTTCGGCTTCGCGCCCCTCAAGCTGCCGCCGGAGCTGGACTTCGCGGGCATGTTCCACGGGGTCGACGAGCGGGTTCCGGTGGACGCGCTGCAGTTCGGCGTGCGGGTGCTGGACCGCTTCATCGACGCATCCTGAGCGGGCGTCGTTCCCGTACGCAATTCGCCAGCGTGTACGGGAACACGCCGGGACGAGTGAATGCGACCATACGCTCGTAGCTCCATTACTCCCTCCTCGTTACACGTGATGCGGTCCGAGGCTTGGATCGCTTTGCCAACAAGGAGGAATAATGATCAAGAAGGTCGTCGCTGCTGCGGCTGCCACCGGTGGACTGGTTCTCGCGGGTGCGGGTCTGGCTGTCGCCGACTCGGGCGCCCAGGGTGCCGCCACGCACTCCCCGGGTGTCGTGTCCGGCAATGTGGTCCAGGTTCCGGTGCACGTCCCGGTGAACGTCTGCGGCAACACGATCTCGGTGATCGGGCTGCTGAACCCCGCCTTCGGCAACACCTGCATCAACCACTGACGTGGTGCCTCACCCCATGAGGGGCCCGAACCCCGTGAGGGTGTGAGTCCGTCGGCCCCGGAGTGCGTGCCATGTGCTCCGGGGCCGACCGGTTCCTCCGCGTCCGCGCCCACCGCGCCGGATGCCTTCCGAAGGTCCACGACCAGCTCGAAGACAGGGAAATCAGCAATGCGACAGGTCACCCGCAAGGGCCTGATGACCATGGCGGCGGCGACCGGAGTCCTCGCCGTCACCGGCGGCTACGCGCACGCCGACGCCGGAGCGAACGGCTCCGCCACCAACTCGCCCGGTGTGCTGTCGGGCAACCTGGTGCAGGCGCCCGTGCACGTCCCGGTGAACGTCTGCGGCAACACCGTGAACGTCATCGGGCTGCTCAACCCGGCGGCCGGCAACACGTGCGTGAACACCGGCGGCCACTCCGGCGGCGGGGGCGGCGCCCACGCCGGCGGGCACACCAGCGACTCGCCCGGCGTCGGCTCCGGCAACACCGTGCAGGTGCCGGTGGACGTCCCGGTGAACGTCTGCGGCAACTCCGTCAACGTGGGCGGGGTCGGCAACCCGGCGGGCGGCAACGACTGCGCCAACCCGGGCGGCGGCCACTCCACCACCCCACCCGGCGGCGGGGGCGGCACCACGCCTCCCGGTGGCGGGGGCGGCACGACACCTCCGGGTGGCGGCGGCACCACGCCCCCCGGCGGCGGGGGCGGCACCACGCCTCCAGGCGGCGGGGGCGGCACCACACCTCCCGGCGGCGGCAGCACCACGCCTCCGGCCACGCCGCGCCACCCCGGTACGCCGCAGCAGCCGGGCGGCGGCCGGCACATCAACCACCCCGGCGGGCAGTCCGTCACTCAGCCCGCGGCCACCGCACAGCTCGCCCACACCGGTAGCGACCTGCCGCTCGGCCTCCTGGTGCCGGCCGGCGCGGGAGCCCTGCTCGGTGGCGCGCTGCTCTACCGCAGGGCGCGGGCGCACGCGTAACGGCACCGGCACCGTCCGCCTGCCCCGTGGCGGGCGATACGGATCGGGCCCCGTCCGTGCGGGGCCCGATCCGTTTCAGTCACCTTTACTCACCACGTGGCGCGCACCTGGCGGATGATCCGCCGGCGCAACCGCACCTTGCGGCTGCCGTCGCGCAGCAGGCTCAGGCGGTCCAACTCCCAGTGTCCGTACTCGGCATGGTCCGTCAGCAGACGTGTGGCGTCCTTGCGGGAGACCCCGCGAGGCACATACACGTCGACAAATTCGTATTCCGGCATCGCATCTATTGTGCGGGCTGGGGCCCGGTACGGATAGCGTCTGCACTATGTCTGATGCTGCGCAGCCCACCGCTGCCGAGGTACGTGCCGCCGCCGAGGCGGTCAAGACCGCGCTCGACCGCCACCTTGCCGCGGTCGAGCGCAGGACGGGTGAGGACGACCCGGCCGTCTACGAGGCGTTCAACGAGCTGGCCGCGGCGGCCGAGGAGTACGACGAGCTGCTCTACGACCGCTACGACGAAGTCACCCCCTTCGAGATCCCCGGCGCGGAGGAGCCGCTTCCGCCGTACACGGGCCCCGAGGAACCGAACGCGCTGAGCGTGCTGATCCGCCGGGACTACGCGGTGGCGGAGCCCCAGCGGCTGCTGGCACAGGCGGAGCGGGTGGTGGCCGCGGAGGAGGAGCCCGCGCCGACGTCGTCGGCCGGCACCGTCCACGGCGCGCTCGGCGTACTCTTCGGGGAGTTCGAACCGGACGAGATCGCCTCCCGGCACAAGGAGTTCGGCCTGGAGGAGGGCGACTCCACGCTGTGGGTGGTGGCCGCGGAGGAACCGGCCGAGCCGGGGGAGTGGCTGGAGGCGCCCTTCGAGCAGGTCGATCCCCAGCAGGTGGTCTGCCGCTTCGACGTCAGCTCCGTGTTCGACGAGGAGGCGGACGACCAGGAGCTGGAGGACGACCAGGAGCTGGAGGACGACGAGCTCGAGCTGGACGACGACGAGGACCTGGAACCGTTGGACCGTTAGCGAGGGTTCCCTGGCGGTGCCGTGCGACCTGGGCCCCACGGCACCGTCGGCCCCTGGCGTAGTGGCGGGCCCGCTGTCAGTCCGGCATCGGGACCTGGGGCCTCAGCAGCGCGAGCAGGCGGGTCGTACGCGGCTTGGCCTGGATCTCCGCCACGGCCCGCGGCAGGGCCTGGTCCGCGCCGTGTACCACCGACAGGTGGCGGACGGCGCGGCCGAAGGCCGTGTAGACCCACGGCCGCGTGAGGCTCTGGGCGGCGTCGCCCGGCAGCACCACGACCACCGCCGGCCACCGCTGTCCCACCGCCTGGTGCGCGGTCAGCGCCCAGCCGTGCCGCACGGTCTGCTCCACCCCCTCCTTCGGTACGACCACGGGGACGCCCGCGCACTCCAGGTGCAGCCCCTCGGCGTCGCCCTTCACGACCCGGCCCGGCAGCGTGCGCCCCGGCGCGGGGGAGTAGGCGATCCGATCGCCGGGGTCGAAGCCCCCGAAGCGGCCCGGGCCCGGGTTGAGCCGCTCCTTGAGCGCCGCGTTCAGCGCGCGGGTGCCCGCCGCGCCGCCGTGCCCCGGCGTGATCACCTGCGTCTCCTCCGCCGGAACCCCGATCGCCCGCGGCACCGAATCCGCGACCAGCTGCACGGTCCGGTGCACCGCCTCCCCGGCGTCCCGAACCGGCACGATCACGACCTCCTTGCCGGGCGCGTCGACCTGTGGCAGCTCCCCGACGCCGATCGCGGAGACCAGTTCGCCGAGCGGGCCCGGGTCGGGGGTCCGTGAGGCGATCTGCGGGCACACACGGGCCGCGAGCAGGTCCCCGAACACGCGCCCGGGGCCGACCGACCACAGCACGCCCGGGTCACCGCTCAGCACCAGCCGGGCCCCGTCGGGCAGCGACTCGACGAACAGGGCCGCCGTCTCCACATCCAGCTGCGGCGCGTCCAGCACGATGAGCAGATCGAGGTCCAGCGCGCCGTCGAGGTCCCGCCCCGGACCCTCCGCACCGGACAGGAGGCCCGCGACCGTGGCGATCGGCGGGCGGGACCGCTCGTCGTCCGGCAGGTCGAGCCGGGCGAGCAGCGCGGCGAACCGGTCGCGGCCGGACGGGCTGTGCGTGGCGGCCCAGGCGCGCAGCCCGAGCCGGCGTGCCGCACGCAGCAGCGTCGCCGGCTCGATGCGGGACGTCTCCGACCCGGTGTGCAGCACCAGGCCGTGACCCGCGACCGCACCGATCAGTTCCGCCGCGGAACCCGCCGTCGACCGGGCCTCCCGCTGCCAGTCCTCCGCCGCGCCGTCCTCCTTCGGCACGGAGTTGACCAGCCGGGCCAGTCCGTCGGCGAGGCTTTCCTCCGCGAGCGCGTACCGCTCCAGGCCGATCAGTACCCGGACCGGGCGCTCCTGGTCCTCGTCGCCGCCCGGTGGGGCCGCCTCCAGGGCGTCCTGGAAGACCAGGGCCTCAGCCTCCGCGATGGTGCCGCGCACGGCCGCCTCGGGGTCCGGCACCTGGCGCCGGGCGAGCGCCGCCTCCAGGGCAGGGACCTCCAGGGCGGTGTGCCCGGCCAGGGCCGCCTGTTCCAGCAGCCAGACCGTCATCGCCCTGGCCCGGCGCTCGTCGTCCGGGCGGCACTGAGCGCCGAGCAGGGCGCGGGCGAAGGTGTCGGCCTGCTCGGGCCGTACTCCGAAGACGCGCAGCAGCAGCCAGGGATCCGAGCGCAGCCGCTCCTCCGCGCCGTCACCGAGCGCCTCGGTGACCTGGAGGGCGAGGGCGTCCGGGGCGCCGCCCTCGGCCAGGACGGCCCGCACGGCCGCCACGGTCTCGGCGGCGGGAGGCACCGCGGCGGCCGCCTCGGGTTCGGGGCGCCGCACCGGCTCGGTGGCGCGGCGCGGTGTGGGCGCCGGCTCGCTGAAGGCGCTCGCCACCGGCTTCTCACCGCTCTCCACGGCCCGCACGGCGGCCAGCAGGTCGGCGGCCTTACCGCTGAGCTTCCCACCGGCCTCGATGGGCCCCTGCTTGGCGGCCTTCCGCCGCTCGATCCGCTCCCGCTCCAAGCGCTGAGCGGCCAGCTCGGCCTCCGCTTCGGACATCTCGGGCACGGCGCCCTCGCCGCCGCCGTCCTGCGAGGGACCAGGGGAGCCGTCCGCCGTGTCCGGGCCGCCGGCCGCCGGCGCCTCGTCCCCCACGCCCTCCGCGGGCCCCTGCGCGGGCCCCGGGTCCGCGGCCCTGTCGCTCCCCGCGCCGCCGCCCCCGGCGGTCCCGGCCCCGTCCTCCGCCCGAGGGGCCGTCTCCGTCGTCTCCGGGTCCGTGCTCACAGCGTGCTCCAGTCGTGATCGGGATAGCGGTGCACCGGGGCCGACACATCGTCCAGCGCCCGGCAGATCTCGTCCGGAAGACTAAGCGCCTCCACTGACAACGCCGCCGTGAGCTGCTGCGCATTGCGCGCGCCGACGATCGGCGCGACCACCCCGGGCCGGTCCCGCACCCACGCCAGCGCCACCTGCAACGGAGTGGTGGCGAGCCCGTCGGCGGCCGTCTGCACCGCGTCGACGATGCTGCTCGCCGTGTCGTCGAGGTAGGGCGCGACGAACGGCCCCATGTGCTCCGACGCCCCCCGCGAATCGGCCGGTGTCGAGTGCCGGTACTTGCCGGTCAGCACTCCCCGGCCCAGTGGGGACGACGGCAGCAGCCCGACCCCCAGGTCCAGCGCGGCGGGCAGCACCTCCCGCTCCACTCCTCGCTGCAGCAGCGAGTACTCCATCTGCGTACTGGCGATCCGGGTCCGCACGCCCGGCGCCGCCAGCTGCCAGGTGGCCGCCTTCGCCAGCTGCCAGCCACAGAAGTTGGACACCCCCGCATACCGCGCCCGGCCGCTGCCGACCGCCAGGTCGAGCGCCTGGAGGGTCTCCTCCAGCGGGGTGTACGGGTCGAAGGCGTGGACGTGCCAGACGTCGACGTAATCCGTGCCCAGGCGGGCGAGCGAGGCGTCCAGGGCGCCGAGCAGGTGACCGCGCGAGCAGTCGAAGCGGCGGTCCGGGTCGGGCACGCTGCCCGCCTTCGTGGAGATCACCAGATCCCGGCGAAGCACGAGGCCGTCCATGAGCCGCCCGAGCAGATACTCGGCCTCCCCGTCCCCGTACACGTCCGCCGTGTCGACGAGGGTCCCGCCGGCCTCCCAGAACACCTTCAACTGCTCCGCGGCGTCGTGCTCGTCCGTGTCGCGGCCCCAGGTCAGGGTGCCGAGCCCGATCCGCGACACACGAAGGCCGGTACGGCCGAGATGCCTCTGCTCCATGGACGCCGAGATTACGGCCTGAACTCGCCTCATGGGGGGCCTGTGGACAACCGATTTCCCCGAGTCCTCCGGGGATTTCCGGGGGGCTCACGCCCACGCTAAGGTCTGCCTTCAAGGGACGTTACTGATCGGTAAGGGGAATGGGCCATGCAGCTCGGGATCAACCTCGGCTACTGGGGCGCCGGAATGGACGCGGACAACCTCGCCGTGGCCCAGGAGGCCGACCGGCTCGGATACGCGGTGTGCTGGGCCGCCGAGGCCTACGGCTCCGACGCGGCCACCGTGCTGTCCTGGGTCGCCGCCAGGACGGAGCGCATCGACGTCGGCTCCGCCATCTTCCAGATCCCGGCCCGCCAGCCCGCGATGACCGCGATGACCGCCGCCACCCTCGACTCGCTGTCCGGCGGCCGCTTCCGTCTCGGCCTCGGCGTGTCGGGGCCGCAGGTCTCCGAGGGCTGGTACGGCGTCAAGTTCGACAAGCCGCTCGCCCGCACCCGTGAGTACGTCGAGATCGTACGGAAGGCGATGACGCGCGAGCGGCTGACGTACGAGGGCCGGCACTGGACGCTGCCGCTGCCCGGAGGCCCCGGCAAGCCGATCAAGCTGACCGTGCACCCGCAGCGCGAGCACATCCCGCTCTACATCGCCGCCATCGGCCCGAAGAACCTTGAGCAGACCGGCGAGATCGCCGACGGCGCCCTGCTGATCTTCCCCTCCGCCGACCACCTCGAGGAGACGGCGATCCGGTACCTGCGCGCCGGGCGCGAGAAGGCCGGCAAGACCCTGGACGGCTTCGACGTCTGCCCCACGCTCCCGCTCGCCCTCGGCGACGACAAGGACGTGGCCACGCTCGCCGACACCTTCCGCCCCTACACCGCGCTGTACGTCGGCGGTATGGGCAGCCGCAAGCAGAACTTCTACAACCAACTCGCCCAGCGCATGGGCTACGAGAAGGCCGCCGCCGAGATCCAGGAGAAGTACCTGTCCGGTGACAAGCAGGGTGCCGCGGCCGCCATCCCGCACGAGCTGATCGACCGGACCACCCTGCTCGGCTCCGTCGACCGGATCGCCGACCGCATGAAGGCCTACGCCGCGGCGGGCGTCACCACGCTCACCCTGGCGCCCGCGGGCTTCACCCTGGACGAGCGGATCGCCTCGCTGCGGGCCGGAGTCGAAGCCCTGGAGCGGGCCGGGCTCGCGTAACGGACGAAGGAGGCGGCAAAAAAGTCTCCACGGCCGTGGTGGGGGCTCGGGGGTCTTCCCCGCCACGGCCGTCACCGGGAACAACGCTCGGCCGCCCGCCCGGTTACGGCCCCGCCCCGGCCGGCCCCTCCTCCTTTCGGCCGAGCAGCCCCCACACAGCTGTTGCGGCACCTCCAGGGCCCGATTTGACTCGGTTTGGCTCGATCGTCGCGGAGTCCTGTAGAGAGGTGCGCCCATGCTGTCGGCCAAGAGCCTGTTCCAGGAGATCCTCGACCACGACGAGTCGTTCCGGCTGTTCTGCTCCATCGCGGCCAGCGGGGAGGCGCAGGGCGGCTGGGAGAACGGGCGCATCGCCCAACTGGTACCCGAGAGCGAGCGCGCGCTCGCCCCCAAGATCGCCCGCCACGGCGCGGACGAGGACAAGCACGGACGCATCTTCCACGCACTGCTGAAGAAGCGTGGCCTGGAACCCGTACTGGTGCCTCCGGAAACCGACTACACGATGCTCCTGGAGCGCTGCGGCATCGGTCTGGCGCACGCGAAGCTCAAGGCGGACCAGCCGCTCACCGTGCGGGACATCATCGTCTACCTGGCACACAGCCGGGTCACCGAACAGCGCGCCGCCGAGCAGATGCTCATGCTGCGCGAGCACTTCGGGGACGACCCGGACGTCGGCCGGGCCGTGCGGATGATCTCCGACGACGAGGACAACCACCTGGCCTACACCCACGAGGAACTGCTGCGCTTCACCGCCGCCGGACACCGCCGGCTCATCCGGCGCACC
This sequence comes from Streptomyces sp. NPDC001848, assembly GCF_042891915.1. Classification (NCBI taxonomy): domain Bacteria; kingdom Bacillati; phylum Actinomycetota; class Actinomycetes; order Kitasatosporales; family Streptomycetaceae; genus Streptomyces; species Streptomyces sp. NPDC001848. Next base: position 179,101 of record NZ_JBIATP010000011.1, on the reverse strand, counting down.
CTGCGCGCGTGCGCGCTGGCCGAGATCCGCGTCCACCGGGACGTCAGCCTCGCGGTCATGGCCCACATGGCACGCATCCTCGGCTGGTCCAGGGCGAGATCGGCGCTGCTCGCTGCCGGGATCCACCTCGTCTACGCCTACGAGCGGCTCATCGGCCGGCGGCGCATGGTGACCCTGCGGACGCCCGAGCGGCGCAACGCCCTCGACGGTCCGGCTACAACCAGCCCCGCCGCTTGAACAGCCGGTACAGCAGCACCTCCAGCACTGCCATGATGGCGATCACCGTCGGGTAGGACCACACCCAGTGCAGCTCCGGCATGTGGTCGAAGTTCATGCCGTAGATGCCCGCGATCATCGTCGGGACGGCGGCCATCGCCGCCCACGCCGAGATCTTCCGCATGTCGTCGTTCTGCCGCACGCTCGTCTGCGCCAGATGCGCCGACAGGACGTCCGACACCAGTCGGTCCAGGCTCTCCACCGACTCGTTCACCCGGGTCAGATGGTCGTTGACGTCCCGGAAGAAGGGCCGCGACCTCTCGTGCACGAACGGCACCGGCGCACCGTACGCGCCCTGCCCCGCCAGCCGGGCCGTCGGCGGTGCCAGCGGCACGGTCGCCCGCCGGAACTCCAGGACCTGCCGTTTGAAGGCGTAGATCCGCGACGCCGTGTTCCGCGAGCCTCCGACGGACGGCGAGAAGACCTCCGCCTCCAGCTCCTCCAGATCGGTGCCGAGTTCGGTCGCCACCTCCAGATAGTGGTCGACGATCGAGTCCGTGATGGAGTACAGCACCCCCGTGGGCCCGTGCCGCAGCATCTCCGGCTGCTGCTCCAGACGGCGACGGACGTCCCCGAGCGGCATGTCCACGCCGTGGCGCACGGTGACCACGAACGAGTCGCCGAGGAACACCATCAGCTCACCGGTGGAGACGGTGTCGCTCTCCGGCTCGTACGACACCGGCTTGAGGACCATGAACAGCGAGTCCTCGTACACCTCCAGCTTGGGCCGCTGGTGCGCCTTCAGGGCGTCCTCCACGGCCAGCGAATGCAGCCCGAACACCTTGGTGACCAGCTCGAACTCGTCCTCCGTCGGCTCGTACAGGCCGATCCACACGAACGTGTCCGACGAGGCGCGCGCCTGGTCCAGCGCGGTGGAGAGGTCCTCCGGCCCCTCGTTGCGGCGTCCGTCGCGGTAGACGGCGCAGTCGACGATCACGGAGCACAGGCTCCTCTCACGGCCACTCGGGCGCCGACGGTGGTTTGACGACAAGACCTACGCTGGTCGTCATGCCCACGTTGCTCCTCGTCCGGCACGGACGCTCCACCGCCAACACCGCGGGACTCCTCGCCGGCTGGACGCCCGGCGTCGCCCTCGACGAGCGGGGCGCCGCGCAGGCCGCGGCCCTGCCCGGGCGGCTTGCCGAGCTGCCGATCGCCGAAGTCGTCACCAGCCCCCTGCAGCGCTGCCAGGAGACCGTCCAGCCGCTCCTCGACACCCGCCCCGAGCTGCGCGCCCACACCGACGACCGGATCGGCGAGTGCCACTACGGCGACTGGTCCGGCCGCAAGCTCGCCGAGCTGAAGGACGAGCCGCTGATGGAGGTCGTCCAGGCGCACCCGTCGGCGGCGGCGTTTCCCGGCGGCGAGTCGATGCGGGCGATGGCGACCCGCGCCGCGGAGGCCGTACGGGAGTGGAACGCGCGCGTGGAGCGCGACCACGGCGCCGACGCCGTCTACCTCATGTGCTCGCACGGCGACATCATCAAGTCCCTCGTCGCGGACGCACTCGGACTTCATCTCGACCTCTTCCAGCGGATCTCCGTGGAACCGTGTTCCATCACCGCGATCCGTTACACCCGGCTGCGGCCATTTCTCGTTCGTCTCGGTGACACCGGCGATTTCGCCTCCCTCGTACCGCGTGCGGAACCGTCGGATCCGGACGCCCCGGTCGGGGGCGGTGCGGGCGCACCGTGATCGTCGACCGCAGTAGGGTGAAGCGGTCGAACGAGCGCAGTAGTTGTTCAGCGTACGTGTCAGCAACCCACAGGACCGGCGCCGTCAGCCGGTCCCGACCCCGATCCAATGGAGACAGGACGTGTCCCGTCAGGTGTTCCTCTACGACCCCCCGGACCGCTTCGTGGCCGGTACGGTCGGGCTGCCCGGGCGCCGTACCTTCTTCCTGCAGGCCTCGGCCGGACCCCGGGTGACGAGCGTGGCCCTGGAGAAGACCCAGGTCGCGGCGCTCGCCGAGCGCATGGACGAGCTGCTCGACGAGGTCGTGCGGCGCAGCGGCGGCAGTGCCGCGGTCCCCGCCGTGGCCCCCGCGGAGATCACCGACACGGCCCCTCTGGAGACACCCATCGAGGAGGAGTTCCGTGTCGGCACCATGGCTCTCGCCTGGGACGCCGAGGAACAGCGCATGATCGTCGAGGCCCAGGCCCTCGTCGAGTTGGACGCCGACTCCGAGGAGGACCTCGCCGAGGCCGAGGAGCGGCTGCTGCAGGACGAGGAGAACGGTCCGCCGATGCTCCGGGTCCGGCTCACCGGCGCGCAGGCGAGAGCCTTCGCCAAGCGCGCCCTCGACGTCGTCAACGCCGGGCGGCCGCCGTGCCCGCTGTGCAGCCTCCCGCTCGACCCGGAAGGACACGTATGTCCGCGCCAGAACGGATACCGCCGCGGAGCGTGACCACGGCCGAACTGCTCGCCGAGGGCGAGCTGACCGTGCGCGGACGCATCCGCGAGGCCTCCAACGCGGCGCTGTACTGCACGGTCTCCCACGACGGACAGGAAGCCACCTGCGTCTACAAGCCCGTCGCCGGGGAGCGGCCCCTGTGGGACTTCCCGGACGGGACGCTCGCCCAGCGCGAGGTCGCCGCTTACGAGGTGTCCGAGGCGACCGGCTGGGGGCTCGTGCCGCCCACCGTGCTGCGCGACGGCCCGTACGGCGAGGGCATGTGTCAGCTGTGGGTGGAGACCGTGCCCGACCATGAACTTCTCGCCCTGGTGGAGGGGGAGGAGCCCGGGCCCGGCTGGAAGGCGATCGGTCTCGCGGAGGTCGGCGACGATCGGACGGCACTGCTCGTACACGCCGACGACGAGCGGCTGCGGCGGCTCGCCGTCCTCGACGCGGTCATCAACAACGCGGACCGCAAGGGGGGCCATCTGCTGCCGGCGGCCGAGGGGCGGCTGTACGGCATCGACCACGGGGTCACGTTCAACGTCGAGAACAAGTTGCGGACGCTGCTGTGGGGCTGGGCGGGGGAGCCGCTGACGGGGGAGGCGGTGGAGGTCCTCAAGGGGCTGAAGGAGGCCCTGGAGGAGGGCGGTGACCTGGCCACCCGCCTGGCCTCACTGATCAGCCCTGCGGAGGTCCGGGCGACGCGGATGCGGGTGGAAGCGCTGCTGGAGTCGGGCCGTCACCCCGAGCCGAGCGGGGAGTGGCCGGCCATTCCGTGGCCGCCGGTTTAGAGCTCCGAACACAGTGAGAGTCCGATCAGCTCGCGGCGCGCCCATTTTGTTCGGAGCTCTCAGGAGGAGCCGCGAGGTGCGGCAGGGCGGCGGTGGGCGCAGCGGTGCGGGGCGAGCATGCACACGGGCGCGGTTCCCGCAAGAGCGTCTTCCCGGTCATTCGCTGCCCATCCCGCCCGATCCGGTTCGTGGACAGAACTTCCCGCCGGTTACGCTCATGACATGCATGCCTGGCCCGCTTCCGAGGTCCCCGCCCTGCCTGGTCAGGGCCGCGACCTGAGGATCCACGACACCGCGACCGGGGGCCTGGTCACCCTCGACCCCGGTCCCGTCGCCCGTATCTACGTCTGCGGGATCACCCCGTACGACGCGACCCACATGGGTCACGCGGCGACCTACAACGCGTTCGACCTCGTCCAGCGCGTGTGGCTCGACACCAAGCGCCAGGTCCACTACGTCCAGAACGTCACCGACGTCGACGACCCCCTCCTCGAGCGCGCCCAGCGCGACAACGTCGACTGGGTGGCCCTCGCCGAGCGGGAGACCGCCCTGTTCTGTGAGGACATGACCGCGCTCCGGATGCTGCCCCCGCGGCACTACATAGGCGCAGTGGAGGCGATACCCGGCATCGTGCCCCTGGTCGAGCGCCTCCGGGACCTCGGGGCCGCGTACGAACTCGAGGGGGACATCTACTTCTCCGTCGAGTCCGACCCCCACTTCGGCAAGGTCTCCCGCCTGGACGCCGCCGCCATGCGCCTGCTCTCCGCGGAGCGCGGCGGCGACCCCGACCGGCCCGGCAAGAAGAACCCGCTCGACCCGATGCTGTGGATGGCCGCCCGCGACGGCGAGCCCAGCTGGGACGGCGGCTCGCTCGGCCGTGGCCGCCCCGGCTGGCACATCGAGTGCGTGGCCATCGCCCTGGACCACCTCGGCATGGGCTTCGACGTCCAGGGCGGCGGCTCCGACCTCGCCTTCCCGCACCACGAGATGGGCGCCTCGCACGCCCAGGTGCTGACCGGCGAGTTCCCCATGGCCAAGGCGTACGTCCACGCCGGCATGGTCGCCCTGGACGGCGAGAAGATGTCCAAGTCCAAGGGCAACCTGGTCTTCGTCTCCCGGCTGCGGCGCGACGGCGTCGACCCGGCCGCCATCCGGCTCGCGCTGCACGCCCACCACTACCGGTCCGACTGGGAGTGGACCGACCAGGTGCTCGAGGACGCCGTGGCGCGGCTCGACCGCTGGCGTGCCGCCGTCTCCCGGCCCGACGGGCCGTCCGCCGACGCACTGGTCGAGGAGATCCGCGACGCCCTCGCCGACGACCTGGACGCGCCTTCCGCGCTCGCCGCGGTCGACCGCTGGGTCGCACTCCAGCAGGAGGGCGGCGGCACGGACACCGGGGCGCCCGGCGTCGTGTCACGGGCCGTGGACGCGCTGCTCGGCGTGGCTCTCTGAGCGCGGTTCCGTCGACCACCGAGCGGGGGTGGTGCGCAGTTGCGCACCGCCCCCGCTCCGCTCAGTCCTCCGGCGGATCCTCGTCCTCGCCGCCCGTCCGCGGCGGCTTCGGCGGACGGGTACGGCCGCCGGGGTTGTCGCGCAGGAACGGACCGCCCTCGCCGCCGTCCGCCGTGGCGTGCCCGCCGGGCGGGCTGACATCCCGGCGCCGCAGATACCGCTCGAACTCGCGGGCGATCGCCTCGCCCGACGCCTCCGGCAGCTCGGCGGTGTCCCGGGCCTCCTCCAACGTCTGCACGTACTCGGCGACCTCGCTGTCCTCGGCGGCCAGCTGGTCCACGCCGAGCTGCCAGGCGCGCGCGTCCTCCGGCAGTTCGCCGAGCGGGATGCGCAGGTCGAGGAGGTCCTCCAGACGGTTGAGGAGGGCCAGCGTGGCCTTCGGGTTCGGCGGCTGCGACACGTAGTGCGGGACCGCCGCCCACAGCGACACGGCCGGAACGCCCGCGTGCGTGCACGCCTCCTGCAGGACGCCCACGATGCCCGTGGGGCCCTCGTACTTGGTCTCCTCCAGGTCCATCCGGCGGGCCAGGTCCGGGTCGGACGTGGTCCCGCTGATCGGGACCGGACGCGTGTGCGGGGTGTCTCCGAGCAGGGCGCCGAGGATCACCACCAGCTCCACGCCCAGTTCGTGGGCGAAGCCCAGCAGCTCGTTGCAGAACGAGCGCCAGCGCATCGACGGTTCGATGCCGCGGACCAGCACCAGGTCACGCGGCTTCTCACCGCCGACGCGGACCACCGAGAGCCGGGTCGTGGGCCAGGTGATCTTGCGGACCCCGGCCTCCATGAACACTGTGGGGCGGTTCACCTGGAAGTCGTAGTAGTCCTCGGCGTCCAGCGCCGCGAAGACCTCGCCCTTCCATTCCCTGTCCAGATGCGCGACCGCGGTGGAGGCGGCGTCGCCGGCATCGTTCCAGCCCTCGAACGCGGCCACCATGACCGGGTCGATCAGCTCGGGAACCCCCTCGAGCTCGATCACCCAGCGCCTCCTTCCGACGTGCCCTCACGTACGCCCCAACCTTACGGCGTGCGGTGGGGGCGCCCGCAGTCCCCTGCCACGGGGGAGTGAACGGATGACTGCCCCGTCCGGGGCCGTCGAACACCCATGATCGCCTACCGGTCCGGCACGCTGCACGGGTGGCCCACAAGGTCGCCCACCCCGTGCAGCCTCACAGGGTCGAGCGCAGCCACTGCTCGACGGACGCGATGTGCACGGTCGCCCACGAGCGGGCCGCCTCCGCGTCCCGGTCGCGCAGGGCGCCGAGGATCGCCCGGTGCTCGTGCAGGGTGCGGCCGATCGCGTCCTCCTGGGTGAGGCCGCGCCAGATCCGGGCCCGAGTGGTGGGCCCGGACAGGCCGTCCAGCAGGGAGCACAGCACCGAGTTGCCGGCGCTCTGCACGATCCCCCGGTGGAACTCCAGGTCGGAGGCGACCAGCTCCTCCACCGAGGGTTCGGGGCCCAGTTCGTCCAACTGGGCGGTCAGCGCGTCCAGTTGCCGCTCGCTGATGCGGGAGGCCGCCAAGGCCGTCGCGGCCGGCTCCAGGATGCGGCGCACCGCGAGGAACTCCAGCACGGTGTCGTCACGGTGGAAGTCCACGACGAAGCTCATCGCCTCCAGCAGCAGCTGGGGGTCGAGGCTCGTCACGTAGGTGCCGTCGCCCTGCCGCACGTCCAGGATGCGGATCAGCGACAGGGCGCGCACGGCCTCGCGCAGGGAGTTGCGGGACAGCCCCAGCCCCGCGGCGAGCTCGCTCTCCTTGGGCAGGCGGTCGCCCGGACGCAGCTCACCGGAGACGATCATTTCCTTGATCTTCTCGATCGCCTCGTCGGTGACGGCCATGACGGGCCTCCCAGGTGGCTCATAGATCCGATGTCTCGCGTCATTATGAGGGCCGATGTGCTGAACGGAACCGAGGACTTCCGTCGTCACCTCGTGATACGCGGTGGGCCGCCCGCCGTGGGCCGTTCAGCCCACCGCCTCCAGCTCCGCCAGCGCCGCCGCCTCGTCGAGCGTCGTCAGCACCCGGTCCCGCATCAGGATCCGCCCGTCGACGACCGTGTCCCGCACATCCGCCGAGTGCGCTGCGTACGCGAGGGCCGACCACACGTCGTGCCGGGGACGCAGATGCGGCCGCCCGAGGCCGAGCACGATCAGGTCGGCCCGCTTGCCCACCTCCAGCGAGCCCAGCAGGTCGCCCAGGCCCAGCGCCCGGGCGCCCTCGATCGTCGCCATCCGCACCGCCTGCTCGGCACCCACCGCGGTCGGGTCACCGGACGCCTTGTGCACCAGCGCCGCCTGCCGCATCGCGTCGAACACGTCCAGCGTGTTGGAGCTGACCGCACCGTCCGTGCCGAGCCCGACGGTCACCCCCGCGTCCAGCAACCGTGGCACCGGCGCGATCCCGCAGCCCAGCTTGAGGTTGGACACCGGGCAGTGCGCGACCGCGGTGCCGGTACGGGCCAGCGCGGCGATCTCCGGGCCGGTCAGATCGACGGCGTGCGCGAGCAGCACATCGGGGCCGAGCAGACCGAGCGAGTCCAGCAGCTCGACCGGCCGCCTGGCGTACCGCGCCCGGACGGTGGCGACCTCCGTCGCGTTCTCCGCGGCGTGCAGGTGCAGCAGTGCCCCGAGCTCCCGCGCCAGCGCGGCGATCTCCGTCAGCTGATCAGGGCTCAGGGTGTAGGTGGAGTGCGCGAACACGACCGGTCGGAACCCCGGCCGCTGCCCGGTCCGCCCGGCCAGGTCCCGGCGCGCCCACTCCATGCGCTCCCGGTAGGGCCTGCCGTCGGGGGAGTCCGGGACATCGATGAAGGTGGGCCCCGCCAACAGCCGCCAGCCCGCCCCCAGCGCGACCCGCTCCGCCACCTCGTGGAACCAGTACATGTCGAGCGCCGAGGTCACCCCGGCCCGTACGCTCTCGGCGACGGCCGCCCGTACCCCCGCCGCCACATGCTGCGGCGACAGCAACTCGGCCTCCCGGCGCAGCACGCGCTCCAGGAAGCCCTGCAGCGTGACGTCGTCGGCGCTGCCGCGCAGCAGTGTCATCGCCAGGTGGGTGTGGGCGTTGACCAGGCCCGGCAGCACCAGACAGCCACCGGCGTCGACCTCCTCGTCCGCCGCGTACCGGGCCCGCAGCTCCCCGGCCGGCCCGACCGCGAGAATCCCCCCGCCCCGTACGGCGACGGCTCCCTCCGGTACGACCGTTCCGGCGTCGTCGACCGTCAGCACGTCACCGCCGTGCACCAGCAGATCGACGCGCTCGCTCATCCCGCGTCCCCCTCCGCCAGCAGCCGCAGCGCCTCCAGCGCGACCACCGTGCCGCGCTCCACGCCCCGGGCGACGACCTCACGGTGCGGGTCGTAGGCGCCCGCCGAGAACGGGGACGCCTCGTCGAGGAGTTCGTCGGCGTTGACGCCGTCCACCACGAGCACCCCGCCCGCGACCAGTCCGCGCAGCGAGGCGGTCACCAGCAGCGCGGACAGCTCCATCTCGATCGCGACCAGGCCCGCCCGCTCGTAGGCGTCGAGAGGGATCAGGCCCGGCTGGAACGCCGCCCGCGTCCAGACGATCCCCCGGTGGTGCGGCACGCCCGCCTCGCGGGCCGCCCGCTGAAGGGCGAAGACCGCCTCCGGCGCGGCCACCGCGGGGTACTCGGGCGGCAGCAACTGCTGGGTGACCCCGTCGTCGCGCACGGCCGCCTCCGCGATCACCAGGTCGCCGTCGCCGATCCCCGGCCTCATCGCGCCCGCCGTGCCGAACCGCAGGACGGTGTGGATGCCCGCGTCCGCCAGCTCCTGGAACAGCAGGATCGCGCCCGGCGCACCCACTCCGTGCGAGGCCACCGTCACCGGCAGCCCCTTCCAACTCCCGGTGAACACCCGGTACTCGCGGTGGTACGAGAGCTCCGCGGCCCCCTCCAGCAGCGCGGCGACGGTCGCCACCCGCGCCGGGTCGCCCACCACCACGGCGTACGGCGGCAGCCCGGTACGGCGGATGCGGGCGATGGGGGACAGCTCCTGCGTCATGCGGCCACTCCGGTGGGACGGTGTACGAACACCGTACGCAGCCCGGAGTCGCGCAAACGAAAGGCGCAGACGAAACGGCGCAGACGAAAGGGGCGGCTCCGTGCGGGGAGCCGCCCCTCGTCGTGTGGGCGCCGGTGGGCGCTGCTCGTCGACCTACTTCTTGTCGAGCAGGTCCTGCACCTTGCCGCGCACCTCATCCGTGGCCAGGCCGCGGATCGTCAGGGTGGTGCGGCGGCGCAGCACGTCGTCCACCGTCTCGGCCCACTCGTGGTCCCGGGCGTAGACGACCTGCGCCCAGATCTCCGGGGCGTCGGGGTGGACGCGCTCGCCCAGCTCCGGGTTGTCGTTGGCGAGCCGCGCGATGTCGAAGGCCAGCGAACCGTAGTGGGTCGCCAGGTGCTTGGCCGTGTCGGGCGCCATGCGCGGGCCGGGCGCCGGGCCGTCCACGACGAGCCGGTGCGCGACCGCACGCGGGTTGGCGATGCCCGGCAGCGGCAGCTTCTTCGGCAGCGAGGAGATCGGCTCGAAGTCGTCACCGAGCGGGTGGCCCGGCAGGGACTCCAGCTTCTGCATGACCGTGCGGCCGATGTGCCGGAACGTCGTCCACTTGCCGCCCGCGACGGACAGCATGCCGCCCTTGCCCTCGGTCACCACCGTCTCCCGCTTGGCCTTGGCGGTGTCGCCGGGGCCGCCCGGCAGCACCCTGAGGCCGGCGAACGAGTAGGTGATCAGCTCCCGCCGCAGCTGCTGGTCGCGGACCGAGAAGGCGGCCTCGTCCAGGATCTGGGCGATGTCCTTCTCGTTCACCGACACCTCGGCCGGGTCGCCCTCGTACTCCTCGTCGGTCGTACCCAGCAGCAGCATGTCCTCCCAGGGGAGGGCGAAGGTGATGCGGTACTTGTCGATCGGGGTGGCCAGCGCCGCCTTCCAGGGGGAGGTCCGCTTGAGGACCAGGTGCACGCCCTTGGACAGCCGGATGGACGGCGCCGCGTTCGGGTCCTCCATCCGGCGCAGGTGGTCCACCCACGGCCCGGTCGCGTTCAGCACCAGCCGCGCGTCGACGCCGAACTCCTCGCCGGAGAGCCGGTCGCGCAGCTCGGCGCCGGTGACCCGGCCCTTGGTGAAGCGCAGTCCGGTGACCTCGGCGTGGTTGAGGACGACGGCGCCCGCGTCGACGGCCGCGCGGACCGTCATCAGCGCCATGCGCGCGTCGTTCATCTGGTCGTCGCCGTAGACGGCCACGGCCTTGAGGTTCTCGGTGCGCAGCTCCGGCACGTCCTGTGCCGCCTTGGCCGGCGACAGCAGGTGACCTATGCCGTCGCCGAACGCCGACAGCGCGGAGTAGGCGAACACGCCCGCCCCGAGCTTCGCCGCGCCGTGCGGCCCGCCCTTGTACACGGGGAGGTAGAACGTGAGCGGGTTCGCCAGGTGGGGGGCCACCTGACGGGAGACCGCACGGCGCTCGAAGTGGTTCTCCGCCACCAGCTTCACCGCGCCGGTCTGCAGGTAGCGCAGACCGCCGTGGAGCAGCTTGGAGGAGGCGGAGGAGGTGGCGCCGGCGAAGTCGCCGGCGTCCACCAGCGCCACCCTGAGGCCCGACTGCGCGGCATGCCAGGCCGTGGAGATGCCCAGGATCCCGCCGCCGATCACCAGGAGGTCGTACGTCGCCCTGGACAACTGCTCGCGGGTCTCGGCACGGCTCGGGTTGGAGCCGTAGGCCGGGTGGGTCCCCAGAGCCGGAACACTCTGCAGGGTGGTCATCGTGAATTACTCCTCGTGCTCGATCCAGCCCATGGTCCGCTCGACGGCCTTGAGCCAGTTCTTGTACTCACGGTCGCGGGTCTCCGCGTCCATGTGGGGCGTCCACTCGGCGGCCCGCCGCCAGTTGGCGCGCAGGTCGTCGGTGCTGGTCCAGAAGCCGACGGCCAGGCCGGCGGCGTAGGCGGCGCCGAGGCAGGTGGTCTCGGCGACCATCGGGCGCACCACCGGCGCGTCCAGGACGTCCGAGAGCGTCTGCATCAGCAGGTTGTTGGAGGTCATGCCGCCGTCGACCTTCAGGGTCGCCAGCTCGACACCCGAGTCCTTGGTCATGGCGTCGGCGATCTCCCGCGTCTGCCAGGCGGTGGCCTCCAGGACGGCGCGCGCGAGGTGCGCCTTGGTGACGTACCGGGTCAGACCGGCGATCACACCGCGGGCGTCGGAGCGCCAGTACGGGGCGAACAGGCCGGAGAAGGCCGGCACGAAGTAGGCGCCGCCGTTGTCCTCGACCGAGAGCGCGAGGGTCTCGATCTCGGCGGCGGTCTTGATCAGCCCCATCTGGTCCCGCATCCACTGCACCAGGGAGCCGGTGACCGCGATGGAACCCTCCAGGGCGTAGACCGGCTTGTCGTCACCGATCTGGTAGCCGACCGTGGTCAGCAGGCCCGAGTAGGAGTTGATGATCTTGTCACCGGTGTTCATCACCATGAAGGTGCCGGTGCCGTAGGTCGACTTGGTCTCGCCCTCGGAGAAGCAGGTCTGGCCGAACAGGGCCGCCTGCTGGTCGCCGAGCGCGGAGGCCACCGGGATGCCGCCGAGCAGGTCGCCGAGGCGTCCGCCCTTGATCTCGCCGTAGACCTCGGCGGAGGAGCGGATCTCCGGCAGCATCGCGAGCGGGACGCCGATGGACTCGGCGATCTTGTCGTCCCACTGCATGGTGTGCAGGTTCATCAGCAGGGTGCGGGAGGCGTTGGTCACGTCGGTGACGTGCCGCCCGCCGTTGACACCACCGGTCAGGTTCCAGATGACCCAGGTGTCCATGGTGCCGAAGAGGATGTCGCCCGCCTCGGCGCGCTCGCGCAGGCCCTCGACGTTGTCGAGCAGCCAGCGGGCCTTGGGACCGGCGAAGTACGAGGCCAGCGGCAGGCCGGTCTCGCGGCGGAAGCGGTCCTGGCCCACGTTGCGGCCGAGCTCCTTGCACAGGGCGTCGGTGCGGGTGTCCTGCCAGACGATGGCGTTGTGGACGGGCTCACCGGTGTTCCTGTCCCACAGCACGGTGGTCTCGCGCTGGTTGGTGATACCGATGGCCTTGATGTCGTCTCTGGTGATGCCGGCCTTCTCGACGGCTCCGGCCACGACCTCCTGGACGTTCGTCCAGATCTCGGTCGCGTTGTGCTCCACCCAGCCGGGCTTCGGGAAGATCTGCTCGTGCTCCTTCTGGTCGACGGAGACGATCCGGCCGTCCCGGTCGAAGATGATGCAGCGCGAGGAGGTCGTGCCCTGGTCGATGGCGGCGATGAAGGGGCCGGCGGTGTGTGCGTCGGTCACGGTGTGCTCCTGGAGTTCCATGGTTAAAAGGGGCTGTCTTTACGGCGCGGTGCTTACGTGCGGAGCCTTCTACGGCTCACTCAATCTCAAGCAAAAGCGACGTTGTAGATGCCTGCGGCGATCGCCGCGCCGACCAGTGGGCCGACGACCGGGATCCAGGCGTAGCCCCAGTCGGAGCCGCCCTTGTTGGGCAGGGGCAGAAGGGCGTGCACGATACGCGGACCGAGGTCACGGGCCGGGTTGATCGCGTAGCCCGTCGGGCCGCCCAGGGAGAGGCCGATCGAGACCACGACCAGCGAGGTGATCAGGGCGCCCAGGGTGCCCAGACCGTTGCCCTTGTCATTGAGGCCCTGCGTGAGGACCGCGAGCACCAGCACGATCGTGCCGATGATCTCCGTGGCGAGGTTCTGCACCGTGTGCCGGATCTCCGGGCCGGTGGAGAAGATGCCGAGCACGGGGCCGGCGCCCTTTTCCTGGGCCTCGACCGCCTTGGCGGTGGTGGCCTGCGCGCCCGGCCCGCCCACGATCTCCTTGTCGGTGAGGTGGGCCTGGAACTGGCCGGCGTAGGCGACCCACACCAGGGTCGCACCGATCATCGCACCGAGCAGCTGTCCCGCCCAGTAGATCGGGACGTTGCTCCAGTCGCCGGTCTTGATGGCGAGCGCGAGCGTCACGGCCGGGTTGAGGTGGGCACCGGAGAGCGGTGCCGAGGTGTAGACCGCCGTCAGAACGGCGAAACCCCAGCCGAACGTGATGGCGAGCCACCCGGCGTTACGGGCCTTGGAGAACTTCAGTGTCACGGCGGCGCACACTCCGCCGCCGAGGAGGATGAGCAGGGCGGTACCTATGGTCTCGCCGATGAAGATGTCGGAGCTGGACACCCGCGACTCCTTTGTCCTTCGTCCAGGGGAAGGCGAACCCCGGGTCCCTCCGGTGGTCCGCGCCCTCGGGGGTGAGAGCGATGCCGGCCCTTGGCGTTGTCACACTCTAGCGCGTATTGCCGTTAGGTGTTCGACAATGCCGACCGATGGACGGGAGTCTTGCTGCCTGTTCGCAGGCTCGTCAAGACTCCTGTGACACGAAGCGGGATCGTTACTGATCGCTATCCGCGCACCTTGCTTCGATGGGTGGCGTATCGCGTGCGAACAGGCACGTTTCGTGCTCGCAGCCCCCGGCGCGGGGCACGCGAAGCGGCCGGTACGGCAGTGCCGTACCGGCTTGGCGGGAGTGCGAGACCCCGTGGTGACCGGGGCTCAGAACCGTCCGGCGCCCAGGTCCCGTGACACCGCGCGGGCGCAGTCGCGCACCGCCGCGATCAGCTCCGGACGAAGTTCCCCGTCCCGGCACACGCGCTCCACGGCGCCGGTGATCCCCACGGCACCCACCGGCATCCGCCGCCGGTCGTGGATGGGGGCGGCGACCGAGGCCACCCCGGTCCACGTCTCCTCCACGTCGGCCGCGTACCCACGCGCCCGGGTGAGGTCCAGGACCTGCTCGAAGTCGTCCAGGTCGCACACGGTCCGGTCGGTGAAAGCCTTCCGGTCGGCCTCCAGCGCCTCGCTGTGCGCGACCGGGTCGTACGCCGACAGCACCTTGCCCAGGGCCGTGCAGTGCAGCGGCTGCATGGCCCCGATCTCCAGGACCTGCCGGCTGTCGTCCGGGCGGAAGACGTGGTGCACGATCAGCACCCCCTGCTGGTGCAGGACACCCAGGTAGACGCTCTCCCCGCTGGAACGTGCCAGGTCGTCCGTCCACACCAGGGCGCGCGCCCGCAGCTCGTGCACGTCCAGGTAGGTGGTCCCCAGGCGCAGCAGCTCCGCCCCGAGCTGATAGCGGCCGGAGGCCGTGTCCTGCTCGACGAACCCCTCCTGCTGGAGCGTGCGGAGTATCCCGTGGGCCGTGCCCTTGGCGAGGCCCAGCGACGAGGCGATGTCCGACAGGCCGAGCCGTCGCTCGCCACCCGCGAGCAGCCGCAGCATCGCGGCCGCCCGTTCGAGCGACTGGATGTTCCGTGCCATCGCCGTCCTGCCCTCCGTCCACTTCGACCGTCGGCTGGTGTTCGTATACCGCCGTTCGGCAATGCCGAACACTACCGGTCGTTGCCGACCTCCCGCTAATGGGCGGCCGTCATCCGTTCTGCGGAAGCCCCCGCGCGGGTCATCCGGCGTTCAGTCCGTCCCGCCCCGTGGACGCCCCTGACCGTACGGCGCGCTCCGGGCTACCCTGACGGCGTGCGTCCTCCGTGGGAAGGTCCAGGGGACGCAAAGCCGACAGCCGTCGCACTCCAGGGAGCATCTTCCATGGCCTCGTTGCCGAACCCGTCCCTTTCGTCCGCCTCCACCGACAGCCGGACCCGATCCGGAGCCCTCCGGGAAGCCCTAGCCACCCGTGTCGTGGTGGCCGACGGCGCCATGGGCACGATGCTCCAGGCCCAGGACCCGACGCTGGAGGACTTCCAGGGCCTCGAGGGCTGCAACGAGATTCTGAACGTCACCCGACCGGACATCGTCCGCACCGTGCACGCCGCCTACTTCGACGCGGGCGTCGACTGCGTCGAGACCAACACCTTCGGCGCCAACCTCACCGCCCTGGGCGAGTACGACATCGCCGAGCGCGTCGCCGAACTGTCCGAGGCCGGCGCCCGCATCGCCCGCGAGACGGCCGACGAGTTCACCGCGCGCGACGGGCGCCCGCGGTGGGTGCTGGGCTCCATGGGCCCCGGCACCAAGCTGCCCACCCTCGGCCACACCACCTTCACCGGCATCCGCGACGCCTACCAGCGCAACGCCGAGGGCCTGCTCGCCGGCGGTGCCGACGCCCTGTTGGTGGAGACCACCCAGGACCTGCTGCAGACCAAGGCCTCCGTGATCGCCGCCCGCCGCGCGATGGAGAGCGCCGGGTACGAGGTCCCGCTGATCGTGTCGGTGACCGTCGAGACCACCGGCACGATGCTCCTCGGCTCCGAGATCGGCGCCGCGCTGACGGCGCTGGAGCCGCTCGGCATCGACATGATCGGCCTGAACTGCGCCACCGGTCCGGCCGAGATGAGCGAGCACCTGCGCTACCTCGCCCGCCACTCCCGTATCCCGCTGTCGTGCATGCCGAACGCCGGCCTGCCCGAGCTGACCAAGGACGGCGCGTACTACCCGCTGACCGCCGCCCAGCTGGCCGACGCGCAGGAGACGTTCGTCTCCGAGTACGGCCTGTCCCTCGTCGGCGGCTGCTGCGGTACGACGCCGGAGCACCTGCGCCAGGTCGTCGAGCGCGTCCGCGGTCTGACCCCGCCCGAGCGGCACCCGCAGCCCGAGCCGGGCGCGGCCTCCCTCTACCAGAGCGTGCCGTTCCGCCAGGACACCTCCTACCTGGCGATCGGCGAGCGGACGAACGCCAACGGGTCGAAGAAGTTCCGGGAGGCCATGCTGGAGGGCCGCTGGGACGACTGTGTGGAGATGGCCCGGGAGCAGATCCGCGAGGGCGCCCACATGCTCGACCTGTGCGTCGACTACGTGGGCCGTGACGGCGTCGCCGACATGGAGGAGCTGGCCGGCCGATTCGCCACCGCCTCCACCCTGCCGATCGTCCTGGACTCCACCGAGGTCGACGTCCTGCGAGCCGGTTTGGAGAAGCTCGGCGGCCGGGCGGTCATCAACTCGGTCAACTACGAGGACGGCGACGGCCCCGAGTCCCGCTTCGCCAAGGTCACCCAGCTCGCCAGGGAACACGGCGCCGCGCTGATCGCACTGACCATCGACGAGGAGGGCCAGGCCCGTACCGCCGAGAAGAAGGTGGAGATCGCCGAGCGGCTGATCGCCGACCTGACCGGCAACTGGGGTATCCGTGAGGACGACATCCTCATCGACTGTCTGACCTTCACCATCTGCACCGGCCAGGAGGAGTCCCGCAAGGACGGCCTCGCCACCATCGAGGCGATCCGCGAGCTGAAGAGGCGCCACCCGAAGGTGCAGACCACGCTGGGCCTGTCGAACATCTCCTTCGGCCTCAACCCGGCCGCCCGCATCCTGCTCAACTCCGTCTTCCTCGACGAGTGCGTCAAGGCCGGGCTGGACTCGGCGATCGTGCACGCCTCCAAGATCCTGCCGATCGCACGCTTCGACGAGGAGCAGGTGACCACCGCGCTGGACCTGATCCACGACCGGCGCTCCGCGGACTACGACCCGCTGCAGAAGCTGATGGCGCTGTTCGAGGGCGCCACCGCCAAGTCCCTGAAGGCCGGCAAGGCGGAGGAACTGGCCGCGCTGCCGCTCGAGGAGCGCCTGAAGCGGCGGATCATCGACGGCGAGCGCAACGGCCTGGAGGCCGACCTGGACGAGGCGCTCGAGGAGCGTCCGGCCCTCGACATCGTCAACGAGACCCTGCTGGACGGCATGAAGGTCGTCGGTGAGCTGTTCGGCTCCGGCCAGATGCAGCTGCCGTTCGTGCTGCAGTCCGCCGAGGTGATGAAGGCCGCCGTGGCCCACCTCGAACCGCACATGGAGAAGACCGACGAGGCGGGCAAGGGCACCATCGTGCTCGCCACCGTGCGCGGCGACGTGCACGACATCGGCAAGAACCTCGTCGACATCATCCTGTCCAACAACGGCTACAACGTCGTCAACCTCGGCATCAAGCAGCCCGTCTCCGCGATCCTGGAGGCAGCCGAGGAGCACAAGGCCGACGTCATCGGCATGTCCGGGCTCCTGGTCAAGTCCACGGTGATCATGAAGGAGAACCTGGAGGAGCTCAACCAGCGGGGCCTGGCCGCCACCTACCCGGTCATCCTCGGCGGCGCCGCGCTCACCCGGGCCTACGTCGAGCAGGACCTGCACGAGCTGTACGAGGGCGAGGTCCGCTACGCCCGCGACGCGTTCGAGGGACTGCGGCTGATGGACGCCCTGATCGGAGTCAAGCGGGGCGTGCCCGGGGCGAAGCTGCCCGAACTGCGGCAGCGCCGGGTGCGCGCGGCCACCGTCGAGATCGAGGAACGGCCCGAGGAGGGGCACGTCCGCTCGGACGTCGCCACCGACAACCCCGTGCCCACACCCCCGTTCTGGGGCACCCGCATCGTCAAGGGCATCCCGCTCAAGGACTACGCCTCCTGGCTGGACGAGGGCGCACTGTTCAAGGGCCAGTGGGGCCTGAAGCAGGCCCGCACCGGCGAGGGGCCGTCGTACGAGGAACTGGTCGAGACCGAGGGCCGGCCCCGGCTGCGCGGCCTGCTCGACCGGCTGCAGACCGACAACCTCCTCGAAGCGGCCGTCGTCTACGGCTACTTCCCGTGCGTGTCCAAGGACGACGACCTGATCATCCTGGACGAGGAGGGCAACGAGCGCACCCGCTTCACCTTCCCGCGCCAGCGCCGCGGCCGCCGGCTGTGCCTGGCCGACTTCTTCCGTCCGGAGGAGTCGGGGGAGCGGGACGTCGTCGGCTTCCAGGTCGTCACCGTCGGCTCGAGGATCGGCGAGGAAACCGCGCGGCTGTTCGAGTCGAACTCCTACCGCGACTACCTCGAACTGCACGGGCTGTCCGTGCAGTTGGCGGAGGCCCTCGCGGAGTACTGGCACGCGCGCGTGCGCGCCGAGCTCGGGTTCGCCGGTGAGGACCCCGCCGACATCGAAGACATGTTCGCCCTGAAGTACCGCGGCGCCCGCTTCTCCCTCGGCTACGGCGCCTGCCCCGATCTTGAGGACCGCGCGAAGATCGCCCAGCTCCTGGAGCCGGAGCGGATCGGCGTCCACCTGTCCGAGGAGTTCCAGCTGCACCCGGAGCAGTCCACGGACGCCATCGTGATCCACCACCCGGAGGCCAAGTACTTCAACGCGCGGTAGCGTCCGTCCCCCGCCGCCGCAGATCCCCGCCGACGGCCCTCGGGCTTGGCCGGTGGGGGACGGTCGTGTCTTCGGGTCGGTGGTGGGGGACGGTCGTGTCTTCGGGTCGGCGGTGGGGGACGGCCGTGTCTTCGGGTCGGCGGTGGGGGACGGCCGTGTCTTCGGGTCGGCGGTGGGGGACGGCCGTGTCTTCGGGTCGGCGGTGGGGGACGGTCGTGTCTTCGGGTCGGTGGTGGGGGACGGCCGTGTCCTCGGGCCGACGGCGGGGCGCAACCACGTCTCGGGCCCCGGACGGCAGGGCGCAGCCGCGCTCCCCGGGCGGGGCCGCCTGGGCGCGGCCCTGGCCCGTCCGTATGCGTGCGGCTTGGCGGCCCCGTCGGCCCGTCTCCCGCGCGAGCCGGCCGGGCGCCCTGGGGGGACCCTTCCCGACGCGCCCTCCGGCCCGCCCTCCGGCGCCGGCCGGGTGTGGTCGGCGCGCCCTCGCGCTCCGCGCCCGAACGGCCGACCGAGGCCCAGGTGCGGGCGGCGGGGCGCCCCTCTGCGCTCCGGCGGAAGCTGTGCGGCCCGATGTCCCCACGACGGTGCGGGCGCCATCCGCGGACCTGCCCAGGTCCCCCTGGGCCCGCACGGCGGCGTGGCGCTCCCGTACCGAGAGGCACTTTTCCCACGCGCGTCGTACACTGGTCGATCCACCGCAGGCCGGTTCCCTTGCTGGGAACCGGCCTGGTCGTCCCTTGAAGGAGGTACGCCGGATGACCACTACGGTTCCCGCACTCGGAACCCGTACGGCCGAAGGCTCCGCCCTGCAGGCCGTGCTCCTCGACATGGACGGCACCCTCGTGGACACCGAGGGATTCTGGTGGGACGTCGAGGTCGAGGTCTTCGCCGGCCTCGGCCACGCCCTCGACGAGTCATGGCGCCATGTCGTGGTCGGCGGTCCCATGACGCGCAGCGCGGGATTCCTGATCGAGGCCACCGGCGCCGACATCACCCTCGACGAGCTCACCGTCCTGCTCAACGACGGGTTCGAGAACCGAATCGACCGCAGACTGCCCCTGATGCCGGGTGCCGCACGGCTGCTGGCCGAACTGGCGGCGCACAACATCCCCACCGCCCTGGTCTCCGCCTCCCACCGGCGCATCATCGACCGCATCCTGGCCTCCGTCGGCCCGCAGTACTTCACCCTGACCGTCGCCGGCGACGAGGTCGAGCGCACCAAGCCGTTCCCCGACCCGTATCTGCGGGCCGCCGCCGGTCTCGGCGCCGACCCCGCGCGGTGCGCGGTCATCGAGGACACGGTGACCGGAGTCACGGCCGCCGAGGCCGCGGGCTGCCGGGTGGTGGCCGTGCCCTCGGTCGCCCCCATCGAACCGGCCGCCGGGCGCACCGTCGTCACCTCGCTCGAAGAGGTCGACCTGCCATTTCTGCAGCGTTTGATGACGCAAATGCGTTGAGCCTTCACCCAGCGTGCAGAGCGAATGGACGGATTACTCCCGGCTGTCCAACCGAATGAATTAATACCGGCTCAACCGAGCGAATTCCGGGGTGCGGAGCGCCTGTTCATTATGTGACGTTCCCCACGCTCGCGGGGGTCGACAGCAGGCCCGGCGTGTGCTGCCCGCCTCCACTCGGGCGCCCCCGACGCGCCCTTGTGTCCCGATTGGTGAAACGCTGCACGAATCCTTCCCCGACCGGTTTTCCGGTCCGTTCACAGCCGGTTTCACAGCGTGATGGGAACTCAACTCCGGTGGCTGTCAGCCCTCGTGCAGGTGCGGACTAATCTCAGCGCGAGAACATCACCGCTTCCCCGTGATCCGCCGCACCACCCATGCATGCCGGATACACGGACCCGACAGCTCTGGAGAAACTCGAGCATGAACCGCAAGACTTTGGTGCTGCCGGCCGTCGCCGGTCTGCTCACCCCCGTCCTCGCTGCCTGCGGCGGGTCCAGCAGCGGGGGCAAGAGCGGTGACGCCATCGTCGTCGGCACCACCGACCGGTTCACCGCCTCCAGTGACGCCCCCGCGCCCCTCGACCCCGCGTACGCCTACGACGTCGGCACCTGGAACATCCTCCGGCAGACCGTGCAGACGCTGATGGTGCAGCCCCGCGGCGACGGCGAGCCGCAGCCCGAGGCCGCGGAGAGCTGCGGCTTCACCGACACCGGCAACGAGCGCTACGCCTGCAAGCTGCGCAAGGACCTGAAGTTCGCGAACGGCGACCCGGTGACCGCGGCCGACGTGAAGTACTCCATCGACCGCGCCCGCGCCATCAAGGCCGACAGCGGTGTCTTCGCCCTGCTGTCCACCATCGACACCGTCGAGACGCAGGGTGACAACGAAGTCATCTTCCACCTCAAGACCGCGGACGCCACCTTCCCGTTCAAGCTGTCGACGCCGGTCGCCGGCATCGTCGACCCCAAGGACTACGAGAAGAACAAGCTCCGCGACGGCTTCGACATCGACGGCTCCGGGCCGTACACGATGCAGGCCGAGGTCAAGAACAACGAGCTGGTCAAGGCCACCTTCACCAAGAACCCCAACTACCGGGGCCTGCTGACGCCGAAGAACGACAAGGTCGTCCTCGAGTCGTTCGACGACGCCGGCGCGATGGGCACCGCCCTCGACAAGGGCGACATCGACGTCATGACCCGCACGATGGACCCGGACCAGATCCGCAAGCTCCAGAACGCCACCCACGGCAACGTCAACCTCGTGGAGATGCCGGGCCTCGAGATCCGCTACCTGGCCTTCAACACCGACGCCCCCACGGTGAAGAACAAGGCCGTCCGCCAGGCCATGGCACAGGTCATCAACCGCGGCGAGCTGGTCTCCAAGGTGTACGGCACGGAGGCCGAGCCCCTGTTCTCGCTGGTCCCCGCCACCATCACCGGCCACTCCAACTCGTTCTTCAACAAGTACGGCAACCCCAGCGTGGACAAGGCCCGCGCCCTGCTCTCCAGGGTGGGCGTCTCCACCCCGGTGAAGCTGACGCTGCACTACACGACCGACCACTACGGACCGGCCACCGCCAAGGAGTTCGAGCTGCTCAAGCAGCAGCTCAACGACAGCGGCCTGTTCGACGTCACCGTCCAGGGCACCCCCTGGGAGAAGTTCCGCCCGGCCGAGAAGAAGGGCCAGTACGACGTCTACGGCATGGGCTGGTTCCCGGACTTCCCGGACGCCGACAACTACCTGGCGCCGTTCCTCGACAAGGACAACACCCTCGGCTCCCCGTACGCCAACCCCGAGATCATCAACACCCTGATCCCGCAGTCCCGCCGCGAGGCCGACCGCCTCACCGCGTCCAAGAGCCTCACCGACATGCAGGACATCGTCGCCGAGGACGTGCCGATCCTGCCGCTGTGGCAGGGCAAGCAGTACGTCGCCACCCGTGACGACATCACCGGCAGCGAGTACGTGATGAACTCCTCCTCCACGCTGCAGCTGTGGGAGCTCGGTCGCGGCGTCGGCAGCTGACCGGTCAGCAGCCCGGTTTCACACCGGCCATGTGACCAGCGGTTCTTCGGACCCCCGGGGACACCTCCGGGGGTCTCGCCTCGTACGCGGTACGATCCGGGAACTTCCGCACGCCCGGAACGCGCGGAGTCCGGGGCGAACGACAACCGAAGACAAGGCACATGCACGTGAACTTGCGCACCCAGTGGCCGGTTCTGTCCATCGCGACAGGGCTGGCCGCCGGCCTGCTCACCGGATGTGGCTCCTCGAGCGACGACTCCTCGGGCACCGGCTCCTCCGTGGTGGTGGGGATGTCCGACGACGTCCTGGCCACCGACCCGGCCTCCGGCTACGACCCGGGATCCTGGCTGCTGTTCAACAACGTCTTCCAGTCCCTGCTCGCCTTCCCCAAGGGCGGCACGGAGCCAGAGCCGGAAGCCGCCCGGGAGTGCGCCTTCACGGACACGCAGACCAAGGTCTACTCCTGCACCCTGAGGGACGGCCTGAAGTTCAGCAACGGTGACCCGCTCACCTCGAAGGACGTCAAGTTCTCCTTCGACCGCATGCTGAAGATCAACGACTCGGCCGGCCCCGCCATCATGTTCCCCATGCTCGACTCGGTCGAGACCCCGGACACCAAGACCGTCGTCTTCAAACTGAAGTACGCCGACGCCACCTTCCCCAGCAAGATAGCCTCCGGCGCCGGCTCCATCGTCGACCACAACGCCTACCCCGCCGACAAACTGCGCACCGACGGCAAGGCGGTCGGCTCCGGCCCCTACAAGCTCGACTCCTTCGGCAAGGACAAGGCAGTCTTCTCCGTCAACTCCCGGTACCAGGGCGCCGCCAAGGTGCACAACTCCGGCGTCACCCTGACGTTCTTCCACGGCGACCAGTCCGCCCTGAAGAACGCCCTCCTGAACCGGAAGATCGACCTCGCCTACCGGGGCCTGGCCGCCGCCGACATCGCCGACATCGACAACGGCACCTCCACCGGCAAGGGCATCAAGGTCGTCGAGGGCTCCAGCGCCGAAGTGCAGCACCTCGTCTTCAACATGGACGACCCGGTGGCCGGCAAGCTCGGCGTCCGCAAGGCCATCGCCTACCTCCTCGACCGCGACGCCCTCGTCAACAAGGTCTACAACAACACCGCGACGCCCCTGTACTCGATCATCCCGGCCGGCATCACCGGCCACGACACGTCCTTCTTCGACACCTACGGCGCCCGGCCCTCCAGGACCAACGCCGCCGCCGCACTGCGCGCCGCGGGCATCACCGGCAAGGTCACACTGACCCTGTGGTCGACCCCGTCCCGGTACGGGCCCGCCACCGACGAGGAACTGAAGACCATCGCCCAGCAGCTGAACGACAGCGGACTGTTCGAAGCGACCGTCAAGTCCGTCCCCTTCGACCAGTACGAGAAGGACATCACGGCCGGCAAGTACGGCGTCTACGTCAAGGGCTGGGTGCCCGACTACCCCGACCCGGACAACTTCACCGCGCCCTTCTTCGGCAAGGGCAACGTGCTGGACAACCACTACGCCAACAGCACCATCACCGGCGAACTCATCCCGAAGACGGCCGCCCAGAGCGACCGCTCCGCCACCGACGACGAGTACCGCAGGCTCCAGCACATCGTCGCCGAGGACGTCCCGGTCATCCCGATCTGGCAGGGCAAGCAGTACGCCGTCACACGGGACGACGTGTACGGACTCGAGTACTGCCTGGACGCCTCCACCGTGTTCCGGTTCTGGGAGATCAGCAAGGGCTGAGCCGCCCCCACACGCACGAAGGGCGCCCCTGCGGCAGGGGCGCCCTCACCGTCACCCTCTCCCCGCCTACTGGGCGCCCGGACGCACCAGCCCGCTCTCGTACGCGTACACCGCCGCCTGCACCCGGTCCCGCAGCCCCAGCTTCGTCAGGACATGACCGACGTGCGTCTTGACCGTGGTCTCACTGACGAACAGATCCGCGGCGATCTCCGCGTTGGACAACCCGCGCGCCACCAGCTTCAGCACCTCCACCTCACGCTCGGTGAGGGTGTGCAGGGTGTCCGGCACCGGCTCGTCCCCGGACGGCAGATGCGTGGCGTACTTGTCGAGCAGCCGCCGGGTGATGCTCGGTGCGAGCATCGCCTCCCCCGCCGCGACCACCCGGATCGCCTGCACCAACTCGTTGGCGGGCGCGTCCTTCAGCAGGAACCCGCTCGCACCGGCGCGCAGCGCCTCCACCACGTACTCGTCCAGATCGAACGTCGTCAGCACCAGCACCTTCGCCGGGCCGTCCCGCCCCGGCCCGGTGATCTGCCGGGTCGCCTCCACGCCGTCCATACGGGGCATACGGATGTCCATCAGAACCACATCGGGCTGCAGGGCACGCACCTGGTCAAGCGCCTGCAGGCCGTCTCCGGCCTCGCCGACGACCGCGAGATCCTGCTCCGCCTCCAGAATCATCCGAAAGCCCGTACGCAGCAGCGGCTGGTCGTCGACCAGTAGGACGCGGATGGCCACGTAAGTCCCCCTTCGCTAGTCCGGCCCCATTCTGCCCTGCGCGTCACCGCCCGATTCCGGCACCCCGACCGACGCGGACACCTCCGGGCCCGAGGAGCCGTCCGCCCGCTGACCGGGCAGCGACTGCTGCCCCGACGGGACACCGGCGGCCGGACGGACCGGCAGCGGATACGGCGGGGGAGTGCCCCCGAACTCCGGGCACACGTCCTGGTGGTCGCACCAGCCGCACAGCTTGCTGCGGCGCGGCCGCCAGTCACCCGTCTCCGTCGCCACCCGGATCGCCTCCCACAGTGCGAGCAGCTTGCGCTCCACACGCTCCAGGTCGGCAAGGACGGGGTCATACGTCAGCACCTCCCCACTGCCCAGATACACCAGCTGAAGCCGCCGCGGGACGACCTTCTTCAGCCGCCACACCACCAGGGCGTAGAACTTCATCTGGAACAGCGCGCCCTCGGCGTACTCGGGCCGGGGCGCCTTGCCCGTCTTGTAGTCGACGATCCGCACCTCACCCGTCGGCGCCACGTCGACGCGGTCGATGATCCCGCGCAGCCTCAGCCCCGACTCCAGCTCCGCCTCCACGAACAGCTCACGCTCGGCGGGCTCCAGACGCGTCGGATCCTCCAGCGTGAACCAGCGCTCGATCAGCCGCTCCGCCTCACCCAGCCAACGCGCCAACCGCTCACCGTCCGGATCGTCCGCGAACAGCTCCACCACCTCCGGCCTGCTCTCCCGCAGCCGGTCCCACTGGCCGGGCAGCAGCGCCTTGGCACGCGGAGCGGTCCGCTCAGCGGCCGGCGCGTCGAACAGCCGCTCGAGAACCGCGTGCACCAGCGTGCCCCTCGTCGCCGCCTCACTCGGCTTCTCGGGCAGCTTGTCGATCACCCGGAACCGGTACAGCAGCGGGCACTGCATGAAATCGCCGGCGCGCGACGGCGACAGCGAATCCGGGGGCGCGGCGGCCACGGCGGACGGCACGGCGGCGCCGTCGGTGCTGGTTTCCATGACCACAGACCATACGGCCCGCCACTGACATCGATGCTGATACTCAGGTTCCCGTGGTCGTGGCTCTGCCACCGACTGACGCCCTGCTGGGCTGTCTTCCGACCCAGCCACGACCCGGGCCCAGCACCCACCCACGGACCGGGGAACACCCGGCCGAGGAGAAACCGAAGGGTGCCGGGGCGGAACACCGCGCGACGGCCGCATACCATCGACACCGGACCCTCCCACCCGGCACGACCGGGGCCGGGGAGACGCATCGATCGAGGGGACAGCGTGGACGAGAGCGGCGGGAGCGCACAGCCGCGCCCCGGCAACAACGGGGCGCCCGACGACACGCCCCGCGAGCAATCACCGAGTCCCGAGCAGCTCCCCACCGAGCCCGCGGCACCCACCGCCGCGACCCCGGGGCCCGACGCGCACGACCCGAGCACCCCCCAGCCCCCTGCGACCGGCGACGCCGACACCCCGCCGGACAAGCAGCCCGCACCCCCGTCGGCGCCTCCTCACTCCAACGGCCCAACCACCCCCGAGCACAGCGCCACCCCCACCCGCACACCCGCCCACTCCGGCCAAGGACGCCCCCCGCAGCGCCCCAAGGACCCCGGCGGCGGCATCCTCATGGGCCGCCCCTTCGGCGTGCCCGTCTACGTCGCCCCCAGCTGGTTCCTCGTCGCCGCCCTCATCACCTGGGTCTTCGGCGGACAACTCGACCGCGTGCTCCCCGAACTCGGCGCCGCCCGCTACCTCGTCTCCCTCTTCTTCGCCGTCGCCTTCTACGCCTCCGTCCTCGTCCACGAACTCGCCCACACCGTCGCCGCCCTCCGCTTCAAACTCCCGGTACGCCGCATCCAGCTGCAGTTCTTCGGCGGCGCCTCCGAGATCGAGAAAGAAGCCGAGACCCCCGGCCGCGAATTCGTCCTCGCCTTCGTCGGCCCGTTGCTCTCCCTCGTCCTCGCCGCGATCTTCTACCTCGCCCTGCAGCCCGTCGAACCCGGCACCGTCCCCGGCGTCCTCCTCGCCGGCCTCATGGTCTCCAACCTCATCGTCGCCGCCTTCAACCTGCTCCCCGGCCTGCCCCTCGACGGCGGCCGCATGCTCCGTGCCGTCGTCTGGAAGATCACCGGCCGTCCCATGAGCGGCACCATCGCCGCCGCCTGGGTCGGCCGCGCCCTCGCCATCGCCGTGCTCATCGGACTGCCCCTGCTCACCCAGTCCGGCGCCCTCGGCTCCACCGCCGAGGACAACGTCGGCATGGACACCGTCACCGACGCCCTGCTCGCCGCCATCCTCGCCGCGATCATCTGGACCGGCGCCGGCAACAGCCTCCGCATGGCCCGCCTGCGCGAACACCTCCCCGAACTGCGCGCCCGCACCCTCACCCGCCGCGCCGTCCCCGTCCAGACCGACACCCCCCTCTCCGAAGCCCTGCGCCGCGCCAACGAAGTCGGCGCCCGCGCCCTCGTCGTCGTCGACGCCCACGGCCGGCCCCTCTCCCTCGTCCGCGAAGCCGCCATCGTCGGCGTACCCGAACACCGCCGCCCCTGGGTCCCCGTCAGCGGCCTCGCCCAGGACCTCACCGACGGCATGCGCGTCTCCGCCGAACTCGCCGGCGAAGACCTCCTCGACGCCCTGCGCGCCACCCCCGCCACCGAATACCTCGTCGTCGAGGAGACCGGCGAGATCTACGGCGTCCTCTCCGCCGCCGACGTCGAACGCGCCTTCGTCAAGGCCATGGCCCGTCCGACCGCCTAGTGGTCCACGGCCCCCTCAGCTGCCGGTAGGCTGGTCACATGTCCGAACCGACCGGTGCCGCCCGCCGTCGCGGGCCCTTCAAGGTCGGGGACCAGGTACAGCTGACCGACCCCAAGGGCCGCCACTACACGTTCACACTCGAAGCGGGAAAGAACTTCCACACCCACAAGGGGTCCTTCCCGCACGACGAACTGATCGGCGCACCCGAGGGCAGCGTTGTCCGCACCACCGGGAACGTCGCCTACCTCGCGTTGCGCCCCCTGCTCCCCGACTACGTCCTGTCCATGCCCCGCGGGGCAGCCGTCGTCTACCCCAAGGACGCGGGGCAGATCCTCGCCTTCGCCGACATCTTCCCCGGCGCACGCGTCGTGGAGGCCGGCGTCGGCTCCGGCTCGCTCAGCACCTTCCTGCTGCGCGCCATCGGCGACCAGGGCATGCTGCACAGCTACGAGCGCCGCGCCGACTTCGCCGAGATCGCCCAGGCCAACGTGGAACGCTACTTCGGCGGCCCCCACCCCGCCTGGCAGCTCACCGTCGGCGACCTCCAGGACAACCTGTCCGACACCGACGTCGACCGCGTCATCCTCGACATGCTCGCCCCCTGGGAGTGCCTCGAGGCCGTCTCCAAGGCACTCGTCCCCGGCGGCATCGTCTGCTGCTACGTCGCCACCACCACCCAGCTCGCCCGGACCGTCGAGTCCATCCGCGAGATCGGCTGCTTCAACGAGCCGACCGCCTGGGAAACCATGATCCGCAACTGGCACATCGAGGGCCTCGCCGTCCGCCCCGACCACCGCATGATCGGCCACACCGGCTTCCTCCTCACCGCCCGCCGCCTCGCCGACGGCGTCGAGCCGCCCATGCGCCGCCGCCGCCCCGCCAAGGGCGCCTACGGCGAGGACTACACCGGCCCCAACGCCGACGGAGGCACCGGCCGCTGACCCCGGCCCCGGCACCGCCCGCAACACACCAGCGCCGTGGCCGAGTTCCCGCACATTTCGCGGAACTCGGCCACGGCGCTGGTGTGTTCAAGCGCACACACACCCACACGCCTCCACCGCCGAAACGCACACACGCACACACACCCACCCACCGACGCGTCCAGCCCCTCCACTCCCGGCGCACACGGAAACTGACGCGCCACCAGCAGTGCCGACCCCGCCGTTCCCCCGCCGTGTGACCTGTGGCACGATGCGGGGCACCCCCACCGGCACAGCCCTCACAGGAGACACCTCCCCCGTGCAGCACTCCGCCGTCCCGGAACTCGCTCACACCACCACCCGGCCCATCCACTGGGTCGCCACCGCCACCGCGGTCTCCGGCGTGATCGCCCTGTCCTCCGTGCTGCAACCCGGCGCCGCCACGGCGGCCCAACCCCACGCAGAGACCAAGGCCGCCCCCGCCGCCACCGCACCCCCCGACCCCGCCAAGGCCGACTTCCCGCTCGACTGCGGCCCCACCAAACTCCTCATCGTGAAGAAGGCCACCGGCGACCTCGACGGCGACGGCCGCCCCGAAACCATCGCCGTCGTCCACTGCGACGCCGGCATGGGCACCCCACCCGACGGCCTCTACGTCCTCACCCAGGCGGCGGGCACCACCAGACCCCGCGTCGTCGCCACCCTCGTCAACCCCAAGGACCGCATCACCGTCACCGACTTCGCCGTTCGCGACGCCGTCGTCACCGCCACCCTCCTCGGCTACTCCACGCCCGATGTACCGAGTTGCTGCCCCGACGTCAGAACCAACGCCGAATGGCAGTGGAAGAACGGCGCGTTCCTCCGCACCACCCCCAACGGCAGCCGCGACGTCTGACCGCCCGACCCGGACAGGGTCACGCACAGCCCCGAGAATGTGAGAAAAGAGACACGACTGACGCCGGGTGGCCGTGCGATCACTCAGCGTCCGGGCCGTACACCTCGACCCTGTCCGAAACCCGACGCACATGGATGCACTCGCCAGGACACTCCCGCGCCGAGTCCACCACATCCCCCACCAGCGGCAACGGCACCCGCGTCGCAGCCCCCCTGACCTGCAGAAGCTCCTCGTCCGGTCCCTTCACATAGGCCAGACCGTCAATGTCCAGCTCGAAGACCTCCGGCGCGTACTGAGCGCAGATACCGTCACCGGTACACAGGTCCTGGTCGATCCAGACCTCCAGCTGCTCGTCACCGACACCGGACTCCTGCCGCACGGTCATCTCCCCTGCCGTCTACTGCGCAGAGCCCCGGGAATCCGGCCAGCTCTGACGGGTGTTGAACATCTCGACCCTACCTTCGGCGGCTTCCCAATCATGTTCGGTGGGTATTCCCCTGGCGTGAGGGTGAGCGCAAGGGTGAAGATCGGACACACCCCGACAGTCTTTGTGATCTAGGGGTTTCAATCGACACCCACCCAGGTAGGGTCTGGAAGCGTCCAGCTCCCCTTGGAGGAGGTGAGGACCGTGGCAGCCCACGACGACGACATGAACCGCGGCATCCGCCCGGGACGAGGGTCCGACGACCCTGCCGGGCAGATCGCCTACCTTGAGCAGGAGATCGCCGTCCTGCGACGCAAGCTCGCCGACTCTCCGCGACACACGAGAATTCTCGAAGAGCGGATCGTCGAGCTGCAGACCAACCTGGCCGGCGTGTCCGCGCAGAACGAGCGGCTCGCCAACACGCTCCGTGAGGCCCGCGACCAGATCGTGGCCCTCAAGGAAGAAGTCGACCGGCTCGCACAGCCACCGGCCGGCTTCGGTGTCTTCCTGCAGGCGAACGAGGACGGCACCGCCGACATCTTCACCGGAGGCCGCAAACTCCGCGTGAACGTCAGCCCCAGCGTGGACCTCGACGAGCTCCGCCGCGGCCAGGAAGTGATGCTCAACGAAGCGCTCAACGTGGTCGAAGCCATGGAGTTCGAGCGCGTCGGGGACATCGTCACCCTCAAGGAAGTCCTCGAGGACGGCGAGCGCGCCCTGGTGCTCGGGCACACCGACGAGGAACGGGTGGTACGGCTCGCCGAGCCGCTGCTGGACGTCACCATCCGCCCCGGCGACGCCCTCCTGCTCGAACCCCGCTCCGGCTACGTCTACGAGGTCGTCCCCAAGAGCGAGGTCGAAGAACTCGTCCTCGAAGAGGTACCCGACATCGGCTACGAGGCGATCGGCGGCCTCGCCGGCCAGATCGAGGCCATCCGCGACGCGGTCGAGCTCCCGTACCTCTACCCCGACCTCTTCAAGGAGCACGAGCTGCGCCCGCCCAAGGGAGTCCTCCTCTACGGACCCCCCGGATGCGGCAAGACCCTCATCGCCAAGGCCGTGGCGAACTCCCTCGCCAAGAAGGTCGCCGAAGTGACCGGCCAGGCCGCCGGCAAGAGCTTCTTCCTCAACATCAAGGGCCCCGAGCTCCTCAACAAGTACGTCGGCGAAACCGAACGACAGATCCGCCTCGTCTTCCAGCGAGCCCGCGAAAAGGCCAGCGAGGGCACCCCCGTCATCGTCTTCTTCGACGAGATGGAATCCCTCTTCCGCACCCGCGGCTCCGGCGTCAGCTCGGACGTGGAGAACACCATCGTCCCCCAGCTCCTCGCCGAGATCGACGGTGTGGAAGGCCTGCAGAACGTCGTGGTCATCGGTGCCTCCAACCGCGAGGACATGATCGACCCCGCGATCCTGCGCCCCGGCCGCCTCGACGTGAAGATCAAGATCGAACGTCCGGACGCCGAAGCAGCCAAGGACATCTTCGGAAAGTACCTCACCGAAAACCTCCCCCTGCACGCCGACGACGTCAGCGAACACGGAGGCGACAAGGCCGCCACTGTCCAGGCCATGATCCAGACCGCCGTGGAACAGATGTACGCCGAGTCCGACGAGAACCGCTTCCTGGAGGTCACCTACGCCAACGGCGACAAGGAAGTCCTCTACTTCAAGGACTTCAACTCCGGCGCCATGATCGAAAACATCGTCGGCCGCGCCAAGAAGATGGCGATCAAGGACTTCCTCGAACACAACCAGAAAGGCCTCCGCGTCTCCCACCTCCTCCAGGCGTGCGTGGACGAGTTCAAGGAGAACGAGGACCTGCCCAACACCACCAACCCCGACGACTGGGCCCGAATCTCCGGAAAGAAGGGCGAACGGATCGTCTACATCCGCACCCTCATCACCGGAAAGCAAGGCGCAGACACCGGGCGCTCCATCGACACGGTGGCAAACACCGGTCAGTACCTGTAAAAGCAAGGGCGGCTGCGGGTGCCCCCAACGGGTACCCGCAGCCCACTGCTTTTCGGGCCACGGCTGGAGCACAGCAATGACGCAAATGATCTCCCCACCAGCGCAAAGGCGTTCTAGGCTCTTTGTTACCGCCGCGTCGCGCCGTGCGGGGACGGGCACCGCACGCGCACCGGAGCACCAGCGGTATCTGAGCGCCGCCCCCGACCGAGGGCGCCGCCGGGCAAGGAGGGCCGCATGACCGTACGGCGAGTAATGGGTATCGAGACGGAGTACGGCATCTCCGTCCCCGGCCACCCCAACGCCAATGCCATGCTCACCTCATCCCAGATCGTCAACGCCTACGCAGCGGCGATGCACCGGGCCCGCCGGGCCCGCTGGGACTTCGAGGAAGAGAACCCGCTGCGGGACGCCCGAGGCTTCGACCTCGCCCGCGAGGCCGCCGACGCCAGCCAGCTCACCGACGAGGACATCGGCCTCGCCAACGTCATCCTCACCAACGGCGCACGGCTCTACGTCGACCACGCACACCCCGAATACAGCGCCCCCGAGGTCACCAATCCCCGCGACGCCGTCCTCTGGGACAAGGCCGGCGAACGCATCATGGCGGAAGCCGCGGAACGAGCCGCCCAGCTCCCCGGCGCCCAACCCATCCACCTCTACAAGAACAACACCGACAACAAGGGCGCCAGCTACGGCACGCACGAGAACTACCTCATGAAGCGGGAAACCCCCTTCTCCGACATCGTGCGCCACCTCACCCCCTTCTTCGTCTCCCGCCAGGTCGTCACCGGAGCCGGCCGCGTCGGCATCGGCCAGGACGGCCACGAACACGGCTTCCAGCTCAGCCAGCGCGCCGACTACTTCGAAGTCGAGGTCGGCCTGGAGACGACCCTCAAGCGCCCCATCATCAACACGCGCGACGAACCCCACGCGGACGCGGAGAAATACCGCCGCCTCCACGTGATCATCGGCGACGCGAACCTGTCGGAAATCTCGACGTACCTCAAGCTGGGCACGACCGCCCTGGTCCTGTCGATGATCGAGGACGGCTTCATCGCCGTGGACCTGGCCGTCGACCAGCCCGTACGGACCCTGCACCAGGTCTCCCACGACCCGTCGCTCAAGCGCCTCATCACACTGCGCAGCGGCCGCACACTCACCGCCGTCCAGCTCCAGATGGAGTACTACGAGCTCTCCCGCAAATACATCGAGGAGCGGTACGGGGCGGACGCCGACGAACAGACCAAGGACGTCCTCTCCCGCTGGGAGGACACCCTCAACCGCCTCGAACGCGACCCGATGAGCCTCGCCGGAGAGCTGGACTGGGTCGCCAAACGCGAACTCATGGAGGGCTACCGACGCCGCGACGGCCTCGACTGGGACGCCGCCCGCCTCCACCTCGTCGACCTCCAGTACGCCGACGTACGCCCCGAGAAGGGCCTGTACAACCGCCTGGCGGCCCGCGGCCGCATGAAGCGCCTCCTGGACGAGGCCGACGTCGAACGGGCCCGCACGAAGCCACCGGAGGACACCCGCGCCTACTTCCGCGGCCGCTGCCTCGAGCAGTACGCGGACGACGTCGCGGCCGCCTCCTGGGATTCGGTCATCTTCGACCTCCCGGGCCGGGACTCCCTCCAGCGCGTTCCAACCCTCGAACCGCTACGCGGAACGCGTAATCACGTCAAGGAGCTCCTGGACCGCTGCCGCACGGCCGAGGACCTGGTCAGGGTCCTGTCAGGCGGCTGAGGGGTACTCGGACGAGCCCGGCCGCCCGGGGTGTAAATCCCGGCGGCCGGGAATCATCGAGGTGGTCCCCGCACGTTGGAGTAACTGCGGGGCCATTGTCGGACCCGGCTAGTAGGGTCTGATCACCACCGATCGGCAGGAAAGCCGACCTGTCGACCATGTCGGGCGAACTGAGCGGGGTGAGGGTTATGGCGACCAAGGACACCGGCGGCGGCCAGCAGAAGGCCACGCGCTCCACCGAGGAGATCGAGGAGCAGGAGCAGGAGGCTCAGGCTTCGGGGGATCTCAAGGAGCGGCACGAGAAGCTGAGCGACGACGTGGACTCCGTCCTGGACGAGATTGACGATGTCCTCGAGGAGAATGCCGAGGACTTCGTGCGCTCCTTCGTTCAGAAGGGTGGAGAGTGATTTAACCTTCGAATCGAAGGTGGCGGGTGGGGGATCCGGTTGATTGGCAGCGACGAAGCGAAGCGCTGCTCGCGGTGCAAGGAGTACAAGCCGCGGGCGGCCTTCGCCAGCAGTAAGGCAGCCCGCGACGGGCTGCAGGCCTACTGTCGGGAGTGCTGGGCGGAGTATCACCAAGCCCGCCAGTTGGCCAGGGGGAAGCACGTCCGGTCACGGGTGCAGACGCCAGATGGTCACAAGTTCTGTCGCAGCTGCGGCGAGGTGAAGCCGCACAGTGAACGGCACCGCAACGCAACGGCTTCGGACGGTCTCTCGACGAGTTGCAAGGCTTGCCGTGCGGCGAAGGGGCGTGCGAACCATCTCAAGCGGCAGTACGGCCTGACTGTGGCCGAGCGTGACGAGATGGTGGCCTCTCAAATGGGGCTCTGTGTGATCTGCCTAAAGGCTCCCGCCGTACATGTGGATCACTGCCACAAGACGGGTAAGGTCCGTGGCGTACTGTGCTTCAACTGCAATTCGGCCATCGGCAAGTTGGATGACGACCCCGACATCGGCCGTCGTGCTGTCGCCTACTTGGAAGGAAAGACGTGGAAGCCAATCCTCGTAGCACCGGGCGTCTACCAGCTGCCTTCCTGACGCCTGGCTCGTCGTCCTTCATGGACTTCCTGTCGGAGCACCAGCCCGAGCTGCTGCCGGGCAACCGGCAGCTGCCGCCCACCCAGGGCGTGATCGAGGCGCCGCACGGCACCACCATCGTGGCCACGACGTTCCCGGGGGGCGTCGTGCTCGCGGGTGACCGTCGGGCGACCATGGGCAATGTGATCGCGCAGCGGGACATCGAGAAGGTGTTCCCGGCCGATGAGTACTCGGCCGTCGGTATCGCCGGTACGGCGGGTCTCGCGGTCGAGATGGTGAAGCTGTTCCAGCTGGAGCTGGAGCATTTCGAGAAGGTCGAGGGCACGCAGCTGTCCCTGGAGGGCAAGGCGAACCGCCTGTCGACCATGATCCGTTCCAATCTGGGCATGGCCATGCAGGGCCTTGCCGTGGTCCCTCTTTTCGCCGGCTATGACCTGGACCGTGGCAAGGGCCGTATCTTCTCCTACGACGTGACCGGTGGCCGCTCGGAGGAGCACGGCTTCGCGGCCACGGGTTCCGGCTCGATCTTCGCGCGCGGTGCGATGAAGAAGCTCTACCGTGAGGATCTGAGCGAGGAGGAGGCCACGACCCTGGTGGTCCAGGCCCTCTATGACGCGGCGGACGACGACTCGGCGACCGGTGGTCCCGATGTCGCTCGCCGGATTTATCCGATCGTCACCGTGATCACCGAGGACGGCTTCCGCCGACTGACCGAGGACGAGTCGTCCGGGATCGCCCGTTCGATTCTGGAGCGGCGTCTGGAGCAGCCCGACGGTCCGCGGGCCGCGCTGCTCTGACGGCGGACCGGGTTGTTATCAAGGTGATCGCGTGACTTCGACAGAAAGGGACGGATAACCGGTGTCGACGCCGTTCTATGTCTCCCCCCAGCAGGCCATGGCCGACCGGGCGGAGTACGCCCGTAAGGGCATCGCGCGCGGCCGCAGTCTGGTCGTGATGCAGTACGCCGACGGCATCGTGTTCGTCGGTGAGAACCCGTCCCGTGCGCTGCACAAGTTCAGTGAGATCTACGACCGGATCGGTTTCGCGGCGGCCGGTAAGTACAACGAGTACGAGAACCTGCGGATCGGTGGTGTGCGCTACGCCGACCTCCGCGGTTACACGTACGACCGTGATGATGTCACCGCCCGTGGTCTGGCGAATGTGTACGCCCAGACGTTGGGCACGATCTTCTCGAGTGCGGCGGAGAAGCCCTACGAGGTGGAGTTGGTGGTCGCCGAGGTGGGGGAGACCCCGGAGGGTGACCAGATCTACCGGCTGCCGCATGACGGGTCGATCGTGGATGAGCACGGTTCGGTGGCGGTCGGTGGCAATGCGGAGCAGATCAGCAGTTTTCTGGATCAGCGTCATCGTGACGGGATGACGTTGGCGGAGGCGCTGAAGCTGGCCGTGCAGGCGTTGTCGCGGGATACGAACGGCAGTGAGCGGGAGATTCCGGCGGAGCGTCTGGAGGTCGCGGTGCTGGACCGTACGCGACCGCAGAAGCGCAAGTTCAGGCGGATCACCGGGCGTCAGCTGTCGCGTCTGCTGCAGGCGGACGGTGCGTCGACGGCGGCGGAGGCCGAGGCGGACGCGGACGAGTCGGAGGAGTAGGCCGGCTCGGTCGTATGGCTGTGTGACGCCGCGCGCCCCGCCCGTTCCGGGATGCTGTTGGTTAATTCGGCGCCCGCGTGACGTCGGTCTCCAAGACCCGGTTGTGGTTTTTGGAGACCGACGTTGCTGTAGGGGGAGGATGTCGATGTCGATGCGGCCGGTGGCGCCGGGGGAGGCGGCGGGTTGCCACGGTTGTCCCTGCCGCCGCCCAGCGCGACGTTCTCGTCGGAGTTACGGCTGGCGGAGCCGATCAGCAGGATGTTCACCGGTGTCTGGCCGGCCGCGTTCGGCTGCGTCTTCCAAGGGCAGCCTGGCGATCCGGGTCCGGGACGAGTTACGTAGCTGCACGTTCATGCCGTGCTTCTTGTGTTTGCCCGAGTAGAAGGGCCGGTCGGTGGCGATCCGGTCGATGGGCAGAAGCGTGCCGTCTAGGATCAGATACGCCTTCATCGACGCGGCCCGTACGGCTTCGGCGAGTGTGGGTGCCAGGGAGGCCAGAAGCTCGACGGCCTCGGTGATGTAGCGGTAGGCGGTGGTGGTGCCGACGCCGAAGCCAGCTGCGAGCTGGGCGTAGGTGTGTCCGTTGCGGAAGTGGGCGAGAGCGAGCAGAGCCTGTCGACCCGCGCTCAGCCGCCGCCATCGGGTACCAAGAGCGCGGCGACGCGCTTGCAGGCGGGCGGACAGGAAGCGAAGGGAAGAGCTGGACACGTCGACACCCGACGGGTAAACAAGCACGCGAAGCCTCTGGTGGAGACGGTTCTCTTGGTCGAAAGCCATCTACCAGGGGCTTCACCTGCCTGTCAGCTTAACTATCAAGCTCGCCCGCCAGGCTGGAAGGGCCAGCGCGTAGGCCACAGGGAGGAACGGGTTGTTACGTTGTGAGGCGGTTGGCAAACGTTACGGCAGAGGACGGTGGATCCTCCGTGACGTGGACATGAAAGTCTCGGCCGGTGACGTTCTCGCGGTGGTGGGCAGCAACGGTTCAGGGAAGTCGACCTTGCTGAGGATCCTCGCCGGACTGTCCCAGCCCACCTCCGGAAGCGTGTCGGGCCGACCGCCGCACATCGGTTACGTACCGGACCGCTTCACCGCCCACGACCGCATCTCGGCGATCTCTTACCTCACCCACATGGGGCGTATTCGCGGCCTGTCGGCCTCCGTCGCCCGTACCCGAGGCAATCACCTGCTGGAGCGGCTGTCCTTGGTGGGCGGGCGGGACGCATCGCTGCGCACGCTATCGAAGGGCAACGCGCAGAAGGTGGCGCTCGCTCAGGCACTGCTCGTCCAGCCCGACCTGCTGGTCCTTGACGAGCCCTGGTCAGGTCTGGACGCCTCGGCCCACAGGGTCCTCGCCGAGTTCATCGACGAAGTGGCCGCACAGGGCGGGGCGGTGGTCTTCACCGACCATCGCGAGGCGATCTCCGAGACACACGCCAGCGGCGTCTACGTCATCAGCGACGGCCGGGTCATTTTGCACGGCGGCCGGCACGCCGGGGGTCGGGCCTCGGTGGTCGAATTGGTCCTGACGGTGCCGCCCACTGGCGTCATGCCGGTGGAGGTGACCTGGTCCGCGCTGCCGGGTGTGGTGGACTCCGCCCGGCGCGGCGGGGATGTCGTCCTGCGAGTGGCGCGGGAGCACTCGGACGCCGTACTGCTGACGGCGCTGCAACACCGGTGGTCGGTGGCGGGCCTCACCGGGACTGTGGGTGAACATGATCACCGGTTCGATGTGAGGAGGGCCGCCCGGTGATCGCCCTGGTCCGCTACATGTGCACGGTGCTGCTGCTCTCCCAGCGCTACCTGGCGCCGCTACTGCTGTTCCTTGGTCTGGTGGCCGTGCTGACCAGCAGCGACGCCGGCCCGCTCACAGCAACCTACGCCTCGGTGGCCGGGGCCATGCTGCTGTGCTCGGTCTGGCTGACCATGGCAGTGATCGGTCTCGAGGATCAGCCGCACCGCTCAATCGTCGTCGTCAGCACCGGCAGCCATCTACGCGTACTGCTCGCGACGGTCGGGACGGCCGCCGTGTGGTGCCTGCTGCTGACGGCTGCCGGTCTGGTGCTGCCGCTGATGTTCGCAACCCACACACCCGGCCCAGCGGACTTGGCGCTGGGGACCGAGGCCCAACTCACCTGCGCTTTCACCGGCATAGCCATCGGACTGGTCTGCTCACGGCTGGTGTTTCGGCGGCAGGGCTACGCGCTCGTCCTCGCCCTGGGGCTCCTGCTGGCCGTGCTGCTGGGCAAAGGCGTTTCCCCGGTCAACATCATGCTCACCCACCTGCAGAACGCCTCGGACTCGACGGATGCCCTGGTGCCCACGGGTGGCCTGCTCGCCGCCGCCGCAGGCTTCTTGGTGGTCGGCGCGGCTGTCACACAGGCGATCACCCTCAGAAAGGCATGAGCTCTGCGACGGTGTGCCTGAATCAGCGCAGGCCAGGTTGGAAAAGGCTCAGTGCCTGGTCAGGCAGCGCCCTGCGTAGCGGTGTCGGCGGCTTCGCGGTCGGCTTGTGACGGAAACAAGCCGGAGAACTGGTCGTCGGTGAACAGCGGGCCTAACTCGTCCCGGACCCGGATCGCCAGGCTGCCCTTGGGAAAGGCAGCCCTCGCCACTCGTGCGGTCTTTCCCGGGACCTCCCCCGGCGCCACCGGCCGCATCGACATCGACAGCCTCCCCCTACAGCAACGTCGGTCTCCAAAAACCACAACCGGTCTTGGAGACCGACGTCACGCGGGCGCCGAATTAACCAACAGCATCCCGGAACGGGCGGGGCGCGCGGCGTTGTGCTGTTGCGGGGGCAGGGGTTCAGTGGGGTGGTGGTGCGGTGGAGCCGCGGATGACGAGGTGCACCGGGATGTCGCCCTGCTCGGGTGTGCGGCCTTCCAGGACGGCCAGGAGGGCGTGCATGCCGCGTTCTCCGAAGAGTTCGGCGTCCAGTCGTACGGTCGTCAGTTCGGGGTCGATGGCGGTGGCGAGGGCGAGGTCGTCGAGGCCGGTGACGGAGAGGTCGTCGGGGACGCGCAGGCCGATGCGGCGGGCGGCTTTGTAGGCGCCGGCGGCGAGTTTGTCGTCGTCGCAGACGAGGGCGGTGGGGCGGGGCCCTGGGGCGGCGAGGGCGGTTGCGGCGGCGGTGAGGGCGCCTTCGATGGAGATGGGGGCGTGGGTGGTGCGGAGGGTGGTGCCGGGGACGGTGCCGATGCGTGCCGCGAGTTCCTCGGCGCGTATGCGGAAGGTCCAGGAGGGGACGTCGGCGGCGAGGTGGAGGAAGTGCCGGTGGCCGAGGTCCAGGAGGTGTTCGGCTACTTGGCGTACGCCGTCGGTGATGTCGAGGTTGACGGTTGCGGCGCCGGGGCTGCCGTGGGGGTCGCTGTCGAGCATGACGAGGGGGAGTTGGTCGCCGTGGATGGCGGTGAGGGCATCGGCGGCCATGGAGGAGGCGATGACGCCGTCGAGGGCGGCTTGTGCGGAGTGGAAGGGGTCTTTGGCGGGGCCGACGCCTTCGGGGGAGGGGTAGAGGACGACGCCGAAGCCGTGGTCGGCGGCGATGCGGGCGGCGCCGGTGTAGACGCCGGCGAAGAATTCGGTGGTGAGGGCGGGTACCACCAGCAGGACGGTGCGGGTGTGGCCGAGGCGGAGGTTGCGTGCCGCCAGGTTGGGCCGGTATCCGAGTTCTCGCGCGGCCTGGCGGACTCGCTCGGCGACGGGTGCGGAGACGCGTCCACGCCATTTGTCGCCGAGGACGAGGGAGACGGCGGCCTGGGAGACGCCGGCGGCCTGGGCGACATCGCGGCTGGTGGGTCGCGTGCTACCTCGTGGCACGGTGGGCGTGCTCCTTTGTGTGGACCGGTGGGGCGTGTCGTCCGGATCGGTGCGCGGCGTCGTCCGGGCTCGTGGGCGGAGTCGTGTGGACTCCGGTCAG
Source organism: Streptomyces sp. NPDC001848 (assembly GCF_042891915.1). Taxonomy (NCBI): domain Bacteria; kingdom Bacillati; phylum Actinomycetota; class Actinomycetes; order Kitasatosporales; family Streptomycetaceae; genus Streptomyces; species Streptomyces sp. NPDC001848. The sequence continues at coordinate 139,721 of NZ_JBIATP010000011.1, read as the reverse complement.
CGCTCATGGTACGTATGGCAGACGACGTTATACGTAAAACTTCACCCTTCGCGGGTAACGGGAAGCGGGGTGGGGCCGGCGGAAGGGGTGCGCATGGCCGCGGGATATGCGGAGATCCTCAGGGCGAGGCATGCCGCCCGCCTGCTGGTGGGGACGCTGGTGGGCCGGTTGCCGAACGCGGTCGCGGCGATCGCGGTGGTGCTGTTCGTGCGGGCCGAGGGCGGCACGTACAGCCTGGCGGGGGCGCTGGCCGCGGTGTACGGGGTGGCCAACGCGGTGGGGCAGCCGGTGCTCGGGCGGCTGGTCGATCTGTACGGGCAGCCGCGGGTGCAGCTGCCTGCGGCGGTGGTGTCCGCAGCCGCCATGACGGTGTTCGCGTTGACGGGGCTGGAGCCGCTCGCCGTGGCGTATGCCGCGATGGTGGTGGCGGGGCTGTTCACGCCGCCGCTGGAGGGCGGTCTGCGGGCGCTGTGGCCGACGGTCCTGCGCCGGGAGGAGCAGGTGCACACGGCGTATGCGATGGACGCGGTGGCGCAGGAGGTGATGTTCACGGTCGGCCCGCTGCTGGTGACTTTGTGTGCGTCGCTGTGGTCGGCGCGGGTGGCGGTGGTGGTGCTGAACGTCGTCGGGGTGCTGGGTGCGCTGTCGGTGGTCGTCTCGCCGCCGTCGCGTGGGTGGCGGTCGGCGCCGCGGGAGGCGCACTGGCTGGGGGCGTTGCGCTCGCCGGGGCTGGGGGTGCTGCTCGGTGCGTTCCTGTTCGTGGGGATGGCGCTGGGTTCGATCACGGTGGCGGCGGTGTCGTACGCCGATGGCCATGGTGGCGACGGGGTGTACGGCTGGCTGATGGCGGCGATCGGGCTCGGCGCTCTGGTCGGGGGCACGGTGTACGGGGCGCGGCGGTGGCCGGGTGCGCCGGAGCGTCGGCTGCGTGTGCTGGTGGGGCTTTTGGCGTTGTGTTATCTGCCGCTGGTGCTGATGCCGGGTGCGGTGGCTATGGTGCTGCTCGCCGTGGTGGCGGGGCTGTTCCTGGCGCCGTGTATCGCGTGTGCGTTCGTGCTGGTGGATCGGCATGCGCCGAGGGGCACGGTGACGGAGGCGTTCTCGTGGCTGGTGACGACGTTCACGGTGGGTGCGTCGGTCGGGACGGGCGTTGCGGGGCCGGTGGTGCAGGCGGGTGGCGCGCTGTGGGGTTTCGCGGTGCCGGGGGCCGCGGGGGCGGTGTCGCTGCTGGTCCTGGTGGTCGCGGGGCGGGTCCTCGCAGCTCCGGCTGGGGGCGGGGTGGTTGCGGCTTCACCGGAAAATGATCCAAACCGTGCTGTCGAACCCCGTTTCAGCTCGCGGGATCGGGCGTAATGTTCAGTCATGGACCGCCGCATTTTCGGGCTGGAGAACGAGTACGGTGTCACGTGCACGTTCAGGGGACAGCGCCGCCTGTCGCCTGACGAGGTGGCGCGGTACCTCTTCCGCCGTGTCGTGTCATGGGGCCGTAGCAGCAATGTGTTTCTGCGCAACGGGGCCCGCCTCTATCTCGATGTGGGCTCGCATCCGGAATACGCGACACCCGAATGTGACAATGTGATCGAACTGGTCACCCACGACAAGGCCGGCGAGCGCATTCTCGAGGGACTGCTGGTCGACGCCGAACGCCGCCTGCACGAGGAGGGAATCGCGGGCGACGTCTACCTGTTCAAGAACAACACGGACTCGGCGGGCAACTCCTACGGCTGTCACGAGAACTACCTGGTGGCGCGGCACGGGGAGTTCTCGCGGCTCGCGGACATCCTGATTCCGTTCCTGGTCACGCGGCAGCTGCTGTGCGGTGCCGGCAAGGTGCTGCAGACGCCGCGTGGTGCGGTGTACTGCGTGAGTCAGCGGGCCGAGCACATCTGGGAGGGCGTCAGCTCCGCGACGACGCGTTCGCGGCCGATCATCAACACGCGGGACGAGCCGCACGCGGACGCCGAGCGTTACCGCCGTCTGCATGTCATCGTCGGTGATTCGAACATGTCCGAGACGACGATGCTGCTGAAGGTCGGCGCGACCGATCTGGTACTGCGCATGATCGAGGCGGGGACGGTGATGCGTGACCTGACCCTGGAGAACCCGATCCGGGCGATCCGCGAGGTCAGCCATGACATCACGGGCCGCCGCAAGGTGCGTCTGGCGAGCGGCCGGGAGGCCTCGGCGCTGGAGGTGCAGCGGGAGTACTACGAGAAGGCCGTGGACTTCTGTGAGCGCCGCGGTATCCGGACGGGCACGGTCGAGCAGGTGCTGGAGCTGTGGGGCCGTACGCTGGACGCGATCGAGTCGGAGGATCTCGACCGGATCGGTACCGAAATCGACTGGGTGATGAAGTACAAGCTCATCGAGCGGTACCGGGCGAAGCACAACATGACGATGTCGCATCCGCGGGTGGCGCAGATAGACCTCGCCTACCACGACATCCACCGCCGTCGCGGCCTGTACTACCTGCTGGAGAAGAAGGGGCAAGCGGCCCGGATCTGCAATGATTTGAAGATCTTCGAGGGCAAGTCGGTTCCGCCGCAGACGACTCGGGCGCGGCTGCGTGGCGACTTCATCCGGCGGGCGCAGGAACAGCGGCGTGATTTCACGGTCGACTGGGTGCATCTGAAACTCAACGACCAGGCGCAGCGGACGGTGTTGTGCAAGGACCCGTTCCGTTCGGTGGACGACCGGGTGGAGAAGCTGATCGCCGGAATGTGAGACCGGATGGTGAGATGCGCGTTTCGCGCGTATCACCGGAACGCCACACGGGCGCCGTACGTTTGCCGTACGGCGCCCTTCTCACGCCGTAGAGTTGCGCGCACGCCATCCATCAAGATCGACCGATTGAGGCCCTCATCGTGCGCCGACGCTCTCTTCTTCTTGCCGCTGTGCCTGCCGGGCTGGTCACCGTCGCCGGATGCGGTGACGGCAAGTCCGGCAAGGGCGCGGGCGGTACCAGTTCGTCCCCCGCGCCCTCGGCCACGTCGGCCGCCCCACCGCCGAAGATCGTCGAGGGGCCGCTGCCGGCCATCACCGCCGGGACGAAGTTCGACCAGAAGCCCACCGTGGCGAAGGGGTCCGGCTCTCCGTCGAAGGACCTGGCGGTGAAGACGGTGATCGCGGGCGGTGGGCAGACGGTCGCGGAGAACGACTACGTCCAGGCGAACTACCTGGGCCAGATCTGGGACACGGCGAAGGTCTTCGACAACTCCTACGACCGCAAGACGCCGCTGGTGATCCAGCTCGCCGCGGGCGGCATCATCGACGGCTGGCGGTATGCGCTGGCGGGGAAGAAGGTCGGCAGCCGGGTGCTGATGGCCGTGCCACCGACCTGGGGGTATGGCACGCAGGGCAACGCGCAGGCGGGGATCAAGGGCACCGACACGCTGGTGTTCGTGGTGGACGTCCAGAACACGTTCAACGCGAAGAGCTCCGCCAAGGGCAAGGCGCCGGCGCAGCGCGACGCCGACCTGCCGAAGGTGGGCACGAACACGGACGGCAAGGCACCGTCCATCGACGTACCGAAGGTGAAGGCGCCGACGGGGCTGGTCGCGAAGTACGTCATCGAGGGTGACGGCGACGAGGTCAAGGCGGACAACACCGTCCTGGTGCAGTACAAGGGCGTGGTGTGGGACACGGGCAAGGAGTTCGACTCCACGTACGGCCGTGGCCAGCTGGCGTCGTTCTCGCTTCAGCAGGTCGTCAAGGGCTGGGCGCAGGGGCTGACCGGGAAGAAGGTGGGCAGCCGTGTGCTCGTCGTCATCCCGCCGAAGCTGGGGTACGGGGACAACCCGCCGAGCGGCAGCAGCATCAAGAAGGACTCCACGCTGGTCTTCTCCGTGGACATCCTGGCGAAGATGTAAGCCCTGCGGGGATGTGAGAGTGTCGGTGTTGCCGCAATGGCCTCAACACGAAACAGCAGGAGCTTTTGACGTGAGCATCGAGAAGCCCGAGATCGACTTCCCGGGCGGCGAGCCCCCGGCCGACCTCGAGATCAAGGACATCTGGGAGGGTGACGGCCCGGAGGCCAAGGCGGGCGACACCGTCTCCGTGCACTACGTGGGCGTGGCCTTCTCCTCCGGTGAGGAGTTCGACGCGTCCTGGAACCGGGGTACGCCGCTGCGGTTCCAGCTGGGTGTCGGCCAGGTCATCAAGGGCTGGGACCAGGGCGTGCAGGGCATGAAGGTCGGCGGCCGCCGTCAGCTGACGATTCCCCCGCACCTGGCCTACGGCGACCGTGGCGCGGGCGCCCGGATCAAGCCGGGCGAGACGCTGATCTTCGTCTGCGACCTGGTCGCCGTCTGACCGAGGCGAAAGCCACGGGTCTGACCGAGGCGACAGCCACCGACCGCCGCCGGGCCGGGGCCCGGTGGCGGTACCTCCGTGGGTCGCCGCAGCCGCTGTGCGGCGGCACCGCGTACGCAGCGGGCTCGGTCCCGGCGGGTGGTTGCCGGGGCCGGGCCTCGCGTTGTTCGGGGCTGCCGCGCCGGGCCCGCCGCGGAGGGTCGGGGGCGGTGGGGGCGTGCCTGGAGGCGACCGGAAACGATCAGCTGAGTCCAGGCCTGTGCGCGCAGGGGCCCTCGGCTTTTGCCGGGGTGCTCGCGGGCGGTACGGTCGTCCGTCGTAAGCACCATGGGGAGGCGAAGGGCGTCGATGGCCATTGCCAAGGCCGAGCGGCTGATGAACCTGGCGCTGTGTCTGCTCGGGACGCGGCGGCCGCTCAGCAAGCGTGAGCTGCGCGAGTCCATCGAGGCCTATCTGGAAGCAGGGTCCGACGACTCCTTCAACCGCATGTTCGAGCGGGACAAGGACGACCTGCGTGAGCTGGGACTCGTCATCGAGACGGTCGAGAACCTCGACGGCGAGGTCGGCTACCTGGCCCGCCGCGACAGCAACCGCCTTCCGCCCATCACCCTCGATGCCGAGGAGGCCGCCGCGCTGGGCCTGGCCGCCAAGGTGTGGCAGCAGGCCCGGCTCGCCGGTGCCGCGAGCGGCGCCCTGCAGAAGCTGCGCGCCGCCGGCCTGCCCGAGGACGTCGACCCGTACGAGGCCCACGGCGCCCTCGAACCCCGCATCCCCGTGCACGAGGCCGCCTTCGAGCCGCTGATGCTGGCCTGCCGCGACCGCCGCCCCGTCGTCTTCGACTACCGCAAGGCCACCGCGGCCCACCCCGAACAGCGCCACGTCGAACCGTGGGCGCTGGAGTGCTGGCGCGGCCACTGGTACCTGGCGGGCTGGGACCGCGACCGGGGCGCCGAGCGGGTCTTCCGGCTCTCGAGGATCACCGGCAAGGTGCGCAGCCGCGGTGGTGCCTTCACCGCCGCGGTACCCGACGTGGTCACCGTCCGTGAGACCGTGGCGAGCTGGGCGGGGGAGACCGCCGACCGTTCGGCGCGGATCCGGCTGCGCAAGGACGCGGGGTACCCCCTTCGGGCGAGGGCCACCTTCGTCCGGGAACTCGGTGACGGCTGGGACGAGTTGGAGATTCCGTACGGGCACGGCCTCGACGCCTGGCTGGTGGAGTTCGGGCCCGATGTGGTGGTCCTGGAGCCGGCGGAGCTGCGGGCCGACGTGGTGGACCGGCTGCGTGCCGTGGCCAAGGGCTGAGGGGGGAGACGTACGACCGTGGCAGGCAAACCGGCCAGGCCGGCGAACGCCATCGACCAGACCCGGCGGATGCTGTCCCTGGTGACATATCTGCGCGAGCGCCCCGGCGCGCGCGTCGAGGACGTCGCCCGGGCGTTCGGGATCACCGAGGAGGAGCTGGTCTCGGACCTCGACGTGCTGCCCATGTGCGGTACCAGCTTCCGCGGCGGCGACCTCCTCGACATCGACACCGACGGCGAGCGCATCTGGTGGCACAACCCGGCAGCACTCGGCGCGGAGGCGGCCGAGCCCCTGCGGCTGGCGGCCGACGAGGCGACCGCGCTGCTGGTGGCCGCGCGGGCCGTGGCCACCCTGCCGGGGCTGCGGGAGAGCGACCGGCAGGCGCTGCTGCGCGCCACCGCCAAGGTGGAGACCGCCGCCGGCGAGGCCGCGGGCGCCAGCTCCCGCCTGTCGGTGACCTTCGAGTCCGAGGGCGGTGTCTTCGCCGACGTCGACCGGGCCATCTCCGAGCGGCGCCGCTTGTGGATCCGCTACTACTCGCCGGCCCGCGACGAGGTCACGGAGCGTGAGATCGACCCGATCCGCCTGGTCAGCGTCGGCCACACGTATGTGGAAGCCTGGTGCCGCCGCTCCGAGGCGCGCCGCACCTTCCGGCTCGACCGGGTCGCCGAGATCAAGATCCTCGACGAGCCGTCGGCGCCCCCGGAGGTCGAGCTGCGGGACCTGTCCGAGGGGCTGGTCCAGCCCGCCGCCGAGGACCCCGAGGTGGTCGTCGAGGTCGGACCGGGCGGCCGCTGGGTCGCCGAGTACTACCCGCACGACAGCGCGGATGAGCTGCCGGACGGCGGGCTGCGTATCACCTTGCGGACCCCCGACCCGGCGTCGCTCAGGCGGCTGGCGCTGCGGCTCGGACGGGACGGCCGGATCGTGTCGCCCATGGATCTCGCGGACAGCGCCCGGCAGGCGGCCCGTGAGGCGCTCGCGGCGTACGACGGGCCGGATGCGGTTCAGGACGGGCTGTACGACAGGCAGGAGCAGGGGCTGTGAGCACGTCGGCGATGTCTGGTGCGTCGGGGCGGCCGGGGTCGGCCCAGGGAGCGCAGGGACCCGGGCCGGGTGAGATGTCGGTGCGCACGGCGTTCGCCGGGATGAGACGGGTGGCCGATGTGGTGTTCCGGGCCGGCTGCCCGGACTGCCGGGCCCGTTTCGAGCTGGGGGCGAGCGCCCTCCGGCTGGCCATCGGCGCGACCAGCAGGACCACGTTCTACTCGTTCACATGCCCCGAGTGCGGAGCCGCCGTCCGCAAGCCGGCCGGGGAGCGCATCGTCGAACTGCTCACCGGCGGCGGGGTGCGGACCCTGCGCCTCCACTCGACCCTCTAGGCTCTGACGTCATGTTCTGGCCGATGCTCGCGATCGCCCTGGGGTTCCTGGGGCTCGCCGTACTGGGTGTGCTCGCCGTCCGGGTCTTCCTGGAGGCCGAGCGCCTCGGGCGGCAGGTCGCCGACTCCGCGCGCCGGATCAACCGGGCCGCGGAGGACCTGGAGCGGGCGGCCGTGGCGACCGCGCGGGCCGCGGACCGGATATGAATTGCGCCATAAAGGGGCGCGCCCGGCGCCTCTGCCCTGCCCTGTGAATCCGACGCGAGTGGCCGCTACCGACCGTGATGAGCTGCTTCGCCCTGTCTTCTTTCCGTCGAGGGCAGGTACTCTGCTGATCGCGGCCCGGAGAACGAGACGCGGCCCGTAGAGCAGGAGTACGCACAGGGATGGTCCCGAGTTCATCCCCGGGCGATACGATCGGTGCCAGCCCGATCTGTCGGACACTTGTCCGACCGGCCGGACAGGCCCCGCTGCCCCGCCTCAGTGAGAAGGTGAAGACTTATGTTCCGCAACGCACTCGAGCCGTGGCACCTGGTGCTCCTGGTTCTGGTGATCGTCCTCGTGTTCGGCTCGAAGAAGCTTCCGGACATGGCGCGTTCACTCGGGAAGTCCGCTCGCATCCTCAAGAGCGAGGCCAAGGCGATGAAGGACGACGGCAAGCCGTCCGCCCCCGCCCAGCAGCCGGAGGAGCAGTCCCCGGCCCAGCGCACGATCCAGGCCGCTCCCGGCGACGTGACCAGCGCCCGGCCGGTCAACGAGCCGACGGACACGACGACCCAGCGCTGACGCGCGGACCGGGTACTCCGGTCCACTGCACGAGATGAGGATGTGGGTTGCTCAAGTCTGCCCGCAAGAAGGAGAGGGATCCCGAGGGGCGGATGCCGCTCGCGGATCACTTGCGTGAGCTGCGCAACCGGCTCGCGAAGGGTGTCCTGGCGATCGTCGTCGTCACGATCGTGGCCGCCTTCTTCTATCAGGACATCATCAACTTCATCACCAAGCCGCTGCTGGACTCGGTCGGCTGCGCGCAGTCCTTCGGACAGATGGCGAAGACGAAGGACAACGTCCACTGCGCGCACATCACGGTCAGCGGCCTGCTGACGCCGTTCACACTGGCGCTGAAGGCCTCGTTGACCGCCGGTGTCGTGCTGGCGGCACCGATCTGGCTGTACCAGTTGTGGGCGTTCGTCGCGCCCGGCCTGCACCGCCACGAGAAGAAGTACGCCTACGCGTTCGTCGGGTTCGGCTTCCCGCTCTTCCTCGGCGGCGGCTACCTCGCCTACAACGTGCTGCCCACCACGGCCAAGGTGATGATCGGCCTCACGCCCAAGGGCGCTGAGAACCTGCTGCCGCTGGACAAGCTGCTCGACCTGGTCACGCGCATGGTGGTGGTCTTCGGCCTCTCCTTCGAGATGCCGCTGCTGCTGGTCATGCTCAACCTCACCGGCATCCTGTCCGGCCAGCGCATGCTCGGCTGGTGGCGCGGCATGGTCGTCGGCATCGCGGGCTTCGCGGCCGTGGCCACGCCCGGCGCCGACCCGATGTCGATGCTGGCGCTGGCGGCGCCGATCTGGGCGCTGTTCTTCATCGCCGTGGGCTTCTCGCTGCTCAACGACCGCCGCCGGGCCCGGCGCGAGGGCCAGGGCCTCGCCGACGACGAGGCGTCCGACCTCGACCTCACCCCCGAGGACATCGGCGAGGTCGAGCCGGTGCGGGTGCCGAACGCACTGTCGGAGGGAACCGGTTCGGACCATGAACGCATCAACGGCTACGACGACGTGACGTGAGTGCGCGGATGCGGCACGTGGTGTGCTGACCGATCGCCGTGGGGCCCCGCCGAGGACATCGGCGGGGCCCCACGCCGTCGGCGCCCCGGCGGACGACCGGGATCCGGATAATGATCGTCCCGTTGTCAGTGGCGCCCGGTACGCTCGAAAGCACGATGACAGAGGACCTCTCCCCGGCCGAGCGGTACGCGGCAGCCCGTAGGCGCGCTGCCGAGCAGGCCACCGCGCTCGCCTCCTTCCGCGAGATGTACGACTTCGGCCTCGACCCCTTCCAGATCGAGGCCTGTCAGGCACTCGAGGCCGGCAAGGGTGTGCTGGTCGCCGCGCCCACCGGCTCCGGCAAGACGATCGTCGGCGAGTTCGCCGTCCACCTCGCCCTCGAACAGGGCAAGAAGTGCTTCTACACGACACCCATCAAGGCGCTGTCGAACCAGAAGTACAACGACCTGTGCCGCCGCTACGGCGCACCGAAGGTCGGCCTCCTCACCGGCGACAACAGCGTCAACTCCGACGCCCCGATCGTCGTGATGACCACCGAGGTCCTGCGGAACATGCTGTACGCGGGCTCGCAGACGCTCCTCGGTCTCGGCTACGTCGTCATGGACGAGGTGCACTACCTCTCCGACCGCTTCCGCGGCGCCGTCTGGGAAGAAGTGATCATCCATCTGCCCGAGTCGGTGACGCTCGTGTCGCTGTCGGCGACCGTGTCCAACGCGGAGGAGTTCGGCGACTGGCTCGACACCGTCCGCGGCGACACCGAGGTGATCGTCTCCGAGCACCGTCCCGTGCCGCTGTTCCAGCACGTGCTGGCCGGCCGCCGGATGTACGACCTGTTCGAGGAGGGCGAGGGCCACCGCAAGGCCGTCAACCCCGACCTGATGCGACTCGCCCGCATGGAGGCCAGCCGTCCCATGTTCCAGGACCGCCGGCGGGGCCGCGCCATGCGTGAGGCGGACCGCGAGCGGGAGCGCAGACAGCGCGCCCGGGTGTGGACGCCGAGCCGGCCCGAGGTCATCGAGCGGCTCGACGCCGAGGGCCTGCTGCCCGCGATCACGTTCATCTTCAGCCGCGCCGCCTGCGAGGCCGCCGTCCAGCAGTGCCTCTACGCAGGCCTCAGGCTCAACGACGAGGAGGCGCGGGAAACCGTGCGTGCCCTCGTCGAGGAGCGCACCGCCCACATCGCGCCCGAGGACCTGCACGTCCTCGGCTACTACGAGTGGCTGGAAGGCCTCGAGCGCGGCATAGCGGCCCACCACGCGGGAATGCTGCCGACCTTCAAGGAGGTCGTCGAGGAACTCTTCGTCCGCGGCCTGGTGAAGGCCGTGTTCGCGACCGAGACCCTCGCGCTCGGCATCAACATGCCCGCCCGCTCGGTGGTGCTGGAAAAGCTCGTGAAGTGGAACGGCGAACAGCACGCCGACATCACCCCCGGCGAGTACACCCAGTTGACCGGTCGTGCGGGCCGCCGCGGGATCGACGTCGAGGGCCATGCCGTGGTGCTGTGGCAGCGTGGCATGAGCCCCGAGCACCTCGCGGGCCTCGCCGGCACCCGCACCTACCCGCTGCGCTCCAGTTTCAAGCCGTCGTACAACATGGCGGTCAACCTGGTCGAGCAGTTCGGCCGGCACCGCTCCCGCGAACTCCTCGAGACGTCCTTCGCGCAGTTCCAGGCCGACAAGTCGGTCGTCGGCATCTCCCGCCAGGTGCAGCGCAACGAAGAAGGCCTCGCCGGTTACCGGGAGGCCATGACCTGCCACCTCGGCGACTTCGAGGAGTACGCCCGGCTGCGCCGCCAACTGAAGGACCGCGAGACCGAGATCGCCCGGCAGGGCGCCGCCCAGCGCCGCGCCGAGGCCGCCGTCGCGTTGGAAAAGCTCAAGCCCGGGGACGTCATCCATGTGCCCACGGGGAAGTACGCGGGCCTGGCACTCGTCCTCGACCCCGGCCTGCCCGCCGGCCGCTCCGACGGCCACCGGGGGCTGGAGTACCAGGACGGCCCGCGCCCGCTCGTCCTCACCGCCGAGCGGCAGGTCAAGCGGCTGGCCACGATGGACTTCCCGGTGCCGGTCGAACCGCTGGAGCGGATGCGGATCCCGAAGTCCTTCAACCCGCGCTCCCCGCAGTCCCGCCGCGACCTCGCCTCCGCGCTGCGCACCAAGGCCGGGCACATTCCGCCGGAGCGGCACCGCAAGCGACGCTCCCAGGCGGCCGACGACCGCGAGATCGCGAGGCTGCGCGCCGCGCTGCGCGCCCACCCCTGCCACGGGTGCAACGACCGCGAGGACCACGCCCGTTGGGCCGAGCGCTACCACCGGCTGCTGCGCGACACCAAGCAGCTGGAGCATCGCATCGAGGGCCGCACGAACACGATCGCGCGTACGTTTGACCGGATCGTGGCACTGCTGACGGAACTGGACTACCTGCGCGGCAACGAGGTGACCGAGCACGGCAAGCGGCTCGCCCGGCTCTACGGCGAACTCGACCTGCTCGCCAGCGAATGCCTGCGCGAGCGGGTCTGGGAGGGGCTCTCCCCGGCCGAACTGGCGGCATGTGTCTCGGCGTTGGTCTACGAGGCCCGGGTCGGCGACGACGCGATGGCACCGAAGCTGCCCTCGGGCAAGGCCAAGGCCGCGCTCGGCGAGATGGTGCGGATCTGGGGGCGTCTGGACGCCCTGGAGGAGGAGTTCCGCATCAACCAGACCGAGGGCGTCGGCCAGCGCGAACCCGACCTCGGGTTCGCCTGGGCCGCGTACATGTGGGCCGGCGGGAAGGGGCTGGACGAGGTCCTGAACGAGGCGGAGATGCCGGCCGGTGACTTCGTGCGGTGGTGCAAGCAGGTGATCGACGTGCTGGGACAGATCGCGGCGGCTGCCCCTGCGGAGGACTCGACCGTGGGCAAGGCTGCGCGTAAGGCGGTTGATCAGTTGCTGCGGGGGGTTGTGGCCTACTCGTCGGTGGGGTGACGGCCGTCTCGGCGGGTGCGGGTGCGGGTGTGGCTGCGTTGTGGTTGCTCGCACCCACGCGGCGGAGCCGTAGCGCGACCCGGCCCCGCGCCCGTTCAGGCCTGTTGTCCCTGCCCCCGAGTCAGATACGCCCGCCAGCTTCCGTACCGTGTGATGTCCTCGCTGTCGGCCAGGGCACCGGGTTCGCACAGGAAGCCGGGGACTCGCCTACCGTCGGCCAGTTCCACGCTGCCCAGCGTCATCGGGCGGGGCAGAGCCGCCAGTAGACGGCCCAGGCCCTCCGCGGGCAGCCGCCAGACCTCCGTCTCGATCGCCGCGCCGCCCTCGCCGACGTGCACCAGGCCCGGCTTCGGCGGGTCGGTGCGCAGGGCGTGCAGGCGGTAGAGCGGGGCCGTGGTGGTCGTACGGTCCAGTTGGGCGCCCAACGCCAGGAGTTGCGGGTTCAGGGGCTGGCCCGACAGGTGTGCGCCCACCACGGCGACGTACGTCTCCGGTTCCAGCACTCGGGCGATCCGGGCCAGCCGTTCGTCCGTGAACGACGGACCGACCAGCATCACGCCGAACGGCAGCCCGTTCACCTCGCCCGCCGGGACGGCCACCGCCGCCAGGTCGAAGAGGTTCGTCGAGTTGGTGAAGCGGCCCAGACGGGCGTTGGCGCCCAGGGGGTCCGCGGCGACCTCGGCGAGGGTGGGGTGTCCCGGGGCGGTGGGCAGCAGCAGCGCGTCCGCGTCGGCCAGTTCCGCCAGGGCGCGGGCGCGCAGGAGGGCCAGTCGGGCCTGGTCGGCGAAGAGCTGATGGGCCGGGATGTCGCGGGCGCGGGTGATGATGCCGGCGACCGTGGGGTCCAGGCCCCCGCCACCCTCGGCGATCAACTTGTCGACAAAGCTCCCTACCGCCGTATAGCGCTCCGCCACGAACGCGCCCTCGTACAGCATCGCTGCCGCCTCCGTGAACGGAGCGAGGTCGATGCTCCGCACCTCGGCGCCCGCGCCCGCGAGCCGGCCGACCGCGGCCTCGTACGCCTCCGCCCAGCCCTCGTCCATCTCGCCGAGCTGGGCGAGCGGCGGGACCGCGATGCGCCACGGGCCCGCCGCCCGCTGAGGGAGAGCCGGGAGCGCGCCGCCGGGCGGCGACGCCATATGGGCCAGCGCCTGCTCGGCCTCCGGGAGCGTACGGGCGAACACCGTGACGCAGTCGATCGAGGCGCAGGCGGGCACGACACCGGTCGTGGGGACGAGGCCACGGGTCGGCTTCAGGCCGACGATGCCGTTGAAGGCGGCCGGGACGCGGCCCGAGCCCGCGGTGTCGGTGCCGAGGGCGAAGTCGACGATGCCGAGCGCCACCGCCACGGCCGAGCCGGAGCTGGAGCCGCCGCTGATGCGGGACGGGTCGTGGGCGTTGCGTACGGCGCCGTAGGGGGAGCGGGTGCCGACCAGGCCGGTGGCGAACTGGTCCAGGTTCGTGGTGCCCAGCGCCACCGCGCCGGCTGCGCGGAGGCGGGCGACGACCGGAGCGTCCTCTTCGGGTGCGTACGCGTAGGCCGGGCAGCCTGCCGTGGTGGGCAGGCCCTTGACGTCGATGTTTCCCTTCGCGGCGAAGAGCCTGCCGGCCAGGGGGAGGTGTTCGCCCGCGGCCACTCGTGCGTCGACGGTCCTTGCTTCGGCTTCCACGTCCGCCTGGTTGCGCAGGTCGATCCAGATTTCGGGGCGGTTGACGGTCTGGATGCGGGCGTATGTCCGGCGGACTCGGGTCAGTGTGGACATCTGTGCTCCTGGGCTGGGGTGGGTTCGTCGGCCGGCCGCCGGTGGGTGGTGTGTGCCCACCCGTTCCGCCCCTGGGGCATCGCCTGCTCGAGCGAAGCCGAGAGCTTGGGGGAGGAACGGCTGCCTACACACCACCTGGCTGCCTTCACGTCACCGTGGGCTGCGGGGGGCCAAGGACCACCAAGGCCGTGCCCGCATCCACCTGTGCGCCAGGCCTGGTCAGGATCTCCGTCACCACGCCGTCGACCGGCGCACGCACCCTCGACTCCATCTTCATCGCCTCCAGGGCCAGCAGCGGCTGTCCTGCCGTCACCTCGTCGCCCGGCTCGACGTTCACCTGCCACACGGACGCGGTGAACTCCGCCTCCACGAGCCGGCCACCAGGCGGAACCACCACATCGGACTGCACCGCGGGAGCGGTCGCCGTCTCCTGCCGGGTGAACTCGCCCGCCGCCTCCCACGCGGCACGCTCCCCGGCGAAGGCGGCCTGCTGCCGGGACCTGAACTCGGCGATCGCCGCGGAGTTCTCGGTGACGAACGCCTCGTGCTCCGCCAGGGAGAACACCCCCTCCTCGATACGCGGCACGAAGCGGCCCGAGACGATGTCCGCGCGGAGTTCGAGCAGTTCCTCGGCGCTCACCGGGTACCACTTGATGCGGTCGAAGAAGCGGAGCAGCCATGGGGAGCCCGGCTCGAACGCGCCCCGCTGCTGCCACCCGGACCACACCTGCGTCGTACGCCCCACGAACTGGTAGCCGCCAGGGCCCTCCATGCCGTAGACGCACAGATAGGCGCCGCCGATGCCGACCGAGTTCTCGGCGGTCCAGGTGCGGGCCGGGTTGTACTTCGTGGTCACCAGGCGGTGGCGCGGGTCGAGGGGGGTGGCCACGGGTGCGCCCAGGTACACGTCGCCGAGGCCCAGGACCAGGTACTCGGCGTCGAAGACCGTGCGGTACACGTCCTCTACCGAGTCCAGGCCGTTGACGCGGCGGATGAACTCGATGTTCCACGGGCACCAGGGCGCGTCGTCGCGGACGCCCGCCATGTAGCGGGCGATGGCCTCACGGGTGGCCGGGTCGTCCCAGGACAGCGGGAGGTGGACGGTGCGGGACGGGACGACCAGTTCGTCGGTGGGAGGCAGGGTCGCGACCATCTCGCGGACGAGTGCGAGCAGGTCGGGCTGGGCGAGCCTGCGCGGGTCGGTCTGGATCTGGAGGGAGCGGATTCCGGGGGTGAGGTCGGTGACTCCGTCCAGGCACGCCTGCGACACCGCCTCCATCAGCGCGTGCACCCGCATCCGCAGGGCCAGGTCCAGCCGCATCGGACCGAACTCGACCAGCAGGTTGTCGTCGCCGCTGCGCCGGTACGTCACGTCGCCGTCCCGGGCCAGGATCCCGCCGTCCACGATGGCGGGCCGCGGCGCGCCGTCGTCGGCCAGCGGTGCGAAGCGGACGGTGTCGCCGGGGCGGAGTTGGCCGAGTTTCCAGCGTTCCCGGGTGGGCACGGTCGCCGGGCAGACGAAGCCGCCGAGCGACGGGCCGTCCGGGCCGAGCAGCACCGGCATGTCGCCCGTGTAGTCGACGGCGCCGACCGAGTACGGCGTGTCGTGGATGTTGGACGGGTGCAGGCCCGCCTCGCCGCCGTCCGGGCGAGCCCAGCGCGGCTTGGGGCCGACCAGGCGTACTCCGGTGCGGGCCGAGTTGAAGTGGACCTTCCACTCGGCGGCGTAGAAGTCGTGGATGTCGTCCTCGGTGAAGAACTCCGGTGCCGCGTGAGGACCTTCCAGGGCTCCCAGCAGCCACGACGAGGTGAAGGCCGGGCGATCGGCGGCCGGCACCGGGGTGCCCGTCGTCACCGTGCCGCCGTGCAGGACGTCACCTGTGCGCAGCGCCCGACCGCCGTGGCCGCCGAACCGGCCCAGCGTGAAGGTGGCCGCGCTGCCGAGGAAGGCGGGCACGTCCAGGCCGCCGCCCGCGAACAGGACGTAGGTCCGCAGTCCGTGTTCGGACGGCGTCCCCACCTCCAGGACCGCGCCCGCCGGCACCGTCACCGGCTCCCACTGCGCGAGAGGCGCTCCGTCCAGCCTGACCGGCGCCGGGGCGCCCGTGACGCACACGGTGGTGGCGTGCGTGAAGCGCAGCGTCGGCCCCTGGAGCGTGCACTCCAGGCCGGGCGCGCCCTCCGGGTTGCCGAGCGCCCGGTTGCCGAGCCGGAAGGACAGGTCGTCCATCGGGCCGCACGGCGGCACGCCCACCTGCCAGTAGCCGGTGCGGCCCGGCCAGTCCTGCACGGTGGTCAGTGTCCCGGCGGACAGCACCTCGATGCGCGGGGTCGGGTCCGTGACGTCGGCGAGGGTCGCCGTGCAGTGCGTGGCCGACCGGAAGGCACCGGCCGCGAGGGCCGCCCGGATCTGGCCCAGGTTGGTCTCGATGCCGTCCACCCGGGTGCGGGACAGGGCCTCGTCCAGCCGCCGCAACGCGTGGTCCCGGTCCGGGCCGTAGGCGATCACCTTGGCGAGCAGGGGATCGTAGGAGGTGGTGACCTCCGTGCCCGTCTCGATCCAGCCGTCCACGCGCACCCCCTGCGGGAACTCGACCCGGGTGAGCAGTCCGGCGCCGGGGCGGTGGTCGCGGGAGGGGTCCTCGGCATAGAGGCGGGCCTCGACGGCGTGGCCGCGGGGCGGCCCCGGGTCCCGCACGACGTCGTGGTCGCCGCGCGCCAGGCGCAGCATCCAGGTGACCAGGTCGACGCCGTACGTCTCCTCGGTGACCGGGTGCTCGACCTGGAGGCGGGTGTTGACCTCCAGGAAGTACGCCTCCTCACGGGCCACGTCGTACACGAACTCGACGGTTCCGGCGGACCGGTAGCCGACGGAGGCGCACAGGTCGCGCGCGGAGGTGGCCAGTTGCCGTCGTACGTGGGGCGGGAGCCCCGGTGCCGGTGCCTCCTCCACGACCTTCTGGTTGCGGCGCTGCAGGGAGCAGTCGCGGTCGCCGAAGGTGACGACCTTCCCCGCGCCGTCGCCGAAGATCTGCACCTCGACATGGCGGGCGTGCTCGACGAGCCGCTCCAGGAAGACGCCCGCAGTGGTGAAGGAGGCGGCGGCGACCCGCTGCACCCGCTCCCATGCCTCACTCAGTTCGCCGGCGGAGCGACATGCCGACATACCGATGCCGCCGCCCCCGCCCGTCGCCTTGAGCATCACGGGATAGCCGATCTCTTCGGCTCGCTCCAGTGCCTCGTCCAGGGAGGCGAGCAGGCCCGTGCCGGGGGCCAGCGGTACGCCCGCCGCCCGGGCTGCCGCGCGGGCGGTGTGCTTGGTGCCGAACAGCTCCAGCTGTTCGGGGGTCGGGCCCACGAACACGATCCCGGCGTCCTCGCAGCGGCGCGCGAACGCCGCGTCCTCGGACAGGAAGCCGTAGCCCGGGTGGATCGCCCCCGCGCCCGTGTCCTTCGCGGCCCTCAGCACCAGGTCCGCATCGAGGTAGGACTCCCTCGCGGGCGCCGGTCCCAGCCGTACCGCGTGGTCGGCGAGTCGGACGTGGGGTGCCGAGCGGTCCGCGTCGGAGTACACCGCGACCGTGCGCAGGCCGAGCTCGCGGGCCGTACGCAGGATCCGGACGGCTATCTCGCCGCGGTTGGCGACCAGGAGCGCATCGAAGCTCATGCGCCGTCCCCCCGGCCGGCCCCGATCGTCATCTCCACCGCCGTCGGCTCGAAGCCGTTGCACGGGTTGTTGATCTGGGGGCAGTTGGAGACGAGCACGAGAACGTCCCGCTCCGCCCGCAGGGTCAGCGAGAGGCCCGGTGCCGAGATGCCGTCGACGATGCCGAGGGTGCCGTCCTTCTCGACGGGAACGTTCATGTACCAGTTGATGTTGGACACCAGGTCCCGCTTGCCGAGGCCGTACTTGGCGCCCTCCGCCAGGAAGTTGTCCACGCAGGCGTGCTGCGACCAGGTGTGGTGGCCGTACCGGAGTGTGTTCGACTCCTTGGAGCAGGCGCCGCCGAGCGTGTCGTGCCGGCCCACGTCGTCCGCGACGACCGTCATCAGCGGGGTGTGCTCGTTGGACAGCAGCACGCTGCCCGTGGTGAGGAAGATGTTTCCCTGCGCGTGGACGGTGTCGGGGGCGCTGTAGCGGACGGACGTGTCATGTGCGTCGTAGACGAGGAAGTCGACGGCCTGGTTGCCGTGCAGATCGGTGATCGTGAGCGGCTCCCCGGCGCGGACGACGGCCGACCAGGCGGCGCGGGCCGGAACGACGGTCTTCGCGGTGTTCATGCGAGCCCCCTCGCGGCGAGGAATTCGGCGGTGTTCAGAAAGGCGCGGCGGCCCTCCGGTGTGGCCTCCCACACCGGGTCGCCCGGGCGCGTCGCCTCCGAGCGCCAGGCGAGGACCTCCAGCGGGGTGCACACGTAGTCCGGGCGCGGATCGACCGGGTGGGGGACATTCGCGAGGAGCACCGTGACGTCCTGCTCGGTGCGCAGGGTGACGCTGCCGCCGGGGCCGACGGAGCCCGTGAAGTCGAGGGCGCCGTCCTCGCGGATCTCCACGCCCTGGAAGAACGACAGCGACGGCGGCAGGTCGCGCGCCTCCAGGCCGTTCTTGGCGGCGGCGAGCTTGAACAGCTCCCGTCCGGCGGGGGACGCGGACTGCGGGGTGCCGTCCCCGTAGCGCTCGGTGTTGCGGGCGAGCGTGGAGGTACCGCACAGCGCGTCGTGCCGCCCGGAGGTGTCGGCGACGACCGAGGCGAGGACGCGGCCCTGGTCGGACAGGAGCAGCCGCCCCTCCTCGAGGTACGCGTTCCACTGCACCTTCACCGTGTCGGCGACGTTCAGCCGCTCCCACGGCCGGTCGGCGACGAACAGCAGCAGATGGGCGCAAGCGTCGCCCCGCAGGTCCGTCAGCCGCAGCTCGGTGCCGCGGGCCAGCACCCGGTGCGTGTAGTTGCCGCCCGCCACGGTCTCCGCCCACACCAGGTGGCCCGCCTCGCAGGGCGGCGCGGGCCAGGCGCTCGCCGGGACGACGGGCATGGCCTCGGTACGGGCACCCTCCTGTGCCCGGGCGTGGTCGCGTGCTCCGTAGGTGGTCGCTGTCGCCATCGCGGGACCTTTCGGGGTCTGACTGCTGCGGTGATTTCTGTCGCCCGACAGAAATTAGGCGCCGGTGGGGTCGCGGGCGTGTCCCGGGTGTTGCCGGTCGGTTTCCGGTCCCTCACGGCGGGCGCCGGGCGGGCCCTCGTCGTACGGCGTGCTGTTTCTGGCCCCGGCGGCGCCCGCCGCGGTCCATGGCCGGCGCGGGCCCTCGTCGTACCGCGCCGAGATCGTCGTACGGCGTCATGTGCGAGGATCGACCGCATGGGAACCGGTGGTGGGCGGCGGGTCGGCAGGCCGCGGGCGGAGCGGCGCCCCGACAGTGGACTGTCGCCGCGCGACGAGCTCCTCACGGCCGCCGCCGAGCTGTTCACGACCCGCGGGTATGCCGCGACCACCACCCGGGCCGTGGCCGAGCGGGCCGGGATGCGGCAGGCCTCCATGTACCACTACGTGTCCGGCAAGGAGGAACTGCTCGCCGAGCTGCTGGAGTCCACCGTCACGCCCTCGCTGTCCTGTGCGCGCGACCTGCTCGCCGTCGACACCG
Organism: Streptomyces sp. NPDC001848; assembly: GCF_042891915.1. Taxonomy (NCBI): domain Bacteria; kingdom Bacillati; phylum Actinomycetota; class Actinomycetes; order Kitasatosporales; family Streptomycetaceae; genus Streptomyces; species Streptomyces sp. NPDC001848. The sequence goes on along the minus strand of NZ_JBIATP010000011.1, from coordinate 120,574 downwards.
CCCCGGCCGAGGACCGCCTGTGGGAGCTGTGCCGCACCGACGTCGAACTGCTCTGCGGAGGCCCGCACAACCTGGGCGGTCTCTACCTGCTGCCCGAGGTGCGCTCCGAACGGTTCGCCGGCTTCCATGCCGTGCGCGCGGAACTCAAGGACGCCTACCGGCAGTTGATCGCCGCCACCCGTGCGGGCTCGGCCCTCGCCAAGGGTGAGCTGGATCTGCGGACGGATCTGGTCTTCGGGCTGATCGAGGGCGTCATCCTGGTCCACCGCTCCGACCCGGAGCGTCCGGTCTCCGCCTTCGCGGAGGCCACGGCGGACGCGGCGCTGCGTATCGCCGGAGTCTGAGGCTTCCTCAGGTCCTCAGCTCCTCAAGCCCCAAGTCGACTGCGCCGCAGGGGATTCACCTACGCGGGCGATCCGTTCCGCATACCCGTTCGTGATAACGGTCCGTGTTCGAACACTAGCGCATTGTGTGAAAAGTGCTGAGCGTACTCCTGATCCGATGGGCATTTCAGGTGCTTGCTGAATATGACATGGCGATGATCCGGTCGGACTAAGCTCGCCCGCGGCGCACCGAGTTGCGGTGTATTCGTGCGCCTGTTCCCAAACATGACGAAGATCCAGATGTCACCCCGTTTCGATCCGGTACCTACCCGCCTCTTCCCGTAAGCACCCCCCGACCCAGCCGATTCCGTCTCAGAGGGCATACATGGTGAGTGTTCAATCGCCTCCTGCGGGCCACGAACTTCCCTACACGCGCGTGCTGTTGGTGCCGGTGATACTGATGTCCGCGGCGACGGGGGCCGCCGTCGCCGTGCTCACCGGGCCCGCCCGGGCCGCCGTCGGCTGGTGCGGGGCCATCGCCACGGTCCTGGTGACCGCCGTCGCGGCCGTGGCCGTCCACCGTGAACGCGCCCTGCGTGCCCTGCGCGTCGAGTGCGCCGAGCGCACCGCCTTGCTGGAGCGCCGGATCGCCTCCCAGAACGACGACCTCGACTACCTCCGCACCGAGGTCGTGCCCAGGGCGGTCGCCAAGCTGCGCGAAGCCATCTCGCCCGGACAGGTGCTCACCCAACTCGTCGACGGCACCCCGGAGTTCCGCGGGATGCCGGCCGCGCAGCGCCGGTTGCTGAAGACGGTACTGCAGGTCATCGACCGTGAGATCGCCCGGCGCGACTCCGCGCTGCGTGCCTTCGTCCACATCGCCCGCCGCGTCCAGGCCATCGTCCACCAACAGGCCAAAGAACTGCGGGAGATGGAGGAGGACCACGGTCTGACCCCGGAGGTCTTCGACGACCTGCTGCGCCTCGACCACGGCAACGCGCTGATCGGCCGCCTCGCCGACTCCATCGCCGTCATCGGCGGTGGCCGCCCCGGCCGCAAGTGGCCCCAGCCCGTGCCGCTGTACAGCTGCCTGCGCGGTGCGATGAGCCGGATCCTGGAGTACCGCCGCATCGAACTGCACTCCATCGCCAAGGTCAACATCAAGGGCGAGTCGGTCGAGCCGATCATCCACGCCGCCGCCGAACTCCTCGACAACGCCACGCGCTACTCGCCGCCCAACACCAAGGTGCACGTCACCGCCACCGAGGTGCAGACCGGAGTCTGCGTCGAGATCGAGGACGGCGGAGTCAGCCTGAGCGGCGAGAACCGCGCCAAGGTCGAAAGGATGCTCGCCGAGGCCCAGGCCGACGTGGACGTCCAGCAGCTCGGCGAGGCCCCGCGCCTCGGCCTCGCCGTCGTCGGACGCCTGTCGTCGATGTTCAACATGGAGGTCTCGCTGCGGAAGTCGGCGTACGGCGGTGTCCGCGCGATCCTCGTCGTCCCGAACGACATGACGACCACCGACCCCGCCCCAGGACAGGCCCACGGCATCGGCATCACCTCCATTCCGACCCTGGACAACGACGGCGTCGAGGGGCCCAAGCGCAAGGAGAAGCCCCGCCGCCCCACCACCGGGCCCCGGGTCAGGGAGCGGCTGTCCCTGGAGGACGACGTCCCCGTGGTCACCGAGTGGACGGCCAACGGTCTGCCGCAGCGCCGCAGCAGGGTGAAGATCCCGCTGAGCCAGCAGATCGCCGAGGCCGCCGCCGCGGAAGCCGCCGCCCGGGCCATCCAGGCCAGGAGCCATGCCCCCGTCCGGCCGGAGCCCGAACGCAGGAAGAAGGACGAGCCGCCCCCCGGCATGTGGGTGGAGGCGTTCTTCGCCGGGCTCAAGGCCGACCCCGACCCGAACGCCTTCTCCTCCGGACCGCCGGACGACCACCCGCACGCAACCGCCAGCACCGACGAGCCGGCCGCTGCCCCGGCCGACGACGAGGGGGACCCGAAGTGATCCAGCAGCGAGGCAACCTGGACTGGTTGCTGAAGGAACTCGCCGACGGCGTACCGGGCATCCACCAGATCGTGGTGCTCTCCGCCGACGGTCTGCGCATCGCCCGCCACGGCGGTGACCCGGACGCCGCCGACCGCGTCGCCGCGGCCTGCGCCGGACTGCAGAGCCTGGCCGGGGCGGTCGCGGCCGAGATGCCGGACAGCGACGGCCGGATGCGCATGGTCATCATCGAGATCGACGGCGGCTACTTCTACATGATGGAGGCCGGTCCGGGCGCCTATCTGGCGGTTCTCTCCGACGTGGTCGCCGAGGCCGGCCTGATGAGCAACCGCATGCGCGATCTCGTCATCCGCATCGGCGACCACCTCACGAGCCCGCCGCGACGGACCGGGCAGACCGTATGACTCCTCCGCAACGGCGCCGGCGCCATCCCCAGGAACAGCCTCCCCCGGAGCCTGTCACCGAAGGCGGCACGGCGGAGGGTGAGGGCAGACAGCCCGAGCGGCTGTACATCCTCGCCGGCGCGGCCGACGGGGGCGAACGGGCCCCCATCGACCTGGTCACCCTGATCGTGACCAGCGCCGACCCGCCGCCCGCCGCCACGCCGGAGCAGCAGGCGCTGCTCCGGCTCTGCCAGACCCCCTTGTCCGTGGCCGAGATCTCGGCCTACCTCGGTCTGCCGTTCAGTGTGGTGACCATGCTGATCACCGAACTGCTGGCGGCCGAACTGGTCCAGGCACGCGCCCCGATCGTCCGGCAGGCGGTGCCCGACCGTTCCCTCCTCGAAGCGGTGATGCATGGACTTCAAAAGCTCTGACACCCTCCCGGGGCCGCCCCCCGAGGACCACCTGCCGCACACCACGCAGGCCGCCGTCAAGATCGTCATCGTGGGCGGGTTCGGAGTCGGCAAGACCACCATGGTCGGTTCCGTCAGCGAGATCAGGCCGCTGACGACCGAGGAGACCATGACCCAGGCGGGCATCGGAGTCGATGACAACTACGGCTCCGACAGCAAGACGGCCACCACCGTGGCCATGGACTTCGGCCGGATCAGCATCACCGAGCACCTGGTGCTGTACCTGTTCGGCACCCCCGGCCAGGAACGCTTCTGGTTCCTGTGGCACGGCCTGTTCGAGGGCGCACTCGGCGCCGTCGTCCTCCTCGACACCCGCCGCCTCGAGGTCAGTTTCGATGTCATCGGTCGGCTGGAGGAGCGCGGCGTGCCCTTCGTGGTCGCCGTCAACTCCTTCCCCGACGCGCCCCGTTACCCCATCGAGGAACTGCGCGGGGCACTCGACCTGCCGATCGAGATCCCGATCATGGAGTGTGACGCCCGGCGCCGGGCCTCCAGCCGCGAGGTCCTGATGACGCTGACGCGCTTCCTGCACTCCCTGGCGATGCGCCGCGCCCCCGCCTGAGGTCGCCCGCGCCCCGTCCCCTGTTTCGGCCCCATCCCCATCCCCCGGCCCCGTCCCAGGCCCCATCCCCATCCCCCCGGCCCCGTCTGCCGGCCCCGTCCCAGGCCCCATCCCCATCCCCATCCCCATCCCAAGACACAGGTTCGACCTGACGTTCCGGAGCGACCATCGTGACGCCTGAATCCCCCTCCCTGACCGGCAGGGACCACACCGGTACGGACGCCTCCTCCGCCGTCCCGCCGCCCGGCTGCCCGGCCCACGGCCTCGGCCCCGGCGGAGTGCGCCGGCTGTACGGTCCCGAGGCGGAGGACCTGGGAGCCCTGTACGAGAAACTCCGCGCCGAGCACGGCCCCGTGGCGCCCGCGCTCCTCCACGACGACGTGCCGATCTGGGTGGTGCTCGGGCACGCGGAGAACCTGCACATGGTGCGCAGCCCCGCGCACTTCACCCGCGACAGCCGCATCTGGGCCCCGCTGGTGAGCGGTGAGGTCAAGCCCGACCACCCGCTCACCCCGCACTTCGCCTGGCAGCCCATCTGTTCGCACGCCGAGGGCGACGAACACCTGCGGCTGCGCGGTGCGGTCACCGGCGCCATGTCGACCATCGACTACCGGGGCCTGCGCCGGTTCATCAACCGGGCGACGCAGTACCTCGTCAACCGCTTCTGTGAACAGGGCCGGGCCGACCTCGTCGGCCAGTTCGCCGACCACCTTCCGATGGCGGTGATGTGCGAGGTGCTCGGCATGGGCGAGGAGTACAACGACCGGATCGTGCACGCCGCCCGCGACATGCTCAAGGGCACCGAGACCGCGATCGCCAGCAACCAGTACATCGTGGACGCCCTCGGCCGGCTCGTCGCCCGCCGCCGGAGCGAACCCGAGGACGACTTCACCACCCACCTCATCAACCACCCGGCCCGGCTCACCGACGACGAGATCCGGGAGCACCTGCGGGTGGTCCTCATCGCCGCCTACGAGGCCACCGCCAACCTCCTCGCCAACGTGCTGCGGATGATCCTCACCGATCCGCGGTTCCGGGCGCAGCTGAGGGGCGGGCAGATGACGGTGCCCGAGGCGGTCGAGCAGTCCCTGTGGGACGAGCCGCCGTTCAGCAGCATCCTCGGCTACTTCGCCAAGCAGGACACGGAACTGGGCGGGCAGCGCATCCGCAAGGGCGACGGACTGCTCTTCGCCATCGCACCCGGCAACGTCGACCCGCGGGTGCGGCCCGACCTCTCGGCCAACATGCAGGGCAACCGCTCCCACCTCGCCTTCGGCGGCGGCCCGCACGAGTGCCCCGGCCAGGACATCGGGCGTGCCATCGCCGACACCGGCATCGACGCGCTGCTGACGCGGCTGCCGGACCTCGAACTCGACTGCGACGAGGACGAACTGCGCTGGAGTGCGTCCATCGCGTCGCGGCACCTGGTGGAGCTCCCGGTGCGGTTCCAGCCGAAGCCACCGCAGGACGTGACGCAGCAGCCTTCGCCGCGACCGGTGCCGACGCAGCGCTCCGACTGGGAGATCACGACGGCGCCCGCTGCCCGGACCTCGACTGCCGACCCGCAGCCGCTGCCGGCTCCGCCCCCGCCGCCGGCCGTCGTGCCGGCGCCCACCGAACCGGTCGCCGAGCCGCGGCCCCGGCCGGGACTGTGGTGCCGGGTGCTGCGCCGGTGGCGGCGCCGCTGAGCCGCTACCCGGCCCAGATGTCGTAGGAGGACCAGGCCTGGAGCACCCGCTCGCTGACGAAGCGGTGCGCGCGCCCCGTGACCGGATCGGTGAACTCCAGCACCCGCGCCAGCAGTTGCAGCGGGCGCCGGAAGTCACCGGCCGGCGCGGGGTCGGCCACCACCGGATACAGCGGGTCTCCGAGGATCGGCAGGCCCAGCGCGTTCATGTGCACGCGCAGCTGATGGGTCTGCCCGGTGAACGGCAGGAGCCGGTAGCGACCGAGCCCGGCGCGGTGCTCCAGCAGTTCGATCCGGCTGACCGCGTTGGGCTCGCCGGGCACCTCCTGGGCCGTCATCACCCCGCGCTCCTTCACGATCCGGCTGCGCACGGTGCGGGGCAGGGCGACCGCGGGGTCGTACGGGCCGACTGCCTCGTACTCCTTGGTGACGCGCCGGTCACGGAACAGCGACTGGTAGGTGCCGCGCTCCTCGGGCCGTACGGTGAACAGCACCAGCCCGGCGGTGAGCCGGTCCAGCCGGTGCGCGGCGGTCAGCGTCGGGATACCCAGGTCGCGTCGGAGCCGGGCGAGCGCGGTCTCGGCCACATGGCTGCCGCGCGGGGTGGTGGCGAGGAAGTGCGGCTTGTCGGCGACCACGATGTGCTCGTCCCGGTACACCACGTCGACCGGACAGGGCACACGCGGCTCGTCGGGCAGCTCCCGGTGGAACCACACATACATGCCCGGCACATACGCCGCGTCCGGGGCGACGGGCCGCCCGTCCGCCCCGACGACCAGCCCTGCCTTGAGCATGCCGTCGATCACTCCGTCCCCGGCCGCCAGCCGGGCCACGAGATGCTCCCGCACGGTGGCCCAGCCCCCGTCGAAGGGCAACCGCACCCGCACGGGATCGACCCCGCGGCGCTGCGGCAGGGGAGAGGGCGGGGTACGGGGTCGGCGTCTCATGGGGCTCCAGCGTACGAGGCGGCCGGGACCAGGCCGAAAACCTGGGCAGCGGCCGAGAACCTAGGCGGCCGCCTCCTGCACCGTCGGCTCCGGTGCGGGCGCGGTGGCGGGGGCACGCCTCCGGTACGCCCGGTAGGCCGCGCCGACTGCCAGCGTCGCCGTGAGGAACAGCAGCGTGAACCACCGGAAGTACCAGTGGCCGCCCGTGGGGTCGTACACCGCGGCTCGGGGCCAGGCCAGGTTGACGGTCATCAGGAGGCCGTAGAGGAGAGCGAGGGCGTTGACGGGGATGCCCCAGCGGCCCAGGGAGAACAGGGGGGCGTGCGTCTCGTCCGTGCCGCCGGCCGGGAAGCCGCCGCGCAGGCGCCGCAGCAGCAGGGGTCCGGTCACCATCGCGTAGGCCAGGTACAGCATCACGATGCAGGTGGTGCCGATCGCCAGGAAGGCGTCCGGCGAGGCGAAGTTCAGCAGCAGGAGGGCGGCGGCGAGGACGCCGACCACCAGGGCGGGCGCGCTCGGCATTCCCGTGCGCGGGTTGACCCGTGCCAGGCGCCGGGCGAACGGCAGCCGGTCGTCGCGGGCCATGGAGAACAGCATCCGGCACGCCGCCGTCTGGATCGCCAGCGTCGCCACCGCGATCGCCACCACCACGTCGGCGAGCAGCGCCCGGCCCACCCCGTCGCCGAGGCTGCTGGTCAGGACGTAGCTGAGACCGTCGGTGCCGAGCCGGCCGTCCGCCAGGCTGGGCGCGGCGAGGATGCCGCCGAGGACGATCAGCCCGCCGAGCAGGCCCGCCGCGCCGAGCGCGGTGAGGATGGTGCGGGGTGCGGTGCGGCGCGGGTTGTGGGTCTCCTCGCTCATCTCTCCGGCGCTGTCGAAGCCGATCATCACGTATGCCGCCGTGAACGACCCGACGAGCAGCGCGCCGAGCAGCCCGCCCGTGCCGGAGCCGGTGTGGAAGGTGATGCCGGGGGAGCGCCGGGAATGGGTGAGGAGCAGCGCGAAGATCAGACAGGCGCCGATGATCTCGGCGGTGACCCCGATCCGGTTGATCGCGGACATCACCCGGTTGTCGACGACGTTCACCAGCGTGGTGAGCGCCAGCAGGATCACGCCGAGGATCGCCGCGTTCGCCGCACCCGTGGGCGACGTGGCTGACGGGTCGCCCCCGACCAGCTGGAAGCCGGACCACAGCGGTGGCATCACCATCTGCAGGGCCAGCGCCGCCGCGGCGACCACCACGATCTGCCCGATCACCATGATCCAGCCGGCGAACCAGCCGAAGCCGGCGTTCGACAGACGGGAGGACCACTGGTAGATGGCGCCGGAGATCGGGTAACGGGCGGCCAGTTCGGCGAAGCACGCGGCCACCAGCAACTGGCCCGCCATCACCACGGGCCACGTCCAGAAGAACACCGGTCCGCCGAACGCGTACCCGAACGCGAAGAACTGGAAGACGGTCGTCAGGACGGAGATGAAGGAGAACCCGGCCGCGAAGGAGGCGTACCGGCCCAGGCTGCGGTGCAGTTCCTGGCGGTAGCCGAAGCCGGCGAGGTCGGCGGCCCCGTCGGGGCCCGGCGGGTCGGTGCGGACGTCGGTGGGGGCGGTGCTCGTCATGGCGGCAACCTGCTTTCGCACTGCGGCGCGAGAGTTCCTGTCGGGTGACAGAAATTGCTGTCGGGCGACCGAACGTAGGGAGCACCTGTTTCACCGGCGTCACGCGGCGGTGTCGGGTGCGGGCCCAAGTCCTCACGCCGGATGCGCCCCCTGCACCGCACGACAGAGCGGCGGCACCCCGGTCATCCCCGGGGTGCCGCCGCTTCGCGTGGTGTCCGCCCGCGGCTCCTACGCGGCGGACGCGCTCTCCTGCTCCGCCTCTATGCGCGCGTTCCACTCCCGCTTCGACGCCTGCCAGCCGTCCTCGTTGTGCCCGAGGCGCCAGTAGCCGGAGAGGGAGAGGTCCTCGCGCGGGATCCGGTGCTCGACACGGAGCAGCCGGCGCAGTTCCTTCACGAAACCGGCCTCGCCGTGCACGAACGCGTGCACCCGGCCCTCGGGAAACGGAAGGGCCCGTACGGCCTCGATCAGCGCTTCGCCGATCGGCCGGTCCCCGCGGTGCAGCCAGACCACCTCCACGTCGGAGTCGATCTTCTGCTGCTCCTCGGGCCCGGCGACCTCCACGAAAGCGTGCGCCCGGGCGCCGTCGGGCAGCGCCTCCAGGGCCGCCGCGATCGCGGGCAGCGCGCTCTCGTCACCGGCGAGCAGATGCCAGTCGGCGCTCGCGTCCGGGGCGTAGGCGCCGCCCGGCCCCATGAACCGCACGGTCTCGCCCGGCCGCACCCGCAACGCCCACGGCCCGGCGAGCCCCTCGTCGCCGTGGATCACGAAGTCCAGGGTCAGCTCGCGGTGTTCCGGATCCCAGGCACGCACGGTGTACGTCCGAGTCACCGGCCACTGCTCGCGCGGGAACTCCTCGCGGATGCGCTGCAGGTCGAAGGGTTCCGGGTAGGTGACGCCCTCGGCGGGGAAGAGCAGCTTCACATAGTGGTCGGTGCAGCCGCCCGTCGCGAAGTCGGCCAGCCCCTCGCCCCCGAGCACCACCCGCTGCATGTGCGGGGTCAGCCGCTCCGTGCGGACGACCTGCGCGCTGTGGGTCCTGCGCGCCTTGCCTGCGGGGCGCTCTGCCATGACGGCCTCCCGGTTCCCTGAGTTAGGTTCACCTAAGTTAGCATCTCCTGCCAGTCAACACCTCTTTCCCGACTCTCCCGTCACAGGGCGATGACACTCCCTTCCGTCAGCCGTCACGCCCCGAGCGTGGTGAGCAGCCGCCGCAGTGAGCCGCCCAGACCCCAGCGGGCCTCCAGGGCATCCAGCGCGGCCGGGTCGCGCGGTGCACGCGGCAGCGCCGGGTCGACCTCCGGCAGCGGTACGTCCTCGGCGACCCGGACGACCGAGGGCGCGACCGCCAGATACGGCCGTGCCTCGGCGAGCCGCCTGCGCTGGGCCGGTGTGAGCCTCGACGCCGGGTCGTCGACCGCGGCCATGATCCCGGCCAGGTCGCCGAACTCGGCCAGCAGCTTCGCGGCCGTCTTCTCGCCGACGCCCGCGACGCCCGGCAGCCCGTCGCTGGGGTCGCCGCGCAGCAGCGCCAGGTCCGCGTAGCCCCGCCCGTCCACGCCGTACTTCTCGCGCAGCGCCGCCTCGTCGGTGAGCTGCAGCGTGCCGACGCCCTTGACCGGGTACAGCACCCGCACCCCGCGCGCGTCGTCGACCAGCTGGTACAGGTCGCGGTCGCCGGTGACGATGTCGACCGGACCCTCGGCGCGCGCCGTGAACGTGCCGATCACGTCGTCCGCCTCGTATCCCGCGACGCCCACGCGTGCGATGCCCAGCGCGTCCAGGACGTCCTCGATCACCGGCACCTGCGGGGACAGCGTGTCCGGCACCTCCTCCACGTCCGGCTCCGTCTCGTGCGTCTCGGCCACGCGGTGCGCCTTGTAGGAGGGGATCAGCTCCACCCGCCAGTGCGGGCGCCAGTCCGCGTCCATGCAGGCCACCAGGTCGTCGGGGCGGTGGTCCTTCACCAGGCGGTCGATGAAGTCGAGCAGCCCGCGCACGGCGTTCACGGGCGTGCCGTCGGGGGCCTTCACGGACTCCGGCACGCCGTAGTAGGCGCGGAAGTACAGCGAGGCGGTGTCGAGGAGCATGAGCCGTCGAGTTCTCTGCGTCACGTTCCGCATCATGCCGTACGGCTCCGACAGTGCCCCTTCCGTGGGCGTGCTGTGCAGGTCCGTGGCAGAAGTAAACGCCTTGTGAACTGAACCACCCCTGCGTTTGGCCTTGACGATCGCGGGCAGGGGCGCCCCGAAGCGATGTCGGTTGCAGTTTCAACGTTTGCAGCGGCTCGAAGGCTTCGAGACGAGAGGTACCTGTGTCTTCCAGGCTTGAGGCCGAGCACCTGTACAAGGTGTTCGGCAGACGACCGGATCTGGCGGTGGAACGGCTCCGGCAGGGGGCCGGCCGTGAGGAACTGCGCGCGGACGGGGCCACCGCCGCCGTGATCGACGCCTCCTTCACGGTGGAGCCGGGCCAGATCTTCGTCGTCATGGGCCTGTCCGGATCCGGCAAGTCCACGCTGCTGCGCATGCTCAACGGCCTGCTCGAGCCGACCGCCGGACATGTCCGCTTCGACGGTCAGGACCTCACCGGGCTCGGTCCTCGCGAACTGCGCGAGGTCCGCGCGCGGAAGATCAGCATGGTCTTCCAGCACTTCGCGCTCTTCCCGCACCGCAGTGTCCGTGAGAACGCCGCGTACGGCCTGGAAGTGCAGGGCGTGCCCCGCGCCGAGCGCCTGAAGCGCGCCGACGAGGCGCTCGCCCTGTGCGGTCTGGCCGGCTGGGAGAAGTCCTGGCCCGATGAGCTGTCCGGCGGTATGCAGCAGCGAGTGGGGCTCGCCCGGGCGCTCGCCACGGACGCCGACCTGCTGCTGATGGACGAGTCGTTCAGCGCGCTCGACCCGCTGATCCGCCGCGACATGCAGGACCAGCTGCTGCAGCTGCAGCAGACCCTGAAGAAGACCATCGTCTTCATCACCCACGACCTCAACGAGGCCATGCGCCTCGGCGACCGTATCGCCGTGATGCGGGACGGCCGCATCGTGCAGACCGGCACCGCCGAGGACATCCTGGTGCGGCCCGCCGACGACTACGTCGCCTCCTTCACCCAGGACGTCGACCGCTCCCGGGTGCTCACCGCCGGCGCGGTCATGGACACCTCCGTCACCGGCGATGCCCCGGGTTGCGGCTGCGAGACCGCGACCCCCGACACGCCGTTCACCGAGCTGTGCGCGATCAGCGCCCGCCTCTCCCACCCCGTCGGCGTGGTCGACGAGGGGAACCGGCTGATCGGTGTCGTGGCGCGCGAGCGGCTGGTGGGCTTCCTCGGCAACGCGGCCGCCGACCCCGCACCCTGCGACAACCGGCGCGACTCCGAGGGCGGGAAGGTGGTCGCGCGTGCCTAGGATCCCGTTCGGTGACTGGGTCAACTCCGCCGTCGACTGGCTGCTGCACCACATGGCGTGGCTGTTCGACTTCTGCAAGACCGTCTTCCTGGGCGCCTTCGACGGCATCAACACCGTTCTGCAGGCCCCTGAGCCGCTGCTGCTCGCGTGCATCCTCGCCGTGATCGCGTTCTGGCTGCGCGGCGCGGCCGCCGGTGTCCTCGCCTTCGCCGGCTTCGCCTTCATCGACTCCCTGCAGCTGTGGGGCGATGCGATGGTGACCCTGTCGCTCGTCCTGGTGGCGACGCTCATCGCGCTCGTCGTCTCGGTGCCCGTCGGTATCTGGGCGGCCCGCTCCAGCCGGGTCAGCTCTCTGGTGCGGCCGGTGCTCGACTTCATGCAGACGCTGCCCGCGATGATCTACCTCATCCCGGCGATCCTGTTCTTCGGCACCGGTGCCCCCGCCGGTATCGTCGCCACCCTGATCTTCGCCCTCGCGCCCGGTGTCCGCATGACCGAGCTGGGCATCCGCCAGGTCGACAAGGAGCTGGTGGAGGCCGCGGAGGCGTTCGGCACCACCCCGCGCAACACACTGCTGCGCGTCCAGCTGCCGCTCGCCCTGCCGACCGTCATGGCGGGCGTCAACCAGGTGATCATGCTGGGCCTGTCCATGGCGGCCATCGCCGGCATGGTCGGCACCGGCGGCCTCGGCGGCGACGTCAACGAGGCCATCGGCCAGCTCAACGTGGGCCTCGGCTCCGAGGCCGGTGTCGCCATCGTCATCCTGGCGATCTATCTCGACCGCATGACCAGTGCCCTGGGCACCCAGGTCTCCCCGCTGGGCCGCCGCGCCGCCGCCCGGCTGCGCGCCGCGAAGGGCCTGAAGATCTGGTCCTACCGGCCCCGGCCCGCCGTGGCCGTGGTCGGCGCGGTCGTGCTCGCGCTGGTCGCCGGCGGGATGGGCGTCTTCGCGGGCGGCGGCAAGTCCGCCACCGTGGCCGACGCGCAGAACGTCGGCGAGGGCAAGAAGATCACCATCGGCTACCTCCCGTGGGACGAGGGCGTCGCCTCCACGTTCCTGTGGAAGGAGGTCCTGGAGCAGCGCGGTTTCCAGGTCGACGTCAAACAGTTCGACGCCGGGCCGCTCTACACCTCGCTCGCCCAGGGTGACATCGACTTCGAGACCGACTCCTGGCTGCCCACGACGCACCAGCAGTACTGGAAGAAGTACGGCAGTCGGCTCGACGATCTGGGCTCCTGGTACGGCCCCACGTCGCTGGAGCTGAGCGTGCCCTCGTACATGAAGGGCATCGACTCGCTGGAGGACCTCAAGGGCAAGGCCGCCGCCTTCGGCGGGAAGATCACCGGCATCGAGTCCAGCGCCGGTGAGATGGGCCTGCTCAAGAGCACCGTCCTCAAGAGGTACGGCCTGGACAAGGAGTACCAGGTCGTCGACAGCTCCACGCCCGCGATGCTCGCCGAGCTCAAGCGCGCCTACGAGCAGAAGAAGCCGATCGTCGTCACGCTCTGGTCGCCGCACTGGGCGTACAACGACTACGACCTGAAGAAGCTCAAGGACCCCAAGGGCGCCTGGGGCAAGGGCGACTCGGTGCACACGCTCGCCCGCAAGGGCTTCGCGCAGGACAACCCGGTCGTCGGGACCTGGCTGAAGAACTTCCGGATGGACGAGAAGCAGCTCACCAGCCTGGAAGCCGAGATCAACAAGACCGGCAAGGGCAGGCAGCAGGACGCCGTGCGCGCCTGGCTGAAGAATTACCCGGGCGTCGTCGACAAGCTCGCCCCGGTGAAGAAGTCCTCGGCGGGCAACCCGGCCGAGGCCGAGCGGCCGTTGAACGTCGCCTGGTTCCCCTGGGACGAGGACGTCGCCGTCACGTACCTGTGGAAGAACGTCCTCGAGCGGCGCGGCTACCGGCTGAACCTCAAACAGATGGACGTCGGCCCCGTGTACACGGGCCTGGCGGGCGGCGACCTCGATCTCAACTTCGACGCCTGGCTGCCGTACGCCCAGAAGAACTACTGGGACAGGACCAAGGACAAGCTCACGGACCTGGGCACCTGGTACCGGCCCACTTCGCTGGAAATCGCCGTGCCCTCCTACGTGAAGGACGTGAAGTCCCTCGAGGACCTCAAGGGCAAGGCGAGCACCTTCGGCGGGAAGATCATCGGCATCGAGCCGGGCACCGGCGAGATGAACCTGCTCAAGACGAAGGTGCTGCCCGGCTACGGCCTCGACAAGGAATACCAGGTCGTCGACGGCTCGACGCCCGCGATGCTCGCCGAGCTGAAGCGCGCCTATGCACAGAGGAAGCCGGTCGCCGTCGTCCTGTGGTCGCCGCACTGGGCCTACAGCGAGTACGGGCTCACCAAGCTCGCGGACGACAAGAAGCTGTTCGGCGCGGGCAACACGATCCGCACCATCTCCAGCCGGACGTTCCCGGACCGGTACCCGCAGCTCACCGAGTGGATCAGGAACTTCAGGATGAGCGAGGCGGAGCTGGGCAGCCTGGAGAGCGAGATCAAGAACCGCGGCCAGGGCCATGAGGAGGCCGCCGTGGCCGCCTGGGTGCGGCAGCACCCGGACATCGTGCAGCGGATGACTCCGCAGTAGCCTGCCCAGCACCCCGGGGCAACGCCCGGGGACTCTCCCCGGACCGCGAGCCGCCCGGCGCCCCTCACCGCGCCGGGCGGCTCCGTACTCCCGTACGAACCCAGTGCCAAAGCCGCACGAGAAGAAACCGGACAACCCCGCAACGGCCCAATGGACCGATCGTGACAGGTGCGGCACTCTTCCCCGGCCGGGCCGCGCTGCCTGGGGCACCTCGCGCGACCCGTCCCGCCCCTGTGGTCAGCCGTTTCCGCCCAGGTGAGCGCGGCGTGCGCGGGGAGGCGGGACGGCTCGCCCGGTGGCGCGAATCCTGGCCTTCACCACTCTTGTATATGACACCGATGTGACGGGCGCATGAAACGGTTTGCCGAACATGCGTAAGGTGCAGACACCTCAGAAGAAGCAGTGGACCGACGAGCGAGGGAGGGAGCCGAGCGATGGGCGACCACAAAGAGCAGCCCCTTCGGGTGGGCGCGGCCGTACGACGGCGGCGCCGCGCGCTGGAGCTCACCCTCGCCGTCGTGGCCGAGCGCAGCGGCCTGTCGGTGCCCTTCCTGAGCCAGGTGGAGAACGAGCGGGCGCGCCCCAGCCGGCCCTCACTGGAGCGGATCGCCGACGCCCTGCGCACCACGGCCGTCGACCTGCTGGCCGCGGCCGACCCGGCGTGCAGCGTGGACGTGCTGCGCGCCGACGACGAAGACGTCCCGCCGGGGCAGGCCCGGGTGCGCCCCCTGGTGCGCGGGCACCACCAGCTGCACGCGATGGAGTTCATCGGGGACCACGACGAGGGACGCGAATTCCAGCACCGCAACGACGAGTTGATGTACGTCGTCGAGGGTGCCGTCGAGATGGAGGCGGAGGGCCGGGCACACCGGCTCGGGCGCGGGGACACGCTGTACCTGAGCGGGGGAGTACGGCACCGCTGGCGGGCGACCGTGCCGGACACCCGGGTGATCGTGGTCGCGGTCGCGGACCACATCGAGGCGGTCGACGACCCGGCGCACCGCCGCCGCTGACCTGCTCCGCTCGACGAGCGCACACCGGCCTGCGGGCCGCGGCCGATCCTGTTCGGCGGGTCGGCGCTCTCCGGCCGATCCGTTCGGGGGACACCCGTCCGGGTCCCGCGCTGGAATACTTGCCGACATGCCTGACCTCTGCGCCACCCGGAGCCGGCGGCCGTGACCCGGGTCGTCTCGCTGGTGCCGTCCCTCACCGAGGCCGTGGCCGCGTCCGTGCCCGGCGCCCTGGTCGGCGCCACCGACTGGTGCACCCACCCCGCGGATCTCGACGTCGTGCGGATCGGCGGCACCAAGAACCCGAAGGTCGACCGGATCGTCCGGCTCGCCCCCGATCTGGTGCTCGCCAACGAGGAGGAGAACCGCGAACCGGACCTCGCCGCCCTCCGTGAGGCCGGCCTGACGGTTTTGGTCACCGAGGTGCGCAGCGTGCCGCAGGCCTTCCGGGAGCTGGACCGGGTGGTGGCCGCGTGCGGCGCGCCCGCCCGGCCGCGCTGGCTGGACGAGGCAGAGGAGGCGTGGGCGCGGCTACCGGTGCCCAACGCCCGTACGACCGCGGTCGTCCCCGTGTGGCGCAGGCCCTGGATGGTGCTGGGCCGGGACACCTTCGCCGGGGACGTCCTGGCCCGGCTCGGCGTCGACAACGTCTACGCGAGCCACGCCGAGCGCTATCCGAGGATTCCCGTGGAGGAACTGCGCAGGGCCGCCCCCGAGCTCGTGGTGCTGCCCGACGAGCCGTACCGCTTCACCGCCGACGACGGTCCCGAGGCGTTCGCCGGAACGCCGTGCGCGCTGGTCAGCGGGCGTCACCTCACCTGGTACGGGCCGTCGTCGACCGAGGCGCCGCGGGTTCTCGCCGAGGCGCTGCGAGCAGCTCGCCGCTGACGACAACCCGGCCGGTACGGACGGCGGCGACGGCCCAGGCCGCGACGAGCAGCGCGAACAGACCGATCGCGAGCCCGTCGAAGGCGGCGAGCCCGGTGCGCCGGCCCAGCGCCTCCGGCCCGGTGACACACGTGCCCACCGGGAAGGTGAACGCCCACCAGGTCACCGCGAAGCCCATCCCGCGCCGCTGGGCGCGGACGACCAACGCGGTGGCGAGAGCCAGCCACAGCAGGGCGAAGCCCATGACCGGGACGCCGTACAGCACCGAGAGGACGGCGAAGCCCCCGGCGCACGGGGCCGGTACGGCACCCGCGGCCACACCGGCGCAGGCGCCGACGGCGGTGGTGGACTGCCCGAGCGGGCCGAGCACCAGGAACAGGGTCGGGGTGAGGGGGAGCGGCAACGGGCCCGTGACAAGGAGCCGGGCCGGGATCAGCGGCAGCGTCACGACTGTCGCCAGCAGACTCAGACCGAACAGCGCCAGGGAGGCGAACCGCAGGGTCTCGCGGGGCGGGACCAGCAGCGGGCCCTGGGCTGCCGAGACCATCGGGGCGACCAGGGGCAGCAGCCAGACGGGGGTCGCCTGGTCCGGCTCGATGCGGTGCCGGGCGACCATCAGATACGGCACCGCGACGGCGGCGACGAGACCGACGACGGTGCCCGCGGTGAACAGGACGGCGTCCGGCGTCCACGGCGAGCGCGGAACGCACCCCGATCCAGTCCCGGCCGACGGCCAGGGTGGCGCCGCCCACGGCGAGCAGGGCCATGGCGGGGCAGCCGTAGAAGGGGGCCATGGCGGGCTCGAGAAGGTCGGCGCGGGAGTGGTCGCCGTGGTGGAGCCAGTGCAGGACCCGGGCGCCGAGCAGGGCCACCAGCAGCAGGAGGGACAGTGCCCACACGGCCGCGCAGACGCTCCGCAGCCCGGGCACGTGCGCGGCGCCGGGCAGTCCGGCTCCGGCGGTCGCCACGATCGCGGTGCCCATCACGGAGGCGTACCAGTTGGGACCGAGGTGCCGGACGGCGACGGCGCGCCGGGGGCGGGCCGGCAGGGCCAGGGGCGGGGTTGCGGTGACCATGGGGCCACGGTCCCGCCGCGCGAACGCCCGCCCCAGGGACCTTGTCTCTGTCGGGGCATAAGCTGTGTTTATGGCAGAAGGTGATGGGAGCGCGCATCCGGCGGCCGGACTGGCGCACCGGGTGCCCGACCTGGGGGCGCTGGAGCTGCTGCTCGCCGTGGCCCGGCTGGGCAGCCTGGGGCGGGCGGCGCGGGAGGTGGGGATCACCCAGCCGGCGGCCAGCAGCCGGATCCGGTCGATGGAGCGGCAGCTCGGGGTGGCGCTGGTGGACCGTTCGCCCAGGGGCTCCCGGCTGACCGACGCGGGAGCGCTGGTCACCGACTGGGCGCGGCGGATCGTGGAGGCCGCGGAGGCGTTCGACGCGGGAGTGCAGGCACTGCGGGGCCGACGGGACTCACGGCTGCGGGTGGCGGCGAGCATGACCATCGCGGAGTACCTGCTGCCCGGCTGGCTGATCGCGCTGCGCGCGCAGCGACCGGACACCGCGGTGTCGCTGCTCGCCGGGAACTCCGCGGCGGTCGCCGAACGCCTGCTCGCGGACGAGGCCGACCTGGGCTTCGTGGAGGGGGTGTCCGTGCCCGCGGGCCTGGACGCGGCCGTCGTCGCCCGCGACCGTCTGATCGTGGTGACGGCCCCGGGCCACCCCTGGGCGCGCCGCCGGCGACCGGTCACGCCCGGGGAACTGGCCTCGACCCCGCTCATCCTGCGGGAGGAGGGCTCGGGCACCCGCCAGGTACTGGACGCGGCCCTGGGCGGCCTGGCCCGCCCCCTGCTCGAACTGTCCTCGACCACCGCGGTGAAAGCCTCCGCGGTGAGCGGCGCGGGCCCCGCGGTCCTGAGTGAACTCGCCGTGGGCGAGGAACTCTCGGCCCGCCGCCTGGTCGGCGTCGCGGTCGAGGGCATACGCCTGGACCGCGCGCTGCGAGCGGTATGGCGCACGGGCCACCGGCCGACGGGGCCGGCACGGGACCTGCTGGGCCTGACCCGGCACAAGGGCCAGGGCTGACAGGGGACGACGTCAGGGTCGACGCGGGGATGGCGCCGGTGGAGATGGGTGCGGGGTCGGGGCTGGTGCGGGGATGGTGCCGGTGGAGATGGGTGCGGGGTCGGGGCTGGTGCGGGGATGGTGCCGGTGGAGATGGGGGCGGGGACGGGGTAGGACTGACACGGGGACGGACCGGGGCTGAGGGGCGGTGCTAGCCCCGGGCGGACGCCGCCCCCACCAGTGCCCGCATCACCCGGTCGTCGTCGCCCATCTCGGGGTGCCACTGCACACCCAGCACCCAGGCCGCACCCGGCAGTTCCACCGCCTCCGGGGTGCCGTCCTCCGCGTACGCCGAGATCACCAGTCCGTCCCCGAGGCGGTCCACGGCCTGGTGGTGGTAGGTCGGCACCGACACCGACTCCGGCGCCACCTCCGCGTAGCGCGTGCCCGGCACCGGCTTGACCGTGTGCCCGCCGAACACGCCGACCTGACCCACGTGCCCGTCGAGGTGCTGCACGAGCGTGCCGCCCAGGGCGACGTTCAGCAACTGCATCCCACGGCAGATGCCGAGGAGCGGTGTGCCGGAGTCCAGCGCGGCCCCGATCAGGGCCAGCTCCCAGGCGTCCCGCTCCGGCGCCGGGGGCCCGGTGCGCGGGGAGCGCTCCGCGCCGTAGCGGGCCGGGTCGACGTCCGGGCCACCCGCGATCACGACACCGTCCAGCCGGGCCACCGTCGCCGCCGCCCGCGCCGGATCGTCCGGCGGGAGCATCGCGGCGAGCCCGCCGGCCCGCTGCACCAGCCGCGGGTAGCCCACCGGCAGCAGCGCCGCCTCCAGCTCCCAGGCGCCCCACCGCGTCCCGGCCTCCAGATACGTACTCACGCCGATCAGCGGCCGTCCGCTCATACGGGCCTCCCAGAGCTTCAATGGTTGACTTTCGTACCTTTGTGGCGACGGTGCTCAGGTGAGGAACCCGCGCAGCAGCGCCGCCGTCCCCGCGCAGTGCTCCCGCATCATCTCCCGCGCCCCGTCGGCGTCCCCGTCCAACACCGCCTCCACCAGGGCCTCGTGCTGCCGCTGCGAGTGCTCCAGGTTGCGCACCAGCAGGGGGATGCAGTCCAGCAGGTCGTTCACCGTCGCCCGTACGGCCGCGTACTGCGCCGTCAGCGACGGTGACCCGCCGAGCTCCGCCAGGGTGAGGTGCAGCAGCGTGTCCAGGCGCCGGTACTCCGTCAGCGGTGCGTCCTGGGTGCGGGCCAGGGCCTGCCGCAGCCGTGCCGCCTGCTCGTCCGTGAGGCCGTGCGTCGCGCACAGGCCCGCCGCCCCCACCTCCAGCACCTCCCGGAACCGCAGCACGTCCTCGATGTCGATCTTCTCGATGCGCCGGCGCAGCTCCTCCTCGCCGCCCGCGTCGACACGTGGCAGGACGAACGTGCCGCCGTAGCGCCCACGCCGCGACTCGACCAGGCCCTGGTCATGGAGAACCTTGAGCACCTCGCGCAGCGTCACCCGGCTGATCCCCAGCCGTTCCGCCAGCTCACGCTCCGCGGGCAGCCGTTCGCCGTCCGGCACCAGCCCCAGGCGGACCACCTGGAGGATCTGCTCCAGCGCCTCCTCGAAGCCGTTGCCCGCCCGCACCGGCCGCAGCACCGGCGTCAACCGGTCCCGTACGCCGCCGACGACGCCGTCGGCCTCAGCCTGCGACATCTGGCCGTGCCCCCTTCCCAAGCAATGGTCCTCGCACATACCTTATGACTCCCGGCGGATCCGAAGGAGACCTCCTGTGGCAGACCGCACATCCCCGCTCGGCCTGGAGGAGCTGCACGCCCTCGTCGCCGGCGGCGAGATCGACACCGTCGTCCTGGCCTTCCCCGACATGCAAGGGCGCCTCCAGGGCAAACGGTTCGCCGCGCGCTTCTTCCTCGACGAGGTCCTGGAGCACGGCACCGAGGGCTGCAACTACCTCCTCGCCGTCGACACCGAGATGAACACGGTCGACGGCTACGACATGTCCTCCTGGGACCGCGGTTACGGCGACTTCGCCCTCCACCCGGACCTGAGCACACTGCGCCGGGTGCCCTGGCACGAGGGCACGGCCATGGTCATCGCCGACCTCGCCTGGAACGACGGCTCACCCGTACTCGCCGCCCCCCGCCAGATCCTGCGTCGCCAGCTGGAGCGCCTGGCCGTCCTCGGCCTCACCGCCAAGGTCGGCACCGAGCTGGAGTTCATCGTCTTCAAGGACACCTACGAGCAGGCCTGGGACGCGAACTACCGGGGCCTGACCCCGGCCAACCAGTACAACATCGACTACAGCGTGCTCGGCACCGGACGCATCGAGCCCCTGCTGCGCCGCATCCGCAACGAGATGGCCGGCGCGGGGATGACCGTCGAGTCCGCCAAGGGCGAGTGCAACCCCGGCCAGCACGAGATCGCCTTCCGCTACGACGACGCCCTGGTCACCTGCGACCAGCACGCCATCTACAAGACCGGCGCCAAGGAGATCGCCGCCCAGGAGGGCGTCTCGATCACCTTCATGGCGAAGTACAACGAGCGCGAGGGCAACTCCTGCCACATCCACCTCTCGCTCGCCGACGAGCACGGCCGCAACGTCATGGCCGGGACGTCCGACGACCCCGGCGGGATGTCCGAGACCATGCGTCACTTCCTGGCCGGGCAGCTGGCCGCCCTGCGCGACTTCTCGCTGCTGTACGCGCCGGGCATCAACTCCTACAAGCGTTTCCAGCCGGGTTCCTTCGCGCCGACCGCGGTCGCCTGGGGTTACGACAACCGCACCTGCGCCCTCAGGGTCGTCGGCCACGGCCGCTCCACACGCTTCGAGAACCGGGTCCCCGGCGGCGACGTCAATCCGCACCTCGCCGTCGCCGGGATGGTCGCGGCCGGGCTGTACGGCATGGAGCAGAAGCTGGAACTGCCCGAGCCCTGCCCCGGGAACGCCTACACCGCCGAGTACGCGCACGTGCCCACCACCCTGCGCGAGGCCGCCGAACTCTGGGAGAACAGCGCCCTCGCCAAGGCCGCCTTCGGCGACGAGGTGGTCGCGCACTACCTCAACATGGCCCGCGTCGAGCTGGCGGCCTTCGACGCCGCGGTGACCGACTGGGAGCTGCGCCGCTCCTTCGAACGCATGTGAGAGGTTCTTTCGTGTCGAACGTCGAGTCGAGCTTCGCGTCGAACGAGCCCGATCTGCAGGTGCTCAACCCGGCCACCGAGGAGGTCCTCGCCACCGTCCCCGCCGCCACCGCGGCCGATGTGGACGCCGCCGTCCTGCGGGCCGCGCGGGCTCAGTCCCGGTGGGCCACGCTGTCACCCGGCGACCGGGCCCGGCTGCTGCGCCGGTTCGCCCGGGCCGTCGACGAACACATCGAGGAACTCGCGCAGTTGGAGGTCCGCGAGGCGGGGCACACGATCGGAAACGCCCGCTGGGAGGCCGGCAACGTCCGTGACCTGCTGGACTACTCGGCAGGGGGAGTGGAGCGGCTGACCGGGCGCCAGATCCCGGTCCCCGGCGGCCTGGACGTCACCATCCTCGAACCGCTCGGTGTCGTGGGCGTCATCGCGCCCTGGAACTTCCCGATGCCGATCGCCGCATGGGGCACCGCCCCGGCCCTCGCGGCGGGCAACGCGGTGCTGCTCAAGCCCGCCGAGACGACCCCGCTCACCGCCCTGCGCCTGGCCGAACTGGCCCTGGAGGCCGGGCTGCCGGAGGGCCTGTTCCAGGTGCTGCCCGGCCACGGCCCGGTCGCGGGCGCCGCGCTCGTCGAGCACCCGGGCGTGGCGAAGATCGTTTTCACCGGGTCGACAGCCGTGGGCAAGCAGGTGCTGGCGAAGGGTTCGGCACTCCTCAAGCGGGTCACCCTCGAACTCGGTGGCAAGAGCCCCAACATCGTCTTCGCCGACGCCGACCTCGAGGCCGCCGCGGCCGCCGCTCCCATGTCGTTCCTCGACAACTCCGGCCAGGACTGCTGCGCCCGTACCCGCATCCTGATCCAGCGCTCCGCCCACGACCGCTTCCTCGACCTCCTCGCCCCCGCCGTCGAGTCGGTCCTCGTCGGTGACCCGGCCGACGAGAACACCCGGATGGGGCCGCTGATCTCCAGGCCACAACTGGAGCGCGTCCGTTCGTACGTCCCCGCGGACGCCGAAGGGATCCGCGGCAAGGCGCCCGAGGGACCGGGCTTCTGGTTCCCGCCGACCGTCCTCACCGGCGTCGACCCGCACGCGCGCGTGGCCGTCGAGGAGGTCTTCGGGCCGGTCGCCGTCGTCCTGCCCTTCGAGGACGAGGCCGACGCGATCCGCCTGGCCAACGACACGCCGTACGGGCTCTCCGGTTCCATCTGGACCCGGGACGTCGGCCGCGCGCTGCGCGTCTCCCAGGCCGTCCGCGCGGGCAACCTGTCCGTCAACTCCCACTCCAGCGTCCGATACTGGACCCCCTTCGGCGGCTTCAAGCAGTCGGGGATCGGCCGCGAACTGGGCCCGGACGCCCTGACCGCCTTCACCGAGACCAAGAACGTCTTCATCAGCACGGAGGGCCCCGCACAGTGACAGAGACCTCACAGACCTCTGACATCATCTGCCGCCGCCTGGTCGGCCGTACCGCCGTCGTCACCGGTGCCGGCAGCGGCATCGGTCTGGCCAGTGCGCGCAGGCTCGCCGCCGAGGGCGCGAACGTCGTCTGCGGCGACATCGACGAGACCCGCGGCAAGGCCGCCGCCGAGGAGGTCGGCGGACTGTTCGTGAAGGTCGACGTCACCGACCCCGACCAGGTGGAGGCGCTGTTCAAGGCGGCCCACGACACCTACGGGTCCGTCGACGTCGCCTTCAACAACGCGGGCATCTCGCCGCCCGACGACGACTCCATCCTGGAGACCGGCCTGGAGGCCTGGAAGCGGGTCCAGGAGGTCAACCTGACCTCCGTCTACCTGTGCTGCAAGGCCGCGATCCCCTACATGCGGCGCCAGGGCAGGGGCTCCATCATCAACACCGCGTCGTTTGTGGCGCGGATGGGTGCGGCCACCTCGCAGATCTCGTACACGGCCTCCAAGGGCGGCGTCCTCGCCATGTCCCGCGAGCTGGGCGTGCAGTTCGCGCGGGAGGGCATCCGGGTCAACGCGCTGTGCCCCGGACCGGTCAACACCCCACTGCTGCAGGAGCTGTTCGCCAAGGACCCCGAGCGGGCCGCGCGCCGTCTGGTGCACATCCCGGTCGGCCGGTTCGCGGAGGCGGAGGAGATCGCCGCCGCGGTCGCGTTCCTCGCCAGCGACGACTCGTCCTTCGTGAACGCCACCGACTTCCTCGTGGACGGCGGAATCTCGGGCGCGTACGTGACGCCCCTGTAGGGACGGGCCCGCGAACTCGACCCCGGCGGGTCAGAGGAAGGTGTACCCCTCGCCGCGGTACGTCGGCACGGTCGCCGTGACCCGGTCGCCCTCGACCAGGTGGAGCGAGTCGAAACGCTCGCACAGCTCGCCCGCCTTGGCGTGCCGGAACCACACCTTGTCGCCGATGAGCAGGTCGTCGGCGGCCGAGCCGAGCAGCGGCGTCTGCACCTCGCCGGGGCCCTCCTGCGGGTCGTACCTCAGCCCCTCGGGCAGATACGGCACGGGCAGCCGGTCGGGGCCCGCGGCGCCCGACGCGGGGTAGCCGCCGCCCAGCACGGTCACCACCCCGACCCCCGGCCTGCGCACCACCGGCATGGCGAACAGCGCGGCCGGACGCCCGCGGAACGACGTGTAGTTGTCGAACAGCCGCGGCACGTACAGGCCCGAGCCCGCGCCTATCTCGGTCACCGCGTCCTCGGCGGCCGTGTACTGGACGCTGCCGGTGCCGCCGCCGTTGACGAACTCCAGGTCCGGCGCCACGGCGCGGACGGCGCGGACCACCTCGGCACGCCGCCCGGCGAGTTCCCTGCGCGCTGTGGCCTGCATCAGCCGGATGGCCCGCGACCGCACCGGACGCCCGGCCACCGCGTCGCCGACACCCGCTATATGGCCCTCGTACGCCATGATGCCCACCAGCCGGAAACCGGGCGTGCGGACCACCGTGCGGGCCATCTCGGCGACCTGCTCGGGGGAGTGCAGCGGCGAGCGGCGCGCACCGACGCGGACCCGGCCGCCGAGCAGCTTCAGGGAGGTGTCCAACTCCAGGCAGACACGCACCTCTTCGGTGCCGCCCCGACGGGCGTCGTCGATGAGGCGGAGCTGGGCCGGGTCGTCGATCATCACCGTGACGGCGGCGGCGAGCTTGGGATCGCCGGTCAGTTCGGCGTACCCCTGCCGGTCCGCCGACGGGTAGGCGAGCAGGACGTCGTCGAAGCCGGAGCGGGCCAGCCACAGGGACTCGGCGAGCGTGAAGGACATGATGCCGGCGAAACCCTCCCGGGCGAGCACCCGTTCGAGCAGGGCGCGGCAGCGAACGGACTTGCTGGCGACCCGGATCGGCTTGCCACCGGCCCGGCGGAGCAGATCGTCGGCGTTCGAATCGAATGCCTCCAGGTCCACGATCGCGACAGGGGCGTCGAGATGAGCGGTGGCCCGGTCGTAGCGGGCCCGGTCTGCGGCGCGGGCAGTCATGGACGCAGCCTGCCAGATGTGATTACCGCGGGGTAGGGGGACGATCCGGGCAGATGCCGCCGGTGACATGGACCGGTTCCCGTTCGAGGCGGATCAACCCGTAGAGTGACGCGCACGTGGGGAAGCGGTTGATCCGCTCGGGCGCGTACGCCTGGGATGGGCGCCCGCTCGCGCGGGTATGCCTGCCCAGGACGGGCGGGCGTCCGCACCACGCCCACCGGCCGTCCACCCGGGCGGTCGAACAACCGGGACATCCCGGGAGGCCCGGCGACAACGAAACGGGGGGTGCATGAGCACGGAAGCGCACCGCGCCTCCATCCCTCCGCGCCCCTCGACACCGCCCCGCCCGGCCACGCCGCCGGGCGACCCCGTGCCTGCGCGTCGTCCGGCGACGGGACCGGACCAGCCGGCGACCCCGCCCCGCCCGGCGACCCGCTCCGACGCCTCCGTGCCTCCGCCGCGCCCGTCGACGCCGCCGGGTGTCCAGCCCGCGGGGGCGAACGGCGCCTTCGCCGCCGGAGGCGGCCGGCCCCGGACGACGCAGCGCAACGGCTCCGCCGGAACGATCCCGCCCCACCCGGAGCAGCCGCCCGTCGCGGCACCCCCGTCCGGTCCGCAGGCCCCAGCCGCACCGCGGCGAACGCCGCCCGCCCGTACGTCCGTCCCGCCTGCCCCGCCCCACCCCGAGCAGCCGCCCCGGACGCAGACCACGATCCGGTCCGGCACGGCCGGGGCCCCGGTGCGGCCCGGTGCCGACGAGTTCTTCGGGCGTTCCGGTGCGGAGGGCGGCCCCCGCCGGCCGGACACGGTGGACGCCCCCGGGCACTCCGGCGCGAGCCGTCCCCCGGCCGGTCCCGGCGCGGTCGGCGAAGCCGCCCGGACCGGTGCCGGCACGCGGCCGTTCAGGCTCCGCGCGGGCGCGCCCCAGCGGCCCGCGGGGGGCTCCGAGGGCGCGTCCGGTCCTGACCGGGAACCGTCGGCGCGGCCCGCCCCCGAGTCCCGCGGCCTCTCGGACGTCCGACTCGACCGGCACGCCGAGGCCCCCGGCCCGCCCCCGCCGGCGGCCACCGCGCGCTTCCCCGACACACCCCCGACCGTCGGCACCGCCCCCTCGGCGGACCCCGTCGGCATAGTGGAGACCACCGCGCGGCTGCGCCCCGTCGAACCGGCACGGCCCTTCGTGACCCTCGCCCAGCCCGACACCCGCGGTGTCGACACCTCCCGGCCGCGGCCCTTCGGCGCCCGCGTCCGCCCCCGGGTCGCCGCGTCCGCCGCCTGCCTCGTTCTCGGGCTGGGCCTCATCGGCGGTGCCGCCACCGGCAGTTGGCTCACCGGTGACGACTCACCGGACGGGGCGCGGGGCGCGTACGCCGTCGCCGGAACCCTGTGGCACAACGTCCCCGTCGACCGGCTCTTCCCACCCACCGTCGACGGCCCGGGCGCCGGGCCCGGCGGCGCCGACCGCACCTGGACCCGTATAGCCGTCGCCCCCGACAGCGGCTGCACGGACGCCTTCGACCCCCTTCTGCGCAAGGCCCTCGCCCCGGTGGGCTGTCTGCGGCTGCTGCGCGCCACCTATACCGACGCGACCCGCAGCCAGGTCACCACCGTCGGACTGATGTTCACACGGGCCGACGCCGCCGCCATGGGCGCCCTCGCCAGCCGCTTCAAGGACGAGGGCCTGGACCGCCGCACCGACCTCATGCCCCGCCCGTACGCGGCCAGGGGCACTGTCGCGGCGGGCTTCGGCGACGCCCAGCGCGCGTCCTGGACGATATCGGTCCTCACCGACGCCCCCGTCGTCGTCTACGCCGTCTCCGGCTTCGCCGACGGCCGCACCGTCACCGAACCCCAGCCGGCCGAGGACGCCATGAAGAACGGCGCCACCACGGCCCCCGCCCAGGCGGGACTCGGCAACGACGCGGCCGGCCTCGCCGACCGCATCGAGGCGGCCCTGCGCAGGACCTTCACCTCGGCCACGGAGAAGCCCTCATGAGCGCCCGCACCACCGGCGCGCGCCTGCTCACCCTCCTCCTCGCCGGCGCCCTCGCCGTGCTGCCCGCCACCGCCGCCCACGCCGACGGCATCCGTGCCCAGGAGTGGGCCCTCGACGCCCTGCACCTGAGGGAGGCCTGGCAGACGACCAAGGGCAAGGGCATCACCGTCGCCGTCCTCGACACCGGCGTCGACGACACCCACCCCGACCTCGCGGGCAACGTGCTCCCCGCCAAGGACCTGGTCGGCTTCGGCGCCCAGCGCGGCGACCGCGCCTGGGCCCGGCACGGCACCGCGATGGCCGGCATCATCGCCGGACACGGCCACGGCGTCGACGACACCGACGGCGTCATCGGCGTCGCCCCCGAGGCGAAGATCCTTCCCGTCCGCGTCATCCTCGAGGACGGCGACCCCGCCCGTACGAAGGCCCGCAACACCCGCGGCAACGCCCTCGCCGAAGGCATCCGCTGGGCCGTCGACCACGGCGCCGACGTCATCAACCTCTCCCTCGGCGACGACTCCAGCTCCGCGCACCCGGAAGCGGCGGAGGACGAGGCCATCCAGTACGCCCTGAAGAAGGGCGTCGCCGTCGTCGCCTCGGCCGGCAACGGTGGCGAGCTAGGCGACCACACCTCGTACCCGGCGGCCTACCCGGGTGTCATCGCCGCCACCGCCGTCGACCGCTACGGCACGCGCGCCTCCTTCTCCACCCGCCGCTGGTACGCCACCGTCAGCGCCCCCGGCGTCGACGTCGTCATCGCCGACCCGGACCGCAGGTACTACGAGGGGTGGGGCACGAGCGCGGCCTCCGCCTTCGTCTCGGGCGCCGTCGCGCTGATCAAGGCGGCCCGTCCGGGACTCAGCCCGGCCCAGATCAAGCAACTCCTGGAGAAGACGGCCCGCAACGCCCCCACCGGCGGCCGGGACGACTCCCGCGGCTTCGGCTTCATCGACCCCGCGGCGGCCATCAAGGCGGCGACCGGGCTCAGGCCGGACAACCTGCGCGCGACGGCATACGGCAAGGAGTACTTCGGCCCCGGCCCGGACACGGCCGACGCCGCCTCGGACTCCCCGGGCTGGGCGGCGCCCCTGGCAGGGACCCTGGGCGTGGCGCTGCTGGTGGCTTCGGTACTGCTGTGGAGGGGCCGCAGAAGTGCCCCGTAGGCGACCCGCGGTCCCCAGGCGCTCTCAGCCGAACACGGCCACGGCCGCGCGCGACGCGGCCTCCACCACCGAAATGCCCTGCTGCTTCGTCGAGTTCCCGTCGGACAACGCCGCCACCAGGTAGTCGCGCCCGCCGGCCGTCACCCGCCCGATGCTGTTGACGTCCCACAGCCCGGTCGTGCTCCGCGGCAGCCATCCGTTCTTCAACGCCCACGCGGAGCCGTCCGCAGCGGCGGAGACCCCCCACCGCTGATCCTCGGCGATGTCGCCCATCAGCCCCCGCAGAAAGGACCGCGATGCCGGGCTCAGTTGCGAGTCGCCCCCGAACACCTGCCGCAGCAGGGTCACTTGATCCGCCGCCGTGGTCTGCGTGAGCCCCCACAACGCGCCGTCACCACCGACCGTGTCCGTCAGACCGAAGCGCTTGTTCGCGCTGTCCAGGCCGTCGGCGCGCCCGATCGCGGTCCACAGTGCCGACGCGGACGCGTTGTCGCTGTTCTCGATCATGGCGGCGGCGTACGCCTTCTCCTGCGCGGTCAGGTGCCGGCCGGCGTCCTGCGCCTGGAGCAGCAGCGTCGCCAGGATGTCGACCTTGACGATGCTCGCCGTGTCGAAGGTGCCGTCGCCGGACACGGCGCTCTCCCCGGAGCCCATCGAGAGCACCGCCACGGCCACGTCCGCCGTGTCCTCGACGGCCACCGAGGCCATCGCCCGCCGCAGCAGCGCGTCCCGGTCCACCGAGGGTTCCGCGGCAGGGTCCACCGATGCCTCCTGGCTCGTCGAGGCCGGCGCCGAGGGCGTCACCGACCACGCCGACGATACGGCGTCCGCGTGCGCCCGCGCCCTCCCGGTACGCCGTCCCCGTGGCCGTACCGTCGGCCACGACGGCCGCCGCCGGCGCCGTACAGAGGACCGACCGGCGCCGCGATGCGCGGGCGCGGTGGCGACGGCGGGTTCCCGGGGATTCCATGGCCGCCGATGCTCGGGGCCTGTCCGGTGCATGCCGCGGGACCCGCGTCAGACCTGTGTCAGGGCACGCTGAGAAACCCGGGAGAGCGGCGACCGCGGTGTCTCAGGGGCGGCACGACCCCGGCGAAGACCCCCCGATAGGGTCGGTGACCGTGGCGAACAAGAACATTCCCGACTCCGGCTTCTCCGACGACGACGGCTCGGCCGACCCCCGGCTGAGCGCGGCGCTCGCCGCCTGGGCCGAGGACCGCAGTGCCCTGGGGTCGGTCCTGGAGGCGCTCAAGGGCGCACGGCTGCTGGTGCCCGTGGTGGCCGTGCTCGGGGAGGTCGAGGAGGACGAGCGGGGGCTGCGCCGCGAGAAGACCAGCGAGATGGCCGTACCGACCCTGAAGGCCGGCGGCCGCACCGCCCTGCCCGCCTTCACCTCCACGGACTCGCTGGCCCGCTGGGACCCGGCGGCCCGCCCGGTCGCCGTCCCGCTGCACCAGGCCCTGCAGGCCGCCGCGCACGAGAAGGCCGACACGATCGTCCTGGACCTGTCCGGGCCGGTGCCGTTCGAGCTGACGGGCCCCGCGCTGCTGGCCCTCGCCGAGGGCCGTACGACGACCGACCCGCTCGCCGACCCGGCCGTGACCGGAGCCGTGCGGGACGCCGTGGCCGCCGAGCCCTCCGTGCAGTGTGCCTACCTGGGCCCGGGCCGGGCGGACGGCATCCTCGCGCTCGTCCTCGACCCGGCGGCGAGCCCGGCCGAGGCCGTGCGCGCGGTGGCCGAGCGGATGGCCGGCGACGACACACTGAGGGCCCGCCTGGTGCGCGGCCTCGACCTGGCAGTCCTGCCGGCCGGAGCGACGCCCCCGGGCGAGCCCCTGTTCGTGCGTTCGTGAATTCCTGGGCGGGGGTGAGTCGGACTAGCCGTAGACCGGCCCGGTGTACTTCTCACCCGGACCCTGGCCCGGGTCGTCCGGGACGACCGACGCCTCGCGGAACGCGAGCTGCAGCGACTTCAGGCCGTCACGCAGCGGCGCCGCGTGGAAGGAGCTGATCTCCGTCGCGCTCGCGTCGAGCAGACCGGCCAGGGCGTGCACCAGCTTGCGGGCCTCGTCCAGGTCCTTGTACTTGTCGCCCTCCTCGGTCAGACCGAGCTTCACGGCGGCGGCGCTCATCAGGTTGACGGCGACCGTCACGATCACCTCGACCGCGGGCACCTCCGCGATGTCGCGGGTCATGGCGTCGAAGTCGGCATGCTCGGCGGAAGCCGGGGATTCCGTGGGAGCCTCGGATTCCGAGGGGGAGGTGTCACTCATGCCCCACACGATAGGTGCCGGACGCGGGTTGGCCTCAATTAGCCCTGGCCGACCGAAGCTGCTAGCCTTGAGTGACGACCGGCCGGACACCTGGTTGCCCGGCCCACAAGTGGAGGCTCCGATCTCCCACCTGGCCGCCCCGAGGGGCGGCGGGTCACCGGTCAGGCGGCCACCACCGTTCCGTACGGACGGTGGAGTCGCCCGAAATCGCGCCCCGCGGTACACCGCGGCGGTGCTCCGGAAAGTTCGGAGTCCCGCCTGTGTCCCGTCCGGGGCATTTTTCATGCGCCGCGATGGTTGGTCCTTGTGTCAAACCAGACATATACGCGGCCGTCCGCCAGGCGGCCGTAGGTGCTACCGAGGAGGATCCATCAGCGCCGAGCCCCGCATCAACGACCGGATTCGCGTTCCCGAGGTGCGACTTGTCGGTCCCAGTGGCGAGCAGGTCGGCATCGTGCCGCTTGCCAAGGCCCTGGAGCTTGCGCAGGAGTACGACCTGGACCTGGTCGAGGTCGCGGCGAACGCCCGTCCGCCCGTGTGCAAGCTCATGGACTACGGGAAGTTCAAGTACGAGTCGGCCATGAAGGCCCGTGAGGCGCGCAAGAACCAGGCGCACACGGTCATCAAGGAGATGAAGCTCCGGCCGAAGATCGACCCGCACGACTATGACACCAAGAAGGGTCACGTCGTCCGGTTCCTCAAGCAGGGCGACAAGGTCAAGATCACGATCATGTTCCGTGGCCGCGAGCAGTCCCGCCCCGAGCTGGGCTACCGACTGCTGCAGCGCCTCGCGGAGGACGTCCAGGACCTCGGCTTCGTCGAGTCGAACCCGAAGCAGGACGGCCGCAACATGATCATGGTTCTCGGTCCGCACAAGAAGAAGACCGAGGCGATGGCCGAGGCCCGTCAGGCGCAGGAGGCCCGCAAGGCGTCCGCGAAGGCCAACCCCGGCCGCTCGCAGAACCCCGCCGACGCCGAGACCGCCGAGGCCCCGGCTGAGGCATCCGCCGAGGCCTGATCCCGGGGCGTGAGCCCCGGGGGAGCCGGACGTACGGACGTACGACCGCCACAGGGTGGACGTACGGACCCCGGAAAACCCGGGACGCCAGTCCCAGGATGTAAACCGATACAAGAGCGACGCTCCGACGTGCCCGGTTTCGCGACCGGGCACCGGAGCGCCACCGACGAGGAGAGAACGGCGCTATGCCGAAGAACAAGTCGCACAGCGGTGCCAGCAAGCGCTTCAAGGTCACCGGCTCCGGCAAGGTGCTCCGTGAGCGCGCCGGCAAGCGCCACCTGCTCGAGCACAAGTCGTCCCGTCTGACGCGTCGCCTCACCGGCAACGCCGAGATGGCCCCGGGTGACACCAAGAAGATCAAGAAGCTTCTCGGCAAGTGACGCCACGGCGCCTGATCCTCTGATCAGTCCGCGCCGTACGTACGTCAGGACCGGGACCCAATCGTTTCGGGCCGTGTGACGACCCCCACGGCCCCGCTACAAGGAGTTAACAAGTGGCACGCGTCAAGCGGGCAGTCAACGCCCACAAGAAGCGCCGGGCGATCCTCGAGCAGGCCTCCGGCTACCGCGGTCAGCGTTCGCGCCTGTACCGCAAGGCCAAGGAGCAGGTCACCCACTCGCTGGTCTACAACTACAACGACCGCAAGAAGCGCAAGGGCGACTTCCGTCAGCTGTGGATCCAGCGCATCAACGCCGCTGCCCGCGCCAACGGCATCACCTACAACCGCTTCATCCAGGGTCTGAAGGCCGCGAACATCGAGGTCGACCGCAAGATCCTGGCCGAGCTGGCGGTCAACGACGCGAACGCGTTCGCCGCGCTCGTCGAGGCCGCGCAGAAGGCGCTGCCGGCGGACGTGAACGCGCCGAAGGCGGCGTGACGCTGCGCCGGCTCTAGCCGGATGTGAACCGGGCCCGCAGGCTTAGGACGGTCTGCGGGTCCGGTTGCGTCTGCGCAGCCGCAGCCGCAGCCGCAGCCGCAGCCGCAGCCGCGGCAGCCGGTCGCAGCCGAGCTGCGCCCACCCGTGCCGCTGGGGCGGCACGGGTGGGCGCCGGGGGTGCCCCCCCGCTCGAAGAGCTCGGGGGAAGCACCCCTGCCGGCGCCGGTGAGCGACAGCCCCCTGCGGTACGGCACGACACGCTGCGCGTCGCAACGGACAGTTCGGCACCGCCGAGACCCGTCGCTGCCGCTGAGCGCCGTGGCGGATAGAGGTTGCACACACCCCTTGACCCCGAAGGTGAACCGCATGGCCCCCGCCACCCCCGAGCTCATCTCCCCCCGTTCCCCCCGCGTCAGCGCCGCGCGGCGGCTGGCGAAGCGGAACTTCCGGGGCAAGGAGCGGCTGTTTCTCGCGGAGGGGCCGCAGGCCGTGCGGGAGGCCGCGGGGCACCGGGGCGGGGGCACGGCGACCCTCGTCGAGCTGTTCGCCACCCCGGACGCCGCGGAGCGGTACGCAGACATCGTGGGGGCGGCCCGAGACGCCGGCGCCCGCGTCCACCTCGCCACCGAGCAGGTGATCGCCGACATCTCCACCACCGTCACCCCGCAGGGCCTGGTCGGGATCTGCCGGTTCCTGGACACCGACTTCGAGGCGATCCTCAAGACCCGCCCCCGCCTCGTCGCCGTGCTCGCCCATGTGCGCGACCCGGGCAACGCCGGCACCGTCCTGCGCTGCGCCGACGCCGCCGGTGCCGAGGCCGTCGTGCTCACCGACGCCTCCGTCGACCTGTACAACCCCAAGGCCGTCCGCGCCTCCGTCGGCTCGCTCTTCCACCTGCCGGTCGCCGTCGGCGTCCCCGTGGAGCGGGCCGTGGCCGGGCTCAAGGACGCCGGCGTACGCATCCTCGCCGCCGACGGCGCGGGCGACCACGACCTCGACGAGGAGCTCGACAAGGGCACCATGGGCGTGCCCACCGCCTGGGTGTTCGGCAACGAGGCCTGGGGGCTTCCGGAGGAGACGCGGGAGCTGGCCGACGCCGTCGTCCGGGTGCCCATCCACGGAAGGGCCGAGAGCCTGAACCTCGCGACCGCCGCGGCCGTATGTCTCTATGCGTCCGCCCGTGCACAGCGCGCCCCCGGAGGGTGCCGCTCCGTCACTCACGGCTAGTAGGGTGGCGGGCTCGGGGCCCACGGCCTGACGAGAGGTGGGGTACGGGGATGAGGGTCGGCACGAGCAGAGCACCGCAGGCACGGGACGCGGACCGCGCCCCCGGGCCCCGGCGCGGCGATCTCGTCGAGCTCGGCATCGACCCGGACGAACTCCCCGACGGACTCGTCGTCGCCGACGAACACGGGCGCGTCATCTGCTTCAACGCCGCCGCCGAACGCATCACCGCCGTCCGCGCCGCCGCTGCTCTCGGACAGCGGCTCGACAAGGCCCTGCCGTTGGAAGACCTGGAGGGGCGGCGCTGGTGGCAGCTGACCGACCCCTACGGGGGGCTCGCGATCCGCGTACGGCAGCCGGAACGCAACCTCCTGCTGCCCGGGGGACGTGAGGTCCTCGTGTCCGCGCGTTATGTGCGCACCCACCCCACCGGGCCCATCCGCCGCGTCGTCGTCACCCTGCGCGACACCGAGGCCCGCCGCCGTACCGAACGCAGCCACGCCGAGCTGATCGCGACCGTGGCCCACGAACTGCGCTCACCGCTCACCTCCGTGAAGGGCTTCACCGCCACCCTCCTCGCCAAGTGGGAACGCTTCACCGACGACCAGAAGCGGCTCATGCTGGAGACCGTCGACGCCGACGCCGACCGGGTCACACGGCTGATCGCCGAACTGCTCGACATCTCCCGGATCGACTCCGGGCGGCTGGAGGTGCGCCGCCAGCCCGTCGACATAGGGGCGGCCGTCGGACGGCACATCCAGGCGTACGTCGCCGCGGGCCAGCCCGCCGACCGCTTCCTGCTGCGCATCGAGCAGCCGCTGCCCGCCCTGTGGGCCGACCCCGACAAGATCGACCAGGTGCTCAGCAACCTCCTGGAAAATGCCGTGCGCCACGGCGAGGGAACCGTCACGATCGACATCACGCCCTCGGTGTCGCCCCGGGAAGGGGACGACGCCGGCACGTCGGTCACGGTGAGCGACGAGGGCCCCGGCATCCCGGAGGAGTCCATGAACCGCGTCTTCACCCGCTTCTGGCGGGGCAGCAAGCGCGGCGGCACGGGCCTCGGGCTCTACATCGTCAAGGGCATCGTCGAGGCCCACGGCGGCACCATCACGGTCGGCCGCGCCCGCGGCGGCGGCGCCGAGTTCCGATTTACGTTGCCCGTGGGGGCACCGGCCTGCCTGGCCTGAGCAACCCACGGGCGCATTCGCATTCCTCAGCCCCGTTAGACTCGGCCATTGGCACCTTTGCGTCCCAATATCCGACAGACGACTCGTCCACGAGTCGGTGACGGGGACCGTCAGCCAGCCAATCGGAAGCACGGGAAGAGATGTCGGCACCCAATAAGTCGTACGACCCTGTCGAGGTCGAGGCCTTGAAACCGGAAGAGATCGAGCGCATGCGGGACGAGGCGCTCGCCGCCTTCGCCGCCGCGGACTCCCTCGACGCGCTCCACGAGGCCAAGGTCGCCCACACCGGCCCCACCTCGCCGCTGGCCCTCGCCAACCGCGAGATCGGCGCCCTGCCCCCGCACGCCAAGGCCGACGCCGGCAAGCGCGTGGGACAGGCCCGCGGCGCCGTGAACAAGGCCCTCACCGCCCGCCAGGCCGAGCTGGAGGCCGAGCGGGACGCCCGCGTGCTCATCGAGGAGGACGTGGACGTCACCCTGCCCCACGACCGCGTCCCGGCCGGCGCCCGGCACCCGCTGACCACGCTCTCGGAGCGCATCGAGGACATCTTCGTGGCCATGGGCTACGAGGTCGCCGAGGGCCCCGAGGTCGAGGCCGAGTGGTTCAACTTCGACGCCCTCAACATCGGCCCGGACCACCCGGCGCGAGGCGAGGCCGACACCTTCTTCGTGCAGGCGCCCGACGGCGGCTCCGAGTCCGGTGTCGTGCTGCGCACCCACACCTCGCCCGTGCAGATCCGCTCCCTGCTCGACCGTGAGCTGCCGGTCTACGTGATCTGCCCCGGCCGCGTGTACCGCACCGACGAGCTGGACGCCACCCACACCCCCGTCTTTCACCAGGTCGAGCTGCTCGCCATCGACGAGGGCCTGACCATGGCGGACCTCAAGGGCACGCTGGACCACATGGTCCAGTCCCTGTTCGGCGAGGGCATGAAGACCCGGCTGCGGCCGAACTTCTTCCCCTTCACCGAGCCGTCCGCCGAGATGGACATGCTCTGCTACGTCTGCAAGGGCGAGTCCGTCGGCAACCCCGACCGGCCCTGCCGTACGTGCTCCTCCGAGGGCTGGATCGAGCTCGGCGGCTGCGGCATGGTCAACCCGCGGGTGCTCATTGCCTGTGGCGTCGACCCGGAGAAGTACAGCGGCTTCGCCTTCGGGTTCGGCATCGAGCGGATGCTTATGTTCCGCCACAACGTCGAGGACATGCGAGACATGGTCGAAGGTGACGTCCGGTTCACCCGGCCGTTCGGGATGGAGATCTGATGCGGGTCCCGCTTTCTTGGCTGCGGGAGTACGTCGACCTGCCGGCGACTGAGACCGGGCGCGACGTCCAGGCCAAGCTCATTTCGGCCGGCCTGGAGGTCGAGACCGTCGAGCAGCTCGGCGCCGACCTCAAGGGTCCGCTGGTCGTGGGCCAGGTGCTGACCATCGAGGAACTGGAGGGCTTCAAGAAGCCGATCCGCTACTGCACCGTCGACGTCGGCCAGGCCAACGGCACCGGCGAGCCCCAGGAGATCGTCTGCGGCGCCCGCAACTTCGCCGTCGGCGACAAGGTCGTGGTGGCCCTCCCCGGCGCCGTGCTGCCCGGCGACTTCGCGATCGCCGAGCGCAAGACGTACGGCCGGATGTCCCGCGGCATGATCTGCTCCAGCGACGAGCTGAACATGGGCGACGACGGCACCAAGGGCATCATCGTGCTGCCGCCCGCCACCGAGGTGGGCAAGGACGCCATCGAGCTGCTCGAGCTCGTCGACGAGGTGCTCGACATCGCCGTCACCGCCAACCGCGGCGACTGCCTGTCGATCCGCGGTGTAGCCCGCGAGACCGCCATCGCCTACGGCCTGCCGCTGCGCGACCCGGCCCTGCTCGACGTACCGGCCCCGAACGCGTTCGGCCACCCGGTGAAGATCTCCGAGCCGCTCGGCTGCGACCGCTTCACCGCCCGCACGGTGACCGGAGTCGACCCCGAGGCCCGCTCCCCGATCTGGCTGCAGCGCCGACTGCAGAAGGTCGGCATGCGCCCGATCTCGCTCGCCGTCGACATCACCAACTACGTGATGATGGAGATCGGCCAGCCGCTGCACGCCTACGACCGCAAGCTGGTCCAGGGCACCATCGGCGTGCGCCGCGCCGAGGAGGGCGAGAAGTTCACCACCCTCGACGGCGTGACGCGCGCCCTGCACGCCGAGGACCTCGTGATCACCGACGACCGGGGCCCGATCGGCCTCGCCGGTGTCATGGGCGGCGCCAACACCGAGATCGCGGACCACGACGACGTGGAGAACGCCACCACCGAGATCGTGATCGAGGCCGCGCACTTCAACGCGGTGTCCATCGCACGTACGGCCCGTCGGCACAAGCTCTCCTCGGAGGCGTCCCGCCGCTTCGAGCGCGGCGTCGACCCGCTGGCCGCGGCCGCCGCCGCGCAGCGCACGGTGGACCTGCTGGTGCTGCTCGCGGGCGGTACCGCCGACGCGGGCGTCACCGAGATCATCGCGCCGTCCGCGCCGCACACCATCGCCATGCCCGCCGACCACCCGGAAAAGGTCGCGGGCGTCCACTACGGCCGCGAGACCGTCGTACGCAGGCTCCAGGAGGTCGGCTGCGACGTGTACGGGCAGGACGAGCTGATCGTCACCGTGCCGTCCTGGCGGCCCGACCTCGACGCCCAGAACGACCTGGCCGAGGAGGTCATCCGGCTGGAGGGCTACGAGAACCTGCCCTCCACGCTGCCCAAGCCCCCCTCCGGGCGCGGGCTGACCCGCCGGCAGCGGCTGCACCGCCGCGTCGGCCGGGCGCTGGCCGGGGCCGGCTATGTCGAGGCGCCGAACTACCCGTTCCTCAGCGAGCAGGTCTTCGACCAGTTCGCTCTGGAGGCCGACGACCCGGCCCGCCGCGTCGTCAAGCTGGTCAACCCGCTCAGCGACGAGGAGCCCGCGCTCCGCACGACGCTGCTGCCGGGGCTGCTGGGTGCGCTGCGCCGCAACGACGGCCGTGGCTCGCACGACCTGGCGCTGTTCGAGACCGGGCTGGTGTTCCACCCGCGTGAGGAGCGTCGTGTGGCCGCCCATCTGCCGGTCGACCGGCGTCCCAC
Organism: Streptomyces sp. NPDC001848; assembly: GCF_042891915.1. Taxonomy (NCBI): domain Bacteria; kingdom Bacillati; phylum Actinomycetota; class Actinomycetes; order Kitasatosporales; family Streptomycetaceae; genus Streptomyces; species Streptomyces sp. NPDC001848. The sequence continues at coordinate 83,173 of NZ_JBIATP010000011.1, read as the reverse complement.
CGACGAGGAGATCGCCGCGCTGAACGCGGTGCTGCCCGAGCAGCCGCGCCATGTGGCCGTCGTCCTCGCGGGCGCCCGGGAACAGGACGGCTGGTGGGGCAAGGGCCGCCCGGCCGACTGGGCCGACGCGGTGGAGGCCGCCCGGACCGTGGCCCATGAGGCCGGGGTCGAGCTGATCGTCCGCAAGGGCCGGTACGGGCCGTGGCACCCGGGCCGCTGCGCCGAGCTGGTCATCGCCGCCGACGGGGCGGAGCAGGTCGTGGGTCACGCGGGCGAGCTGCACCCGCGTGTCCTGAAGGCGCTCGGTCTGCCCGAGCGCACCTGTGCGATGGAGCTGAACCTGGACGCGCTGGAGGCGGTCGGCGACGGCACCCCGCAGGCGCCCGGCATCTCCACCTTCCCGGTCGCCACGCAGGACGTCGCGCTCGTCGTCGACAAGCCGGTGCCGCAGGCGGAGGTCGAGGCCGCGCTGCGCGAGGGCGCCGGCGAACTCCTCGAGTCCATCCGGCTGTTCGACGTCTACGAGAACGACGAGCAGCTCGGCGAGGGCCGCAAGTCGCTGGCGTACGCGTTGCGCTTCCGCGCGGCCGACCGGACGCTCACGGTGGACGAGGCGTCCGCCGCGCGCGACGCGGCGATCGCGCTGGCCGCTGAGCGCACGGGTGCGGTGCTGCGGAGTTAGTTCCGCTGGAGCGTCGGGGAACGGGGGTGATGCGCCGGCTGCGGCTCGTCCGTGGCCGGTCGCTCACGCGGCGGAGCCGCATATCGATACGGCCCCGCGCTCTTCACGGGCGCGGGGCCGCGACATCATGCGGTTCCGCCGCGTGTGCGCGAGAAACCACGACGAGCCCGCACCCGGCGCACGAGCCGCTGTCACCCGGCGCTTCCAGCCACGCGCCTGGCACGGCCACGCCGTCCGCCGGCCGCGGAGTGTCGGGCAGGCAACCGGTCGGACGGCGTGGAGCGGGCCGCCGCACTGTACGAGGGGGAGCCGACGGCCCGGCCGGCCTCTTGCGAGGGTTTTCAAGTCAAGCGCCCGGAAACTCTCCGCGACAGCGCACGCACAGCGCGGATTCGCGCACTCCGTTCACACCCCGTGTGAAGCGGTTCGCACTACCCTGGCGAAACCGAGCCACCGGAGTGCACCCATGCAGCCCAACACTCTGCTCGACGCGATCCTCGACGAGGCCGGAATCTCCCACGCGGGACTGGCCGCGCACGTCAACCAGGCGGGGCGGGCGCGAGGCCTCGCGCTGCGATACGAACACACGGCAGTGGCACGGTGGTTGAAGGGCCAGCGCCCGCGCGGCCAGGTGCCCGACCTGATCTGCGAGGTGCTCGCGGCCCGGCTGCACCGCCCGGTGACCCTCGACGACATCGGCCTCGGCGTCCCCGGCGAACCGGCCACCCCGCACGGCTCCAGCCTCTCCGGCTTCGTCGAGCGGGCCACCGCCCTGTGGCGCTCCGACGAACAGCAGCGCCCCCACATCCTCGGCGCCCCCGCCGTGACCGGCACCCCCGCCGTGATGCCCGTGTGGGAGTGGGAGAACCCGCCCGAGGACGTGGACGTCTCCCGCGGCGGCCGCCACCGGGTCACCCCGGCCGACATCGAGATGCTGCGCGCCGCCCGCGCCCACTACGAGCAGATGTACCGCAAGGCGGGCGGCATAGCCACCCGTGCCCGCATCGTCGGCTTCCTCAACGCCGAGACGGCACCGCTGCTGCGCGGCGGCTACACCGACGCGATGGGCCGCCAACTGCACCGCGCCACCGGGGGACTTGTGGCGATCGCCGGTATCTGCGCGTACGACTCCGACGCCCACGGCCTCGCCCAGCGCTACTTCCACCAGGCCCTGCGCCTGGCGAAGGCCAGCGGCGACCGGGGGCTCGGCGCTTATGTCATAGCCCTGCTGGTCAACCAGTCGCTGTTCATGAAGGAGTACCGGCAGGCCGTGGCCTTCGCCGAGGCCGCGCTGCGCGCCGCGGGCAAGCAGATCACCCCGGCGCTCGCCTCCGACCTGTACGCGATGCAGGCGAAGGCGTACGCGCACCTCGGGGACGCCTCGGGCGCGCTGTCCTGCATCCGGCGGGCCGAGTCGGCCGCCGAACGCATCCGGCGCGGCCACGAACCGGACGAGACCGGCTACGTCCAGCCCGGTCTCGTCAACGTCCAGGTCGCGGAGGCACTGCTCAGCCTCGGTGACCTGGCCGCGGCCGGGGAGCACGCCGCGGCCGCCGTCGGCACACCCGCGCACGACCGGGGCCGGGTGCACCGGCTCGCCATCCTCAGCCAGATCGAACTGCGCCAGGGCAACGCCGACAAGGCGGTGGCCACGGCGGTCGAGATGGCCGAGCGGGCGCGCGGAATGGAGTCCATGCGACTGCGCGACAGACTCAGGGCGGTACGCGAACACCTCGTCCGCAGCGGCTGCGCCGGAACCGCCGAGGCCGCCGAACTCATCGACGGGGCCCTGCGCGTACCGCTGTAGTCACCGCCCCACCCACCGCCTTCAGGCGCGCCCCGTCCGCCGGCACGGACGACCGCGCTCGCCGCTGCGCCGGACGTGCGCCGCCGTGAGCCTGCTGAGAGGAGGCTCCTGCTGCGATATTGCCCCTTACTCGGCGGAAGGTGGCAGAACCATGCAGTGGACGAAACAGAACGAGCAAACTGTGTATGAAAACCGCTGGTTCAGCGTCAACTTGGCGGATGTCGAGTTGCCGGACGGCCGGCACCTCGACCACTTCCTGATACGGCTGCGGCCCGTCGCCGTGGCCACCGTCGTCAACGACGCCAACGAGGTGCTGCTGCTGTGGCGGCACCGCTTCATCACCGACAGTTGGGGGTGGGAACTCGCGGCGGGCGTCGTCGAGGACGGCGAGGACATCGCCGACGCGGCGGCCCGCGAACTCGAGGAGGAGACCGGCTGGCGGCCGGGACCCCTGCGCCATCTCATGAGCGTCGAGCCCTCCAACGGACTCACCGACGCCCGGCACCATGTCTACTGGGCCGACGAGGGAGAGTACGTCGGGCACCCCGTGGACGACTTCGAGTCGGACCGTCGGGAATGGGTGCCCCTCAAGCTCGTCCCCGACATGGTCGCCCGCGGGGAGGTCCCGGCCGCCAACATGGCGGCCGCGTTACTGCTCCTGCACCACCTCAGGCTCGGGCAGGACGCGCTGCCCTGACCCCGGGTGGGGCCGGCGGGCTAGTGGCCCAGAGCCTGCCAGACGGCCACCACCAGCGCGCCCACCGCCGTGAGGGCGGCGACGGCGGGCAGTGGCCAACGTGCGTGTTCCAGCGTGATGATGCGGGTGTGCAGTTCGTCCAGTTCCTTGGCCGTCTCCTCGGTGCGATGGCTGAGCAGCGCCAGCCCACCCTCGACGCGGGCGTAGGCCACGTCGAGTCGGCGGCGTAACTCTGCGAGTTCTCCATGGACGACGGGATGCTCGGGATCGGCGGTCACAAGTCCGCTCCTTTCCGTGGTTGTCTCACATCCCTTGCATGCGCATGCTGAGTCAACTCGCCTGGTGGGCGCGTGAGGAGAGTGTGCGAGCGGCATATGCGGGTACGGCGCGCACACGCCGTGTGAACGGCGCGGGCCCGGCACCGTTCGACGGTGCCGGGCCCGCGTGAGCCGGAAGTTCGACGCTCGGGATCAGGAGTAGGTGTAGAAGCCGGAGCCGGTCTTCCGGCCGAGTCGGCCCGCCTCCACCATCCGCTGCAGCAGCGGGGGAGCGGCGTACAGGGGTTCCTTGTACTCCTGGTACATCGAGTTGGCGATCGAGACGACGGTGTCAAGACCGATCAGGTCGGCGAGCTTCAGCGGGCCCATCGGGTGGGCACAGCCCATCTCCATGCCGTTGTCGATGTCCTCCCGCCCGGCGATGCCCGACTCGAACATCCGGATCGCGGACAGCAGGTAGGGCACCAGCAGTGCGTTGACGACGAAGCCGGAGCGGTCCTGAGCACGGATGGCGTGCTTGCCGAGGAGCTTCTCCGCGAACAGCTGCGCCCGGCTCAGGGTGCCCTCGGAGGTGGTGAGGGCCGGGATCAGCTCGACGAGCTTCTGCACCGGGGCAGGGTTGAAGAAGTGGATGCCGATCACCTGGTCCGGGCGCGAGGTCGCCACGGCCAGCTTCACCAGTGGGATCGAGGAGGTGTTGGAGGCGAGGATGGCGTCCGGGCGGGTCACCACCTGGTCGAGCACCTGGAAGATCTCGGTCTTCACCTGCTCGTTCTCGACGACGGCCTCGATCACCAGGTCGCGGTCCGCGAACTCGCCGAGGTCGGTGGTGAAGGTGAGGCGCGCCTGCGTCGCCTCCAGTTCCTCCTCGGAGATCTTGCCGCGCTCGGCCGCCTTGGACAGGGAGTTGAACAGGCGGGTCCGGCCGATCTCCAGGGCCTCGCCGGTGGTCTCGGCGACCTTCACGTCCAGTCCGGCGCGGGCGCACACCTCGGCGATGCCCGCGCCCATCTGGCCGCAGCCCACCACTCCGACGCGTTCGATGTCGGTCACATCGTCCCTTTCGCTGATCTACGGCTGTGGCAGGTCCGATCGGGTTCCGGTCGCCTGCTCCGATCGTGCACGTTACTCCCAAGTATCGATGATCGATCGTCCGGGTGGGAGCATGCTGGGGCACCGGAACGATCCGTGACGAGGCGGGTCCGCAGAGTACGGGGGTGTGCCGATGAGCCGGTTGTCACGCCGGGCGTTCACCGTGGCCGCGGTGGCGAGCCTGGTCACTGCGCGGGGCGCCGCCGCGGCAGCGCGGGGCGCGGCGGCCGGGGAGACGCGGGGTATGGCGGCCGCGGAGATGCGGGGCATGTGGCTGGCCTGCGTGGCCAACCGCGACTGGCCCTCACGTCCCGGCCTGACGGCGTCGGCGCAGCGCGCCGAGCTGTGCGCCCTGCTCGACACGGCCGTTCGGCGCCGGCTGAACACGGTGTTCTTCCAGGTGCGCCCCGCGGCCGACGCCCTGTGGCCCTCACCGTACGAACCGTGGTCCCAGTACCTGACCGGCGTCCAGGGGCGGGACCCCGGCTGGGACCCGCTCGGCACGGCCGTCACGGAGGCGCACGCGCGGGGCCTGCAACTGCACGCCTGGTTCAACCCGTACCGGATCGCCCTGCACACCGACGTGTCCCGGCTCGCCGCCCGGCACCCGGCCCGCGAGCACCCCGACTGGGTCGTGGCCTACGGCGGCAAGCTCTACTACAACCCCGGACTGCCGGAGGTCCGGGCCTTCGTCGAGGACGCGATTCTGGACGCCGTACGCCGCTACCCGGTGGACGGCGTCCACTTCGACGACTACTTCTACCCGTACCCCGTCGCCGGGGAGGACTTCGACGACGCGGACGCGTACGAGGAGTACGGCGACGACTTCCCGAGCCGGGCCGACTGGCGCCGTGACAACATCGACCTGCTGGTGCGCGAGACCGCGAGCCGTGTGCGGCAGACCAGACCGGCCGCCCGCTTCGGGATCAGCCCCTTCGGGGTGTGGCGCAACGCCGGTACCGACCCCCGCGGCTCGGACACCCGGGCGGGGGTGCAGACGTACGACGACCTGTACGCGGACACCCGGACCTGGGTGAGGTCGGGCTGGCTGGACTACATCTGCCCTCAGCTGTATTGGTTGGCACAACCGCTTGACCAGCAGGTTCCGGCGAATTATTCAGTCCTCGTGCCCTGGTGGTCGGAGGTGGCGAAGGGCACGAGGACCCTGCTCTACATCGGCGAAGCTCTGTACAAGGCGGGTGACCCGGCGCAGCCTGCGGCCTGGCAGGACCCGGCGGAACTCGCCCGCCACCTCACGCTCGCCGACGCTCACCCCGAGGTGCGCGGGCACGTCTTCTTCGCCGCCAAGGACGTGGCCGAGGACCGGATCGGCGCGATGGCTCGCGTGGTTGCCGATCACTACCAGCGGCCAGCGAAGGCGCCGCGATGACGGACAGCAGCGGTACGGGACTCCACGGTCCCTATGCCTTGCTTGCCGAGTTCCTTGATCAGCACAGCGAGCAGGAGCAGGCCCACATATATGGGGCGTTGTTCGGAGCTGAGGCGGTTCCCCGACAGCAACGGGCAGAACCGGGGGAGGTTACTCCGCTGCCCCGGAGAAGGTCTGGGGCAGCTTCCATCAAGGTCGTTGTCAGACGGGGCAAGGGTTGAAGCCGTCCTGGGCTCCTCTTGCGGGCACGAGAGACCCCACCAAAGGACGAACGGATATCCGGCCGCCCTGCCTTCGCCGTACGCTCGAATCATGAGTGCCGACATGACGCGGTGTGGCACTTCCGCCTGACACCCCGTCAACATGCCATTGAGGTGTGTTGCCGTCGCTACGTAGCGTCATTGGCATGGCGACTCAAGGCAGAACAACAGAGAGGGCCGTCCCTGAGCGCGGAGCACTGGTGTACGACCCGGCGACACGCAAGGTAGGGGAGTACCAGGACAAGGCCGGTCCGTACGTCTTGCTGCGCCCGGTGGGCGGCGGTCGTGAGTGGGAGGCTGACTCGGCTCGCATCCGCCCGGCCACGCCTGAGGAACGGTTGAGCGCGGGTGTGAGGGCGGCCAACGTGCGGTGCGGGGCCGGTGAATGTGCGCTCGGTGATTCGTCATGAGACGTGGACGCTCACGCCGGACCGTGAGCCGGACGCGGAGCCGACCACGTACGCGATGGAGTGCGCGGTGTGCGATGACTCCTCGGACGGTAGTGAGGACTTCGCGGACGGGCAGAGCTGGGTACTGGAGCACTGCGGCAAGAATCCGTCGCATCACACCTTCCGGGAGATCATCACCCGTCCGTGGCGTACCTGGCGGCACGCGTGATGCGCGGCGTAGTCGACTGGTTGGCCCGCTTCACGGGTCCGCTGATGATCGTCATGGTCTCGGGCTCGTGCGGCTTCGTGCTGGGCGTCACTGCCGCGTCCGGTGACCGGGATGGTTCACCGTGATCGGAAGGCGGCTCGCGGGACGAGCGCACGCGAAACGGCTGGTATTACTGGGGCATGCAGGAAGAGATTGCACGCTCCGCGATCGACACGTTCATCTCCGCGTTCAACGCCTCGGACGACAGCTATGTGACTGCCCTGCTCTCCCAGGCTCTGACCTCAGACGTGGTCTTCTGGGGGCCGTTGGGTCGCAGCGAAGGAATCGCGGCGGTCGAGCGGTTCGTGCTGGACATCCGGCGCCACCCGGCGGGGACCGGCACGATGGTGCGCTGCTCGGCGGTGGACATGCCTGACGAGTGGGCCCGGTATCAGTGGGTCTTCACCACGCCGGATGGAGGTCCCCGCCTGGCGGGAACGGACGTCGTCCATCTGCGGCGGAGCCTCATCGACCAGGTCATCGTCTTTGCGGGGGAGATCGAACCGTCCACCTCCTGAGTCATCCTTCTGTCGCTGTCCATCTCCTGAACTTGCCCCCTTCGGCGCTCGGGGGCTGCGGTTCGCGGTTGGTCAGGCTGCGGTGTTGAGGGGGCGTCCGCCCCAGCGGATGCCCTTCTCGCTGCGGACGCGCGCGGGCGCGTTCCTTGCGTTGGGCGGTGAGTACGTCGGGGTGGCGGGCATTGGTATTGCGCCAGCGCAGGTAGCGGGCGTGCGGCGAGCGTAGCGCCGTTGTCACTTCGCGTACACCTGACCGAAGATCTACTGGAACATCGGCTACGCCGCCGCCGACCACGCGCAACTCGTGCCCTGGTGGGCGGCGGTGGCCCAGGGCACGGACGTACAGCTGTACGTGGGTGAGGCGCTGTACAAGGCCGGTGCCACGGCCGAGCCCGGCGCCTGGCAGGACCCGGCCGAACTCTCCCTGCATCTCACTCTGGCCAGGCGTTACCCGCAGGCCCGCGGGCACGTCTTCTTCGCCGCCAAGGACGTGGCCGAGGATCCGACCGGCGCGATGACGCGGGTGGTCGCCGATCACTACAGGCAGCCGGCGAAGCCTCCGCGCTGACTCCGTCCCTAATGTCCCATCGGCCGGCGCGCATCCTCCTTGTGGCGGATCTCGGTGTCCGGGCCGGGTGAGCACACGCCCTCGTGCCCGTCCTCGAAGCGGACGCGGTACGGCGGGTTCCCGTTCGTGCCCATCACTTCGACGATCTCGCCGACCTTGTCGTGCTGCCCGACGATTCTGCCGTGCTGCACCAGCTTGTCGCCCACAGTTGCGCGCATCTGTTGGGCCCTCCTCGTCGCGTTGCGGGAGTATCGGTCCGTTATTCGGGCGGCTCGCTGTGGCCGCGAGCCGCGGCGGGTGCCGCCGGACGTCCCGGTCCGTCCCTCGCCCCGGTCAGCCCCGCGCCCGCTGGGTGACCGCGATGCACACGAGGACCGCGGCGGCCGTGAGCGGTGCGGCCGGGGTGAGGTGCTCACCGAGGAGCAGTACCGACCACACCAGTGTGAGCAGGGGCTGGGCCAACTGCAACTGACTGGCCTTGGGGATGCCGATCCCGGCCATGCCCCGGTACCAGACGACCAGCCCGAGGAACTGCGACCCGGCCGCCACCCACAGCAGCCCGGCCACCGTGTGTGCGGTGAGGTGGACCGGCTCGTACGACAGCGCCACGACAGCGGCGGGCACGGTGAGCGGCAGGCACAGCACCAGGGCCCAGCCGATGACCTGCCAGCCGGGCATGACCCGGGCCAGTCGGCCGCCCTCGGTGTAGCCGGCGGCGCAGATCAGCAGGGCACCGAAGAGGTAGGCGTCCGCGCCGGTCAGCGCGCCGCCGCTCTGCTGCACGGTGAACGCGATGACGGCGGCGGCACCGGCGAGGGCGGCGAGCCAGAAGGTACGGGAGGGCCGGGTGCGGACCCGCAGCGCGGAAAGGAGGGCGGTGGTCAGGGGGAGCAGCCCGACGACCACGGCGGCGTGCGCGGTGGTCGAGGTCTTCAGGGCGAGGGTGGTCAGCAGGGGGAAGCCGAGCACCACCCCGGCCGCGACCACCGCGAGCCCCGCCCAGTGGGCCCGCGCGGGCACCGGGACGCGGAGTGCGAGCAGGCACCCGCCGGCGATGAGCGCGGCGAGCACACTGCGCGCGGCCACGAGCGACCAGGCGCCGAATCCCTCGAGCCCCCAGGCGGTGGCGGGAAAGGTGAGCGAGAAGGCGACGACGCCGAGGGCGGCCTGGAGGGTGCCGATACGGTGCCGGGCCGCGTCCGCCTCGGTGACTGCTATCGACGTGGGAGCAGTAGCGCTATCCTGTGTCCTCATGCAAGAGAGTAGCAGTGTCGGAGAACTGGCGAATCGGCTGCGGCGGGAGCTGATCCGCTACTCTGCCGGGGAGAAGCTGCCCTCCAGTCGTGCGCTCGTGGAGCGGTTCCGGGTGAGTCCGGTGACCGTGTCGCGCGCGCTCGCCCAACTGGCCGCCGAGGGGCTGGTGATCACACGGCCCGGCGCCGGCGCCTTCCGGGCGGAGCCGCAGGCGGCGGCACCGGCCGTGGGGGACACCGCGTGGCAGGAGGTCGCGCTCAGCGCCGACGCCGCCGTCGAACTCGTTCCGCGCAGCGTCGACGCGTCCGGAGTCGTCGTCTCGCTGGCCGCCCCGCCCGCCGGTGTCATCGAGTTCACCGGCGGCTATCTGCACCCCACACTGCAGCCCGAGCGGGCCATGGCCGCGGCCCTGTCACGGGCCGGCCGCCGCCCCGGCGTCTGGGCCCGGCCGCCCGTCGAGGGTGTCGCAGAGTTGCGCGAGTGGTTCGCGCGGGGCATCGGCGGCGCGGTGACCGCCGCCGATGTGCTGGTCACCGCGGGGGGCCAGTCCGCGCTGACCACCGCGCTCCGGGCGCTGGCACCGCCCGGCGCGCCGGTCCTGGTCGAGTCACCCACCTATCCCGGCATGCTCGCCATCGCCCGTGCGGCCGGCGCGAGGCCCGTACCCGTGCCGGTCGACGCGGACGGGGTCAAGCCCGCCCTGCTCGCCGACGCGTTCCGGGCGACCGGCGCCCGTGTCGTCGTCTGCCAGCCGCTGTTCCAGAACCCGACCGGTGCGGTCCTCGCCCCGGAACGCCGAGGCGAGGTGCTGCGCATCGCGCGGGACGCCGGAGCGTTCGTGATCGAGGACGACTTCGTCCGCCGGCTGGTGCACGAGGACGCCGGTCCGCTGCCGCCCCCGCTCGCGGCAGAGGACCCCGACGGTGTCGTCGTGCACGTCAACTCCCTCACCAAGGCGACCTCGCCCAGCTTCCGGGTCGGCGCCCTGGCTGCCCGCGGCCCGGTCCTGGAGCGGCTGCGCGCCATCCAGATCGTCGACACCTTCTTCGTGCCGCGCCCCCTCCAGGAAGCCGCGCTGGAACTCGTCGGCTCGCCCGCCTGGCCCCGGCATCTGCGCGCCGTCGCCGCCGAGTTGAAGCACCGCCGCGACACGATGACCGCGGCCCTGCGTCTGCACCTGCCCGAACTCGCCCTGCCGCACATCCCGTCCGGGGGCTACCACCTGTGGGTGCGGCTGCCCGAGGGCACCGACGAGTCCGCCCTCACCGCGGGGGCACTGCGCGCGGGTGTCGCGGTCACCCCCGGCCGCCCGTACTTCAGCGCCGAACCCCCGGCCCCGCACCTGCGGTTGAGCTTCGCCGCCGCCGCGGGTGAGGGGGAGATCACCGAGGGCGTGCGCCGTCTGCGCACGGCCTGCGACGGGGTGTTCCGGACCCGGTAGCGCAACGCCGCGCGAGCGAAACGGTTCGACAGCACCACCGACGATTTGCGAGTCTGCCGTCATGACCGCCAGCACCGACGCGCCCCGCCTCCCGGACGGCTACGAGTTCTCCGCGGACCCGGCCCGGATCGACATCGACCGCACCCACCACTGGCTCGCGACCGACGCGTACTGGGCGATGGACCGGCCCCGGGAGAAACACGAGCGCGCGGTCGCGAACTCCCGCAACTTCGGGGTGTACAACACCGCTTCGGGCGAGCAGGTGGCGTACGCGCGCGTGGTCACCGACGAGGCGTCCTTCGCCTGGCTCTGCGATGTCTACGTCGACCGTTCGGTGCGCGGCAAGGGCATCGGCACCGCCCTGGTCGGCGCCGTCCGCGACCACCTCGCCCCGCTCGGGCTGCGCCGCGTCCTGCTGGCGACGAACGATGCGCACGGGGTCTACGCCAAGCTCGGGTTCGAGCCGCTCGACCGGCCGGACCAGTGGATGGTGCACTGGTTCGAACAGTCGAACGAGGTCCGTGCGTGACGCCGAGCGCACCCTTGGTAACTCCTGAGTAATCCCTCTTGACCTGCGCACTTGCGCACCCGACGATCGCCGCATGCATCTTCGGGTCACGTTCGTCGCCGCCGCGCGCAGCTCCTCGCTGCTCGCGGAGCGCTTCGAGGACGACCGGCCGCTGGACCAGGCCGGCTGGGACGAGGTGCAACGTGTCGCCCCGGACCTGGTGCCGCTGGCGGCGGCCGAGTTGCGCTACTGCTCGCCCACGCCGCGCAGCCGGGCGACCGGGGACGCGCTCGGTTACGCGCCGCTGGTGCAACCGGCGCTGCGGGACTGCGACATGGGCCGCTGGCGCGGGTTCACGCTGGGCGAGGCGATGGCCCGGGAGCCCTCGGCGGTCGACTTCTGGCTGGCGGACCCGCGCTCCGCACCGCACGGCGGTGAGTCACTGCTGGCGTTCATCTCCCGTGTGGGCGGCTGGCTGGACACGCGCCCCGTGGAGGACGGCAGCCGTATCGTCGCGGTGGCGGAGCCCTCGGTGGTGCGGGCAGCCCTGGTCTACGCGCTGAGGGCGCAGCCGTCGTCATACTGGAACATCGACGTCCGCCCCCTGTCGACCATCACGCTCGCCGGTCACAGGGGGCGTTGGAACCTGTGCCTCGAGGTCGCGTCACATCAGCGGGTCTGACGTTCCCGGGGGCGGGCCTTCGCGCGTGTAGTCGGTGGTCAGGACAAGGTCCTTCGCGGGCCCGCCGACCCGCCACACCGTGCGCCAGCGGTCCGCGTCGTACACCGTGAACTCGCCCCGGTAGAGGTCCGCCGCACACGGATGCTCGGCGATGTGATGGCCGGTCGTGAGGTCGAGGTCGTGGAACGGGCGGCCGTCCGCGAACCGCACGTGCGAGGTGCCCGGCGAGGTCCCGGGCAGGAACAGCAGCGTCCGCTCGGCGGGGCGGGACGCACCCTGCCACACGAACGTGCCGGACTCGTGGTGCAGCAGCCCGCCGCCCTCCCGCGGCGAGAACACCGTCGTCCCGCTGAACCAGCCTTCCTCGCCGCTCGCGAGATCCCGCACGGCGCGTTCCACGCGCCAAGTCCCGGTCAGATGGGCCAGCACGTCCTCGACCGGCCAGAAGGTGCCCACCGTCATCGCCTGTGCCCTCCTGTCCCCGCACGCACCATTGACGCGATCATGCCTCCTCTCCATCTTGCCGTTCGAAGTGCTGACCAATATTCGATGGTGACCACGCTCGCAGCGGCGCCCGACGCGGTGAACACCGAGTCGGACACGCCGGTCACCCCGGTCACCCCGGTCACCCCGGTCACCCCGGTCACCTCCACCTTGGACGGGGTCGCCGGCGCGTTCACGTACACCTTCCCGGCGAACTCCATCACCTTCCTGCGGATCAGGCAGAGGTGGTCGGCGCCTGCTCGGCGGGCTGCTGCCCCAGCGGCAGCAGCCCGCGGTCGGCGAAGACCTTCTTCGCGGCGAAGGTCGCGTTCAGCGCCTTCGGTATGCCGCAGTACACGGCCGAGTGCAGTAGGGCCTCGACGATCTGCTCGGCGGTGAGGCCCACGTTGAGCGCCGCGTTCACATGCACGTCCAACTGGGCCTCGCAGCCGCCGAGCGCGGTGAGCATGCCGAGCGTCACCAGCTGGCGGTCGCGCGGGGCGAGGCCCGGCCGGTCGTAGATCTCCCCGAAGGCCCAGGAGACGATCTGGTGGCCCAGCTCGGGGCTGATGTCGGCGAGCGAGTCGACGACCCGCTGCCCGGCCTCGCCGTCCACCCGCTTCAGGACCTCCAGGCCGTGGGTGAAACGCTCCTCGCGGGTGGTGCTCTCGCTCATGTCGCCTCATCCGTTCCCGGCTGCCGCTCGTCGAGCAGCCGTTGGTAGTGATCGATCTTGTCGTCCAGCGCGGCCGCGTTGCGGCGCAGTGCGCGGATCCGTTCCGCCAGCTCCGCGCGGTGCTCCCGCAGCATCGCCAGCCGGTCCGCGACCGTGGCATCCCCCCGCGCCCGCAGCTGCGCGAAGCACTGCATGTCCGCGATCGACATGCCGGTCTCCCGCAGCCGCAGCAGGAACTCCAGCCATGCCAGGTCGGCCGCGTCGTAGCGCCGCTGGTTGCCGGTGGTCCGGCCGACCCGCTGGATCAGGCCTGCCCTCTCGTAGTAGCGCAGGGTGTCGTGCGAGAGGCCGGTGCGCTCCGCGACCTGGGCGATGGTGAGGGTCGGCTCCCGATCCCGCGGGAGGGGCTGTCCGCTGGTCATGACAAGACCGTAGAACCTGGAGCGTGCTCCAGGTCAAGGCTGCCCGATCGGCACGCCCGGACGCGGCTGAGGCCGTCGCAGCGGCCCGCGGACGGCGCCGGGTGAACTCCCGTACGACACCTTGAGGAGATTCCGAATTCATTCTTTATTCCTTCGGTGGCGCGGCAACCATCCGGAATCATTGTCCGTCCAATGGGTGAATCGATGACGCCCGGGAGCGATTTCCCGGGTCGGACGCCGTGCGTCCGTATTTTCTGGAGCCTGCCGAGAATGATGTGTTCGACCCTGTTCATCGCGTGTTCGCCGGACGTTTCTCGGGTATTCGGGACAGTCGCTGTATTTCCCTCGGTCGGCTCTCTCGGCGCACGTGACAGCGCCCAAGGGAACACAAGGCGCCGATGGAACAGGGACAGTGTGTGAACGTCTCCATTCACCACGACCGCCGTGCGTGGCTCCGGCTGCCGCGGCCGACCGGACCCAGGCCGGCCGGCGCCCTGCTCGCGGCGGTCCTCACCACCGCCGCGTTCTGCGCCGCCGACGCCGTCGCCCGCAGCTACCCGTTCGGGCCCCGTACGCGAAGCGTCAACGACCTGGGCAACCAGTACATCCCGTTCCACGCGCACCTGTGGGACCTGCTGCACGGAAGGGGCGACGGAGGACTCCTCGTCAACTGGCAGTCCGGGTACGGCTCCAGCTTCCTGCCCGACCTCGGCACTTACCTCAGCAGCCCGTTCGCCCTGCTCGTGGCGGTGTTCCCGCGGGACGAGATCGACCTCGCGGTCTACGCCGTCACGGTGCTGAAGACGGCGTCCGCCGGCGCCGCCATGGCCTGGCTGCTGCTCACCCTGCGACCCGGCCGCTGGTGGGCCGCGGGGCTGCTGGGCACCTCCCACGCCCTGTGCGGCTGGAGCGTGGCGTCCGCCGTGTACAACCCGATGTGGCTCGACGGGCTCATCGCCCTGCCGCTGTTCTGCCTGGTCGGCGAATGGGCCCTGAACGGACGGCACCGCATCCTCGCTGTGCTGATCGTGGCGCTCGCCTGGACCGCCAACTTCTACACCGCGTACATGGCCACCCTCGGCGCCGGTCTGGTGCTGCTGCTCCGGCTGCTGCTCGCCGGCCTTCCGCGCCGGCGGGCGCTGAGGGCGCTGGGCCGCGCCGTCCTGACCGTCGCGCTCGGCATGGGCCTGGCCGCGCCCCTGGTGACGGTCGTGTACTTCGGCACCGAACACGCCTACCCCGGCACCTTCGGGCACTTCACCCCGGTGGCGAGCCGCGACCTGCTGGCCCGGCTGCTGCCTGCCACGTACAGCTTCTCCACACCGGCCGTCTATGTGGGCACCACGGCGCTGCTGCTCGTCCTCGCCCTGCCGTTCCACCGGAAGGTTCCCGGGCGGGTACGCACCGGCTGGACGCTCCTGGTGGTCGCGATGGTGCTGTCGATGCAGTGGGGACCGACCCAACTGGCCTGGCACGCCTTCACCGAACCCCAGGGCAGTTCGTACCGCCAGGCCTTCGTCCTGTGCGGGCTGCTGGTGATCGCCGCGTGGCACTCGCTCTCGTACGGCGCGCCCGACCGGCGTGCGCTGGCCCCGGCGGGCGTGCTGCTCGCACTGATCACCGCCGTCGCGAGCCGAAGCGCTCTCGTGCAGTCCGCCACCTGGTGGGTGCTGCCGTGCGCCGTCGTGGGCGCGCTCGGCGGGCTGGCCCTGCTCGGCCGCACGGACGGCGGGCGCCCCACGAGCGGCAACCGGCGGCACACCGTGCTGGCCGGGTTCGCCGCGGTACTGCTCCTCGGCGCGCAGTTCGGCGAGGCCGCCGCCACCTCCGCCGACGCCAGCCGGAAGCGGCTCGAGCATCTGGACCACTACGCACCCTGGGGGGCGCGCCGGCAGCAGCAGGCGCAGGCGATCGCTCAGGCCGACGGCTGGCCCCGGTACCGCACCGACCCCGGCCGGGAGCAGACCGTCGCCAACGACCCGATGCTGGTGGGCGGCCAGGGCGCCCAGTACTACAGCAGCCTGACCTCGGACGTCCTCAGCCGCATGCTCACCGCCCTGGGCGGTGGCTGGACCTCGCGCGGCCGGAGCCTGCAGAGCCTGGACAACGCCGTCACGGACGTGATCTTCTCCGTCGGCGCGCGGGTGCACTCCCCGCCGGACCCGCATCAGTGGTGGAACCCGCCGCACCCCGGCCCGGTGACGGTGTCCCGGCAGGACGTGCCGCCGCTGGTCACGGTCCGGCCGTCCGGCACCTTCGATCAGGCGCGTACGGGCGTCTCCGCCTTCGGGCCGTCGCCGTACCGCAACCAGGAACTCCTGCTCGGCACCCGGGTCTACACCGTGCCCGCGCTGACCGTGCGCACCGGCGACGGCAAGACGCCGGCCCGCAGCCACGACGACCGGCCGGGCCTGGTCGTCGCCCCGCCGCCGGCCGGGAGCGCCGCACGGAAGCCCGTGATCACGGCCCGGTGCCCGGCGCGCAGCGAGGTGTACCTGTGGGCGCCGCACTACTCGGGCACCGCACGGCTGACCGGGGCCCCGGCGGGCACGATCGGGCGGTTCACGTCCGACCACCCCGTCACCAGGATCGCCGCCATGCAGCGGCTCGGCGAGGCACCGGCGTCCGGCCGCGTACGGATCGAGCTGTCCCCCGCCTGGACGAGCGTCGTCGCGGACGGTGCGGTCGGCTGCCTGGACACCACCCGGCTGCGCACCGCGGTCGATGGGCTCAAGGCCACGGGTGCCACCCGGGTGACGGTCTCCGACGGCACCATCAGGGCTCGGATACCCGCAGGCAGCAAGGGGACCGCCGTGGTCGCGGCTCCCCGGATCGCCGGCTGGCGGTGCGCGACGGGGGATGCTCCGGCCGCACCGGCGGGGGATCACCACGGGCTGATCGCCGTGCCCCTCGACGGCTCCTCGACCAGCCTCACCTGCACCTTCCATCCGCCCGGGCTGCGTCTGGGCACGGCTGTCGGGGCCACCTCGCTGCTGGCCCTGGTCCTGCTCGGCGTCCTCACCGCCGTCCGCCGGCGGCGCGCCACCGCCCGACCCGCACCGCCCACGGCCAACCGACCGCTCGAGCGCACGACTCACGCTCTCTGACCGCGTCCTCAGGAAGAAAACCATGCTCATTTCGATCGTCGCACCGTGCTACAACGAAGAAGAAGTCATCGGACGGTTCCACGACGTGGTTCAGAAGGTCGCGGACGAACTCCTTCCGCTCGGCCACGACATGGAGTTCGTGTACGTCGACGACGGCAGCCGGGACCGCACTCTCGACGTCCTGAAGCAGCTGAGCGAGCGCGACGCGCGGGTGCGGTACGTCTCCTTCAGCCGCAACTTCGGCAAGGAGGCGGCCCTGCTCGCCGGTCTGCGCCACGCCTCGGGGGACTGCGTGGTCGTCATGGACTCGGATCTGCAGCACCCGCCGGAGCTGATCAAGCGGATGGTGGAGCTGCGGGGGCAGGGCTACGATCAGGTCATCGCCAAGCGCACCCGAAGCGGTGACCGGATCGCCCGCACCGTCACCGCCCGCCTCTACTACCGGCTCATCAACCGTCTCGTCGACGTGGAACTCGTGGACGGCGTCGGCGACTTCCGTCTGCTGTCCCGGCGCGTGGTGGACGCGGTCCTCGCGCTCACCGAGTACAACCGCTTCTCCAAGGGCCTGTTCGCGTGGGTGGGCTTCCCCAGCACCACCTTCGCGTACGAGAACGCCGTACGCGAACACGGCCGCAGCTCCTGGAACTTCCGGACCCTGCTCAACTACGGGCTCGACGGACTGCTCTCCTTCAACAACAGGCCGCTGCGCGCCGCGCTCCACCTGGGCCTGGGGCTGGTGCTGTGCGCGGGGCTGTACACCGCCTGGATCGTGGTCGCCGCGCTCGTCCACGGTGTGCAGACACCCGGCTACGTCACGACGATCACTGCCGTGACGGCGCTCGCCGGCGTGCAGATGGTCATGCTCGGGGTCATCGGCGAGTACACCGGCCGCATCTACTACGAGGTGAAGGGCCGCCCGCACTTCCTGGTGAAGGCCACCAACGTGGAGCGGACGGAAGCCGGCGCCCGGCGCGACACCGCGAGGGACCTCATTCGCTGATGTCCACCACGCACACGCGCCCGGTCATGGGGCAGGTCGTCACCTTCGCGGTGGTCGGTGTGATCAACACCATGACGTATTACGGCCTCTACCTGCTGCTCCTCACCCGTTTGCCGTACCTTGCGGCACATATTCTCGCGTTCGTCCTCAGCATGGTCGGAAGCTTTTTCCTGAACGCGCGCTTCACCTATCGGACGCGGCCGACCTGGCGGAAATTCCTGCTGTTCCCACTGACGAATGCCACCAATTTCCTGATCACCACGGTGGGCGTCTACGTGATCGTCGACGTGCTGCACGCGGGAAGCCGGTTCGCTCCGCTGCTCGCCTCCGCCGCGGCTGTTCCGGTGACCTTCGTCGTCTCCCGCACGATCATGCTCCCCAGGGGGGAGGGAACAACCGCCTGAGCGCGTCGGCACACGGCTCGTCGTGGGGCCGATCTCCAGGATTGCATAAACGTGCGGCGGTACGTATAGTCATGCCATCCAGGAGGAGGTTCCATGACGGTACGTGCCGCAGTCGCCGGTGCGAGCGGATACGCGGGCGGAGAGGCGCTGCGTCTGCTCCTCGCACACCCCGAGGTGGAGATCGGGGCCCTGACCGGCAACTCCAACGCGGGCCGGCGCCTCGGCGCGCTGCAGCCGCATCTGCTGCCGCTCGCCGACCGGGTGCTCGCCGAGACCACCCCCGAGGCCCTCGCCGGACACGACGTCGTCTTCCTGGCCCTGCCCCACGGGCAGTCCGCCGCCGTCGCCGAGCAGCTCGGTCCCGACGTCCTCGTCATCGACATGGGCGCCGACTTCCGGCTGCAGGACCCGGCCGACTGGGAGAGGTTCTACGGTTCCCCGCACGCCGGGACCTGGCCCTACGGCCTCCCCGAACTGCCGGGTGCCCGCGCTGCGCTCGAGGGGTCCAAGCGCATCGCGGTACCCGGTTGCTACCCCACGGCCGCCTCCCTCGCGCTGTTCCCCGCGTACGCCGCCGGGCTCGCCGAGAACGAGGCCGTGATCGTCGCCGCCTCCGGCACCTCAGGCGCGGGCAAGGCGCCCAAGCCGCACCTGCTGGGCAGCGAGGTCATGGGGTCCATGTCGCCGTACGGCGTCGGCGGCGTCCACCGGCACACCCCCGAGATGGTCCAGAACCTCAGCGTGGCCGCCGGTGAGCCGGTCACCGTCTCCTTCACGCCCACCCTCGCGCCCATGCCCCGCGGCATCCTCGCCACCTGCACCGCCAAGGCCCGCGACGGCGTCACCGCCGAGTCGCTCCGCGCCGCCTACGACAAGGCCTTCGCCGACGAGCCCTTCGTGCACCTGCTCCCCGAGGGGCAGTGGCCGGCCACCGCCTCCGTCCACGGTTCCAACGCCGTTCAGGTGCAGGTCGCGTACGACGCCGCCGCGCACCGCATCATCGCGATCAGCGCCATCGACAATCTGACCAAGGGCACCGCGGGCGGTGCCGTCCAGAGCATGAACATCGCGCTCGGCCTCGACGAGACCACCGGGCTTTCGACGATCGGAGTCGCACCGTGAGCGTCACGGCAGCCAAGGGGTTCCAGGCCGCGGGCATCGCAGCCGGAATCAAGGAGAACGGCAACCCCGACCTGGCCCTCGTGGTCAACACCGGGCCGCGCCGCGCCGCCGCGGGCGTCTTCACCTCCAACCGTGTGAAGGCCGCACCCGTGCTGTGGTCCGAGCAGGTCCTCAAGAGCGGTCAGGTCTCGGCGGTCGTCCTCAACTCCGGCGGTGCCAACGCCTGCACCGGCCCGCAGGGTTTCCAGGACACCCACGCCACCGCGGAGAAGGTCGCCGAGGTCCTCGGCCGCGGTGCCATCGAGGTCGCCGTCTGCTCCACCGGCCTCATCGGCGTGCTGCTGCCCATGGACAAGCTGCTTCCCGGCGTGGAGACCGCCGCCGCCCAGCTCTCCGAGCACGGCGGGGAGAAGGCCGCCATCGCCATCAAGACCACCGACACCGTCCACAAGACGTCCGTCGTGACGAAGGACGGCTGGACCGTCGGCGGCATGGCCAAGGGCGCCGGCATGCTCGCCCCGGGCCTCGCCACCATGCTCGTGGTCCTCACCACCGACGCCGACCTCGACAGCGAGACCCTGGACAAGGCCCTGCGCGCCGCCACCAAGGTCACCTTCGACCGCGTCGACTCCGACGGCTGCATGTCCACCAACGACACCGTCCTGCTGCTCGCCTCCGGCGCGTCCGGGATCGCCCCGGAGTACGAGGAGTTCGCCGAGGCCGTCCGGGAGGTCTGTGCCGACCTCGGCCGGCAGCTCATCGGCGACGCCGAGGGCGCCAGCAAGGACATCAAGGTCGAGGTGATCAACGCCGCGAGTGAGAAGGACGCCGTCGAGGTGGGCCGCTCCATCGCCCGCAACAACCTGCTGAAGTGCGCGATCCACGGCGAGGACCCCAACTGGGGCCGCGTCCTGTCCGCCATCGGCACCACCAGGGCCGCCTTCGAGCCGGACCAGCTCAACGTCGCCATCAACGGCGTGTGGGTGTGCAAGAACGGCTCCGTCGGCGAGGACCGCGAACTGGTCGACATGCGCTACCGCGAGGTCCACATCGTGGCGGACCTGGCCGCCGGTGCCGAGACCGCCACCATCTGGACCAACGACCTCACCGCCGACTACGTCCACGAGAACAGCGCGTACTCGTCATGAGCGACACTTCCTCCAAGTCCGGCACGACGCGTAAACACACCGCGCTGCCCAAGGCCAAGATCCTCATCGAGGCGCTGCCCTGGCTGACCCGGCACCACGGCAAGGTCGTCGTCATCAAGTTCGGCGGCAACGCCATGGTGAACGAGGAGCTGAAGGCGGCTTTCGCGCAGGACGTCGTCTTCCTGCGGCACGCCGGCCTCAAGCCGGTCGTCGTGCACGGGGGCGGTCCCCAGATCAGCGCCGCCCTCGACCGGCACGGCATCGCCAGCGAGTTCAAGGCGGGCCTGAGGGTCACCACCGACGACGCCATGGACGTCGTACGGATGGTGCTCGCCGGGCAGGTGCAGCGGGAACTGGTCGGGCTGCTCAACCAGCACGGCCCGTTCGCCGTCGGCCTCACCGGCGAGGACGCGCACACCATCACCGCCACCAAGCACACGCCCGAGATCGACGGCGAGCCCGTCGACATCGGACGGGTGGGCGAGATCACCCAGATCGACACGGGCGCGATCGAGGCCCTGCTCGCCGACGGCCGTATCCCGGTCGTCTCCTCCATCGCCCGCAGTCAGGACGACGGACATGTCTACAACGTCAATGCTGATACGGCGGCTGCGGCACTCGCTGCGGCACTGGGCGCCGAAACCCTCATGGTCCTCACCGATGTCCAGGGGCTCTACGAGGACTGGCCGAACTCCGACGAGGTGATCAGCCGCCTGACCGCCTCCCAGCTGGAGAAGCTGCTGCCGGAGCTGTCCTCGGGCATGGTGCCGAAGATGGAGGGCTGCCTGCACGCCGTGCGCAACGGCGTGAACACCGCCCGCGTCATCGACGGCCGGGTCCAGCACTCGATCCTGCTGGAGATCTTCACCGACGAGGGCATCGGCACGATGGTCGTGCCCGACGAGAAGCCGGACGAACAGGGGGAGTCGTGAGCAACCAGGAACTGACCGCGCGGTGGCAGGGCGCGCTCATGAACAACTACGGCACCCCGCGGCTGCCCCTCGTGCGCGGCGAGGGCACCAAGCTGTGGGACGCCGACGGCAAGCAGTACCTCGACTTCGTCGGCGGCATCGCGGTCAACGCGCTCGGCCACGCCCACCCGGCGGTCGTCCAGGCCGTGAGTGACCAGATCGCCTCCCTCGGCCACGTCTCCAACCTGTTCATCGCGGAACCGCCCGTCGCCCTCGCGGAACGGCTGCTCCAGCTCTTCGGCCGGGACGGCAAGGTCTTCTTCTGCAACTCGGGCGCCGAGGCCAACGAAGGTGCCTTCAAGATCGGCCGGCTGACGGGCCGTCGGCACATGGTCGCCACCGAGGGCGGTTTCCACGGCCGCACCATGGGTGCCCTCGCGCTCACCGGCCAGCCCGGCAAGCAGGAGCCGTTCCTGCCGCTGCCCGGCGACGTCACCCACGTCCCCTACGGCGACGCGCAGGCCCTGGCCGCCGCGGTCACCGAGGACACCGCCCTGGTCATCATCGAGCCGATCCAGGGCGAGAACGGCGTCGTGGTCCCGCCCGTCGGCTACCTGAAGGCGGCCCGCGCGATCACCGCCGCCACCGGGGCGCTGCTCGTCCTCGACGAGGTGCAGACCGGCGTCGGCCGTACCGGGCACTGGTTCGAATACCAGGCCCACGAGGGCGTCCTGCCGGACGTCGTCACCCTCGCCAAGGGCCTCGGCGGCGGACTGCCGCTCGGCGCCACCGTCGCCTTCGGCCGCGCCGCCGACCTGCTCCAGCCGGGTCAGCACGGCACGACCTTCGGCGGCAACCCGGTCGCGTGCGCCGCCGGTCTCGCCGTGCTCGACACCATCGCGGCCGAGGGCCTGCTGGAGAACGTCAAGCGGCAGAGCGAGAAGCTGCGGGACGGAATCGAGTCGCTGGGCCACCCATTGATCGAACGTGTCCGGGGCGCGGGCCTGCTCCTGGGTATCGTGCTCACCGAGCCGCTCGCGCCGCAGGTGCAGCAGGCGGCTCAGGACGCCGGCTTCCTGGTGAACGCGCCCGCCCCGAACGTCGTACGGCTGATGCCGCCGCTGAACCTCGGCGACGACGACGTGCAGGCGTTCCTCCGGGCGCTTCCCGGTGTCCTCGAGGCAGTGAACGGGGACGGACGATCCGGAGAATGAGACGACGATGAGTCACGCGCAGGACCACGAGCACACGGGGCCCGCCGTGCCGCAGACCCGCACCGCACGCCACCGCCGGATCGTGGACATCCTCAACCGGCAACCGGTGCGCTCCCAGAGCCAGTTGGCGAAACTCCTGGCCGACGACGGGCTGAGCGTCACTCAGGCGACGCTCTCCCGGGACCTGGACGAGCTGAACGCGGTGAAGATCCGCAACACCGACGGCGACCTCATCTACGCGGTGCCGAGCGAGGGCGGTTTCCGCACCCCGCGGGCCCCGCTCGGGGAGTCGGCCAAGGAGGAGCGGATGCGGCGCCTGTCCCAGGAGCTGTTGATCTCCGCGGAGGCTTCCGCGAACCTCGTGGTCCTGCGTACCCCTCCGGGGGCGGCACAGTTCCTGGCGTCGGCGATCGACCAGGCGGAACTGCACGACATCCTGGGGACGATCGCGGGGGACGACACGGTGCTGCTGATCAGCAGGGAGCCGACGGGAGGGCAGGCGCTGGCGGACCACTTGCTGCGGCTGGCGCAGAACGGGCACTGAGGTACGCCGGGAGCATCACCGGCGCTGGGGCTGGGCCGGGGTGGGGCGCGCCACCCGGCGCTGACGGGGTGCCGCTGCGCCCACCCGTGCCGCCCCTGCGGGTCCCCCCAGGCCGTTGAAACGCCTTTGAAACTCTCGGGGAGGCACGACTGCCCGCAGCTCAGGTCACCCCAGCCGGGCGGCGAGACCCCCCGTGCACCGCACCTCGTCACCGGCGGTGATCAGCAGCGCCTCCACCTCCGGCAGTGACTCCAGCCACGTCAGCCCCGCCCGCGACCCCATCGCGAACGCCGCCGTGGCCCACGCGTCCGCCCAGATCAGGCTGGGACCCACCACCGTCACCGCCAGCAGATCGGTCACCGCGGAACGCCCCGTGCGCGGGTCCACGATGTGCGCGCCGCGCTCCGCGGTCCCCGAGGTGGCCACGGCCAGCTCCTCCGCGCCGGCCGCGGAGACCACCGCCGCGAGCCCGCCGGGCCGCAGCGGATCCGACACGCCGACCCGCCAGGGCCGGTGCGGTTCCGGCATCCCGTACATCTGCACGTCGCCACCGCCGTTGACGCTCACCCCGCCCGCCCCGGCCGCCGCCAGAAGCCGGGCCGCGCGTTCCACCGCCCAGCCCTTCACGATCCCGGTCGGATCGATGCGGCCCTCGAACCGGGTGCTGAACCAGCCGTCGCTGACCTGCTCCGCCTCCGCGCCCAGGGCGAGCACCTCGGCCACCTCCGGGTCGCAGTCCGCCACGCCGACCTCACCGCGGGCGAGCCGCGATATCTGGCTGTTCTCCCGGTAGGGGCTGAACACCTCGTCCACCCGGTGGAGCTGGGCGATCGCCTCCTCCAGCGCGGCCCGTACGGCCTCGGGTTCGCCGCCGCGCACGTCGAAGGAGAAGACGGTGCCCATCACCTCCTCGGCGTGGCGCAGCACAGGCGGTGCCTCGGGGTCGGTCACCTGGTCCGCCACTCAGCCACCGGCCTTGTCCAGGGCGGACTGCAGGGACTGCTTGTACCCGGTGCTGGTGTACGTCGCGCCGGAGACCGCGTCGATGTTCGCACTCTGTGCGCTCACCGCCTCCTGGTTGAGTTTGGGGACGGCCATGGCGGTCTTCTGGTCGCTGAGCCCGCCCTTGGGCGCCTGCACCGCCTCCGCCTTGGTGATCTTCCCGCCGCTCACGGTCAGGCGCACCTGGACGGGGCCGTACTGCGTCTGCGCCACGTTACCCGTGACCGTGCGCGCCTGGGCCGCCGCCCCCGACGACCCCGAGGCCCCGGAGGCACCCGCGGACCCGGACGCGGCGCCGCCGGACGCGGCCTTCGCCTTGTCGATCGCCGACTGCAGGGACTGCTTGTAGCCGCCGCTGGTGTACGTCGCGCCGGAGACCGCGTCGATCCGCGCGCTCTGCGCGGCGACCGCCTCCTGGTTGAGTCTGGGGACGGCCATGGCGGTCTTCTGGTCGCTGAGCCCGCCCTTGGGCGCCTGCACCGCCTCCGCCTTGGTGATCTTCCCGCCGCTCACGGTCAGGCGCACCTGGACCGGGCCGTACTGCGTCTTGGCGACCTCGCCGGTGACGGTCCGGGTACCGGCCTGCTGCCCGCTGCCGCCCTGCGGCGACTCCTGGGAGGCGGCGGTCTGCTGCGGTGCGGCACCGCCCGCCGCCTGGGCCGAGGCGGGACCCGAGGCCGGCTTCAGGGACAGCAGCAGCACGATCCCGGACACGGTGGCGGCGGTGGCGAGCACGACACGCCGCACGGGGTGGCTCTTCCTCATCTTCTTTCCAGGCTCCTGGTTTCCCGTCGCTCACATCTCGAACGACTCGTGATGGATGCGGCGGGCGGGGACCCCCGCGCCGCGCAGTGCTTCGTACACCTGCTGCGCGAAGCCGGGCGGCCCGCACATGAACACGTCGTGGCGGTCGATGTCCGGCAGCTTTCGGCTCAGGGTCTCCGCCGAGATGTCCGGCCGCTCCCCGTCCGGGCTGTTGACCGCGTACATCAGCCGGGCGCCGCGCTCCTCCGCGATCTGCGCCAGCTCGTCCCACAGGGCGAGATCCTGGGTGGTGTTGGCGCGGTAGAGGAGGGTGATGTCGCCGGGGGCGCCCGGCAGCGTCTCGAACAGGGCCCGCATCGGCGTGATGCCGACACCGCCGGCCACCAGCAGGACCTTGCCCCGGCTGCGCCGGTCGGCGGTCAGCGCCCCGTACGGGCCCTCCGCCCACACCCGCGTCCCGGGTTCGAGGTCCCGCAGCGCGGAGCTGTGGTCACCGATCGCCTTCACCGTGATCCGGAGCATGTTGGGGCGGGGCGCCGCCGACAGCGAGTACGGGTGCGAGCTGAACCGCATCCCGGGCGCGAGGAACCGCCAGCGGAAGAACTGCCCGGCCTCCGCGCCCATCCGGTGCAGCTTCCGCCCGGTCATCAGCACCGAGACCACCCCGGGCGTCTCCTCGACGACCGCCTCCACCCGCAGCCGGTGCCGCAGGTTGAGCCGGATCGGCGTGAGGATCCGGTACCAGA
This sequence comes from Streptomyces sp. NPDC001848, assembly GCF_042891915.1. Classification (NCBI taxonomy): domain Bacteria; kingdom Bacillati; phylum Actinomycetota; class Actinomycetes; order Kitasatosporales; family Streptomycetaceae; genus Streptomyces; species Streptomyces sp. NPDC001848. The sequence goes on along the minus strand of NZ_JBIATP010000011.1, from coordinate 57,795 downwards.
TCACCAGCGCGGTCACCGACCCGTACAGCGCGTACCAGGCGGTCTTCGCCTCCGGCTGCACCGCGAACTCGTTGCCCGTCGACAGCTGGTGCCAGAACGACAGATAGGTGGCCGCGTATGTGAGCAGATGGACGTGGTACCAGAGGTCGTAGGAGAGCCTGCGCCGGACCGGGCCGATCGAGAGCAGGCCGATCAGGACCAGCAGACCCGTGCCGATGGTGGCCTTGCCCACGTCCGGCAGCTGGTTGATCGAGTCGATGGTCTGCTGGACGATCCCACCGAGCCCCTTGCCGCTCTGCAGGGCGTAGCCCCACATGGTCAGGAACAGGTGAGCGAGGACCAGGCAGATGGTGTACCGGCCGGTCATGGCGTGCCAGCGGGCGACCCGGTCGGAGCCGACCCGGCGCTCCAGCGCGGGCACCCGGGCCATCTGCAGCACCACGAGGGCCATCAGATAGCCGGCGAGCAGGCCGGTGATCCGCCCCGCGTTGAGGATTCTGCTGTTGTTGTCGGCGATGGACGGCGTGTTCATCCACCACAGCCAGATGACGCCCGCCGCGCCCGCCCACACGGCGAGCAGCAGCGGGACGGCGGGGGAGCGGCGTGGGCGGATGGCGCGCATCGTCTGGCGCCGCGCGGCGCGGCCACCGGCGATCGTGGACACGGTCTCCTCCGTGTTCCTCCATGGGACGGGTGAGGCCAGTGGCCCCCTTGGCCCAGAGGTACGTGGCGGAGCCGCCGCGCGTTCAACCCTTCACGGAGTCCAGCGCCGACTGGAGTGACTGCTGGTAACCCTGGCTCGTGTAAGTGGCGCCGGAGACGACGTCGATGTTCGCGCTCTGCGCCGCCAGCGCCTCCCGGTTCAGTTGCGGGACGGCATAGCTGTTGATCTCCTGGTCCCGCGGGTTGTCCTGGGGGTACTCCACGGCGGTGACGTCGGTGAGCTTGCCGTTCTTCACCGTGATCCGGACCTGGACGGGGCCGTAGCGGGTCTGGGCCTCTTGTCCCGTGACGGTCTTGGTGCCGGTCGTGGTCGACCCGCTGGACCCGCTCGAACCGCTCGACCCACCGGACCCGTCCGAACCGGCGGACCCCCCGGACCCGACCGAGGCGCTCGCACTGCTCGACGGCGCGGGCGCGGCCACGGCGATACCGGGCGACGAGTGCGGCTTCATCGACAGCAGCAGCACCATCCCGGAGACGGTCGCGGCGCTCGCCAGCACGATCCGGCGCAGCGGGCTCTTCCTCTTCAACGCGTGCATGACGGCCTCACAGCTCGAACGACTCGTGGTGGATACGGTGGTCGGGGACCCCGGCCGCCTTCAGCGCCTCGTACATGTCCTCCGCGAATCCGGGCGGGCCGCACAGATACACGTCGTGGTCGGCGAGTTCGGGCACCGCGCCGTGCAGCGCGCCGGCGGTGAGGCGGGGCCGCGAGCCGTCGTTGTCGTTGAGGGCGTACAGCACCTTGGCGCCGCGCCAGCGGGCTATGGCCTCCAGCTCACTGCCGAGCGCCAGGTCCTGCGCCGAGCGTGCCCGGTACAGCAGCGTCACCTCGCCCGGCAGCGTCTCGAACAGGGCGCGCAGCGGGGTGACGCCGACGCCGCCCGCGATCAGCAGGGACCTGCCGGTGGTCTGCCGGTCGGCGGTCAGCGACCCGTACGGGCCCTCCGCCCACACCCGGGTGCCCGGCCGCAGCATGGCCACCGACGTGCTGTGGTCGCCGAGTGCCTTGACGGTGATGCGCAGCCGGCGGGGGCGGGGCGGCGCCGACAGCGAGTACGGCGTGGACGTCCAGCGCATTCCGTCCGTGAGGAACCGCCACCGGAAGAACTGCCCCGGCTCGGCGCCCAGTTCGTCCAGGTGCCGGCCGCGGACGACGACGGACCACACGCCCGGCGCCTCCTCGTACACCGCCTCCACCCGCAGCCGGTGGCGCAGGTTCAGCCGTACCGGGGCGAGGATCCGGAACCACACCACCAGGGCCGCGACGCCCAGATAGAGCACGTACCAGGCAGTCTGCGCGACCGTGTTCCCGGTGAACTCCGCACCCAGGGCGAGCTGGTGGCCGAAGGCGAGGAAGACGGCCGCGTACGTCAGCAGGTGCACGTAGTACCAGAACTCGTGGCTGACCTTGCGGCGGACGGCGCGCGCCGAGGTGATCCCGACGGCGAACAGGATGATCGTGCCGAGGGTGGCCTTGATCATCTCCGGGTAGTCGAAGACCACCGTGACCGTCTCGTGCACGAGCGAGGCCCGGTCCTGGGCCGCGTACCCGGTCAGGATCAGCACGATGTGCGCCACCAGCAGACAGACTGTGTACCGCCCGGCCATCGCGTGCCAGCGCGCCACCCGGTCCGAGCCGATCCGCCGTTCCAGCAGCGGCACCCGGGCCATCAGGCCCACGAGCACCGCGCAGGAGTACCCGCACAGCAGCCCCGCGATCCGCCCCGCCCCGGTCAGCCAGCCCGCCGTGCCCACCACCGAGCCGGTGTCCTGCCACCACAGGGCGACCACGGCGGCCGCCCCGGCCCACAGCAGGGCCAGCAGCGGGGCCGCCGGGGAGCGCCGGACGACCGGCGACACGGGTGGCGCCTGCTGCTGGTGGACCGTGGTCATGATCTGTTCCTTTCGGGCGTATCGACCCGGCAACTGTGCAGGCGGAACTTCTGAGGCGGCTCTGAGGAATCTGAGCCTGTCCTGAAGGTGGTGGGGGAGAAGCGGCCTGGTCAGGGAACTCTCGGCGGCCGCGACCCGTCACTCATAGGGAACTCAGAGCGGCCCGCGTCATGGGGTGCCGCCGACAGAGTGGATCCTGGTAAGCGCGATGAACACACCACGCTCCGGCCGCCCCGCCCTCGCCCGCCCAGACGGCACGCCCCTGCGCGTCCTCGTCGTCGACGACGACCCCGACCTCGCCGAGGTGCTGTCCGGGGCCCTGCGCTACGAGGGCTGGGAGGTGCGCACCGCCGGTGACGGCGCCGCCGCCGTCGCCGAGGCCCGTGACCTGATGCCCGATGCCGTCGTCCTGGATGTGATGCTCCCGGACACCGACGGGTTCGCCGTGCTGCGCGAGCTGCACGACGTGAAACCGGACGTGTGTGTGCTCTTCCTCACCGCGCGGGACGCCGTCGAGGACCGCATCGCCGGCATCACGGCGGGCGGCGACGACTATGTGACCAAGCCGTTCAGCCTGGAGGAGGTCGTCGCACGGCTGCGCGGCCTGCTGCGCCGCGCCGGCATGGCCCGGCAGCTGGAGGAGGGGCCCCGGCTGACCGTCGGCGACCTGGTCATGGACGAGGAGGCCCGCGAGGTCACCCGGGCCGGCGAGCTGATCGAGCTGTCGCCGACCGAGTTCGAGCTGCTGCGCTTCCTGATGCGCAACCCTCGGCGCGTGCTCAGCAAGGTCCAGATCCTCGACCGCGTCTGGTCGTACGACTTCGGCGGCCAGGCCCACGTCGTCGAGCTGTACATCTCCTACCTGCGCAAGAAGGTGGACGCAGGGCGCGAACCCATGATCCACACCGTGCGCGGCGCCGGGTACGTGCTGAAGCCGGTGGCCCGGTGAGGACCAGGCTGCGCGCAGCGGTACGGCGCCTGCCCCGGCCGCGTACCCTGCGGGCCCGGCTCACCGCCGGGCTGGTCGTGCTGCTGGCGCTCAGCTGCGCCGCCGTCGGGGTGGCCGCCGTGGTGGAGCTGGACGGCTTCCTCACCGGCCGGGTGGACCAGCAGCTGCGGGACGTCGGCCCACGGTTCGCGGCGAGCCTGGAGCACGGCGTCAAACCGTCGGACGACGACGGCGACGAGCACGCCGACACCCGCAAGCAATCCTCCGGCACCTTCGGCGCCCGGCTGGTCGGGGGCAGGGTCACCAATGTGGGGTTGGTGCACCCGGGCAGTGACAGCACCGATCTCAGCGCCCCGCTGAGCGCGCGGGACGATCGCACGCTCGCCGCGGTACCCGTGGACGGCAGGGGCCACAGCGTCTGCCTGTCCTCCCTCGGCGAGTACCGTCTCATGGCGACCGGCGGCCTGGACGGTGACGTACTGATCACCGGACTGCCGCTCGAGCCGGTGGATGCCGCGGTGCACCGCCTGGAACTCGTCGCCGCGGTCGTCTTCGGGGCAGCCCTCGCGGTCACCGGTGTCGCGGGCGCCGTCTGGGTGCGCTGGTCCCTGCGTCCGCTCAGCCGGGTCGCCGCGACCGCGACCCGGGTCAGCGAACTCCCGCTCGCCAGCGGCGAGGTCGCGCTGCCACCGCGCGCCCCGGAGAGCGAGCCGCGCAGCGAGGTGGGCCGGGTCGCCTCCGCCTTCAACCGCATGCTCGGCCATGTCGAGGACGCGTTCACCAAGCGGCACGCCAGCGAGGAGCGGCTGCGCAGCTTCGCCGCCGACGCCAGCCACGAGCTGCGCACTCCGGTCGCCTCGGTCCGGGGGCACGCGGAGCTGGCGCTGCTGCATCCCGGTCCGGTCCCGCCGGAGGTGACCCGCGCCCTGGAACGGATCGCCGCGGAGTCGGGCCGGATGGGGGAGATGGTCGACGACCTGCTGCTGCTGGCCCGTCTGGACGCGGGCCGCCCCCTGGAGCGGCGCCCCGTCGACCTCACCCGCCTGGTCCTCGACGCGGTCACGGACGCGCGGGCCGCGGGCCCCGACCACGGCTGGACGATGGAGCTGCCGGAGGAGCCGGTGACGGTGACGGGGGACGCGCACCGCCTCCATCAGGTGCTGGCGAACCTGCTGGCCAACGCTCGTCTGCACACGCCCGTGGGCACCAAGGTGACGGTGTCCCTGAGTACGGACGGCACGGAAGCCGTCCTCACGGTCCACGACGACGGACCGGGAGTCCCCACCGACATCCAGCCGGGGGTCTTCGAACGCTTCACCCGGGCCGAACACCGCCGCCGCCCGGAGCACCAGGGCGGCGGAGCGGGGCTGGGCCTGTCCATCGTGGCGGCGGTGACGGAGGCGCACAGGGGGAGCGTGGGCCTGGAGAGTCGCCCGGGGGCGACGACGTTCACGGTGCGCCTGCCGACCGGCGGCCCCGGTGGCTCCAGTAACGGGTGATCGCGGTCTCCCCGCCTGCCGTCCCGATCGCGATGTGCGGCCGGCGCCCGGGATCCGCCCACGTCAGGATGCGCTTCATCGCATCCTCCGGCACCGACACGCAACCCTCCGTCGCCGCCTTGCCGTTGACGTGCAGGAAGATGCCGGCGCCACGGCCCCGCACCGGCAGCCGGTAGTTGAAACCGATGACGAAGGCGTAGTCGTACTGCGGGGCGTACGCGATCAGGTGCTCCGACTCGGAGGCGCGGCAGTCGGCGGGGAGGGGCTCCGTCCAGCGGTTGTAGGACAGCGAGTCGTTGTCCTCGCACCACCAGGTGTCCTGCCGCACCCGCCGGTACGGCGCCCTCGCCCCCGGTGGCGCGGCCTTGATGCCGAACGCGAACGGCAGGTCGTACAGGCCCGTCGGTGTCGTGCTCGTGCCCTGCACGCGTGAGTCGCCCTCCACGAGCCCCTTCGCCCCGAAGCGTGCGGGTGCCGAGCCCGCCTTCACCCACCGCCCGCCGGTGCGGTCCCACCAGGTGACCGTGCCCGACGTCGCGCCGGTCGAGGGGGCCTCGGCGGTGATCAGCTGGGTACCGCCGCCGGTGTCGGCCATCCGCTCCGGCAGCGGGGCGTCCTCGGCGGGGTCCGGCACGGCGCCGAGCAGGAGCAGGGAGGCGGAGGCGAGAGCGGCGACGACACCGGGGCGCATGGTTCAGAACGTAGCCGGAGGCAGGGGCAACGGCAGTCCCGGCAGGCCGTCCAGACTCGTTCGGACGTGGTCTTTCCTCCGGAAGTACTCATCGAGGGAGGCGTCGTCCTCCCGCGCGAAGCGCTTGCCGTGCAGGTCGCGGTCCTCCTCGTAGGACATGAAGGGCACCGCGTAGCCACAGGTGTCCCGGATGAGTTCGGCCGTCACCACGATGACGGCACGCAGGCCGTGCGGGGTGGGGTCGATGTCCGGGAAGTGCGTGAGCAGTTCCCTGAAGCGGGGGTCGTCGCGGAAGACCGGCTCGCCGCGGCCGTGCACGCGCACGATGTTCGGCGGGCCCTGGAAGGCGCACCACATGAGGGTGATCCGGCCGTTCTCGCGCAGGTGCGCGATCGTCTCGGCGTTGCTTCCGGCGAAGTCCAGATACGCCACGGTGCGGTCGTCGAGCACGGCGAACGAGCCCCTGAGGCCCTTGGGGGAGAGGTTGACCGTGCCGTCGGCCGACAGGGGAGCGGTCGCGGTGAAGAACAGGGGTTGTGCCTCGATGAACGTCCGCAGCCTGCCGTCTATGCGCTCATAGGTCTTTCCCATGTCCACCGAGTATGGGGGCACATCGTTCGACTGTCTAAGGAATGTGCGGGAAAGACCGGGGATCACCCCCGAACGGCGGCGTCCGGTCGCTCGTGGCCGCCCCGGCCGGCGCGCGGGGCGGCCACAGCGCCTGTCACGTCACTTGGTGAGCGTGCAGGCGGCCAGGGAGTCCAGACCCTGCGGTTTGGCGGACGTCCGGCCGATCGCGATGGCGATGCGGTCGATGGTCGAACGGCGCTTGTCCGCCAGCGGGCCGAGGATCGCGTTCTGGACGAAGTTCGGCCCGCCCTGGCCCACCGAGGTGGCGAGCCGCTTGTCGGCCTCGGCGATCTGGGTGTTGAGCAGGGCCAGGTTGCGGTCGACCTCGGCCTGGGCGGATGCGGGGATCGCGGGCAGCTTGGACTTGACGTCGGGGCAGGAGACGGTGCCCGCGGCGGTGCTGCCGCCGGCAGCGTTCCCCTTGTTCCCCTTGTTCCCCTTGTTGTCGCTATTGGCGTTCCCGCCGGCCTGCTGGGTCGCCGTCGCGCTCGGGGCTGCGGTGTTGGTGCCGGCGTTGTTCGCGGCGCCGCCGGCGTCGAGGGTGCACGGAGCCAGGGCGTCCAGGCCCTGCGGCTTGGCGGCGGTGCGGCCGATCGCCGTAGCGATGCGGTTGATCGTCGCCACCCGCTTGTCCTTGAGGGGACCGAGGATCGCGTTGTTGACGAAGTTGGGTCCGCCCTGGCCGACCGTGTCCACCAGGCGCTTGTCGGCCTCGGCGATCTGGGTGTCGAGCAGTTGGAGGTTACGGTCCACCTCGGCCTGGGCGGCTGCGGGGATCGCGGGGAGCTGCGACTTCACGTCCGGGCAGGTGATCGTGCCGGGCCCCGCCGCAAGGGTCCGGGCGCTGTTGCTCTTGGACGTCTCCCCGGCGAGGGCGGAACCGGCGATGACGGCGCCGGAGAGCACCACTGCGGCGGCGCCGCCGATGATCGCCACACGGCGCTTGTTGTACTTCGGAAGAGCCCTGGACATGAAGATGCCTCACTCGGGTCGGGATGACTGCTGTGACGAACACGGCAGTCACTGGCGTGACTGCTGTGAAACGCGGCGCCTGCGTTCGGGGAGGGGTACGGGAAAGCGATTGCTGCCGTTCAACGGGTTCACAAAAAAAGGGGGGTGGCAAGCAGGTGGCAGGCGGCAGCAGGCGGGTCGTGGGCGAGTCGCATTGACGAATCATGCAGAGTTCTGCATACTCATGCATGTCAGTGAGCGCAGTGTGAGGAGAACCCCGTGACCGAGCGCGTCGTACTCGCCTACTCGGGCGGTCTGGACACCTCCGTCGCCATCGGCTGGATCGCCGAGGAGACGGGCGCCGAGGTCATCGCCGTCGCGGTGGACGTCGGCCAGGGCGGCGAGGACCTGGACGTCATCCGCAAGCGCGCGCTCGCCTGCGGTGCCGTGGAGGCCGAGGTCGCCGACGCCAGGGACGAGTTCGCCGAGGAGTACTGCCTCCCGGCGATCAAGGCCAACGCCCTCTACATGGACCGCTATCCGCTGGTCTCCGCCCTGTCCCGGCCGACGATCGTCAAGCACCTCGTCGCCGCCGCCAGGAAGCACGGCGCCACCACGGTCGCCCACGGCTGCACCGGCAAGGGCAACGACCAGGTCCGCTTCGAGGCCGGCATCGTCGCCCTCGCCCCGGACCTGAAGTGCATCGCCCCGGTCCGCGACTACGCGATGACCCGCGACAAGGCCATCGCGTTCTGCGAGGAGAAGAACCTCCCGATCGCGACCACCAAGAAGTCCCCGTACTCCATCGACCAGAACGTCTTCGGCCGCGCCGTCGAGACCGGCTTCCTCGAGGACATCTGGAACGCCCCGATCGAGGACATCTACGAGTACACCCAGAACCCGGCCACGCCCCGCGAGGCCGACGAGGTGATCATCACCTTCAAGGCGGGCGTCCCCGTCGCCATCGACGGCAGGCCCGTCACCGTCCTGCAGGCCATCCAGCAGCTGAACGAGCGTGCCGGCGCCCAGGGCATCGGCCGGATCGACATGGTCGAGGACCGGCTCGTCGGCATCAAGTCCCGCGAGGTGTACGAGGCTCCGGGCGCGATCGCCCTGATCACCGCCCACCAGGAGCTGGAGAACGTCACGGTCGAGCGGGAACTCGCCCGCTACAAGCGGCAGGTCGAGCAGCGCTGGGGCGAACTGGTCTATGACGGCCAGTGGTTCTCCCCGCTCAAGCGGGCCCTGGACGGCTTCATCGACGAGGCCAACCAGCACGTCTCCGGCGACATCCGGATGACCCTGCACGGCGGCCGCGCCGTCGTCACCGGCCGCCGGTCCGAGGAGTCGCTGTACGACTTCAACCTGGCGACCTACGACACGGGCGACACGTTCGACCAGTCCGCGGCCAAGGGCTTCATCGACATCTTCAGCCAGTCGTCGAAGATCGCGGCCAAGCGGGACCTCGCCTGACCGGCCCACTGGCCCGACCACCGCCTCCCCATGTCGTGGGGAGGCGGTGGCACACCGACACCCTCTCTAGGAGCAACCCAAGTGAGCAGCAACACCGGTGACGTACGGCTCTGGGGCGGCCGTTTCGCCGACGGCCCCGCCGAGGCCCTGGCGAAGCTGTCCGCGTCCGTCCACTTCGACTGGCGGCTCGCGCCGTACGACATCGCCGGCTCCCGAGCCCACGCGCGCGTGCTGCACAAGGCGGGGCTCCTCACGGACGACGAGCTGACGCGGATGCTGGCGGGCCTCGACCGGCTCGAGTCGGACGTCGCCGACGGCTCCTTCACCGGCACGATCGCCGACGAGGACGTCCACACGGCCCTGGAGCGGGGGCTGCTGGAGCGCCTCGGCCCGGAGCTGGGCGGCAAGCTGCGCGCGGGCCGCTCCCGCAACGACCAGGTCGCCACCCTCTTCCGTATGTACCTGCGCGACCACGCCCGGATCATCGGCGGTCTGATCGCCGACCTCCAGGGCGCCCTGATCGGCCTGGCGGAAGCCCACCCGGACGTGGCGATGCCCGGCCGCACCCACCTCCAGCACGCCCAGCCGGTGCTCTTCGCGCACCACGTGCTCGCCCACGTGCAGTCCCTGTCCCGGGACGCCGAACGGCTTCGCCAGTGGGACGAGCGGACGGCCGTGTCGCCGTACGGCTCCGGTGCGCTTGCCGGGTCCTCCCTCGGCCTGGACCCGGAGGCGGTCGCCGCGGACCTGGGCTTCGAGCACGGCAGTGCGGCCAACTCCATCGACGGCACGGCCTCCCGTGACTTCGTCGCCGAGTTCGCCTTCATCGCCGCGATGATCGGCGTGAACCTCTCCCGGATCGCCGAGGAGGTCATCATCTGGAACACGAAGGAGTTCTCCTTCGTCACGCTCCACGACGCGTTCTCCACCGGTTCGTCGATCATGCCGCAGAAGAAGAACCCGGACATCGCCGAGCTGGCGCGCGGCAAGTCCGGCCGCCTGATCGGCAACCTGACGGGCCTGCTGGCGACCCTCAAGGCCCTCCCGCTCGCGTACAACCGCGACCTCCAGGAGGACAAGGAGCCGGTCTTCGACTCCATCGACCAACTGGAGGTCCTGCTTCCGGCGTTCACCGGCATGATGGCCACGCTGACCGTGCACCGCGAGCGCATGGAGGAGCTGGCCCCGGCCGGCTTCTCGCTCGCCACCGACATCGCCGAGTGGCTGGTCAAGCAGGGGGTGCCGTTCCGGGTGGCGCACGAGGTGGCCGGCGAGTGCGTGAAGGTCGCCGAGGCCGAGGGCAAGGAGCTGGACGAACTGACGGACGAGCAGTTCGCGAAGATCAGTGCCCACCTCACCCCCGAGGTGCGCTCCGTCCTCAACGTCCCCGGCGCCCTCGCCTCCCGCAAGGGCCGCGGCGGCACGGCCCCCGAGGCGGTCGCCGTGCAGCTCGCCGAGGTCAAGGCGGACCTCGCCGCGCAGCGCCAGTGGGCCACGGCCAAGCAGGGGTAGCGGGACCTCCCTCGACCTCCCACCGAAGGGCTCGGACAGCGTCCGGGCCCTTCGTGCTGTCCATGCGCCGGGTAACAGATGCGTTTCAGCCACTGTCCGGATTCTTGACGCCCGTCTACTCGGAGGTAACTATTCCGCTTGCGGTCGGCAATGTCGAACGCCGGTCGGCCCACACCGAGCAGGAAGGGACATCATGCGCGGACGAAGCGGACGAAGCGGACGAACTGGCGGAAGTGGAAGAAGTGCAAGAAGCGGAAGGCGAAGAGCCCGGCTCCTCGCCGTCGCCGCGACCGCGACGCTGTGCACCGTCGGTTTCACGCCCTCGGCGGGCGCGGACACCGTGGACGTCGCGCCACCGGGCGCCAACGACTGGTCCTGCAAGCCGGACTCGGCCCACCCGCAGCCGGTGGTCCTGGTGAACGGCACCTTCAAGACCTCCTACGAGAACTGGCTGACCCTCTCGCCCGCGCTGGCGAACGCCGGTTACTGCGTCTTCTCCTTCGACTACGGCGACATGGAGACCGCCCCGATCCCGGACTCGGCGGCCCAGCTGCGGGACTTCGTGAACGCCGTGCTCGGCGCGACCGGCGCCAAGAAGGTCGACATCGTCGGTCACAGCCAGGGCGGCATGATGCCGCGCTACTACGTCAAGTTCCTCGGCGGTGCGACCAAGGTCGACGACCTCGTCGGCATCGTTCCCTCCAACCACGGGACCACCAACCCGCTCGCCCTCGCCGCAGGCGCCACCGTCTGTCCCTCCTGCGTCGACCAGACCGCCGGCTCGGCCTTCCTGGCGAATCTCAACTCCGACCCGGAGACCCCGGTCGGCCCGGACTACACGGTGATCGCCACCCGGAACGACGAGGTCGTGGTCCCGTACACCAGCGCCTTCCTCGACGGCCCGGCCTCGTACGTGACCAACGTGCTGCTCCAGGACCGCTGTCCGCTCGACACCACGGAACACGACCAGGCCCCCAAGTCGCCGCTCGTCGAACAGTGGGTGCTCAACGCCCTGAACCGGAAGGGCCCGGCCGACCCGGCATTCGAACCGCGCTGCGTCAGCACAGGGTGAGCGGAAGCGCTGGTGGTCAGGACGGGGTGCATCCGGGCCCCGGTGGCCGGTACGGGGTGAACCGGAGGCGCCGGTAGTCGGTACGGGGCGAATCGGAGGCGCCGGTAGTCGGTACGGGGCGAATCGGAGGCGTCGGTAGTCGGTACGGGGTGAACCGGAGGCGCCGGTAGTCGGTACGGAGCGAATCGGAGGCGCCGGTAGTCGGTACGGGGTGAACCGGAGGCGCCGGTAGTCAATACGGGGCGAATCGGGAGCCCCGGTAGATTGGGGCGGGTCCCGGCCTGCCGAGAGTGCAAGGAGCCCGCCATGCCGTTCAGCCTTCCCCAAGCTCTCGGCTTCGCTCGAGCAGGGGAGACCCCCGGGGCCGCCACCACGGCCAGCGCGCACATCGGACTCGGACTGGCCGCGGTCGGCCGCCCCGGCTACATCAACCTCGGCCGTGACCGGGACCTTCCTGCCGACCGCACCGTCGACGCCCTGCGCGAGCGCACCCATGAACTCCTGGACGCCGCCTACGCGCAGGGCGTCCGCTACTTCGACGTGGCCCGCTCCTACGGCCGTTCGGAGGAGTTCCTCGCCGAGTGGCTGACCGCCCGCCCCGACATCGACGACGTGGTCGTCGGCAGCAAGTGGGGCTACACCTACACCGCGCGGTGGACCACCGACGCCGTGCAGCACGAGGTCAAGGACCACGGTGTCGCCACGTACGAGCGGCAGCGCGCCGAGACCGCCGCACTGCTCGGCGACCGGCTCGACCTCTACCAGATCCACTCCGTCACTCCGGACAGCCCGGCCCTGACCGACAGGGAACTCCACGCCCGGCTGGCCGAGGCCGCCGCACAGGGGCTCACCATCGGTTTCTCCACCAGCGGCCCGGCGCAGGCCGACGCGATCCGCGCCGCGCTCGCCGTAACGGTCGACGGTCAGCCGCTCTTCCGTGCCGTCCAGTCCACCTACAACCTCCTGGAGACCTCCGCCGAGCCCGCCCTTGCCGAGGCCCACGACGCGGGACTGACGGTGATCGTCAAGGAGGGCATGGCCAACGGACGGCTGGCGGATCCGCACGCCCCGGACGCCTTGAAGGCCGTGGCCGCCCAGACGTCCCTCGGCTGCGACGCGGTCGCCCTCGCCGTGATCCTGCGCCGCCCCTGGGTGGGCGTCGTCCTCTCCGGCGCGGCCACCACCGGTCAGCTCGCCTCCAACCTGCAGGCCGCGACCGTCGACCTCGACGACGAGCAGCTGTCCCGCCTCGGGACGCTCACCGAGGACCCGCGTGCCTACTGGGAGCGGCGCGGGCAGCTGCCCTGGCACTGATTCAGGCACCTGCCCGGAGACGTGGGGCAACTGCCGTGGCACTGATGCATGCGCCTGCCCGGAGACGCGGGCCGCGCGCATGAAACACGAATGCCTTTCATGAGACACAATTGTCTCAAACGGGCTATGCTCGTCTCATGGCTCTCGACCGCGACCACGTGCTGCGCAGCGCAGCCGCCCTGCTGACCCGCAAATCCACCGCGACCATGGACGAGGTCGCCAAGGCTGCCGGGATCAGCCGGGCCACCCTGCACCGCCACTTCGCCGGGCGCGACGCCCTCGTACGGGCCCTGGAGGTGCTCGGCATCGAGGAGTGCGAGGCGGCGCTGGACGCGGCCCGGCTGGACGAGGGCTCGGCGGCCGACGCCGTACACAGGCTGGTGCGCGAGCTCCAGCCCGCGGCCGGGCTGCTCGCCTTCCTCTACGGCGAGAACCAGCTGTGGGAGGGCGAGGGGCAGAACGAGGGCTGGTCGCGGATCGACACCCGGATCGCCGCGGTGTTCCTGCGCGGCCGGGACAGCGGCGAGTTCCGCGTCGACCTCCCCCCCGCCTGGCTCACCGAGGCGCTGTACGGGCTCATCGCCTCGTGCGCCTGGGCCGTACTGGACGGCCGTGTGGCCGCCAGGGACTTCCCCACCATGATCGCCGAGCTGTTGCTCGGCGGCGCCCTGCGGAGAGAGGAATCATGACCAGCACCCTGCAGTCGGCCATCGCGCCGCAGGCGGAGAAGCGCCCGGGCCGGTGGCTCGCGCTCTGCGTCCTCGTGCTCGCCGTGCTGCTGGTGGCCGTGGACGCGACCGTCCTCGGCCTCGCGACCCCCTACATCAGTGAGGACCTGAAGCCCTCGGGCACCCAGTTGCTGTGGATCGGCGACGTCTACTCCTTCGTCATCGCCGGTCTGCTCGTCTCCATGGGCAGCCTCGGCGACCGCGTCGGCCGAAAGCGCATCCTGCTCGGGGGCGCCACGGCCTTCGGTGCGACGTCCGTCCTGAACGCCTACGCCCAGTCGCCGGAGATGATGATCCTGGCCCGGGCGTTCCTCGGTGTCGCGGGAGCGACCCTGATGCCCGCCACGCTGGCCCTGATCCGCAACATCTTCCACGACCCGCGCGAGCGCAGCCTCGCCGTCGGCATCTGGGGCGCCACCGCCTCGGCGGGGACGGCGGTCGGCCCGATCGTCGGCGGGCTGCTGCTCGAGCACTTCTGGTGGGGCTCGGTGTTCCTCATCAACCTGCCGGTGCTGGCGGTTCTGGTCCTGGTCGGCATCAGGACGCTGCCCGAGTCCCGCGACCCGCACCCGGGGCCGTGGGATCTGCCGAGCGTCATCCTGTCGCTCGTCGGGATGATCGGCGTGGTGTACGCCGTCAAGGAGGCGGCCGCCCACGGATTCTCCTGGCCGGCCATGGGTGCCGGGCTCCTCGGTGCCGCCGCGCTCCACGGCTTCGTACGCCGGCAACTGACGCTGCCGGTCCCGCTCCTCGACATGCGGCTGTTCCGGCGCCGGGGCTTCAGCGGTGCCGTGCTCGCGGACCTGCTGACCGTGCTCGGCATGTCCGGACTGGTCTTCTTCCTCTCCCAGTACCTGCAACTCGTCCAGGACAGGCGCCCGTTCGAGGCCGGCCTCGCCGAACTGCCCGCCGCCCTCGGCGCGGTGGCGGCGGGCCTGGTCGCGGGCGCGGCGGCGCGGCGTTTCTCGGTACGGGCGGTGGTCTCGGGCGGGCTCGCCGCGGTGGGTCTGGCGCTGGCCGCCCTCACCCTGCTCGACCGGACCACGGGCTACTCGCTGATCGGAACCGCGCTGCTGGTCGTGGGCGTCGGCGCCGGCCTGTCGTTCACCGTCACCGCGGACGTGATTCTCGGCGGCGTGCCCAAGGACCGGGCGGGCGCCGCCTCCGCGGTATCGGAGACGGCGTACGAACTCGGCGCGGCCCTCGGCATCGCCCTGCTCGGCTCGATCGTCACGGGCACCTACCGGACCTTCCCGGCCCCGCCGGGCACCCCGGCCACGGCTCACGCATCACTGGGCGGCGCGGTGGAGACGGCGGCACACCTGCCGCCGGCCACCGCCGAGACACTGCTCACGTCGGCCCGCGAGGCGTTCGTGGAGGGGCTCAGGCTGGCGACGGGAGCGGGCGCGGCGGTCCTGCTGGCGACGGCGGTGGCAGCGTGGTTCCTGTTGCGGGGGCAGAGGCTGGAGAGCACCCCGTGACCCCCGGCCCGGCTATGCCGCCTTCGCCTTCGTGGCGTACATGTCCACGTACTCCTGCCCCGACAGCCGCATGACCTCCGCCATCACGGAATCGGTGACGGCCCGCAGCACGTACCGGTCCCGGTCCATGCCCTCGTACCGGGAGAACTCCATCGGCTGACCGAACCGCACGGTGACCCGTCCCGGACGGGGCATCCCCCGCCCGCCCGGCTGCAGTTTGTCCGTGCCGATCATCGCGAACGGCACCACCGGCGCCCCGGTCATCAGCGTCAGCCGCGCGATACCGGTGCGCCCCCGGTACAGCCGCCCGTCGGGCGAGCGCGTGCCCTCCGGGTAGATGCCGAAGACCTTGCCCTCCTCCAGCACCCGGCGCCCGGTCATCAGCGCGGCCACACCGCCGCTCGCGCCGTCCCGGTCGACCGGGATCATGCCGACGCCCGTGAAGAACCAGGCCATCAGACGGCCCTTGAGGCCCTTGCCCGTGACGTACTCGTCCTTGCCGATGAAGACCACCTGCCGCTTGGTCACGAGCGGCAGCACGATGGAGTCGATGAACGTCAGGTGGTTGCCGGCCATGATGACCGGGCCGTCGGCCGGGATGTGCTCCGCGCCCTCCACCTGTGGGCGGAACATCAGGCGCATGATCGGTCCGAGCACTGCCTTGATGAGCGCGAAGCGGGACAACGGGCCCTCCGGTGTCAAGGGATGCGGTATGAGTCTGTGCAGGTGAGGACGATACTCGTGACGACCGGGGTGTCGCACACCGGGTTCACCGAGTGGATACGCGTCATTGACGAGTGTTTACCTGCGATGGCGGTTTTGTTGCACGTTCGTCATCCGCCGGACGGGTGTGGCGAACGCCGCACCGACGGGTGACGGGCCATCAGTCCGCGTATCCACCAACGCCCTCACCATGCACCCGGGAGGACGGTCCGCGTCCGCCGCGCGTTCCCGCACATGTCTCCCGGTCGTCACGCGTCCGCACCTACGATCGAGCCGCTTCGAGCAGGTGTGGCGGGAGGAACCCATGGGCACGCAGGAGTCTTTCGAGCAAGGGCAAGCGCAAGGGCAAGGACGGAGCCAGGGCCGGGGGGCGGGTCGGCGGGCGCTCCTCGGTGCGGCGGTGCTCGGCGCCGGCGGAGCGGTCCTCGGACTGCCGGGGGCCGCGAGAGCGGAGGGGCGGCACACGGGCGGCGGGCTGAAGGGCCTGCCCGTGCCGACGATCATCGGTCACCGCGGGGCCAGCGGCTATCGTCCCGAGCACACGTTCGGCTCCTACAACCTGGCCCTCGACCTGGGCGCCGACATCGTGGAGGCCGGTGACCTGGTGCCCACCAAGGACGGCCACCTGGTGTGCCGGCACGAGCCCGAGATCGGCGGGACCACCGACGTCGCCGACCACCCCGAGTTCGCGAGCCGCAAGACCACCAAGATCCTGGACGGTGTCCCCACCACCGGCTGGTTCACCGAGGACTTCACGCTCGCCGAGCTGAAGACGCTGCGCGCCGTCGAGCGCATCCCCGCCACCCGCCAGCACAACACCCTTTACAACGGCCGCTGGGGCATCCCCACCTTCGAAGAGGTCCTGAAGTGGCAGGACGAGCAGACCCGCAGGCGCGGCAAGCAGGTCTGGATCTACCCCGAGACCAAGCACCCCACGTACTTCCGCAAGCAGGGCCTCGACATGGAGCAGCTGCTCTCCGAGGCCCTGCGCAAGCACGGCAGGGACAAGAAGAACTCGCCGGTCGTCATCCAGTCCTTCGAGCCGACCAGCATCCAGCGCCTGAACAAGCTCGTCGACAACCCGCTCGTGGTGCTCCTGTCCGCCGCGAACACCCGCCCCTTCGACTTCGTCGAGGCGGGCGACCCGCGCACGGTCGCCGACCTCATCACCCCGAAGGGCCTGAAAGAGATCGCGTCCTACGCCCAGGGCATCGGCCCCACCCTCGACCTGGTCATCCCGAAGGACGCCAAGGGCAACCTCACCAAGCCCTCCACGCTCGTCGCCGACGCGCACGCCGCGGGCCTGATCCTGCACCCGTACACGATGCGCGACGAGAACACCTTCCTGCCCACGAACTTCCAGAAGGGCACGGACCCGACGGCCTACGGCGACGTCTTCGGCGCCTTCAAGACCTACTTCGCGACCGGCATCGACGGCGTCTTCACCGACAACGCCGACACCGGCGTGCTCGCCCGCGAGGACTTCCTGCGCCGCTGAGCGGTCAGCACGCGACAGACGTACCCCGATCGGGGGGACTCCCGTCCGCCCCGGCAACCCGGCGCCTGGGCGGACGCGTCCCGTCGCGTATGAGGCACGAGATGGTCAGCACCCTGCGTCCGCTGCTCGCCGCCGAGGCGTCGGCGGAGGCGCACGCGGCCGGGATGGAGCCGGGCGATCTGGAACAGGCGGTGTGGCTCCGGCTCCTGGAGCGGCTCCAGGCCGACCGGCCGCTCGTCGACCCGCAGGAATGGCTGCGCCGCGCCGTCCGTCTGGAGGCACGCCGTGGCCGACGCGCCGCCCGCCTCGAACAGCCGTACCGCGGTGACCCGGCCGACGACACGCGACCCGGCCCCGAGCAGCAGGCCCTCCTCGCGGCCCGCCGCCGGGCACTGCACGCCGCCGTGCGCCGCCTCCCCGGCCGCTGTCCGCGCCTCATGGCGGCGTTGCTCTCCCCGCAGGACCTGACCTACCGGGAGATCGCAGGGGAGTTGGGTATCTCACAGGGTAGTCTCGGCCCGGAACGCTCCAAATGCCTGGGATGTCTGCGTCGATTGCTCGCGGCGGAGGTTGCGGCCCTCGAACCGCGGGGATAGGAGTGAGGGACGACCGGTGATCAGGTGAGCGGGAGGCGTGCGCACATGGGCATGAGCGTGACCATCTCTGTGGCGACCGAGCAGGACGCCGAGCAGATCTTCAGGCTGCAGTACCTGTGCTTCCAGAGTGAGGCCGCGCTGTACGGCAACTACCGCATCGACCCGCTCGTCCAGACCCTGGACTCGGTCCGCGAGGAGGTCGCCTCGGACTGCGTCTTCGTGGCCCGGCTCGGCGAGGAGGTGGTCGGCTCGGTACGCGGCCGCGTGACGGAGGACGGGGCCGCCTCGATCGGCAAGCTCTGCGTCCACCCGCGGCTGCAGGGTCACGGCATCGGCGCCCGGTTGCTGCGCGCGGCGGAGGCGGCGCTGGTGGAGCAGCACGGCGCGAAGAAGTTCCGCCTCAGCGCCGGCCACCGCAGCGAGGGCAATCTGCGCCTGTACCGCCGGGTCGGCTACGAGACGGTGGGCACCGCTCAGGGAGCGGACGGCGTACCGATGATCGTCCTGGAGAAGCCGGCGGGTACGTACGCGACTACGGCGTGACGCTGCGGGACTTCCGCAGCCAGTACATCGCGGACAGCGGCAGCAGCACCGGAATGAAGACGTACCCCATGCCGTAGTCGGACCACACGGTCGCGTCCGGGAAGGCGGACGGCTCGAGGAGCGTCCAGGTACCGACCGTCAGCACACCCGCGAGCTCGGCGGCGCAGCACACCAGCGCCGCCTTGCGGGCTGTCTCCCCGCCGCGCACCAGCGAGTACGTGATGAACCCGTAGACCAGCCCGGCAACCGCCGAGAGCGTGTAGGCGAGAGGTGCCCGGTCGAACTCCGTGGCGATCTGGAACACCGAGCGCGACACCGCACCGACGACCATCACCCCGTAGAACCAGACGAGCAGCATCCCCGGCCCGCTGATGAGCCGCTTCGGCCTTTGTTCGACGGCCGTCATCTCAGCCTCCCCAGATGTCATAGAGCCGCACCTCCAGCACGGCGAGCACCACTCCGCCGGCCGCGACCGTCACCGAACCCCACCGTGTGCGCTCCGCCAGCGACATGAACCCCGCCGCCGGGATGCACGCGAAGGCGCCCAGCAGATACGCCACGAAGATCGTCGTGCCCTGCGCCGGCTTCTCGCCCCGCGTCAGCTGGACGATGCCGACGGCCAGCTGGACCAGGGCCAGCAGCGTCACCACGGCCATGCCGATGAAGTGCCAGTCCTTCGTGGGCTGGTCACGGTGGGCGGCCCAGCCGCACCAGGCGGCGAGCAGCAGCGCGGCGACACCGGTCGCCAGCGTCAGGGCGTCAAGCATGCAGCGACCCTATTACGGGCCAAAAGCACCGATGTTCCCGCCCCCGGCTGGGCCGACCACGGCGCCGCCCCACCCGCCGTGGCGTTGACCACAACCAGTGCGATCCGTCCGCTATTCGGACAGTCGTGTCAGGTCGCGGCTTCGTGTCTGCTTTACTTGCACCCATGACCACGACGAGCTGCCGCACCGTTGCGACCGAGGCGACCATGACGCCCGGTGCTCGTTGTATGTGTCGAATGTGCGCCTGCTAGAGGGCCCCCGCACCACCCGGAGTCCCGCGCCCCGAAGCGAGACCGTCGTGGAATGTCCGTACGCACGCGTCGTACGCGACCGACCCCCGCGCACACGTTCTCCGCGGTTCCATCGCCCTTGCGAGAACCGTGCCGCGTCGCCATGCACGCACCCGTGCCCGGCGCACACCCACGCCCTGCACTCGACAGTGACGGAAACCCAGTGATCACCACATCGGGCCTGACCAAGGTCTACCGTTCGCGCGGCCGCGAGGTGACCGCCCTCGACGGCGTCGACCTGCACGTACGCGAGGGCGAGGTGTACGGCGTCATCGGCCAGTCCGGCGCCGGCAAGTCCTCGCTCATCCGCTGCGTCAACCTCCTGGAGCGCCCCACCTCCGGCACGGTCACCGTGGCCGGCCAGGACCTCACCGCGCTCGCCGGCCGCGGGGCACGCGCCGGCAAGGACCTCCGCGCGGCGCGCAACCGGATAGGCATGGTCTTCCAGCACTTCAACCTGCTGTCCTCGCGCACCGTCCAGGACAACGTCGAGCTGCCCCTGGAGATCCTCGGCAAGTCCGGGAAGGAACGTTCCCGTAAGGCCCTGGAACTCCTCGACCTGGTCGGTCTCGCCGACAAGGCCAAGGCCTACCCGGCCCAGCTCTCCGGCGGCCAGAAGCAGCGCGTCGGCATCGCCCGCGCCCTCGCCGGCGACCCCAAGGTGCTGCTCTCCGACGAGGCGACCAGCGCCCTCGACCCGGAGACCACCCGCTCCATCCTCCAACTGCTGCGCGACCTCAACCGGCAGCTCGGCCTGACCGTCCTGCTCATCACCCACGAGATGGACGTCGTCAAGAGCGTCTGCGACTCGGCCGCCCTGATGGACAAGGGTCGCATCGTCGAGTCGGGCACGGTCGGCGAGCTGCTCGCCACCCCGGGCTCCCAGCTGGCCTCCGCGCTCTTCCCGGTCGGCGGCGACGCCTCCGGCGACGACCGGACCGTCGTCGACGTCACCTTCCAGGGCGAGGCCGCCACGCAGCCCGTCATCTCCCAGCTGTCCCGCACCTACAACATCGACATCTCGATCCTGGGCGCCGCCATCGACACCGTCGGCGGTCTCCAGGTCGGCCGGATGCGCATCGAACTGCCCGGCCGCTACGAGGACAACGTCGTGCCGATCGGCTTCCTGCGCGAGCAGGGCCTGCAGATCGACGTGGTGGGCCAGGAGGCCCCGCTGGTGAAGGAAGGTGCCAGGTGACCTGGACCGAGATGCAGCCCCTGCTGTCCCAGGCCTCGTGGGACACCCTCTACATGGTCGGCTGGTCCACCCTCATCGCCGTCGTCGGCGGCCTGCCGCTCGGCGTGCTGCTGGTGCTGACCGACCGTGGCGGACTGCTTCAGAACATCGTGGCCAACAAGGTCCTCGGGCAGGTCGTGAACATCGCCCGCTCGATGCCGTTCATCATCCTGATGGTCGCGCTGATGAGCTTCACGCGCTGGGTCACGGGGACGACGATCGGCCGCGAGGCCGCCATCGTGCCGCTCGCCATCGGCGCCATCCCCTTCTTCGCACGCCTCGTCGAGACGGCTGTCCGCGAAGTGGACGGCGGGCTGGTCGAGGCCGTGCAGGCGATGGGCGGCAACACCTGGACCGTCGTGCGCAAGGTCCTCGTACCGGAGGCCCTGCCCTCCCTGATCTCCTCCGCGACCACCACCGTCGTCGCCCTCATCGGCTACTCCGCGATGGCCGGCACGGTCGGCGCCGGCGGTCTCGGCGACATCGCCATCCGCTACGGCTACCAGCGCTTCGAGACCCAGCTGATGTGGATCACCGTGGCGGTCCTGGCCGTCGTCATCTCGCTCATCCAGTTCGCCGGCGACTTCGCTGCCCGCGCCCTGCACCGCCGCGGCGGCCGCTCCGGACCGGCGCCGAAGCTGCGGCTGCTGAAGGCGAAGGAGCCCGCGGCGGCCGATGTGCGCAAGGTCGCCTGAGCCGCGCCACGCCCACAGTCCTGACCCGCCGTATCCCCGGAACTCCCCGTACACCCATGACGGGGTCGCACCACCCATAAGGAAAGGCACTTTTCGTGCGTAACACCGCCAAGATCACCACTGCCGTCCTCGCCGCGGGAGCCCTCATCTTCGGGCTCAGCGCCTGTGGCTCCGGCCAGAGCACCTCCGCCTCCTCCGGCTCCGACGGCCCGCTCGTCGTCGCCGCGAGCCCCACCCCGCACGCCGAGATCCTGAACTTCGTCAAGGACAACCTGGCCAAGAAGGCGGGCCTCGACCTCCAGGTCAAGGAGTTCACCGACTACGTCACGCCGAACACGGCGACCGAGGACGGGTCGGTCGGTGCCAACTACTTCCAGAACCAGCCGTACCTCGACGACTTCAACAAGAAGAACGGCACCCACATCGTGCCGGTCGTCACGGTGCACCTGGAGCCGCTCGGCCTGTACTCGCACAAGATCAAGAAGGCCGACGAGCTGAAGAGCGGTGCGACCGTCGCCGTCCCGAACGACACCGTCAACGAGGCGCGTGCGCTGAAGCTGCTCGCCGCGAACGGACTCATCACGCTCAAGAGCGGCGTGGGCAACGAGGCGACCCCCCAGGACATCGCCAAGAACCCGAAGAACCTCAAGTTCAAGGAGCTGGAGGCGGCACAGACCCCGCGCTCCCTGGACGACGTGGACGCCGCGGTGATCAACGGCAACTACGCCATCTCCTCCGGCCTGAAGCCCGCCAAGGACGCCCTCGTCCTGGAGTCCGCGAAGAACAACCCCTACGGCAACTTCCTCGCGGTCAAGAAGGGCAACGAGAACGACCCGCGGGTCAAGAAGCTGGCCAAGCTCCTCGTCTCGCCCGAGGTGAAGAAGTTCATCGAGGACAAGTACCAGGGGTCGGTCATCCCGTCCTTCTGACCCCGTCCCTCGGCAGCCGCCGACGCCGCGTACGCCGCGTATCGCCACGCACGGGGTCCGCTCCCTCACCGGGTGTGGACCCCGTGGTGCGTTTCGCCGCCTCCATGCTGCATGCTGGGCAGTTCAGCAGGCCCTGACGGTTTTTCGAAGGTTACGGAGCGGCGCAATGACGAGCACCTTCCCCAACGTCTCCATCAGCACGGAGCGGTTGGTCCTGCGCCCTCTCGACGAGGATGACGTCCCCGCGCTGGCCGAGATGATGAACGACGAGCTGGTCGGCGCCTGGACCGACGTGCCCCAGCCGTTCACCGAGGAGGGTGCCCGCGCCTGGATCACCGAGTACGCGCCCGCCGAGCGGGCCGCGGGCCGCGGCCTCGACCTCGCCGTCACCGAGTTCCTCACCCAGCGCCTGGTGGGCGTCATCCAGCTCACCAGGACCAACTGGCATGTGCGGTCCACCGAACTGTCCTACATCATCGCCCCCTGGGCGCGCGGCGAGGGCTACGCCTCCGAAGCCGCGCTCGCGACCGCCCAATGGCTCTTCGGCGACCAGAAGTTCGAGCGGATCGAACTGCGTACCGCGGCCGACAACACCGCCTCCCAGCAGGTCGCCCAGAAGATCGGCTGCATCAGCGAGGGGGTCCTGCGCAACGCCTGCATAGCGCGCGTCCGTGCGGAGGACGGCACCTGGACGGACGTGCGGACCGACTTCATCGTGTGGAGCCTGCTGCCCGAGGACCTCGACGGGGTCAGTGACGAACTGGCCGACAGCGGGGGTTTCACCTCGTTCCCGAACTGGAACTGACAGCGAGGGACCGCTCCCACGGACCCATCCCGGGGCGAGTGCACCCAGCCGAACGGGATACCCTCACGGAGCCCGCCGTACGGGCTGCCCCCTGACGACCTGCACGAAAACCTGGAGACTGACGACGATGGCCGACCGGGTCACGGTGATCGGCTGGGACGGCTCGCCGCTGACCGCCGCGGCGCGCTCCGCCCTCGGGGCCGCCACGCTCGTCGCCGGCGCGGCCCACCACCTCACCCTGCCCGAAGTGCCTCCGAGCGCCGAGCGCATCCGCCTCGGCAGTGTCGCCCTCGCCGCCCGCCGCATCGCCGCCCACCGCGGCACCGCCGTCGTCCTCGCCGACGGCGACCCCGGCTTCTTCGGTGTCGTACGCACCCTGCGCGCCCCCGAGTACGGCCTGGAGGTCGAAGTCGTCCCCGCCGTCTCCTCCGTGGCCGCAGCTTTCGCGCGCGCCGGGATGCCCTGGGATGACGCACAGGTGGTCGTCGCACATAGCCGCACCCTGCGACGCGCGGTCAACGTATGCCGCGCCCACACCAAAGTCGCGGTCCTCACCTCACCGGGCGCCGGACCCGCCGAACTCGGACTGCTCCTCGACGGCGTCCATCGCACCTTCGTCATCTGCGAGGAGCTGGGCACCGAACGGGAACAGGTCACCGTCGTCACCTCCGACAAGGCCGCCGACCACACCTGGCGCGACCCCAACGTCGTCATCGTCATCGGCGGACCCGTCACCGCGGCCGACGGCGGCTGGATCGCCGGCCGTGACCCAGGCGCCGACCCGCGCGGCTGGGCGCTGCCCGCCGAGGCGTACGGCGGCGGGCTCGGCGAAGGGGAGACGGACCTGCTGCGCGCCACCCAACTCGCCCGGCTCGGCCCCCGGGTGGGCGACCTGGTGTGGGACATCGGCAGCGGCAGCGGCGCGTTCGCGGTGGAGGCCGCCCGCTGCGGGGCCGCCGTCATCGCCGTCGACCAGGACCCCGACGCATGCGGCCGGACCACGGCCGCCGCACGCCAGTTCGGCGTCCAGCTCCAGGTCGTGCACGGCACCGCCCCGCACATCCTGGAGAACCTGCCGGAACCGGACGTCGTCCGCGTCGGCGGCGGGGGAGTGGCGGTCGTCTCCGCCGTCGCCGACCGCCGCCCGCAGCGCATCGTCACCCATGCCGCGACCCGCGACGCGGCCGAACTCGTCGGCAGGGACCTCACGGAACACGGGTACGACGTCGAGTGCGCCCTGCTGCAGTCCGTCGAACTCGACACGCGGGCCTGGACGGAGAAGGAGCGGAGCGTTGCGTTCCTGCTCAGCGGCCGATTGGCCGAACGCTCCCCGTGATCCGGTTGTCGTACCGGCGCGGTAGGCTGGCCGACCGTCGTACCGTACTCGGGTGATCCGGCATTCGTCAGCCAATGTCCGGAAAGCGCACCCCTTTTGGGGTGGGGGCGGTACGGCCGGACCGGAGGGCGCGCAACGTGGCGCAGTCCACAGCGGACCGTCGCGGATCACCCTGTCGCGACGGCGGAACGACCGCGACAATGCCGTTCAATGGCTTTGTCGTCATTGTGGGCGGGTCGTTCGTGCCGCTGGGCACGCACGCTCGTTCTTCACTGCGGGCGGTCGGCGCGCCGTTCCGGGCCAGCTGGTCGTAGAAGCACTAACCGATGGGCGAGGGGTACGCATGACCGACACCGGCCAGGTCCCGGGCGAGGGGCTGCCGGAGAACGCAGGCATGGTGGAGCAGCCGGGCGTCCTCACGCCGGGCGCGTACACCTACCTCGACCCTTCCGACGGCGCTCCCGAGGACGACGACCTGCTCCTGATGCCGGGCCAGCAGGGCGCGTGGGGCAACGAGATGCCGCAGCACGCCCCGGCTCCGGCGCCGTATCCCCACGAGCCCGGTCCGCACGAGGCGGCCGGCCGGGACAGCGGCGCCATCGACGTCGGCGCGGTCCGTACGCCGCCTCCGGCGCCCGCGCCGCAGCCGACGTCGCCGCGCCGCCCGCTGCATCTCGGCCCGCCCATCCCGGACACCTCCGCGAGCCCGGTGCGCACGCTCTCCGACCGCGGCCCGGCGGACGCCCCGATGCGCCCCTCGGGCCCGCCCACGACCGGGCCCGAGTACCTCGACGTGCCACAGCCGGGGGACAACTCCCCGCAGGGAGCGGTGCCGTGGGGGCCTCCGCCGCAGCAGCACGCCGTGCCGCCGGTGGGCGACGAGGGGACGGCCGCAGAAACGGTCGTGCCGGCACCGGCGCCCGAACCGGTGGGGACGGCTCAGCCGACCACCCCCCCGGTCGCTCCGGAGGCCGCGCCCGTGACCGCCGAGGCCACGCCTCAGGTCCCGCACGGCTCCGACCCGCTGGTCGACCCTGCGCCGCAGCACGTGCCGCAGCCGTCGCCCGAGGCGCCGCAGGTCGCGCACGGCGGGCCGGCTCCGGAGGGTGCGCTCGACGGGCCCGAGGAAGGCCGGGCCGACGACGCCGGGCACGCCCTGCCGCACGGGGCGCGGAACGACGGCTCCCAGGGGGACGGGTTGCAGCACGACGGCTCGCAGCTTCCCGGAGCCGTACCGGCGCACGACGCCCCACCGGCGCAGGACGGGACGCCCGCAGGGGTCGTCCCGCAGATCCCGGACGCCGCGCCCGTGGCGGATGCCGCCCAGGACTTCGGGCCCGTACCGCCCGTGGACGGCGAGCCGCACCTCGGCGTGGCCGCGCCCGCGGCCGAGGCGGGTGCGGCCCGGCAGACCGCGGAGGCCCCTGTCCCGGAGCCCGTCGCGCACCCGGCGGCTCCCGCCGAGGACCACGGACCCGTCGCCGGTACCCCGGCCGAGCACTCCCACGACCAGGGTCAGGCCCCGGCCGAGCAGGTCCAGGACCCCAGCCGGATCCCTGCCGTGGCATCGGCACCGGACCGGCAGGCGCCCCTGGCGGACACCGAGGCCCGCACCCCTGACGCCCCGGGCCTCGCCGAGCCCGCGCCGCAGCAGGCTCCTGAGGAGGCGCAGCCCGCGGTCGCCGAGCCCGCACAGGCCGTGCCGGAGGACGGCCCCACCCAGGCGCACGATCCGCAGCAGCCGGGCGGCGAGCAGACCGCCGCACCCGCCGTGCCCGCCGAAGCGCCCGCCGCCCCGGCCGCCGTGCCGGCCGACGCCCCTGCGGAGCTCCAGGCGGACCAGTCGTTCGGCCGGTTCGTGCCCGTCGAGGGCACCGTGCCGACCACCCCGCACCTGGCTCCCACCCCACCGCACGCCCTGACCGTGCCGCCGCTGCCCGCCCAGGAGCAGCCGCCCGCCGAGGAATCCGCTCCGGCCGCAGCGCAGCGGGAGGAGCCGGCGGTACAGGAGCCCGTCGCCATGGTCCCCGGCCCCCGCGAGGGCGAGGCACCCGCCCCGGAGCCGCAGGCGGAGGAAGCGGAGCCCGTCGTCGCACAGCAGGCGGACGACCTGGACACCAGGGCCGCCGACCAGGAGGAGAGCACGGCCGCAGTGGAAGAAGCACGACAGTCCACCGGCCCGGCGGCGCCCGGATACGACGACGCCGAGCGCGAGGCCGTCCTGCGCGTGATGCGCGAGCGCCGCGACATCCGCAACGGCTTCCGCAGCGACCCGATCCCGCACGACGTGCTGCTGCGCGTCCTGGAGGCCGCCCACACGGCGCCCTCCGTGGGCCACTCCCAGCCCTGGGACTTCGTCGTCATCCGCTCCGCCGAGACGCGCCGCACGATGCACGAACTGGCCATGCGTCAGCGCGAGGCGTACGCCAAGTCGCTGCCCAAGGGCCGGGCGAAGCAGTTCAAGGAACTGAAGATCGAGGCCATCCTCGACACGCCGGTGAACATCGTGGTCACCGCCGACCCCACCCGCGGCGGTCGCCACACCCTCGGCCGGCACACCCAGCCGCAGATGGCCCCGTACTCCTCCGCGCTCGCCGTCGAGAACCTGTGGCTCGCCGCCCGTGCCGAGGGCCTCGGCGTCGGCTGGGTCAGCTTCTTCGACGAGCGCGAGATGGTCCGCGCCCTCGGCCTGCCCGAGCACCTGGAGGTCGTGGCGTACCTGTGCGTCGGGTATGTCGACGAGTTCCCGGAGGAGCCCGAGCTGATGCAGGCGGGCTGGTCCAAGCGCCGCCCGCTGTCCTGGGTCGTGCACGAGGAGACGTACGGCCGTCGCGCGCTGCCCGGCGAGGAGCCGCACGACCTGCTCGCGGAGACCGTCGCCGGCATCCGCCCGCTGGACGCCAAGGCGCTCGGCGAGGCCTGGGAGCGGCAGAAGCGGATGACCAAGCCCGCGGGCGCGCTCGGCATGTTGGAGATCATCTCCGCCCAGCTGTCCGGGCTGTCCCGGCAGTGCCCGCCGCCGATCCCGGAGCCCGCGGCCGTCGCCATCTTCGCGGGCGACCACGGCGTGCACGCCCAGGGCGTCACCCCCTGGCCCCAGGAGGTGACGGGCCAGATGGTCGCCAACTTCCTCGGCGGCGGCGCGGTCTGCAACGCCTTCGCGAACCAGGTCGGTGCCGAGGTCTGCGTGGTCGACGTGGGCGTGGCCGCCGACCTGCCCGCCACTCCCGGTCTGCTGCCGCGCAAGGTCCGCGCCGGCACGGCCGACATGACCACCGGCCCCGCGCTCACCCGCGAGGAGGTCAAGCAGGCGATCGAGGTCGGTATCGAGACGGCCCGCGACCTGGTGGCGGCCGGCAACAGGGCGCTGCTCACCGGCGAGATGGGCATCGCGAACACGACGGCCTCGGCAGCCCTGATCGCGGTCTACACGGACACGGACCCGTCCGAGGTGACGGGCCGCGGCACCGGCATCAACGACGAGACGCTGGCCCGCAAGACGGAGGTCGTGCGCCGCGCCATCGAACTCCACCAGCCGGACCCGGCCGACCCGATCGGTGTCCTCGCGGCGTTCGGTGGCCTGGAGCACGCGGCGATGGTGGGCCTGCTGCTCGGCGGCGCGTCCCTGCGCACGCCGGTCATCCTGGACGGCGTCAGCGCGGGTGCCGCCGCCCTGGTGGCGCGCGCTATCGCTCCCGAGGTTCTCGCGGCCTGCATCGCCGGCCACCGCAGCGCCGAGCCCGGCCACGTGGCCGCCCTGAACAAGCTGGGCCTGCGCCCCCTGGTCGACCTGGACCTCCGCCTGGGCGAGGGCACGGGAGCCCTGCTGGCCCTGCCGCTGGTGCAGAGCGCGGCGAGGGCGATGCACGAGGTGGCGACGTTCGACTCGGCCGGAGTCACCGAGAAGTAGGACGGCTCCGCATCGGAGCGCAGGGGCGGCCCACCCTTCGACCGGATGAGCCGCCCCTGCCGTCCGCAGCTTAGAATCCGCACGTCAGGCCCCTCCAAAGCCGCAGAGGCCGCCGTCCCCACCGCCGCACGAGGAGCCGCACCTCCATGGCCGAACACCCCCCGTACCCCGTAGGGCTCCGTCTGAGCGGACGCCGCGTCGTCGTCCTCGGCGGCGGCCAGGTCGCCCAGCGCCGCCTCCCGGCGCTCATCGCGGCAGGAGCGGACATCGTTCTGGTCTCCCCGGAAGCGACCCCCTCGGTCGAAGCCATGGCGGACTCGGGCGAGATCACCTGGAAGAAGCGCCCGTACGAGGACGGCGACCTCGCGAACGCCTGGTACGCCCTGATCGCAACCAGCGACCCGGAAGCCAACTCCCGGGCCTCGGCGGAGGCCGAGGCGCACCGGGTGTGGTGCGTCCGCTCCGACGACGCCGACGCGGCCACCGCCTGGACCCCCGCGACCGGTCACAGCGAGGGCGTCACGGTCGCCGTGCTCACCACCGAGGCAAGGGGCCGCGACCCCCGGCACACCGCCGCCATCCGTGACGCCGTGGTGGAGGGGCTGCGCGACGGCACGCTCGTGGCCCCGCACCACCGCACCCGCACCCCCGGTGTCGCACTGGTCGGCGGCGGCCCCGGCGACCCGGACCTGATCACCGTCCGCGGCCGGCGCCTCCTCGCCGAGGCCGACGTGGTCATCGCCGACCGTCTCGGACCCCGCGACCTGCTCGCCGAGCTCCCGCCGCACGTCGAGGTGATCGACGCGGCGAAGATCCCGTACGGCCGTTTCATGGCCCAGGAGGCCATCAACAACGCGCTGATCGAGCACGCCAAGCAGGGCAAGTCGGTGGTACGGCTCAAGGGCGGCGACCCGTTCGTCTTCGGCCGCGGCATGGAGGAGGTGCAGGCGCTGGCCGAGGCGGGCATCCCGTGCACGGTGGTCCCGGGCATCTCCAGCTCGATCTCGGTCCCGGGCGCGGCCGGTATCCCCGTCACCCACCGCGGTGTCGCACACGAGTTCACGGTGGTCAGCGGTCATGTCGCCCCGGACGACGAACGCTCGCTGGTCGACTGGGCGTCGCTGGCGAAGCTCACCGGCACACTCGTGATCCTCATGGGCGTCGACAAGATCGGGAAGATCGCCGGGACGCTCGTCGCCCACGGCAAGGCCCCCGACACCCCCGTCGCCCTGGTCCAGGAAGGCACCACGGCCGCCCAGCGCCGGGTCGACGCCACCCTGGCGACCGTCGCGGAGACCGTACGCGAGAAGGACGTGAAGCCCCCTGCGGTCATCGTCATCGGCGAGGTCGTGACGGTGGGGCCGCGGCCGGTCGAGTAACCCGGGGTAACACGTCCCGTTCCAGCCGTTGGCACCGCTCCTTGGACAAGGCAGTATCACCCTGTGGCCGATCTCATCACCGTTGAGGATCCCGACGACCCGCGCCTCACCGACTACACGGGCCTGACCGACGTGGAGCTGCGCCGCAAGCGCGAGCCCGCCGAGGGCCTGTTCATCGCCGAGGGCGAGAAGGTCATCAGACGGGCCAAGGCGGCCGGTTACGAGATGCGTTCGATGCTGCTGTCCTCGAAGTGGGTCGACGTCATGCGCGACGTCATCGACGAACTTCCGGCCCCGGTGTACGCCGTCAGCCCGGAACTGGCCGAACAGGTCACCGGCTACCACGTGCACCGTGGCGCGCTCGCCTCCATGCAGCGCAAGCCACTGCCGACGGCGGACGAGCTCCTCGCCGCCGCCCGCCGGGTTGTGATCATGGAATCCGTGAACGACCACACCAACATCGGCGCGATCTTCCGCTCCGCCGCCGCCCTCGGCATGGACGCGGTCCTGCTGTCGCCCGACTGCGCCGACCCGCTGTACCGGCGCAGCGTGAAGGTGTCCATGGGCGCGGTCTTCTCGGTGCCCTACGCGCGCCTCGACACCTGGCCGAAGGGCCTGGAGTCGGTCCGCGAGGCCGGCTTCACTCTCCTCGCGCTCACCCCCGACGAGAAGGCGAAGACCCTCGACGAGACGGCTCCGCACAAGATGGACCGGGTCGCGCTGATGCTCGGTGCGGAAGGCGACGGCCTGTCCACCCAGGCGCTGGTCGCCGCGGACGAATGGGTCCGCATCCCCATGGCCCACGGCGTCGACTCCCTCAACGTGGGCGCGGCGGCCGCGGTCGCCTTCTACGCGGTCGCCACGGGCCGCCCTCAGCCGTAGCGTCCTCTCCGACGCGGCTGTGCTGCGTCGCGGCGCCCGCCCGGGCTGTGACGGCCGCCGAACGTCCGCCCGTCCGGTCAGCCGTCCTGGTCGAGCACGCTGTGGTACTGCTCGGCCATCAGGTCGCCGGTCAGGGGGGCGTACGACTGCTCCGGTCGTACGTCCTTGCGCAGGCGTCCGTCGTCCAAGCCGCGCGCCGGCCCCTGACACCCCTGGGCCGCCGCGATGCCCAGCGCCACCAGCAGCGTCACCACCACGAACACGAAGATCCGCTGGCGCAGCAGTCGCGGGTTGGCCGGGCGCCGCCCGGTCCCGGTGGTACGGGGCGCCGGCCGCCCGGCGCCACTGCGCGGTGCGGGACGGCCGCCGGAGCGGGTCGAGGTGCCGCGCTGCGCGGGCGTCGGACGCGATCCCGGCCGGGAGCCGCTGCTGCGGGGCGGGGGAGTGCCCGGCCCCTGCGGGCGGCGCACGGTGCGCTGCTCCGCGTACTGCTGAGCGAGCCGCCCCGACGGCCGGTCCACCTCGCCGCGCCGGTCGGCCGGTCGTGCGTCCGTGAGGCCCTGGCTCTCCCGGGCCGCGATCTCCTTGAGCCGAAGCGAGAGTTGGAGGGTGCTCGGCCGTTCGTCGGGGTCCTTCGCGAGACAGGCGCGAACGAGCGGAGCCAGGGCGTCCGGCACGCCGTGCAGCTTCGGCTCCTCGTGCACCACGCGGTAGAGCATCACCTCGGAACTGCCGTGTCCGAAGGGCGAGTCCCCGGTCGCCGCGTACGCCAGCGTGGCGCCCAGGGCGAACACGTCCGTGGCGGGCGTGACCGCGGCCCCGCGCACCTGCTCGGGGGCGAGGAAGCCGGGCGAACCGACGGCCGTCCCGACGTGGGTGAGCGTCGAGGCACCGGTCGCCCAGGCGATGCCGAAGTCGATGATCCGGGGCCCCTTCGGGGACAGCAGGATGTTCGACGGTTTCAGGTCCCGGTGGACGACCCCGGCCTCGTGCACCGCGACCAGACCCTCCGACAGTGCGGCGCCGACGGCGGCCACCTCGGCTGCCGTGAGGGGGCCCTCCTCGGCGACCTTGTCGTGCAGCGACGGCCCGGGCACGTACTGCGTGGCGAACCACGGAC
Source organism: Streptomyces sp. NPDC001848 (assembly GCF_042891915.1). Lineage (NCBI taxonomy): Bacteria > Bacillati > Actinomycetota > Actinomycetes > Kitasatosporales > Streptomycetaceae > Streptomyces > Streptomyces sp. NPDC001848. Next base: position 26,166 of record NZ_JBIATP010000011.1, on the reverse strand, counting down.
GTTCCGCCTCCAGGTCGGCGGCCACCAGCCGCGCCGTACACCCGCCACGAATCCGCCGTGCCGCCGAGACCTCACGTGCGAACCGCGACCGGAACTCCTGATCCTCCGCGAGATCCGGCCGGATCACCTTCAGCGCGACCCTCTGGCCCCGCTTGTCGGAGCCCAGGTAGACGACGCCCATCCCGCCCGCGCCGAGCCGCCGGTGAAGCCTGAACGAGCCGACGACACGCGGGTCCTCACGCCTCAGGCGCATCATCGCCATGTCCATCCCCGCTGCCCGGTCCGTTTGACGAGCCACAGCTTACGTTTCCACGGCCGGGTGCGCGCAGAGGCCGCGCCCTCACGCCCCGATCGATTGTCAGTGCCCGGTGGGAGACTTGAGAGGTGGTCAGGGCAGGCGCGAACAGGACCGTTGAGCGCCGTCCATGATCCCAAACGCCCAGCTGGGGAAGGGGGATTGAACCCGTGAAGGGTGATCGTGTGGAGATAGTCGTGGACGCGGGGGACACGACGCGTACGTACGAGGTGGTGGCGAGCAGGGCGGGCCGCCGGGTGGAGACGGCGGTGCGCAGGGGGGTGGTGGAAGTGAGCGAAGTCACGCGTTCCGGCACGGTCGTGCGCACCGCCCGCTTCATGGCGAACCGGGTGCTGGCGCTGGTGGAACAGCCGATACCACGGGAAGACGGATCGGAGCAGAAGGGACGCACCGGGCGCCCCCTCCGGGAAGACCCTGAGACCTAGGACCTCGTCTCCACCCAGGGGAGTACGCCGCAGGTCATCGCTCCTCCTCCGGGAGGCCAGGCAATCGATACGAGGGCATGACGACCAAGGGGCGCCGGAACCCTAGATTTGAGGTCAAGCGGCGGGTGCAGCACTCGTCCCCCGAGGTCAGACACCCGCCGCTGCCAACGACAACAGCACCACGGTCAGGAGAGGGACCATGGCCCACACGGCACCGCGGACACTGATCCGTACGCAGGGGCGCAGGGCGTACACCGCGTTCGGCACCCCCCGCCCGGGCCGCCGCCACCCCCTGGTGGCGACCGCGATGGTCCTTCCCCTGGCGGCCCTGCTCGTGTACGCCTTCGGCGGCTGGGATGCAGTGGTCACACAAGCGTCGTCCGTGGGCGTGATGCTGGGGCGCTGAGCGGCGCCCCAGGCCCGGAAGAGCGGTCCGGGCGGGGACATCCACCCATGCAACCCCGTGGGGACGGGGGTCCGACGGACGGCACCGACGCCCGCGCAGCTGGGGAGCTGCGCGGGCGTTTTTTTGCGCCTGGACCGGCGCCGCTTTCGCGGACCTGGTTCTCGCCGTCGCGGTTCCTCACCTGGTGGTCGCTGTGGTCTTGGGGAAGGACCAAGGCTCCGGTGTGGTGCGTACGCTCGGGGCGAGTGCCGTGCTGCCCAGGGAGACCCGTGACCGCCGACATACTGCCTGCCCTGACCGCCGAGGTCCGGCGTGCGGCTCATCCTCGGGGAGGAGGCTGTGGGCATCATCCGGACGCCGTGCTGGCCGAGCGGGAGGACGGCACGGTGGTGCGGCACGGTGACACGGTCGCCAAGGCGCATGCCCCGGGTACGGACCTCGGGGAGTTCTCCCTCCGTCTCGGGATCGCCGCCGACCTCCCCGAGATCTTCCTGGCGCCCCTGCGCTCCACACCCGCCGACCTCCACGGCCGCTCGGTGACCTTCTGGCCGTACGGCACCGCCGTGGATCCCGACACTCCGGACGCCGCCCCCTGGGAGGCCGCCGCCACCCTTCTCGCCCGGCTGCACCAGGCGCCCGCCCCCACCGGGCTCCCAGCCATGCGCGGCCCCCTGAAGGCCGCCCGTGCCGTCCAGCGCCTCCACGCTGTCCGCCCTCATCCGGCTGCCGCGAGCGTCCTCGCCGCCTGGGCCGCCCTGCCCGCCTGGGCCCGGGCCGAGGCGCCCATGCCCTCCGCGCGCAGTCTCTGCCACGGCGACCTCCACCTCGGCCAGCTCGTACGTCACCCCGCGGACACCGGCCCCTGGCTCCTCATCGACGTGGACGACCTGGGTCTCGGCGAACCCGCCTGGGACCTGGCCCGCCCGGCCGCCTGGTACGGCTGTGGTCTGCTTCCCCCGGACGAGTGGGCCCGGTTCCTCGCCGCGTACCGCCGGGCGGGTGGGCCGGGGGTGCCCGCCACCGGCGACCCCTGGCCCGCCCTGGACGTTCCCGCCCGCGCACTCACCGTGCAGACGGCCGCCCGGGCCGTCGTCAAGTCCGTCGCCGCGGGCCGCGCCTTGGACGAGGTGGAACAGGCCGTGGTCGACGCCTGCGCCCGAATGGCCCGGATTTCGCCGCAGTTGGCGCAGTGACCCGCGCCGCGGCGTGCAACCGACCGGGTCCGCGCCGAGTCTCTGTCCGGCGAAGCCCCACCGACCGGCGAGGAGTTGAGCCGAGCATGCAGTGTCCGAAGTGTCACGCGCCGATGCACACCTACAACCGCAACGGCGTCCAGATCGAGCAGTGCAGCGGCTGCCGCGGCATCTTCCTCGACTACGGGGAGCTGGAAGCGCTCACCCGCCTGGAGGCCCAGTGGGCGCAGCCCGCCCCGCCGCCCCCGCCGGCGTACCCGGCCGCTCCCGCCTGGGGTGCCCCGCACGGCGGCCACCACGAGGGCCATCACGGGGGCCACGGCCACTACGGCCACCACCGCCACAAGAGCTTCGGCCACATGCTGTTCTCCAGCTGAGCCCACGAAGAAGCCCCCGGCCGCTCGGCCGGGGGCTTCGATGCGTGGACGATACTGGGATTGAACCAGTGACCTCTTCCGTGTCAGGGAAGCGCTCTCCCGCTGAGCTAATCGTCCTCGGGACCGCGATCCGAAGATCACGGGCACTGCGTGCGCGATACTGGGATTGAACCAGTGACCTCTTCCGTGTCAGGGAAGCGCTCTCCCGCTGAGCTAATCGCGCGAGGGATCCGAAGATCCAGTGGACGATACTGGGATTGAACCAGTGACCTCTTCCGTGTCAGGGAAGCGCTCTCCCGCTGAGCTAATCGTCCTTGGAGGTGGAGACGGGATTTGAACCCGTGTAGACGGCTTTGCAGGCCGTTGCCTCGCCTCTCGGCCACTCCACCAGGAGTGCGGGGGTCGGGAAGATCCCCTGCTTCCTACGAGCGGACGACGAGGCTCGAACTCGCGACCTCAACCTTGGCAAGGTTGCGCTCTACCAACTGAGCTACGTCCGCTTGTCGTTTGTCGGTCCGCCTGCGCGTCCCGGCGACGTGTTGAACTCTAGCGGATTCCCGGGCCAGTACAAAAACGCGTTTGCGCAGCGTGCTGCGCTGCACCTGGTCAGGGGCACGGCCGGGGCACCCGGCAGGACACTCCCGGGCCACCCGCAGGACACCCGCCCTAGACTCGGCAGCGTGTCCGACCTGCCTCCTCTCGCCCGCTTCGGCGACCGCGTCGCCACCGGTCTCCTCGATGTCACGGGTGACCCGGCCGCCCTCGACTCCACCGGCTTCTGGGCCGTCTGCGCGGACTACGAGGGGCGTCTGACCTGCGCCCGCTTCGCGGACGTACGGAAGGAGCCGGTACCCGCGCCCGTCCCCGGCGGTTGGCGGGGGCCCGAGGCCGGTGACTGGACGTCCTCCCTCGACCGCGACGCGTACACGGCGGGCGTGCGCCGGATCCGGGAGCACATCGCCACCGGGGAGGTCTACCAGGTCAACCTCTGCCGTGTGCTGTCCGCGCCGGTCGACCCGGGCGCCGACGTGGACGCCCTGACCGCCGTGCTGGCCCGCGGCAACCCCGCCCCCTACGCGGGAACGATCCGCCTGCCGGAGCACGGCGTGGAGATAGCCACCGCCTCCCCCGAACTGTTCCTGCGCCGCGCCGGCCGCACCGTCGAGTCCGGCCCGATCAAGGGCACCGCCCGCACCGAGGCGGAGCTGCTGGAGAAGGACTACGCGGAGAACGTGATGATCGTGGACCTGGTCCGCAACGACCTCGGCCGCGTCTGCGTCACCGGCAGCGTCACCGTGCCCGACCTGTGCGCCGTCGAGAAGCACCCCGGCCTCGTGCACCTCGTCTCCACCGTCCGCGGCGAGCTGCGCCCGGACGCCGGCTGGCCGGAGCTGCTCGCCGCCGCCTTCCCGGCCGGTTCGATCACCGGCGCCCCCAAGTCGAGCGCGTTGCGGATCATCGACGCCCTGGAGACCGCGCCCCGCGGCCCCTACTGCGGTGGCATCGGCTGGGTCGACGCCGACCGGGGCGTGGGCGAGCTGGCCGTCGGCATCCGCACCTTCTGGATCGACCGGGGCGCCGACGGCCCGGCCGTCCTGCGGTTCGGCGCGGGTGCCGGCATCACCTGGGACTCCGACCCGGAGGGCGAATGGCGCGAGACCGAGCTGAAGGCCGCCCGGCTGCTCGCGGTAGCGTCGGGGGAGTACCGGGACGTTCAGGACCTGGGTCCGGAATGACCCTTCATGCGCGGCACACGTCCGGGGCCCGGCGGCGCGGCCACGGGCCGGACGACGCGTCGCACGACGCTTCCGCCACGATCTTGCGAGGTAAAGACCAGTGAAGCTCTGGCTCGACGGTGGGCTGCAGGACATCGAGTCCGCCCGTGTCTCCGTCTTCGACCACGGACTGACCGTCGGCGACGGCGTCTTCGAGACCGTCAAGGCCGTCGAGGGCCGGGCGTTCGCACTGACCCGCCACCTCGACCGGCTCACCCGCTCCGCCCGCGGCCTCGGCCTTCCGGACCCGGACCTCGACGAGGTCCGCCGTGCCTGCGCCGCCGTCCTCGAGGCCAATCCCATGCCGCTCGGGCGCCTGCGCATCACGTACACCGGCGGCCACGGCCCGCTCGGCTCCGACCGCGGCGACCAGGGCCCCACCCTCGTCGTCGCCCTCGGCGCGACCACGCGGCGCCCCGACTCCACGGCCGTGATCACGGTGCCCTGGACCCGTAACGAGCACGGCGCCCTGACCGGCCTCAAGACCACCTCGTACGCCGAGAACGTCGTCGCGCTCGCCCGGGCGACCGGGCAGGACGCCACCGAGGCCCTGTTCGGGAACACGGCCGGGCGGCTCTGCGAGGGCACCGGGTCGAACGTCTTCGTCGTGCTCGACGGGGAGATCCACACCCCGCCGCTCGCCTCCGGTTGTCTCGCCGGCATCACGCGCGCCCTGACCGTGGAGTGGACCGGCGCCAAGGAGACCGATCTGCCGCTGGACGTCCTCGAACACGCGGACGAGATCTTCCTCACCTCCACGCTGCGGGACGTGCAGGCCGTGCACCGGGTCGACAGCCGGGAACTCGCGGGGGCGCCCGGTCCGGTGACCGCGAAGGCCATGCGGATCTTCGACGAGCGGTCCGGGAACGACCTGGATCCGTGAGCCCGGGAAAATCCGGCTGACGTGGGTCGCCGCCTCGGGTAGAACACCCGTGATGACCACGACCCTGCGGCCGACCGAGCCGCTTCAGCACCACGCCGACGGGACGCGCTCGCGTCGTTACGAGGTGTGTGTGAACAGCCGTCCCGTCGGTGCGATACACCTCGGCACCTCGCCGTCCTTCGGCGACTCGGTGGCCCGCATCATCGACCTGCGCATCGAGGAGCCCGACCGCCGGCGCGGCCGGGGCACCGTGGCCGCACTCGCCGCGGAGGAGGTGGCGCGCGGCTGGGGCTGCCGGCAGATCGAGGTCATGGTCCCCGCTGACGCCCGGGCGGCACTGCGGCTCACCGAGGCGCTCGGTTACGTCCTGCGCAACCGCGGCATGGAGAAGCGGCTCGGCGACACCCCGCCCCCGCTGCCCGCCGGCAGCCGCGCACGCCCCATGACGGAGGCGGAGTTCGCGGCCTGGCAGGAGTACCAACGCGAGCAGTACGCCCGCACGTGGATCGAGCGGGGCGTATCCGAGGCCGCGGCGCACGCCAAGGCACGACGCGACCACGAGCAGCTCCTGCCGCAGGGCTTGCGCAGCGAGGGCATGACGTTCAGCGTGCTGGAGCACGAGGGCACGCGTGTGGGCACCCTGTGGCTGGCGGTGCGCGAGGACAAGGCGTTCGTCTTCGACGTGGAGGCGGACGCCGCCCACCGCGGGCGGGGCCACGGCCGCACGCTGATGCTGCTGGCGGAGGCCCAGGCGCTCACCGCCGGCCTGCGGGTCCTCGGACTGAACGTGTTCGCGGGCAACACCCCGGCCGAGCGCCTCTACGAGTCGCTCGGCTACCGGACGACGCAGTACGCCCTGTACAAAACCCTGCTGTAGGACCTGGCCGGGTCAGGCCCCCTGCTCGGCCAGCAGCCGGTCCGCGATCTCCTCGATCCGCTCGCGCAGCCCCTCCTGGCTCTTGCCACCGTCGAGACGCTCGCCGCCGATCACATAGGTCGGAGTCCCGGTCACGCCGATGGCCTTGCCCTCGGCCTGGTCGGCGTCGACGATCAGGATGTGCCGGCCGTCGATCAGAGCCGTGTCGAACTCCTCGGCGTCCAGCCCGAGTTCACGGGCCACCTCGATGAGGATCGCCTCTCCCTCGCGGTCCAGCTCCTCGACCCGGCCGAGCACGGCCTCCACGTACGGCCAGCCCCGCCCCTGTGCCAGCGCCTCCTCGGCGGCCTGCGCCGCGGCGAAGGCGTGCCGGTGCTTCTCCAGCGGGAAGTGCCGAAGCCGCAGCTCCAGCCGGTCGCCGTAGCGGTCGCGCAGCGCGCGCAGATCATCGAGGGCGGTACGACAGTCGGGGCACTGGAGTTCGCACCAGACGTCGAGGACGGGGGCGGCGACGCGGGCTGGGGAGGAGTCACTCATGGTCACAGTCTCCCAGCACCCGCGACGGCCCCCAAACGCGATCTCCGCACCCAGGGATGGAGGGTGCCGAGCGCCGGTCAGGTCAGGGGTGGAGACGGGTGCGCACCCTGGGGAGGAGCCGACCCCGAGATGTCCCCAAGATGTCCCTGAGGTGTGTCCGGACCGTGGCCCGCGGGGCGTGGGGCGGTGCAGGATGGAAGGGACGAACCCTCCCACGCCCGACCGATGTCCGCCTGGAGGACCGGATGATTGCCGAGACTGTCTGTTCCGCCGTCTCCGCGGCCGGCCTCGGCATCGCCGCGGTCACGGCCTTCCGCAAACGCTTTCTCGCGGCGGCCCGTCTCGCCGCGTACGCGCTCGTGCCCATCGGTCTGGTGATGACGGGAGTGGTGGGCTGGCTGGCCGACACCGCGTTCAGCCCGACGGCATGGGCGGGTTTCGGCGTGCTCGGGGTCGCCTGGCTGCTGTTCGCGACCACCCGGGCCGTGGAACGCAGGCGCGGCGGCACCCGCAAGGAGCGCAGGGCGGCGCGTGCCGCGCGGCGGGAGGCGGTGGCTCCCTCGTCCTCCACGCCGGCGCTCGGCACCGGAGGGCCTCCGGCGGTCCGTCCCGCGGCGGAGCCCCGGGCGGCCGCGCCCACGGACGACTTCAGCGATATCGAGGCCATCCTGAAGAAGCACGGAATATGACGCCTTCGCCCGGTGCCGACCGGATGGAAGCAGCGGAGCGGTCGGGTCACGGCGCCTTGGCGATCAAGGGTGAGCACGCCTAGATCATCTTCGTTCCGCACCTCGCGGAATTGGCGAACACATCGTCATCCCGTGCGTGTTGATCGCCGGGCGGGTGCGGGCTGCGCCATCATCACCGCGAGATGCTGGACAGAACCCAGAGCGACACCGCCGCTCCTCCCGAGGAGCGTCGGGGTTGTCTCTTCGCGCTTTCCCAGCCACCGCTGATGATCTTTCTTGCGGTGATCGGCTGTCTGCTGCTCATGGCATCGCTGCACGATCTGCTGCTGCTGTGAGCCGTATGCGGAGCCCCTGGCGCCACCCGCCGCGGGCTCCGTCAGCCCACCGGGTGAGCGACGCAGAGAGCGCCTTCGCCTGTCACGGAGGGTGACATCTGGGCGCGTCCGGTTCCTCAGTGTCTCCGGTCGCCCTTCTCCAGCCACCGGCGGCCGGTCCCGACCGTCCGCTGCCGATGTCCGGACAGGGGATCGCTCAGCCGGCCGCCTCCTTGCGGCGCGCCCGGTAGGCGGCCACGTGCAGGCGGTTCCCGCAGGTACGGCTGTCGCAGTAGCGCCGTGAGCGGTTGCGGGAGAGGTCCACGAAGGCGCGCCGGCAGTCGGGCGCCTCGCAGCGGCGCAGCCGCTCCTGCTCTCCGGCCACCACGAAGAACGCCAGCGCCATCCCGCCGTCCGCGGCGATGTGGTCGGCCAGGGAGGCGCCGGGGGCGAAGTAGTGCACGTGCCAGTCATAGCCGTCGTGGTCGGTCAGCCGGGGCGTGGTGCCCGCCGCCGCGACCAGCTCGTTGATGAGGCCTGCCGCGGTCCGGGCGTCCGTCGCAGCGAAGACCGCGGCGAACCGCCCGCGGATCTTGCGTACCGCCGACAGGTCGAACTCCGACAGGACACCGAGATCGCTCACGGCGTGTCTGCGCGCGAAGTCGTCGAGGGCGGCGACATCCGGGAGCCCGTCCGGCTCGTCGCCCTCCGGTGTGGTGTTCACGAGGTCCACCACGAGATCGAGCGCGCACCGGGTGTCATGGGTGATCAGCACGTGTCGCTCCCTGGCCTGGAGGTCGGGCGGACGCCCGCCGATGCTGGCCGAGCCTAGCGGCTTCCCGCCCCGAGAGGGCCGCCGCGGGCTCGCCTTCGGACACCTCACGCAGTGCGGGCGAGTGATCACCCGGCGTAAAAGGCCGAGGCGCCCCCTCCGCGAGGGCTCGCGGTGACGGCGCCCGGGTGTGCCGTATGCGGTTGTCCTTGCCCGAGCCGTCTCCCCGAGTGGACGGCGCCGGGTGGCGTGGCTGTCCTGCGCTAGCTCTCGGCCAGGATGTGGGAGAGCTCGGTGTCGAGATCGAAATGGCGATGCTCCGTACCGGGCGGCACGGCCGCATCGGTCCGCTTCAGGAACGACTCCAGTGCCCGTGCCGGGGCCTCGAGCAGGGCCTCGCCCTCCGGGGAGCTCAGGGCGATGCAGACGACGCCCTGACCGTGGCTGCGCGACGGCCAGACGCGGACGTCGCCGGTCCCTGTGGGCCGATGCAGGCCCTCCGCGAGGAGGTCGCGGGCGAACACCCACTCGACGGTCTCCTCGGCTCCGGTGTGGAAGGTGGCGTGCACGGCGTAGGGATCGGCCGTGTCATACCGCAGTCCCGCGGGTACAGGCAGTGAGGACTCGCTCGACACAACGAGGCGCAGGTGCAGCTCGCAGCTGACCGTGGTGTTCATAAGCGCCAAGGCCTTTCGCTCAGTGTGCGCTCGGGGATTCGCACGTCGGCGAAATCGACATGCCACCTACGGTGCCGTTGTAAACCCCTCTGAGTGTTTTGCCTCTCTTTACGTAGCTCTTCCGGCCGAGACATCGTTCGTGCGATGCGGCCATTCCGGTGACTGGTTTCTCTCGGGTAGGTTTGACTGTATGAATACGGGGAGTGACGAGCGGGGTGAGGCCGCCGTGGCCGCCGAGGAGCCGAAGACCGAGCGGCCGCTCGGTTCGAGGGCGCCGGAATTCGTCAAGGCCCGAAGGGTGCTGCACCTCAGCTGGCAGGTGGGCGTTTTCGTGATCGGCCTCGCCGTGGTCGCGGGTGGCGTGGTCATGCTTCCGCTGCCCGGCCCCGGCTGGCTGGTGATCTTCGCCGGCATGGCGATCTGGGCGACCGAGTTCGTCTGGGCCCAGCTGGTCCTGCGCTGGACGAAACGGAAGGTCACGGAGGCGACACAGCGTGCACTCGATCCCAGGGTGCGGCGCCGCAACCTCCTCCTGACGACCGCGGGCGTGGCGATCGTGGCCGCGCTGGCCGGGGTGTACGTCTGGAAGTTCGGCCTGGCGATGCCCTGGAACATCAGGGAGGAGTGACCAGCCCTCGGTCGGAGGCATCCCCTGACATGCGGTAATGTTCTTCCTGCGCCCGGGCGATTAGCTCAGCGGGAGAGCGCTTCGTTCACACCGAAGAGGTCACTGGTTCGATCCCAGTATCGCCCACAAGGCCGAGGGCGGAGTGTGCTCGCAGAACACGCGAGCCGCTCCGCTCTTGTCGTTTTCTGCTCGGCTGCGCCTCGCGGGCGGGGGCTTCGCCACCCGCACCCCGTCCCGCCTGCCGCCCTCCACGCCTGACCCTGTGCGGGTCCTCCGCTCCTCGCCGGCACTTCTGCGCGTCCGTTGCGGGCTGTCTTGGCCCGGTCAACCGGACGTCCGTCCCTGCCTGGTGAGCCGGACGTCCGTCCCTGCCTGGTGAGCCGGACGTCCGTCCGCCCCGCGCGCACGGCCGAACCCGGCATCCAGCTCCCGCCCTCCCTGCATTACGGTACCCCGGCAGCCCGGCGCCGCGGCCCGGCAGCCCGGCGCCCCGGCCCGCCGGGTCGGCGCGCCGGCACCGGCCGACCTGGGCGGCGTCGGCCCTCGCGGCCTGCGTGCTTCTCGTCAACGGCCCCAACTCGTCCCGCTTCGCTGCCCGGTGGCGCCCGACGCGCTCTCACCAAATCCTGCCGAATCATTGACGAGCCCGGAGGGCCTCCGTATCTTGTGCCAGCAAGCGCTTACTTGAAACGATTCACGAGCGGCGGCGTCGCTGCGGGGAGGGGCCCGACTGTGGGAACCGGGAATGTTGAAAGGCGCACGATCCTGAAGGCGGCGGGAGCCTCGATGGCCACCCTCGGGCTGGAAGCGACGACGGGCTGCGGCGGCGACGGGCTGCGGCGGCGACGGCGGCACTTCCGCGGACGGAACGGTGACGATCCGTTACTCGTGGTGGCGCGCCGACGAGCGGGCGAAGAAGATCAACGAAACCATCAAGCTCTTCGAGAAGAAGTATCCGAAGATCAAGGTCAAAACAGACTTCCAGGACTACCAGTCTTTCTGGGAGAAGTTCCAGACGCAGGCGTCCGGCGGAAATCCCCCGGATGTTTTCCAGAACGCCGTCACATTCCTTCGGAAGTACGACAGGAGAGGCGTCCTTCTCGACCTCGGGTCACAGATCGACGCGGGCAATATCAGCCTGAGCAACTTCCGTGCCGGTGTCACCAAGGTAGGCGAGGTCGACGGCAAGCAGCTCGGGATTCCCGTCGGCTCCAACACCATGGCGCTCGTCATCGACAAGAAGGTCTTCCGGAAGGCCGGCGTCGAGCCGGCGACGGGCTGGAGCTGGGACGAGTACTTCAAGGCCCTGAAGTCGATCCACGACAAGACCAAGGTCCCGGGGACACGGGCTACTTCAGCATCATGTACCTGTACGACCTCTACCTCCGCCAGAACGGCAAGGCGTTCTACACCAAGGACGGACTCGGTTTCGACAAGGCCGATCTGACGGAGTGGTGGCAGGACGGATACAACCGGGTGAAGGCCGGGATCGTCACCGACCCGAAGATTGTCGCCCAGGACCGGCCCAAGTCGTCCCTCTCGGCCGGGCACGGGGCCACCAAGGCCGAGCGGAAGGCCCGCTACGGCTCCGACTTCGGCACGCTGCTGCTCTTTCAGGGTCACTCGCGCCTCGACGCGTACGCCGCCGTCCAGACCGGCGACGCGACGCTCGCCAGGCGCGCGTGGACGAAGTTCTACGCCTCAGACGGTTACACCGAGTCCTCGCCGTGGAAGACGGCACCGCTGAGCGGCCCGGTCACGCTGGTCCCGGGCAGCGAGGCCGCCTGGGTGTCCAGCAACGACACCGCGGAAGGCCTGCTACGGCTCCGACTTCGGCACGCTGCTGCTCTTTCAGGGTCACTCGCGCCTCGACGCGTACGCCGCCGTCCAGACCGGCGACGCGACGCTCGCCAGGCGCGCGTGGACGAAGTTCTACGCCTCAGACGGTTACACCGAGTCCTCGCCGTGGAAGACGGCACCGCTGAGCGGCCCGGTCACGCTGGTCCCGGGCAGCGAGGCCGCCTGGGTGTCCAGCAACGACACCGGGCTCTACGGCCTGGCGGCCATCGAGAACCTGGCGCTGCTCGGGGACAGGATGCCGTCGTAGCCGGCCGGTGGGGGAGCGCCGCCGCACGGGCGGCGGCGCTCGCACCCGTCAGTGTGGCGCCCGTCACGTCCGCACGGCATGAGTACCCGTACTCAGATACCGGGGGCGGACCCGGGAAGACTCCGGGCATGGACCGGACCCGTTACCGCTTCCGCAGCCTGTGGGCCCTGCCCGCGCCGCCCGCCGCCGTGTACGCGGTGCTGGAGCGGCCCGAGGAGTACCCGCGGTGGTGGCGCCAGGTGCGGGAGGTGACCCGGATCGACGACACGACCGGCGTGGTCCGGGTCCGCTCCCTGCTGCCGTACGACCTGACCTTCACCGTGCGTGAGGTGCGGCGCGACCCGGCAGCCGGGATCCTTGAGGTCGCGCTGTCCGGTGACGTCGACGGCTGGGCCCGCTGGACGGTCACCGCGGCCGGCTCCGGCACCCTCGCCCGCTACGACCAGGCGGTTCGCGTGAACAAGCCGCTGCTCAGGAGGTTCGCCGTGCCGGGGCGGCCGGTCTTCCGCGCGAACCACCGGCTGATGATGCGGGCCGGGCGGCGCGGACTACGGACGTACCTGGAAGCGGTTTGAAGGAACCCCGCCGGGGCCTGTATTGTTCAGTGCGTTCCCGGGCGATTAGCTCAGTGGGAGAGCGCTTCGTTCACACCGAAGAGGCCACTGGTTCGAACCCAGTATCGCCCACCCGGAGAAGGCCGGTCCGTCCACGACGGACCGGTTTTTTCGTGCGCTCAGGCGGCTGCCGGAAGCTCGGGGCGCAGCGGCCAGGCGGTGTCGACCGGCTCCTCCGTGCCGTTCCGGGCGAACCATGCCTGCAGCCCGCGTGCCTGTGCCGCGTGCCACGTCGCCTGCAGCGTGTGCAGCTCGGCGGGGGAGAGGCGCTCCAGCCGGGCCGAGAAACGACGCCCCAGGGCCCGTACGACCTCCATCGCGGCCAGTGCGTCCGCCGCCGCGTCGTGCGCCCCCTCCAAGGGCACCCCGTAGTGCGCGCACAGATCGGTGAGGGTGCGGCGGCCCTTGCGGTAGCGGTCCAGGTGTTTGTCGAGCACGCGCGGGTCGAGCACGCGCAGAGGTGCCGACGCGAACCAGCGCTCCAGCGAGGACGCCCTGTGCCGCCGCAACTCCCGGTCCAGCAGCGTCAGATCGAACGGCGCGTTCATCACCACCAGCGGCCGGCCCCGCACCGCCTGTTCGCCCAGCTCCCTGGCTATCTCCTCCATCACCGGCGACGGCCAGCGGCCGTTGCGCTGCAGGTGCTCCTCCGTCAGCCCGTGCACGGCCGTCGCCTCCGCGGGCACCGGCACCCCCGGGTTCACCAGCCAGCGGCTCACCCGCGGCCGGCCCCCCGGAGCGTCCTGGACGACGACGGCGGCCGACACGATCCGGTCGGTCTCGACATCCACGCCGGTGGTCTCCGTGTCGAACGCGGCGAGCGGGCCCTCGTACCAGAACGTCATGCCTACTCAACTCCTCGTTCACCCGTAGCAGCTGACGTACCGTCTTCTGCCCGTTTGGTGATACCCGGGCCGTTTGCACCGTACGCCGGAAGGACACAACAGGAGTACGAGTCTTTGCAGTTCAGGGGACTCGAGCGGGGATTCACGACGCCTGGAAGGCTGTTGGTCATGGCGATAGCGCAGCCCGAGCGGGGCGGGCTGCTGCCGGAGCGGACGGCACCGCTTCGCGGCACACTCGCCACCACCGCCTGCATGGAGACACTGCAGGTCGGTTATCTGCACGCGGTCGCCGCCGCGGCCGGCTGCTCGCTGTCCCAGCCCTTCCCGGACAACGGCATCGACTGGCACGTCAGCCACAGCGCGCCCGGACACACCGTCGACGACGAGGTCACCATCAAGGTGCAGCTCAAGGCCACGTACCAGATCCCCCCGAACCCCCCGGGCCGCACCTTCTCCTTCACGCTCGACAACGAGCACCTGCGCAAGCTCGCCCGCACCCCGGTGTCCGTGCACAAGATCCTGGTCGTGATGATCGTCCCCCGGTCCCAGGAGCAGTGGCTGCGGGCCGGCCACGACCGCCTCGACCTGCGGCACTGCTGCTACTGGACCAACCTCGCCGGACACCCGATCACGGGCCGGCACCGCACCACCGTGCGCGTCCCGACCTCGCGCATCTTCGACGACCGCGCCCTGTGCGAGATCATGACCCGGGTCGGAACGGGAGGCAGACCGTGACACACCGTCCCCTCGACGATCAGTCCCGCACCGTCCGGCCGCACCCGGCCGAGCCGCTGTGGAACCGGCCGCCCGCTCCCGACCAGGTCGACCCCGCCGTGCTCGGCGCCCTGCTGCACCGCCACGGCTGGCAACGCCGCGGCGGAGCCCCCGGACACTACGGCCGGTGGACCCCACCAGGCCCCGGCGGCACGGGAACGAGCCTGCTGGTGCCGGAGAGCCGCGCCTTCCCCGACTGCGACGACCTGATCGGCGAGGCTCTGCTCGCCCTCACCCGCAGCGGCTCGCCCTCCGCCCGCGACGTGCTGCTCGGTCTCACCGTGCCCAGCGACGAGATCCACTGGTGGCGTGATGTGCCGGCGGGACCCGTGGGTGCCGCTCCCTGGGACGTCGAGGACCAGCTGCGCACCGCCGCCCGCCAGATGCTGCTGGCGGCCGCGCTCGCCACCCGCGCCCGGGCCGGCTACCACGGCGCCCGGCACCGCAGGCCCGCCGCCGCGTCGCTGGAGCAGGTCCTGATCGGTGCCGCCACCGGCGGCCGGAGGCTCACCGCCTTCGTCCCCGTCGCCACCGGCCGGCCGCTCGCCGTACGCCTCCACCAGGCGCTGTACGCCGCCCGCGAGGCCGTCGACTACCAGCGGGCGACCGGCGGCATGGACGCGTTCGACAGCGCCGTCGAGGCCGGGGTCAGTCATGAGCTGACACAGGCGCTGGTCGCCCTCGTGCGCGGCTCCGAAGGCGCCCGGATCGCCGTCGAGTGGGCGCCCGCCGCCGGTGTCCCCGAGGGCGGTGGGACGCCCGTCGAGCCGGTCGAGTTCTCCCCGGGAGACCTGCCCGCCCTGCGCGAGGCCGGCGCCCGCTATCTGCGCGAGGAGCCGTCCGTACCGGTGCGGATCACCGGGGCCGTCGTCCGCCTTCGCCGTTCCGGCCCGCGCGGCGAGGGCACCGTACGGCTGCGGGTCCTCGCCGGGGCCGAGGTGCCGCACGTACGGATGACCCTCGACGAGGAGTCGTACCGCATCGCGGGCCACGCCCACCTCGTCGGACTGCCGATCAGGGTGCACGGGCGGCTGGAGAGCCGCGGTGGCTTCCGCCGCCTCGCGGCCGCGTCCGGGGTGGCACCGGTGCAGGTCGACGAGGCGGAGCGGGACCGGCTGATGAAGTCACTCCAGGAGACCGCGGAGATCACGACCTTCTTCGAGGAGGTGTGCGGCGGGGACTGAGCCCCTCGGGGCACCGGAACCGTTTCGCGGTGGGCGGCCGTGGGTCGGTACGATCCCAGTCATGCGCGCGCTCCAGGTATGGCGCCGCATCCACCAGCAGTCAGGAGAGTCCGGTGTCAGACGTCCGTGTGATCATCCAACGCGATTCCGAGCGGGAAGAGCGCGTGGTGACGACGGGCACTACGGCCGCCGACCTCTTCGCCGGCGAGCGCTCGATCATCGCCGCACGCGTGGGCGGTGAGCTGAAGGACCTCGCCTACGAGGTGAAGGACGGCGAGACCGTCGAGGGTGTCGAGATCTCCTCCGAGGACGGCCTGAACATCCTGCGCCACTCCACCGCGCACGTGATGGCCCAGGCCGTGCAGGAGATCTTCCCCGAGGCGAAGCTGGGCATCGGCCCGCCGGTCAAGGACGGCTTCTACTACGACTTCGACGTCGACAAGCCGTTCACGCCCGAGGATCTCAAGGCCATCGAGAAGAAGATGCAGGAGATCCAGAAGCGCGGCCAGCGCTTCTCCCGCCGCGTCGTCACCGACGAGGCCGCCCGCGAGGAGCTGGCGAACGAGCCGTACAAGCTGGAGCTGATCGGTCTCAAGGGCTCCGCCTCCTCCGAGGACGGCGCGGACGTCGAGGTCGGCGCCGGCGAGCTGACGATCTACGACAACCTGGACGCCAAGACCGGCGAGCTGTGCTGGAAGGACCTCTGCCGCGGTCCCCACCTGCCCTCCACCCGCCTCATCCCGGCGTTCAAGCTGATGCGCAACGCGGCCGCCTACTGGCGCGGCAGCGAGAAGAACCCGATGCTGCAGCGCATCTACGGCACCGCCTGGCCGTCCAAGGACGAACTGAAGGCGTACCTGGACTTCCTCGCCGAGGCCGAGAAGCGGGACCACCGCAAACTCGGCGCCGAACTGGACCTGTTCTCGATCCCCGAGCAGATCGGTTCCGGCCTCGCCGTCTTCCACCCCAAGGGCGGCATCGTCCGCCGCGTGATGGAGGACTACTCGCGCCGCCGTCACGAGGAGGAGGGCTACGAGTTCGTCTACACCCCGCACGCGACCAAGGGGAAGCTCTTCGAGACCTCGGGCCACCTGGACTGGTACGCCGACGGCATGTACCCGCCCATGCAGCTCGACGAGGGCGTGGACTACTACCTCAAGCCCATGAACTGCCCGATGCACAACCTGATCTTCGACGCGCGCGGCCGCTCCTACCGCGAACTGCCGCTGCGCCTGTTCGAGTTCGGGACCGTGTACCGGTACGAGAAGTCGGGCGTCGTGCACGGCCTGACCCGCGCCCGCGGCTTCACCCAGGACGACGCGCACATCTACTGCACGCGTGAGCAGATGGCCGAGGAGCTCGACAAGACCCTCACCTTCGTGCTCAACCTGCTGCGCGACTACGGCCTGACCGACTTCTACCTGGAGCTGTCCACCAAGGACCCGGAGAAGTTCGTCGGCTCCGACGAGGCCTGGGAGGAGGCCACCGAGACCCTGCGCCAGGTCGCCGAGAAGCAGGGCCTGCCGCTGGTGCCCGACCCGGGCGGCGCGGCCTTCTACGGCCCGAAGATCTCCGTGCAGGCCAAGGACGCCATCGGCCGGACCTGGCAGATGTCGACGGTCCAGCTGGACTTCAACCTGCCGGAGCGCTTCGACCTGGAGTACACGGCCGCCGACGGCTCCAAGCAGCGCCCGGTCATGATCCACCGCGCGCTCTTCGGCTCCATCGAGCGGTTCTTCGCGGTGCTGCTCGAGCACTACGCGGGCGCTTTCCCGGCGTGGCTGGCCCCGGTCCAGGCGATCGGCATCCCGATCGGCGACGCGCACGTCGAGTACCTGGAGAAGTTCGCCGCGGCCGCGAAGAAGAAGGGCCTGCGCGTCGAGGTCGACTCCTCCTCCGACCGCATGCAGAAGAAGATCCGCAACGCCCAGAAGCAGAAGGTGCCCTTCATGGTCATCGCGGGCGACGAGGACATGTCCCACGGATCGGTGTCGTTCCGCTACCGGGACGGCTCCCAGGAGAACGGCATCCCGTTCGAGGAGGCCATCGCGAAGATCGTGAAGGTCGTCGAGGAGCGGGCGCAGGTCTGACGGCCGTCAGGAGTCCGAAGGCCCCCGGGCGATCCGGGGGCCTTTGCCCTGCCCCGGCACCGACGCCATATGCTGCACCTCATGACGAGTGAGCCGGAGCAGCAGATCGGAGTGGGGACGCAGGACGCGTTCCAGCGCCTGTGGACGCCCCACCGGATGGCCTACATCCAGGGCGAGAACAAGCCGACCGGTCCGGGGGCCGACGACGGCTGCCCGTTCTGCTCCATCCCGGCCAAGTCGGACGAGGACGGGCTGATCGTCAAGCGGGGCGAGCAGGTGTACGCGGTGCTCAACCTGTACCCGTACAACGGCGGCCACCTGATGGTCGTCCCCTACCGTCACGTCGCCGACTACACCGACCTCACGGAGCCGGAGACGGCGGAGCTCGCCGAGCTGACCAAGCAGGCGATGACGGCGCTGCGCACGGCCTCCGGGGCCCATGGTTTCAACATCGGCATGAACCAGGGCTCGGTCGCCGGCGCGGGCATCGCCGCCCACCTGCACCAGCACGTCGTGCCACGCTGGGGCGGCGACACGAACTTCATGCCGGTGGTCGGCCACACGAAGGTGCTGCCGCAGCTGCTGGCGGACACCCGGAAGATGCTGGCGGAGGCCTGGCCTACGGGCTCTGCGTAATCGAGGACGAGGCCGTTCCGGCCGATGGCGGTGCTGGGGGCGGTAGCCCTCGCCACCGGCGCCGACGGCCCAGCACCGCCATCGGCCGGAACGGCAACGCCAAACCGCCGGCGGCACTACGCGTCGTAGACGTCCGCCTTCTTCGGCGTGGGATCCTGCACCTGCGTGCTGAGGAACGCCGACCGCGTCCCGAACGCCTCCACGTCCACCCCGTGGTCCCTCAGGACCCGTATCGCCGCCGCGTGCACCACCCGCAGTACCGGCGTGGCCGCGCGCAGCGCGTCGTCGGCCATGAAGCGGTGACGCCACGGCTGGTCCGCCCAGGCGTGGCGCAGGCCGAACGGCTCCGGGAGGGTCAGTGAGCCGCCGAGCCAGTTCAGCAACGGCGGATACCAGCTGAGCGGGGCGCGCGCGGCCAGCCGCACCACCTCGTCCGCGTCGACCAGCGGCAGCCTCACCTTGCGGGTCTCCCAGAACTTGACGGTCTTCGCCACCTCCTTCTCCTTGGGCTCAGGCTTCGTGGTGAACAGGGAGTTGACGGGCCCCAGGGCGTGTCCGGTGACCTCGATCCGCAGGGTGTCGTGCAGCACCGTCACCGTGATGAGCATGGTGATGATCAACTGGCCGTCCCACAGCGACCACTGGACACCGAGGTAGTGCCGGTCGCCGCTGCCGAACTGCTGCTTGTTGCAGATGTCCTGTATCGCGTGCGTCTTGATCGTGTACGCGTCCACGTCGGTGCCGCTCGGCCGCGACACCTCCGTCGCCTTCTCCCCGATCGGTGTGACGATCCAGTGCGTGATGGAGGGCTTCGGGAAGCCACCGGTGTTGATCGACGTCCGCTCCAGCATCGCCAGGTCGCCCTGGATGGCGGTGATCACGTCCCAGCTGCGGAAGGGGTGGAAGTCCTTCCCCGGCTCGGCGGAGACCAGGTCCTCGGCCAACTGCCAGCTGCCCCAGCGCGTGCCCATGCCCAGAATGCCCTTGGGGCCGGCGTAGAAGACGGAGTTGGACCGCTGCTCGGCGCTCAGCCGGGTGAGCTCCTTGCGCAGTTGCTCGGCCGCGTCGCCGGGGTGTCCGGGCACCGCCTCGGGGATCTTGGCGCCCAGGCCGCCGCCGGCCAGCAGACTTTCCCAGCGCTCACGCAGGTCCTTCGCCGTCCGCTCGCAGATCTGCTTGGCCCAGAACCAGCCGACGACCGGCATGACGACCGCAGCGCGCGCGTACCACGCCCAGAAGCCGGAGAACGGCATACGGATCAGGAAGATCACGGCGAGGGCGCCGACAGCGACCAGAAGGGTCGTGGCGAGCGCACCGGCGCTCCGGTCCGTCCGCCTGCCGAGGGTGGTCCGGATCTGGAACACCAGCAGCCACACCAGGAGCCCCGGCAGGAACAGCACCCCGCACAGCACCGTCACCGCCGCCAGCCAGTTGTCGCGTTCCCGGCGGATGCGGTGGGCCGCCAGGCAGTGCTCCACGACGACCTGCGGCTCGGTGCCGAAGGACTGGATGAGGGGCTTGCGCCCGACGCCCAGCATCCGGTCGATCACTGCCCGGGAGTACGCCTCACCGAGCTTGGGGCGGAATATCCTCGCCCACGGACGCGGGGGCTTGACGGTCGACGTGTGCCACTCGTTGTCGGCCTGGAGGATCTTCGTGACCTCGTCGTCCTCCCGGTACGCCGCCGAGGCCAGGGCGTAGGTCGCCGCCGTCTGGCCCGCGGAGCCCGAAAGGGGCACCTGCGCCCCGGGGCTGAAATCGAATCCGTCCGTCACTGCCGCCCCCTCGCCGCCGAACCCGCTCCTGCGGCCTTTCCCGACTTCCTTGCTCCGCACACCTGTTGAACAGGTCATCGTGCTCATCGTGCATCGAATTGATCAGGACATCAGCGTATCCGCAGGCACTGACATGCGGGGGCGGACGACCGGAAGCCGCCCGCCCCAGGCATGGAAACGGGAACGAGAGTTCAACTACGAGGCCTGCTGCGCCTCTTGACGGACCTTCTGTGCCAACTGCGGCGGCATCGGCTCGTGCCGCGCGTAGGAGCGGCTGAAGCGTGCGGTGCCGTGCGAGAGGGAGCGCAGGTCGACCGCGTACCGGCCGATCTCGATCTCCGGCACCTCGGCCCGGACGAGGGTCCGGCCGCCGGTGACCTGCTCGGTGCCCAGCAGCCGACCGCGCCGCGCGGACAGGTCGCTCATCACCGCGCCCACGTACTCGTCGCCCACCAGCACCGACACCTCGGCCACCGGTTCCAGCAGATGGATGGTGGCGTCGGCGGCCGCCTCACGCAGGGCGAGCGCGCCCGCCGTCTGGAAGGCGGCGTCCGAGGAGTCCACGGAGTGCGCCTTGCCGTCGAGCAGCGTGACCCGCACGTCGACCAGCGGGTAGCCGGCGGCCACGCCCTTGGCGGCCTGGGCGCGCACCCCCTTCTCGACGGACGGGATGAACTGCCGGGGCACGGCCCCGCCGACCACCTTGTCCACGAACTCGATGCCCGAGCCGCCCGGCAGCGGTTCGACCTCGATCTCGCAGATCGCGTACTGGCCGTGCCCACCGGACTGCTTCACATGACGGCCCCGGCCGCCGGACCTGCCCGCGAAGGTCTCCCGGAGGGACACCTTGTGCGGGACCACGTCGACCTGGACGCCGTACCGGCTGCGCAGCCGCTCCAGGGCGACGTCCGCGTGCGCCTCGCCGAGGCACCACAGCACCACCTGATGGGTGTCCTGGTTCTGCTCCAGCCGCATGGTCGGGTCCTCGGCGACCAGCCGGGCCAGGCCCTGGGAGAGTTTGTCCTCGTCGGCCTTGCTGTGCGCCTGGATCGCGAGCGGCAGCAGCGGGTCGGGCATCTGCCAGGGCTCCATCAGGAGCGGATCGTCCTTGGCCGAGAGGGTGTCCCCGGTCTCGGCACGGCCGAGCTTGGCCACGCACACCAGGTCGCCCGCGACGGCGTGCGTGACCGGGCGCTGCTGCTTGCCGAAGGGCATGGCCAGGGCGCCGATCTTCTCGTCGACGTCGTGGTCCTCGTGGCCGCGGTCGGCCAGGCCGTGTCCGGAGACGTGCACCGTCTGGTCGGGGCGCAGGGTGCCGGAGAAGACGCGGACCAGCGACAGGCGGCCGACGTAGGGGTCGGAGGCGGTCTTGACGACCTCGGCGACCAGCGGGCCCTCGGTGTCGCAGGCCTTCAGCTCGCGCGGCTTGCCGTCGATGGTGGTGACCCCCGGCATCGGGTGCTCGAACGGGGTCGGGAACCCGCCGGTGATCAGCTCCAGCAGCTCCACCGTGCCGAGGCCCTGCCTGGCGCCCTCGGCGGCGGGGGCGGCGGCCAGGACGGGGAAGAAGCTGCCGCGTGCCACGGCCCGTTCCAGGTCCTCGATCAGCGTCTTGATGTCGACCTGTTCACCGCCGAGGTAGCGGTCCATGAGGGTCTCGTCCTCGCTCTCGGAGATGATCCCCTCGATGAGGCGGTTGCGGGCCTCCTCGATCCCCGGCAGTTGGTCCTGACCCGGTTCGGACTCCTTGCGCTCGCCGCTCGAGTAGTCGAACAGCTTCTGCGTGAGCAACCCGATCAGTCCGGTCACGGGCGCGTGCCCGTCGGGGCCCTGCGGGCCGTGCAGCGGCAGGTACAGCGGCAGGACGGCGTCGGGGTCGTCCCCGCCGAACGCCTCCGCGCAACGGCGGGTCATCTCCTCGAAGTCGGCCCGGGCCGCCTCCAGGTGTGTGATCACGATCGCGCGCGGCATGCCGACGGCCGCGCACTCCTCCCACACCATGCGGGTGGAGCCGTCCACACCGTCCGAGGCGGAGACGACGAAAAGGGCCGCGTCCGCGGCCCGCAGACCGGCCCGGAGCTCGCCGACGAAGTCGGCGTATCCAGGAGTGTCCAGCAGGTTGATCTTGATCCCGTTCCATTCGACGGGAACCAGGGAGAGCTGCACCGAGCGCTGCTGCCGGTGCTCGATCTCGTCGTAGTCGGAGACGGTGCCGCCGTCCTCCACACGGCCCGCCCGGTTCACCGCTCCCGCCGTCAGCGCGAGAGCCTCCACCAGAGTCGTCTTGCCCGATCCGCTGTGGCCGACCAGCACCACATTCCGTACGGACGCGGGCCGGTCGGCCGCCGTTGCCCTGCCGGCGGCTCCGGGGTGTACGTTCGCCTTGTCGCCCATGGCCTTGCCTCCCGTGCACGGTGAGGTCACTGTGGGCGCGGACATGCGGACCCGCGTGCGAGGCGGCTCCGGTGACGCCCGCGGTTCTTTCGAGCTTTGCACTCGCGTCACAATGCGTCCATACGAGCGACGTGATCCCGTTTCCCGGCCGGGCTCCGCAGGGCACGATCGATCCGTGACCCGGGCGCCATCAGGTCGTGACACCGGGGTCGGGTGCCCGGCCGTCGCGCGCACGCGCGCGTGGCTACGATTGGGCGCGCCGGTGGCCAGCAGGGGCCGCGCGGCTCACCGACCGTCGGGAAGGCCATGCTGAACAAGTACGCGCGTGCTTTCTTCACGCGTGTTCTCACACCGTTCGCCGCGTTTCTGATTCGGCGGGGCGTCAGCCCCGACACGGTCACGCTGATCGGCACCGCCGGCGTGGTCGCGGGCGCACTGGTCTTCTACCCGCGGGGCGAGTTCTTCTGGGGCACGGTCGTCATCACGCTGTTCGTCTTCTCGGACCTCGTCGACGGCAACATGGCCCGCCAGCTGGGCCGCTCCAGCCGCTGGGGCGCCTTCCTGGACTCCACGCTCGACCGGGTCGCCGACGGCGCGATCTTCGGGGGCTTTGCCCTGTGGTACGCGGGCAACGGCCACGACAACGTCCTGTGCGCGGTGTCGATCTTCTGCCTGGCCAGTGGCCAGGTGGTGTCGTACACCAAGGCCCGTGGCGAGTCGATCGGGCTGCCCGTCGCGGTCAACGGGCTGGTGGAGCGTGCCGAGCGGCTGGTGATCTCGCTGGTCGCGGCCGGGTTCGCGGGCCTGCACAAGTTCGGCGTGCCCGGCATCCAGTGGCTGCTGCCGATCGCGCTGTGGATCGTCGCCGTGGGCAGCCTGGTCACGCTGGTCCAGCGGGTCGTCACCGTGCGCCGGGAATCCGCCGAGGCGGACGCCGCCGCGGCCGTGCCGAACGGCGAGAACGCCTCGCACGGCAGCGAGGCGACCAAGTGAGCGTCGAACACAGGAGCGGGGCGGCGGCATGACCAGCCTGCAGGATCGGCTCACGGACGGGCTGTACGGCCTCGGCTGGAGCACGGTCAGGACGCTGCCCGAGCCCGTGGCCACCAGGCTCGGCCGGACCATCGCCGACCTCGCCTGGAAGCAGCGCGGCAAGGGCGTACGACGGCTCGAGAGCAACTACGCGCGCGTGGTGCCCGACGCCACCCCGGAGCGGCTCGCCGAGCTGACGCGGGCGGGCATGCGGTCGTACCTGCGCTACTGGATGGAGTCCTTCCGGCTGCCCGTGTGGAGCCCCGAGCGCATAAAGAGCGGCTTCGACGCCAAGGACCTGCACTTCCTGACCGACGGACTCGCCGCCGGCAAGGGCGTGATCCTCGCCCTGCCGCACCTGGCCAACTGGGACCTGGCGGGCGCCTGGGTCACCACCGAGCTGCGCACCCCGTTCACCACGGTCGCCGAGCGGCTCAAGCCGGAGACTCTCTACGACCGGTTCGTCGCCTACCGCGAGGGCCTCGGCATGGAGGTGCTGCCGCACAGCGGCGGATCAGCGTTCGGCACCCTGGCCCGGCGGCTGCGCGACGGCGGACTGGTCTGCCTGGTCGCCGACCGCGACCTGTCCGCCTCCGGCGTCGAGGTGACCTTCTTCGGCGAGAGGGCCCGAATGCCCGCAGGGCCGGCCCTCCTCGCCCAGCAGACGGGCGCGCTGCTGCTGCCGGTGACCCTCTGGTACGACGACTCGCCCGTCATGCAGGGCCGTGTGCATCCCCCGATCGAGGTACCCCAGTCAGGTAGCCGGTCCGAGAAGACGTCTGTCATGACACAGGCGCTGGCCGACGCCTTCGCCACGGGGATCGCCGAACACCCGGAGGACTGGCACATGCTGCAGCGGTTGTGGCTCGCCGACCTGGACCCGAGCAAGGACCCCGAGAAGGGCACGCCGTGAGGATCGGCATCGTCTGCCCGTACTCCTGGGACGTGCCGGGCGGCGTCCAGTTCCACATCCGCGATCTGGCCGAGTACTTCATCCGCCTCGGGCACGAGGTGTCCGTCCTCGCCCCCGCGGACGACGACACCCCGCTGCCGCCCTACGTCGTCTCGGCCGGCCGGGCCGTGCCGGTGCCGTACAACGGCTCGGTGGCCCGCCTGAACTTCGGCTTCCTGAGCGCGGCCCGGGTCAGGCGCTGGCTGCACGACGGCGAGTTCGACGTGATCCACATCCACGAGCCCACCTCGCCCTCCCTCGGCCTGCTGGCCTGCTGGGCGGCACAGGGCCCGATCGTGGCGACCTTCCACACCTCGAACCCGCGCTCCCGGGCGATGATCGCCGCGTACGCGATCCTCCAGGCCGCCCTGGAGAAGATCAGCGCGCGGATCGCGGTGAGCGAGTACGCGCGGCGCACCCTCGTCGAACACCTGGGCGGCGACGCGGTGGTCATCCCGAACGGCGTGGACGTCGACTTCTTCGCGAAGGCCGAGCCAAGGCCCGCGTGGCAGGGGGACACGATCGGTTTCATAGGGCGCATCGACGAACCGCGCAAAGGCCTGCCGGTCCTCATGAAGGCCCTGCCGAAGATCCTGGCCGCCCGGCCGCAGACGCGGCTGCTGGTCGCCGGCCGGGGCGACGAGGAGGAGGCGGTCGAGACACTCCCCGCCGACCTGCGCTCTCGGGTGGAGTTCCTCGGCATGATCAGCGACGAGGACAAGGCGCGCCTGCTGCGCAGCGTCGACGTGTACGTGGCGCCCAACACGGGCGGCGAGAGCTTCGGCATCATCCTCGTGGAGGCCATGTCGGCGGGCGCCCCGGTCCTCGCCTCCGACCTCGACGCCTTCGCGCAGGTCCTCGACCAGGGAGCGGCCGGAGAGCTGTTCGCCAACGAGGACGCCGACGCCCTCGCCGACGCCGCGGTGCGCCTGCTGAACGACCCGGACCGCCGTGCCCAACTGAGCTCCCGGGGAAGCGCCCATGTGCGCCGCTTCGACTGGTCGACGGTCGGCGCGGACATCCTGTCCGTCTACGAAACGGTGACGGCGGGCGCGGCAGCGGTGGCGGCGGACGAGCGGGCCACGGGGCTGCGGGCGCGGCTGGGGCTGGCGCGGGAGTGAAGCAGGCCCGTCCGGCGATCGAGGAAGAGGCCGTCCAAGGCGAAACGGGGGTCCGGGGGCGGCAGCCCCGGGCGACGGCCACGGCAGGCCGCCCCCACAAGCCCGGCGGAGCGCCCCGGTAGCCTTGCGGCCCGTGACCGCAACCCTCATCTGGATCCTTGTCGCCCTCGTCGCGATCGGCCTCTACCTGAGCTGGACCGCGGGGCGGCTCGACCGGCTGCACGCCCGGATCGACGCGGCGCGCGCCGCGCTCGACGCGCAGCTGCTGCGGCGCGCCTCGGTCACGCAGGAGCTGGCCACCTCGGGGGTGCTCGACCCGGCCGCGTCGATCGTCCTCTACGAGGCCGCGCACGCGGCCCGGCAGGCCGAGGAGGAGCAGCGGGAGGTCGCCGAGAGCGAGCTGAGCCAGGCGCTGCGGGCCGTCTTCGCGGAGGCGCAGCAGGTCGAGGCGGTGCGTGAGGCGCCCGGCGGGGAGGCGGCGGCCCGGGAGCTGACCGAGGCGGTGCGCCGGGTGCCGATGGCCCGCCGCTTCCACAACGACGCCGTACGGGCCGCGCGGGCGCTGCGGCGGCACCGCAAGGTGCGCTGGTTCCGCCTGGCCGGCCACGCGCCCTTCCCGATGGCCTTCGAAATGGACGACGAGCCGCCGGCGGCGTTGACGGACCGGTCGACGACGTAAGGGCTTGCAGATCATTAACACGTTGTTTTGATCATGCTGCTGGGGTCGCCACTCAGGGCTTGAACCCGAGCCTGAAGGGCTGTGAGGGCGGAGG